>CAIVAT010000124.1 GCA_903903985.1 uncultured Bacteroidales bacterium | reverse complement strand
CCACGGTATTCTGCAATCAAAGGAGAGTCGGTATCTCCTGGCGTAAAGGAAAATGAAATGGGTATATCTTCGAGCGTCATCCTGTTTGGTCTTAAGCAAATTGTTACTAATCAGACCCTATTGTAATGAGCGACTACATTCAAGGCGTTGAGCACATCCTGCTTGTTTTTAATGGCAGTGTCGATGATGGATCTGAGGATGGCAAAGTTCTCGGCGCCAGAGATGGCTTTAAACTGACCCGACACTTTTTGTTTGACTTTGACATTTCGGATCGCCTTTTCTGAGTCGTTGTTATGAGATGGGACAGCAGGATCGTAAAGAAACGTAAAGACATGGTCTTTGTAACGAATGATTCGTTTTTGGAAAGCTACAAGGTCCTTGTATTTTGGATCAATTTCCTCCGAGAGCAGGGAGTCAAGTTCCTTTTCCAAGAGACTTCGACCATGAACCGGATAAAGATAATCGGCCAGAGTCATTCGATTCTTCAACTGTTGGGCTTCGACCAGCATGATGCGGAACCTAACCGGCCAGGCCAATTTATACACCTCTTCAAAGTATTTGAGTTCACGCACCAGATGAACCGTACACAACTGGTGTTTTCCCACCGGAGTCTGAAAATGAGCTCTCCAGCAGTCATGCACCAACACGGCCTTTTCGGAGATTTCGGCGACATGTTCTTCAATGGTATCGAAACCCCGGTTAGAAGAAGCAGCAATATAGGTTGCCAACTTAGTTTGCCAGGTCCAGAACCAGTGTCTCACACCGTCAACTTTCATCCCGGTTTCATCGGTTCCGATAACCTTGCTGCCAAGCACTTCCTGGCGAATCATCTCATAAGCTGTAATCCCTTTATCAGCCAGCCGGTTCAGCAAACAATGGATTCCTCCTTCGCTGATCGAAACGCCAAACACATCCTGCATCAACTCCTGCAACCGTTTAAAAGGAAGGTACTGCCGCACACTGAAGTAGCCCATAAGACTTTCCAGCATTTTGCCATAACTCACCTTCCACTGAACATCCAAAGGAAAATCGCTTTGGAATACATGACCGCAGGTGCAACGATACTGGTAAACCCGATGTTCGGTGACAATTTGCTTGATCACCGGAATGTCGACTACCTGCCGTGTTTCAGAAACTTCCGACGGCAACCTGCTTACATCGCCACCGCAATTAGGGCAAAAACTGCTGCGGTGATCGATGATCTCATCCGGGTGGCTTGTCATCTCAAGAGTCTTGCCTTCGTGACCAGGCTGACCGCCAACTTTTTTATCCGATTTTTCGCGCAAATTATTGGTGCGTTTTGGCCGATTCTCATCTTTCGAAGGAGGAATCGAGCTATTATGACTATCCTTTCGGGTGGTAAACCGGGCCACTTGTTGCTCCATGGCCTGAATCCTCAATTTCAATTGCTTGTTTTCCTCAAGAAGCAAAGCGATGATCTGCTTCTGGCCGTCGATGATTATTTGCTCGGGAGTTTGCACGCTGAAAATTTGTACAAATCTACACCCGTCATCCCATCATTTCAAAGAACGTAACCGCTTATTTATCAACTCTAAAATTATATTCTGTTAGTATGTCCGAGATTTTCAAAAACAAAAATTTTAACCCAAAACCACCCTGTTCATATCAGCAGAATCCTGTTAATAACCCTTATTTTTTAACCACTGATTAGTGACAAAAATGTTTATTCCAGTTTTGCGAAAATTTGTAATTTCACGATTACTGATTTTTGTGAGTATGATTTTCAAATCAGGTCAATGGGTTAATAAACAGAATTGACGTAAATTAAAAAAGAATCATGAAGAATAATAAAATGCAGAATCCTGAGGTAAAGCTCTTTAAAGCACAAACAGGTATTCAGGGACTGGATGAAATAACTGGTGGTGGACTGCCTCAGGGAAGGCCAACACTGGTTTGCGGCAATGCAGGT
>CAIVAT010000123.1 GCA_903903985.1 uncultured Bacteroidales bacterium | reverse complement strand
GTTTTGATGGCTTCAGATAAGGCAACCTGGGCATTTTCATCCTCCACCGTGCCATCCTCCACAATCATCCGGTTTCTCCAGATTTCAAGGTCTCCCTTGTCGATGTTCACAATGATGTCGAAATTGTCAGCTGAACCATACCTTTTGGCAAGCATATGCCTGAAAACATCTTCCAGGATACGCATCATGGTTTCCCTGTCGATATTCTTGAATTCCTTGAATTCCGAAAAGGTCTCGACTAAATTAATATGTTCCATTTTTCAACGAATTATTTTCCTATTTTAATGGTTATTTTTGCTGTTTTAATTTCCGAATAAGGAAGAATGGTATTCGGTTGTTGGTTCTCTTTCTTTGGTTTTTTTACCGGGTGCATCAGTTCAATGCTCTGCTCCGTGACCACTGCCAGGATTCCTTCAATTTTATTTTCACCGACGGTGACGACATTCAGTTCCCGCCCGATATTTTTCCTGTACTGCCTTTCAAGTTTTAACGGATGATCAAGTCCGGCTGAAGAGACGGTCAGGTCATAATCTTCAACTTCGCGATCCACGTTACTTTCAATTTCCCTGCTGAGGGATTGGCAGTCCTGGATAGTCACACCCTGATCACCATCGATAAAGACAGAGAATTTATTTCCCGGCTGAACAACAAAGTCCACAAGGAATTTATCAGTCCCTTCAAGGAATTGCAATACAAGGTTGTTGATTTTTCCGCTTAATCCTGCCATTTTTTGATAAATAAAAGAGGGGACTTTTTGTCCCCTCAAAACTCTTCTACAAACAATGCACAAGTGCATTTTCGTTTGCAAAGGTAATACATCTTTTTGAAATTGCAAGAATTTTCACAAAGGGTGTAAATAAAATATTCATTTGACCACCTGTTGATTAATTTTGTATCTTTGACCCCTCGAACAAAAAGGTCAAACAGTTAAACTATGGTACTGGTATTACATCGGGGTGAAAATGTTGAGAAACTCGAAGAGATTCTCAGGGAAGCAAAGAGGCGTTTTGGTCTCTATGGCTTCGACCGGACCACCATGCAGGAAATTGCCGGTGGCTTCAGCATGTCGAAGGGATCGCTGTATTATTATTTCCCGGATAAAGAGAGCCTTTTCAAAGCTGTGATCGAACGGGAACAGGAACTTTTTTTTCAGCTCATCTCAAAGAAAATCGCAAAGCTGGAATCTCCGGAAGAGATGCTCAGTGAATTTCTAAAACAGCGGCACATTCATTTTAAAAAATTCGTCAACCTGAATATTTTCAGGTATTCAAATGTTGCAAAAATCAGGCCTCATATCAGTGCCACATTTTTAAACTTCCGGGAGAGGGAAACCCGGTTGATTTTCTCAATCTTAAATAAAGGTGTTGAGATGGGCGTTTTTGATCTTGCAGACCCATTGAAGTCTGCCACATTATTCTTGGATGTCCTTCACGGAATGCGGCTGGTGGTGATGAATTTCAGGGATTATTCAGAACTTCACAAGGTGGATTATGACAGGATCGATGAAAAAAACAAACAGTTCCTGGAATTATTTATCTCTTCCATGAAAAAATCAGCAAAATAACAAATCGGAAACTCAGAAAATCTTTCAAAATGGCTACAGGAGAACCTAAGAATTCAAAAAGATCAAAGCGGATCAGGGCTTACATTGCATTGTTCCTGGTAATCATCGGCATCGGTATTTACGGTTGGCACTGGTATCGTGAGTATACTTCTTACTACACAACAGATGATGCCTATATTGATGCCGACAAAGTTTCAGTGAGTGCTAAAATAATGGGCAGGATAAACAAGATTTATGCTGATGAAGGCGATTCGGTGAAATCGCAGATGCTGCTGGTGGAACTCGACAGTTCAGACCTCGTTGCTCAGAAGATGCAGGCCCAGGCCATGCGTGACCAGGCTGTTGCTTCTGTTCAGCAGGCCCAGGCGAAATATATCCTCGATCAGAAAGGATTGCGTGTTCAGGAAATCAATTGTGCAAGGGCAAAAGAAGACCTTGACAGGGCCACAGTCCAGTTTGAGGGAAAGGTTATTTCGGAGGAGCAGTTTGATCACATGAAAAAGACATCGGAGTCTTCAAATGCGCAACTTGAAACGGCAAAAGCTCAGATCGATGTAAGCAAATCACAGGTGGAGATGGCCGAAAGCACAATCAAAACAGCAACCGCCCAGATCGCTACCATTGAAACCTCTTTGCAGAATACAAGAATTTATGCACCCGGAAAAGGCAAAATTGCCAAACGGTGGTTGCTTCCGGGAGATGTTACCCAGCCCGGGCAACCGGTGTTTACTATTACCAAGGATTCTCTCTTCTATGTGATGGCTTTTTTTGAGGAAACAAAAATTTCCGGTATCCGTCCGGGAAAAAAGGGAATATTTACTGCCGATGCCTTTCCGGGAATTAAATTTTTTGGAACCATCCTTAATGTCGGAACCAACACTGCAGCCCAGTTTTCCCTCATACCACCAAACAATGCCTCCGGAAACTTTACAAAGATCACACAGCGGATTCCTGTGAAAATTTCCATCGATAGTGTAAGTCAATCAAAGGAATCAGGATCATATCAGCTGGCAGCAGGCATGTCTGTGATCGTCAAAATTTTCAAATAGCCATGAGAAGACTTCCAGGGATCAGGCACCTGATTGATTTTATCCGGGAATACAATGCCACTTTCGATACGGAAAGTCCTTCTTATCGGTGGTGGCTGCTTGCCAATGTGATGATCGGGACATTTATGGCGGTTCTTGATGCAACCATCGTCAATGTCGGGCTGCCGAAGATCATGGCCTCCTTTGGCGTCGGAATTGACAAGATTGAATGGGTACTTACTGCATATATGCTTGCAATGGCCGTGATGCTGCCAACATCCGGATGGCTCGCCGACCGGTTTGGGTACAAGCGCATTTACTTTCTGGGCCTTTTCATGTTTACCTTGGGATCATTTTTATGCGGTGTATCCGGCACTGAAAACCTGCTTATTTTCTCACGCGTTGTAC
>CAIVAT010000122.1 GCA_903903985.1 uncultured Bacteroidales bacterium | reverse complement strand
ATCGGTAGTGCTTTCAACAAATAAGGAACCAGAGATGTTGAAAAAATCGAAAGCCATTCCATAAACAATACAGGACAAAATGATCATCCATAAACCACCAGCAGGATTTCCAAATGAGAATAATCCAAACCGAAGAACCCAGGCGATCATGCTAAAAAGCATAACTTTTTTAATCCCAAAGCGCCGCAGGAAGAAAGGTATAGTGAGAATAAACAGGGTCTCGGACATCTGGGAAATCGACATGATAATCGTAGAATATTTTACAACAAATGAGTCGGCGTATTCTGGAACTTTCCTGAAATCATCCAGGAAAGAATCGCCATACATATTGGTTAGTTGCAATGCGGCGCCCAGGAACATGGCGAAAATAAAGAATAACGCCATTTTGTAATTCAAAAAAAGTTTAAACGCATTTAAACCTAATTGTTCAATAATGGAAGCGTCTTTAGATATTGATTTCTGCGGGAGACATTTTGGTAAGGTAAATGAATAGATACCCAAAATAATAGCTGCAACTGCTCCAATAATGAACTGATTGGCATTGGCCTTACTGCCAGATAAATTGGTGCACCACATGGCGATAATGAAGCCGATGGTTCCCCAAACCCGAATGGGTGGGTATGCCTTCACAACTTCAAAATTGTTGCTTTTCAAGATTGAATAGGAAATAGAGTTAGAAAGCGATATGGTTGGCATATAAAAAATCATTGCCAATAATATCACGTAGTACAGGGTATCCGGGTCATTGACTTGTGGTACAAAGAACAACACGCATCCATATAAAATGTGCAGCGTTCCATAGAGTTTTTCGGTATTTATCCATTTGTCGGCAATAATTCCGGTAAGCGCAGGCATAAAGATTGAAGCAATTGCAAGTGTTGAAAATATTGCTCCAAACTGAGCTCCTGTCCAACCTTTCGCATTAAAGCAATAGGTTCCAATGGTTATGAGCCAGGCTCCCCATACGAAGAACTGGAAAAAATTCATAAGGGTTAAACGAAGTTTTATTCCCATCAGGGTTTTCTTTTAATTGTTAATAAGGCAGGTTCAATAAATTTATTTTCGCTTGTTTATCTCATCCCTGATATGAGAGGCTCGTTCATATTCTTCATTTTCGATGGCGCCCTGCAGCATTTCCTTTAGCTCCTCCAGGGTGGCATCCGTAAAGGAAATCCGTTCGGGGGGACCTTCTTCCGCCACGGTTTCTTCATGCTTGATCATTTCAGCATCCTCTTCCATCAGGATCCCTGCGGCAGACATGATGCTTTCGTATGTATAGACCGGGCAGTTAAAGCGCAATGCCAGTGCGATCGCATCGGACGTGCGGGAATCAACCTCCTGTATTTTGGTGCCATCCGAACAAACCAGTTTGGCATAAAAGACCCCTTCGCTGAATTTGCTGATCACCACTTCCGATATTTCAATGTTGTACGCATCGGCAAATGTTTTAAACAGGTCGTGTGTCAGGGGGCGCGGTGTCCTGATTTTTTCAAGTTCAATTGCAATGGACTGGGCCTCGAACCCGCCTATGATAATCGGCAAACGGCGATTCCCGTCACGTTCACCAAGAATGAGTGCATAAGCTCCGCTTTGCGACTGGCTGTAAGACATTCCGATGATATCCAACCTGATTTTTTCCATGTTCAGCAACGGGGGTTTACCAATGATACAAACCTACGGGAATTTTCCCTAACCGACAAAAGATGTTCAAAAATTCTATGTTTTCTCAAAATTCTTTCTATTTTTGTGAACAGTTCACAAAATTAAATAGGTACATATGAAAAGAGCCATTCCAATTATCACGGCTTTGCTATTGCCATTTCTAACGATGGCCAGTGAAGCGAACCTTGTAATTCCTGCAGGGATCAGGGATCAATCCATCCTCTACTGGGGTTTTTTAATCACGATCGCAGGTTTCATGTTTGGGTTATATCAATTTCTCAAAGTTAAAAAAATCGGTGCTCATAAATCCATGCTGGATGTTGCGCAGGTAATTTTCGAAACTGCCAAAACCTATCTTATCCAGCAGGGAAAGTTCCTGATGATCCTTTTTGCTTTCATTGGTGCTGCCGTGGCATTTTATTATGGATGGCTCTCGGAACCGAATTTTGGAATCGGTGGTGTATTGATGATCCTGGGCTGGGCGATCGTGGGTATCCTTGGTTCCTACAGTGTGGCCTGGTTTGGAATCAGGATGAACACCCTCGCCAACGCGCGGATGGCCTTTGCTTCGCTGGAAAGGAAACCGATCAAATTGCTTAACATTCCCCTGAACGCAGGGATGAGCATCGGGGTGGTCCTTATTTCCCTGGAACTGATCATGATGCTGATCATTTTAATGTTTGTGCCGGGCGAATATGCCGGAGCAAGTTTCATCGGGTTCGCCATCGGGGAATCTCTTGGCGCTTCCGCGTTGAGAATCGCCGGCGGTATTTTTACCAAAATAGCCGACATCGGGTCTGACCTGATGAAGGTGATCTTTAAAATCGGCGAAGATGATCCGAGAAACCCGGGTACCATTGCCGACTGTGTTGGCGACAATGCCGGCGACAGCGTAGGTCCTACGGCCGACGGTTTTGAAACTTACGGGGTCACAGGGGTTGCTTTGATCTCCTTTATCGTTCTTGCAGTTAAAGATCCGATTGTCCAGGTTCAATTACTGACCTGGATTTTCGTCATGCGTATTTTCATGATCATCACCTCCATCGTCGCCTTCTGGATCAATAGCGCAATCAGCAAGGCAAAATACAGCCATGTTGATGATCTCGATTTCGAAAAACCCCTGACTTCACTGGTCTGGATCACTTCCATTTTATCCATCATCGTTACATTTGCAATCAGTTTTCTCACCATCAAGGATGTTACGATCAACGGTCTTCCGAGTGATCTTTGGATTATTTTATCCGTCATCATCAGTGCCGGAACACTCGGCGCCGCCCTGATCCCTGAGTTTACCAAACTTTTTACCTCTCCCAAATCAACCCATGTCAACGAAGTGGTCGTTGCATCCCAGGAGGGGGGCGCTTCGCTCAATATCCTCTCCGGGCTTGTTGCCGGAAATTTCAGCGCGTTCTGGCAGGGCATGGTGTTTTTCCTGCTGATGTTCATTGCCTATTTCGCCAGTGGATTCGAACTAAGCAATTTCATGATCTACCCATCCATTTTTGCTTTCGGCCTGGTGGCTTTTGGCATGCTGGGAATGGGGCCGGTCACCATTGCCGTCGACAGTTATGGCCCGGTTACCGACAACGCCCAATCCATTTACGAATTATCGCTGATTGAAGAAATACCGGGGATTTCCGCTGAAATTGAGCGGGATTTCGGGTTCAAGCCTGATTTTGAGAAATCAAAACATTACCTTGAAGCCAATGATGGCGCAGGGAACACATTTAAAGCCACCGCAAAACCGGTTCTGATCGGCACTGCGGTTGTGGGGGCAACCACCATGATCTTTTCACTGATCCTGGTTATAAAAAAATCGCTGGGCATTGAACCCGAACAGGTTCTAAACCTCCTGAATCCATACACCATCCTGGGATTCCTGCTGGGCGGTGCCGTTATTTACTGGTTCAGCGGAGCCTCCATCCAGGCTGTTACCACAGGTGCCAGCCGGGCAGTTGCCTACATCAAGCAAAACATCAACCTCGACCCGAACGCTCCCAAAAAAGCTGATACGGCCAAATCAAAAGAGGTGGTTCAAATCTGCACCGTTTATGCCCAGAAAGGCATGTTGAATATTTTCATTGCCATCTTCTCCTTCGCCCTGGCATTCGCTTTTCTCTCCTCTCCGACAGGACTGACTGATCAGATGACCGGTGCGGAAAAGCTGAGTTTCGCCTTACCGGTTTCGCTCTTTGTCAGCTACCTGATATCCATTGCCTTCTTCGGCCTGTACCAGGCAATCTTCATGGCCAATGCCGGCGGGGCGTGGGACAATGCAAAAAAAGTAATTGAAGTTGATATGAAGGAAAAAGGAACAGAGCTTCACGCCGCTTCTGTTGTGGGTGATACGGTTGGTGATCCATTCAAAGATACCTCTTCAGTCGCCATGAACCCGATCATCAAGTTTACGACCTTGTTCGGATTATTGGCCATGGAAATTGCGTTGTCGGTGCATTTCAGGCCGATGGCTCATTACATCGGGCTTGCATTTTTTGCTGTTGCCCTGTATTTTGTTTACCGTTCATTTTATAAAATGCGAATCAGAGACTAACTTTCGACTACTTGCAAAAAAGAGGGCTGCGGGAATATTTCCTGCAGCCTCTTTTTTTTGAGTTGAATTACACAGAGTTACACAGAGAAGTCACAAAGTCCCACAGAGAATATAAAAAATGTTTTACAGATAACCGATAACGGAATTTCACTACAGCATATTTCAAACGCTGTGGCCCTCCGTGACTTCTCCGTGTAGCTCTGTGTAATAAACGACGGCTGACCCGCAATCCCCCTTTGATGAATATTTGTAAGTGAAAGCGAAAAATATTGAGTGAAAACTGAAAATCCAAAAGTAAAAAGTTTGAAGAAATTTGCCGTTTCAAGGCAACCTTTGCCAATGGTTGTGTTACCTTTATGCAGGATATTGAATTCACGTGGAGGAAGCCCTTATTAAAAAAGCAGTCAACAGGGATGCCGGCGCCATTGAAGCGTTGTACGACAATTACGCCCCTGGCCTGCTGACCGTCTGTTTCAGATACTGTGGCAACCGAAATGATGCCGAAGATGTTCTTCATGACGGTTTTATCAAGATCATCCAGCATATCCATACTTTTAAAATCCGCAGTGACGGAACAATTGAAGCCTGGATGAGAAGGATCATGGTCAATACTGCGCTGAATTTTTTACGTAAACGATTGAAAGAAAAATACTTTGTGGACATAGACCCGATTCTTGATAAAATCGATCCTTACCAGGAAGAGATTGCCGACCCGGAGGAGATATACCTCCAGGTGGACAGGGAACGGATCATGCAAATTATCTGTGACCTGCCGGCAGGATACCGCACGGTTTTCAATCTGTACGTTTTCGAACAATACGGGCATAAGGAAATTGCGGAACTTCTCGGATGCTCCGAAAACACATCCAAGTCGCAGCTTTCAAAAGCCCGTGCCTTGCTTAGAAAAAAAATGAATCAATTGGTCAATATAAAATTATCCCCGACCTATGAAAAAGTATAATCATCCGGATGATGATTTCTTCAGGGAGGCCCTTGGCGACTATAAAATGGTCCCCTCGGATGCGGCCAGAAAGGCCTTCCTGAGAGATGCCATGCAGTCGCTGCCGCCTGCTAAAAAATTCAGGAAGGGGCTGATCGCTCTTTCCGTTCTTCTGCTCATGTCAACCGCAGGAATCATTTCATGGTCGGTGCTCCGGAATGACCCGGCGCCATCCCTTCCTGTAAAACCTGCCGGACAAAACATCAAAACGTCATTTTCTTCCGGCAAGATGTCACCGGAAAAGGCAATTGCATCTCCATGCCGTACATCCCCGGTAAAGAATGTTGTGGCAACTCCCTCCTTAAACGGAACTTCTGCAAAAGCAAACCAGGTCAAACCTGAAAACAACAGCCGTATATCTGAAAAATCGTTCAATTCCTCACACCCGGTAACACCTGGGCATCCGGGCGAAGTTCAACCCAGTGGTCCGGGCAATCAACCGCAGCCGGCTTCCATCGCATCAACTACATTCATTGCTGATGCTAAAACCTCAGGATCCACTCTTGCGGATGCCTCACAGGGGGATATCAGCACAACAGCAGCACCGGCAGCCATCACTGGCGTTCATCCTGCTGAACAGCCCGTTCAGGAATCACCCAGGGAAGCAACCCTGCCGGCGGACAACGAACAACCTGCATCCGCAGGGCAGGCAGGGCTGAATGGAAACCCTGACACCCTGTTCCTCCCGGGCAGACATGGTTCCAATCCTGATTTCAATTCCAGAAGGAACCCGATGGCCGGGCAGATTTCCATAGGAATAAGCTATACGCCCGAATGGATGTTCAACACCCTGGAGGGTACAAAATTTGTCAATAATTTCGGAATTGAAGGGACGTATCACTTTGGCAGGTTCTCCATCCGCACGGGAGCCGGTTTATCGATCGCCAAAGGGGCACATGAACTTGTAGTGGAATACAATGATTTCCTGGGAGCATACAATAAACTGGATTCCATTGGTTTCATCTGGAACGAACCGGTACATAATTATACTACCAAGATGTACCTGTCGCCGCAGGAAGTGTTTGACAGCATCATGAAGCTCGATTATGCCAAAGTAGTTAAAAGATATACCTATCTCCAGGTTCCAATGATCATGGGCTACGATTTCTGGCAATCGGACCGTATTTCAATGGGGATACGCACCGGCCCTATTATGTCGGTGCTGATTGCTACAAAACAGTTATCAGCAGCTTACGACCCCGGTACCAAACGCATTATCAGCATGAACGACATCGCCCCCGAACAGATCAGTTTAAACTGGCAGGTGATGGCGGGCATCAACACTTCAATCCGCCTGACCAGGGAGTTGAATTTTGAAGTTGAGCCATCCGTAAGGTATTATTTCAACTCGATTTATGAGAAACCGGTGAACAATACAAAGCCCTGGTCCATCAGTTTGCGGGCGGCATTCGTTGTTAAATTTTAATTTATTACCGGTTTCCGGGCAACCTTTTCTAATGCCCGGGTTATTATGTTACAGAACATCCTGGATCAAGATCAAAAAAATGCATTCAGTGCATTCAATGGAAACAATGCAAGTTTAAAAATCAATCAATAAATCCATTAATTATTTAACAACTTTTACCATGAAAAAATTACTTCTTCCGATTCTGTTCCTGATGCTGGTGCTGCCAGCCATGTCGCAGGGGCTGGTATCCATCATTGGCACCGTCAAGGATAATGCAACAGGCAATCCAATTCCCAACCATGCGGTAACGATTTCGAGCGACTCTACTTCGGGATGGTTCTATTATCACACCGTGTTTACCAACATGGATGGTTATTACTTTGATAATGCACCTATTCCGTTTGGCGGCCAGGGCGTTCTCTTTGTTCGCACCGGTGATTGCGAGAATAACCTTACTCAGTTTGTACTGATCATCAATCCTGCAAATACAAATTTTACGGTTGATTTTTCAATTTGCAATTCCAACACGCTTTGCGCGGCAGGCTTTACTGCGCAGCAAGAACCGCCGCTGACCGTTTTTTTTCATGATGCATCCACAGGTGGTGGAGATATACGCCACTGGCTGTTCGGAGATGGCGGAGCCTCCAACCAGATGAATCCGCATCATACTTACGGACAACCCGGTCCTTATGTTGTTACCCTGACCATCGGCGCCCCTGGCACGAACTGTTACAGCAGCATGTCCATGGGTATTGTTGTCGGAGATTCTGTCGTCACCAGCGGTTGCCATGCAGATTTTACTGCCCATCACGACAACGACTCCCTGTTACTCTATCGTTTCGAGGATGAATCTACCGGCGATATTGTCTCCTGGGCGTGGAATTTCGGGGACGGCACCACTTCTTCAGCGAAAAATCCATATCATTACTATGCGCAAGCCGGAAATTATATGGTTTGCCTGAGTGTTCAGGGAGCCGACCCGACCTGTTTTGATATGAAATGCGATACCATCCAGGTGGGAAACAATGCTTCCTGTGAATCAGCATTTGCCTATTATGCCGACTCGTCAAGCACTTACAACGTTCTTCATTTTATTGACCAATCCGGAAACAATATTGCAAGCTGGAATTGGAACTTCGGAGATCCGGCATCGGGACCCGAAAACTTTTCAACTGAGCAAAATCCAACCCATATTTTTTCCGGAAACGGACACTATGACGTTTGCCTGACAATTTATTCGGCAGATGGCACCTGCCATGATACAGACTGCCACACGATATTGGTCGGGAATGGCCCCGGATGCCATGCGGATTTCAACATCCATCGCGAACTTGATTCACTATTCGTCTATCATTTTGATGATGAATCAACCGGCAACATCAACTCATGGATATGGAATTTTGGAGATGGAATAACCGCAACCGGGCAAAATCAAACACATATATACACACAACCCGGAATCTACCAGGTTTGCCTGACCATCCTGGGTGCTGACAGCTGCTCCGATACAAAATGCGAAACCCTCGAAGTTCAGATGAGTTATCCCTGCGAATCTGCATTCACCTATTATGCCGATACATTAAATACGACCAATGCCATTCATTTCATAGATCAATCCGTCAGCAATGTTGTAAGCTGGAGCTGGGACTTCGGAGATCCGGCGTCGGGACCAAACAACTTCTCAACCCAACAGAATCCCACCCATATCTATGCTGAACCAGGTGAATATCATGTTTGCCTGACCATCCAGGGAGCAGACAGTACTTGTCATGACACCGACTGCCACATGATTTTTGCCGGATCCACAAGCATATGTCACGCTCATTTTTCATACATAACAGGCCCTGCCCTGGGAAATCACACCGTCAGTTTCACCGATCTTTCCACAGGAAACCCCACTTCCTGGTTATGGAGCTTCGGCGATGGTACTTCGGGTAATGAACAGAACCCGGTTCATACTTATGGAGGCCCGGGCAACTACCAGGTATGCCTGACCATTGCGGGCAACAATTGCACCAGTACGTTCTGCAAGAATGTTGTGGTTCATGACAGCCTCAATTACCACCAGGTGTACGGGCAGGTTTTTGCCGGGAATTTCCCGATCAACATGGGAATAGCCCTGATCTTCACCCTTGATACCAATGCCATTTACCAGCCATTCATTGATGTATCGCCGATTGATTCAAACGGGGTGTATTTTTTTACGATGGTTCCCGATGGCAATTATTATATCATGGCCATTCCTTTGAATCCGAGCGGTTACATGCCAACATACTACGGAAACACCATCAGCTGGCAACAGGCTACCCTCGTCACGCTTGGAGCACCAGCCAATCCTTACAATATCAACCTGGTTGTCACCGATCACCTGACTCCAGGACCTGGCTCCATCGTCGGTCAGATCAACGTGAGCGGGTTGAAGAGCGCCGCATTGGATAAAATCAACATGATGCTGATGAATGACCAGGGTAACCCGATCGGATTTACTGAAGTTTCCATCACAGGGGCATTCAGTTTCCCGTCGCTGGCCTACGGCAGCTATACGCTGCACGCTGAAATGCCTGGAGTGGTCAGTGATTACGTGAATGTAACCCTTGCTGCAGATCAACCCCAGGCCGTGGTGGGCATGACCTTTACCGGGAATAAAATACTGGGAATGCGCGATGAATCTTCCATGGTCAGTGGCTGGTCGGTTTACCCGAATCCATTGGCTGATAAATTAACCATCAGCATTAAAATGAAACAGGGCACCACTGCGGAAATTGCAATTTACGACCTTGCCGGTAAAAAGGTTGCAAGTTCCAATGTGGTTTTAAATACCGGTGCAAACGCGATTGAAATGCCTGCAAATACCCTGTCAGCAGGAATCTACATGCTGCAGATTTACTCCCGGGATGGATTAAATATCAGCACTAAACTGGTAAAAACCAGATAAACTACCCTCTCTGCTTTCCAAAAGCCGTTCTGTTACACAGGACGGCTTTTGTGTTTCTGTATCTTTGCCGGATGAATGAAACGCATAAAGCGCATTTAGCCCTGCTCAGCACAACGCTCATCTTCGGCTTTGTCTATAACATCGTGAAAAGCCTGATGCCGGTGATGCTGTCGCCCCTGCAGCTGATCTTTATCAGGCTGCTGGGTGGCGTGCTGATCTTCTGGTTGTTCCAGCGGCTCTTTGTACCTGAAAAAGTCGAACGGAAAGACCTGGTCATGCTGGCGATTTGCGGCATGTTCGGGTTTGCCCTCAACCAAACGCTGTTTTATGAAGGGCTGAACCTGAGCACACCCGTAGATGCCTCACTCATTCATGTGCTTAACCCTATCCTGGTGATGATCTTTGCCAGTTTCCTGATCGGGGAAAAAGTCACATGGAAAAAGGCGGGAGGCATCGCACTCGGTGCTTCAGGGGTACTTATCCTGGTGCTGTACGGACGGAAAGCAAGCATGGACGGGAACCATGCCCTGGGGAACCTTCTGATCTTCCTGAATATGGTTTTTTATGCACTTTACCTGGTACTTATCAAGCCATTGGTGGGGAAATACCATACGACCACCATCCTGAAATGGGTCTCATTCTTTGGGTTTTTATTTATCCTCCCTTTTTCGCTGAAGCCAGCGATGGATATCAATTTTGCAGCCATAACGCCAACAGCCTGGCTGGGAATCATTTACATCATCATTCTCAATACGTTTGTGGCATATCTGCTGATCAACTTTGCACTTAAAAGCCTGAGTACGACTACCGTCAGTTATTACAGTTACCTTCAGCCGGTAATCGCTTCCATCATGTCGGTGACCATTGGCCAGGGAGGTATTACCCTGCCGAAGATCCTGGCCGCGGTACTGATATTTTCTGGGGTTTACATGGTGAACCGGTCGAATGCTTCACTTTCCTGATTGAAATGCCTCACCCCCCAGACCCCCTCTCCTCAAAGCGAGGGAAAAAAAGCCAAATGCCGTGAAAATCAGAAGAAGTGCCGGAACGGCAGCAGGATCCATTCAAATATCTTTTCAATCAGCGGACGGCGCTTCCATTCAAGGTAGTCGAGTTCCTGCGAATTCTGAATGGTTTCGGCAATGTGGTCGCGCAGTTGCCTTAAAATTTCAGGTTCCGATCCGATCAAGGCGATTTCATACTGGTAACGGAAGCTGCGAAAATCAAAGTTTGCACTTGAAATGGAAAAAATTTCGTCATCGATGACGAGCAGTTTGGCATGAAGGTTATTGGGGAGATAGAAAAGCAGTTTGATCCCGGCATCGTGCAGCAGGCCGAGGTATTTATTCCGGAGGATGTCGACCATTCTCATGTCGGAATGCTTTGGCATGATCACCTGCACTTCTACCCCGCGTTTGCTGGCATCCATCATGGCTTTACGGAGGACAAATCCCGGGAGGAAATAGGGTGTCTCGATCACCACAGAATGTACTGCCTGCCGGATCAGCTGGGTATACCGTTTCCTGAGCCTTTGAAACTGGATGGATGGAACATCGCGGATGATTTCAAAGTCGCCTGATCTGATCTTTCGGGTGAAAGTCACTTTGTTGGAGATTATAAACGGATTGAAGGCATTGAAGTTCTCCAGGAAAACCTTTTTGAACGATACGGCAATTTCACCCTCCATACGCAGGCATAGTTCACGCCAGTTCAGGTTGTACCCGGTAATGTTCGCCGACCCGATGTAACTGATCACATCATCAATGACCAGGATTTTCCGATGATCGCGCCGGTGACCCCTTGTAAAAATATCGCTGTTGATCTTGATTTTTTCGAAAAACTTAACCTCTCCCCCTAACCGGATCAATTCCGAAAAAAACGATTCGGAAACCGGGCCCTTCCCCCATGAATCGATCAATATTTTTACAGGAATGCCTTCCCTGGCCTTTTTGGTAAGTGCATCACGAAACCGCACTCCCATATGGTCATTGGCGAATTTATAAGTCTCCAGGTAAATATACTCCTTCGATTGTGCTATATCGATGAGCATCAGATTGTAAAACTGTATGGTATCGTCAATGATCCGGTATTCCATGGAAAACAAAATTTCTTCAGTCAACCCTGTCCCCCTGACCCCTTCCCCACAAATGGAAGGGGAATTAAGTCCCTCCCTTTTTGGGGAGGGATTTAGGGTGGGGTAATTTATTTCTGTTCAAATTTAACGAAAAGGATCAAACCGCATGAGTTGATAACGCTGAATTGGATAAAATTTGTGTATGTTTGCTTAAAAAACGTTACCATGATCAAATCCATGACCGGTTACGGGAAAGCTGTCCTTGATATTACCGGCCGAAAACTTACCATTGAAATCAAAACGCTTAACAGCAAACAACTGGACCTGAACATGAAGATACCGGGATACTTTCGTGACAAGGAATGGGAAGTCAGGGGTTTGCTTACCCAGCGGTTTGAGCGTGGCAAGATCGATTTTTTCATCAGTACGGAGGTTACCGGAGAGATGCTCAGCTATTCGATCAACCATACCCTCGCAGTTAAATACCATGAGGAGCTGAAAAAACTCTCTCATGAACTTCATGAAGAAGGATCAGCCAACATGCTTTCGCTGGTGCTTAAAATGCCGGATGTGATGCAAACCAGCCGTGATGAACTGAGTGAGCACGACTGGACCTCCATTTCAGCAGCAATCGAACAGGCAATATCACAAACAGACACCTTCAGGATCAACGAAGGAAAAGTTCTTGAGGAGGATATGAAACTCCGCGTGAAGAATATCCTTCAGCTTCTTGATGCCATCGAGCCGTTTGAGAAACGGCGCATTCTTGATTTACGCGAGCGGTTGCTGCGTGATTTTTCGAAATACAGCGGCGATTTTAACGGATCGGCCCCCGACCAGAACCGTTTCGAGCAAGAATTGATCTATTACCTTGAAAAGCTTGACATCACTGAGGAGAAAGTGCGGTTGCTGAAGCACTGCCAGTATTTCCAGGAAACGCTTCAGGAACCGGCTTCGCAGGGGAAAAAACTCGGGTTTGTCACCCAGGAGATGGGCCGTGAAATCAATACGATTGGTTCGAAAGCCAGCGATGCAGGGATTCAGCAGTTCGTGGTACAAATGAAAGATGAACTGGAAAAGATCAAGGAGCAGCTGGGGAATATACTGTAATGCACTTTTCTCCCCTCCCTTTTGGGGGAGGGGCTGGGGCTGGGGCTGGGGCTGGGTGTGGGGTGCCTGAATGCAGAAATAAGGTTATTCATTCGATGAGCATTAAATAAGAATATGCCAGGGAAAGCGATTATTGTTTCGGCGCCTTCAGGGGCAGGGAAAACAACCATTGTGAAGCATCTGCTGAAGGTGATTCCGCAACTGGAATTTTCGATTTCGGCATGCAGCAGGCCCAGGCGTGAACAGGAAATCGATGGGAAAGATTATTATTTTATCTCAGGGGATGATTTCAGGAGGAAAATCGACCGCGATGAATTTGTGGAATGGCAGGAGGTTTATCCTGAAAGTTATTATGGTACGCTGAAGACGGAAATGGACCGCATCTGGTCGATGAATAAAACCCCTATCTTTGATGTGGATGTTTTAGGTGCCGTAAACCTGAAGAGATATTTCGGAGAACAAGGCCTTGGCATCTTTATCCACCCTCCTTCCATTGACGAACTCGAAAAGCGCCTGAAAAAACGTGGCACCGAATCCGAATCAACCCTCCGCAAGCGGGTTGACAAAGCTACCTATGAACTAACATTTGCATCACAGTTCGATAGAATCATCATCAATGACAACCTGGAGATAAAATGCCAGGAGATCGTTATCCTGGTAAAATCCTTTCTATCCCTATGAACACCTCATCAGTAGTCATTCCTAAATCGTAAATCAGCTATGCCTCCCTTAACCAAAACCGGTCTCTTCTTCGGATCCTTTAACCCGATCCACACGGGCCATCTGATGATTGCTTCCTTCATGGCAGAATATACCGATCTGGAAAAGATCTGGTTTGTCGTCTCGCCTCATAACCCGCTCAAGGAAAAAATGACACTGCTTGCCGACAACCACCGTTTGTACATGGTGAACCTGGCCATCGAAGATGATCACCGGTTCCAGTCCTCCAACATCGAGTTCAAAATGCCCCAGCCATCCTATACGATTGATACGCTGACCTACCTTTCAGAAAAGTTCCCGTTGAATGAATTCGTGTTAATCGCCGGAAGTGACATACTGCCAACCTTTAATAAATGGAAAAACCACGAAGTACTGCTGCGGCAATACAAGATTTATGTTTACCCGCGCCCCGACACGAAGGCGACACCGTTCGATCAGCATCCTTCGATCACAAAGGTTGATGCCCCGTTAACCACAATCTCCTCTTCGGCAATAAGAAAAGGCATCCGCGACGGCAAGAGCATGCGCTATTTCCTGCCAGAGAAGGTGTGGAAGTACATTGAGGAGATGCACTTTTATGAAACGTGACGCGTGACACGTTTTATTTGTCACGATAAAATTTTCCGGGCGAATCCCAGGATCGCTGCAAAGGTTTCTTCCGGCGCTTCAATATATCCCATATGCCCGCATTCACGCAACAGCAGCGTTTCACTTACTGCAGGTATGGCGATCATTTCCCAGAGCCTTGCCAAAGGCGCTTTTGAATCCAATTGCCCAAGAATAAACAACACGGGGATTGAGGTGGTTTTCAGGAAGTCCGATTGATCCGGACGAACCTTCATCCCCTCCAAAGCTGCAACAACACCTTCTTTCTCCATCTTCGAGGCTCGCTGGATCAGCCGTTCAATCTGTTTGGAAAACTTTTTATGCACGGCAACAGGGAAAAGACTTGGTATAAATTGTGCCACATAACTGAATTTGTCCTGGTTTACGATCGCAATGGTACGGCTGCGGTTTTCCTTTTCAGCTGGTGTATCGGCAAAACAATGCGAATGGAAAAGACTGAATCCACGAAGCATTTTCGGATATTTTGCTGCGAATGCAAGCGTCACATACCCACCCATGGAATGGCCGATCATCAGGCATTTTCCGGCCTTCAACTTCTTCAGGACCGTATAAATCATATCCGCCATCAGTTCCATGGTGTGAATTTTTTCAATACAATCGCTTTTCCCATGTCCGGGCAAATCGATGGTGATCACCCGGTACTTTTTTGAAAGCTGTGTCGCAAAACCCGTCCATATTTTCAAAGATTCTGTGAAACCATGCAGCAAGACGATTGATTTTCCTGTACCTTCATCAGTATAGTTGATGTTTTTTTTCTGGAATTTTATTACAGACATATTGGATTTACGGTTTACGATTTGCGATTTCAAGAATTGCCAGCTTTGATGTTACTGCATTATTTGTTCAATCTCCCCGACCGTCTTGGGAATCGGCTTTCCAAGTACCCTGCATCCGTCCGCAGTAACCAGGATATCATCTTCAATGCGGATGCCGCCGAAATCCTTGTAGGTTTCCACCACATTATAATTAATGAACTCTGCAAGTTTGTTTTCGGCTTTCCACAGGTCGATCAATTCGGGAATGAAGTAAATGCCAGGTTCAATCGTCATCACAAAGCCCTCCTGCAGTTTTCTGCCGAACCGGAGGAAGGCGAGCCCGAACTCCTTGCTTCGCTGAACCTCCTCATCGTAACCGATCAGGTTTTCGCCGAGTCCTTCCAGGTCATGCACATCCAATCCAAGCGGATGGCCCAATCCGTGCGGAAAGAAAAGGGTGTGGGCACCTTTCAGCGCGGCTGCCTCCGGGTCGCCCTTCATAATTCCCAAACCGGTGAGTCCTTTGGCAATTTCTGTGGCAGCAAGCATGTGGATCTCCCTGAACGGAACCCCCGGCTTCGCCGCTTTAATGGCGGCAAGGTTGGCATTCAGCACAACTTCGTAGATTCCCTTCTGCCGGGCATTGAATTTCCCTCCTACAGGCACAGTCCTTGTAATGTCGCTGCAATAATGCAGGTCATTCTCGCACCCGGCATCGATCACCAGCATCCTGCCCTCAACGAGTGTATTGCCGTGATAATGATTGTGCAGGGTTTGTCCATTGATGGAGAGAATGACGGGGAAAGAAACCGGGCCGCACTGCGACAAGGCGATCCCTTCGATGGTTCCAGCGATTTGTCGTTCCACCACCCCCGGTTTGGCCATTTTCATACCCGTTGTATGCATTTCGCGGGCGATATCCACCATTTTCTCGATTTCAGCGATCTCAATGGGATCCTTCTTCATACGAAGTTTGATGATCGCCCTGATCAGCGGTTCAGAAGCGTTTTCTTTCAAATTCAAATGCGGGATGCCCAATAAATCAGAAAGCCATAAAATAGTTTCACCCCGGTACGGAGGTGCAAAATGCACCTTTCGCTCCCTGGCAATTGCACTTTTAATCAGATCATTCAGGCCGGTCAGCGGGGCAGTGTGCTGTACGCCGGCCATGGCTGCCTGATCCTGAATGGTAGGCTGAACGCCCATCCAGATGATGTCATCCATATCCACATCGTTCCCGAAGATATAATCCTTTTGTTCATCAAGATCGATGACCGCAGCCAGGTCGGGATGGTCCAACCCGAAAAAATAGGAGAAGTTACTATCCTGCCTGAAGGAATAAGTATTTGCAGGATAATTGAAAGGTACTTCCTGGTTGCCTAAAAATAAAATGAGTCCGCCGGAGAGTTCTGCGCGGAGATTTTTGCGGCGATTGCCATAGACGATCGTTGGAAACATAATTTAGACTGGATTTGAATTGTGAATATTTTCTGTGAATTTCTTTTTTACTAAAAATTTCGTTCTAATTTTGAATCAATGAACAAATATATTAAAAGCTTGTTATGAATCTATCATTTATACGATTTTCTTCAATCACAAAAAAGATCTGGATGGCATTTCTGGGCCTTTTTCTGATGATTTTCCTGGTGGTTCACCTGGGTATCAATTTATGTTTGTTGCGCGATGACGGAGGTGCCTGGTTTACTGCCGCAGCTCATTTCATGGGGACGAACTACATTATCAAGGTTTTTGAAATCGTCCTTTTCGCCGGTTTCATTCTTCATGTTTTCCTCGGGATCGTCCTGCAGGTCCAAAACTGGTTGGCCCGGCCGGTAAGGTATATGGTCACCAATAAAACCACTACCCCTTTCCTTTCGAAATACATGATCTATACGGGTGGGATCGTCCTGGTATTCCTGGTCATCCATTTTATAAATTTCTATTTCATCAAAATGGGGCTGGTCTCCAACCCCAACATGACACCGGAAGGAGAACCTGATTTTTATACCATTGCGATTCAATTATTTTCAATGCCTGCTTATTCCCTCCTATACATTGTTCTTTTCATTGTCCTGGGGTTTCACCTGAACCAGGCATTCCAGGCGGCATGGCAGACGCTTGGGGTCAACCATCTGCAGTATAACGCATTTATCCGGCGTTTCGGAATATTTTATGCCATTGTTGTTCCCCTGGGCTTCATCATCATTCCCATTTACTTTTTACTTATCCGCTAATTGTCATGGCTGAATTAAATTCAAAAATCCCCAAAGGTCCGCTGACCTCAAAATGGACTCATTATAAAGACCACCAGAACCTCGTTAATCCCAGTAACAAGCGCAAACTCGACATCATTATCGTAGGGACCGGGCTGGCTGGCTCGGCTGCCGCTGCATCGCTCGGCGAAATGGGTTTCAACGTTAAAATATTCTGCTACCAGGACTCCCCGCGCCGCGCCCACAGCATTGCAGCCCAGGGCGGGATCAACGCCGCCAAGAACTATCCCAACGACGGCGACAGCATCTACCGGCTTTTTTATGACACCATCAAAGGCGGTGATTACAGGGCACGGGAGGCAAACGTATACCGCCTTGCGGAAGTGAGCAACAACATCATCGACCAGTGTGTGGCCCAGGGTGTTCCTTTTGCCCGTGAATATGGCGGATCGCTTGAAAATCGTTCCTTTGGCGGTGCACAGGTATCACGCACTTTTTTTGCCCGCGGACAAACCGGGCAGCAATTGCTTCTAGGCTCCTATGGCGCACTTAGCCGGCAGATCAAACTTGGAACGGTCAAGCTTTATAACCGCCACGAGATGATGGATGTGGTTATTGTCGACGGGAAAGCCCGTGGCATCATTGCCCGCGACCTGATCACCGGAAAACTCGAGCGCCACTTCGGACACGCTGTAATTGTTGCAACCGGCGGGTACGGGAATGTATTCTATCTCTCCACCAATGCCATGGGCTCCAACACCAGCGCCATCTGGCAGATATTCAAGAAAGGCGCCTGGTTTGCAAACCCTTGTTTCACACAGATCCATCCGACCTGCATCCCGGTTCACGGTGATTATCAGTCGAAACTCACCCTCATGAGTGAAAGCCTTCGCAACGATGGCCGCATCTGGGTGCCCAAAAGGAAAGAAGATGCCGAAGCACACCGGAACGGAAAGTTGAAAGCAAATGATATTCCCGAAGAAAACCGGGACTATTTCCTCGAACGCCGCTACCCGGCCTTTGGGAACCTGGTGCCCCGCGATGTAGCTTCGCGTGCCGCCAAAGAGCGCTGCGACGCCGGTTATGGCGTTGGCTCAACCGGCCTGGCCGTGTTCCTTGATTTCAGGGAGTCGATCGGCCGCCTCGGGAAAAATGTCATCGAAGAGCGGTATGGTAACCTCTTCCAGATGTATGAAAAGATCGTGGATGAAAATCCTTACGTAAACCCGATGATGATCTATCCCGCAGTACATTATACCATGGGCGGCACCTGGGTCGACTATGAGCTGCAGACCACTGTCACCGGCTTGTTTGCAGCCGGCGAAGCCAACTTCTCCGACCATGGCGCCAACCGTCTTGGCGCTTCCGCATTGATGCAGGGGCTGGCCGATGGGTATTTCGTTTTACCCTATACTGTTCAGAATTACCTTGCAGGGGAGATACGCGTGGCCCGGATGCCGACAGATAAGGCTGAGTTTGACGAAGCTGAAAAAGCCGTACAGGCACGTCTCGACAAACTGATGGGCATTCACGGAACCAGGTCTGTCGACCATTTCCACAAGGAGCTTGGAAAGATCATGTGGGAATTTGTTGGAATGGCGCGCAACGAAGCCGGACTCAAAAAAGCCATCGAACTTATCCGGCAACTGCGTGACGATTTCTGGAAGGATGTTAAAATCCCAGGAACCATGAACGAACTGAATATCGAACTTGAAAAAGCCAACCGGGTAGCCGACTTCCTTGAATTGGGCGAGTTGCTGGCTTTCGACGCCCTCAACCGCAACGAAAGCTGCGGTGGCCATTTCCGTGAAGAATACCAGACCGAAGAAGGCGAATGCAAACGCAATGATGAAGACTTCAAATATGTGGCTGCATGGGAGTATGTTTCTGAAGGTCAATTCAAATTGCACAAAGAGGACCTGGCATACGAGGAGATTGAAGTGAAGCAACGGGTGTATAAATAAAATGAATATCGGATATTGAACAACAAATATTGAATATCGAAGTGAATTTTGAATTAAGATTTTTGAGTTTTTACCATTAAGCACCAAGCAACCTATGAAGCTGACGCTGAAGATCTGGAGACAAAAGGATGCGAAATCCACCGGTAAATTTGTTACTTACCCATTAGATAATATTTCACCGAACTGTTCTTTCCTTGAAATGTTGGATATTCTGAATGAACAGCTCATCCGGAAGAATGAAGAACCGGTGGTATTTGACCACGATTGCCGGGAGGGCATTTGCGGGATGTGCAGCCTGTATATCAATGGCAGGCCGCATGGCCCCGATGATGCGGTGACGGTGTGTCAGCTTCACATGCGTAAATTCAGTGATGGCGATACGATTGTTGTCGAGCCCTGGCGTGCCAAACCATTCCCGGTGGTCAGGGACCTGATGGTGGATCGTTCTGCTTTTGACAGGATCATCCAGGAGGGCGGTTATATCTCTGTGAATACCGGTGGCGCCGCCGAAGCCAACAACATCCTGGTAGGCAAGGAAAATGCCGAACTGGCCATGGATGCAGCGGCCTGTATCGGCTGTGGCGCCTGCGTGGCCGCATGTAAAAATGCTTCGGCGATGCTCTTTGTTTCTGCAAAAATCTCCCAGTTTGCCCTTCTTCCGCAAGGGCAGGTTGAAGCCAAACAGCGTGTTAAAAAAATGGTCAGGATGATGGATGAACTCGGGTTTGGCAATTGCACGAATACCTATGCCTGCGAGGCAGAATGCCCGAAATTGATTTCCCGCTCAAACATTGCCCGCATGAACCGGGAGTTCATGTGTGCGAAGGTTATTTAACCAGGACCTTTGGCTTTATCTTTTAATCACAATTGCCGTATAGAGGCTAAAAAAGAATGTGACCACAACCTGGACCATGATAAATGCCATCCCGGTTTCAGCCTTGAGAAATGCGGCTGAAAAGACTCCCCAATACATAAGGTAACACATAATTTTACTTGTGAAAATTGCAGTCAGCATGGCTGCAAATGGCTTGTTAAGCCGATGGTTAAGCCAATAAAACAGGGCCGCATTTGCGACCAGTTCCATGGTGATAATCAGCATCTTTATCAACTCCGGGTGGCCTGAAAAGATCCATGAACAAAGTGGAAGTACCAGTGCGAGCAAATAACCATTTTGTTTTGATGTATGCACCATTGCCAGGACCAGCACCAACCGCATGGGTTCCAGGTACCAGAGCGGGAAGGAAAACAGGTGGGCCAGCCCGGGTGCGATTAGGATAAATGCAACAGCCGCACCGTTAAAGAGAATATGCCTGACTGCGCTCCATTTATGTAAGGCCAAATAGTTTTTTAATTCCTGTTCCATAAGAAGTTTTTTTTACCCCATTCTCCTGATGAAGAAGGTGAAGTTATTTCATACTTTTCAGTTTTAAGACTGTTCAAATTTTATTCCGGTTCATATTTCAAATTGCGTTCTCCCCGCTCCGATCAATAAAAATGCAACAATACAAAAAACGAATGACAGCTTAGGGGTCTTTCTGTGAAGAATGTCACAATGATTGATTTAGAAACCCATTAGAACGGGGAAGAAACTCAATTTCCATTGGTTGTAAATAATTTTATATCGCCAAAACCTGACAATCAATTTTACAAAATTACTAAAACCCAAACCCGATGAAAAATGATTACACATCTTGCCCCATCTGGCATAAAAAGCTAAGGAGGGCAACTAACTATAACCGGGAGGGGCCTGGGAACATTTCATTTAACTCCATTTTCGACCTTATCATATAAACCAGGCGAAAAATAATTCACAGAGGGAAGTGTAACCTTTTCTTTCAAAGTCGTGGTAAAATTCCAGGGCGTTCATTATCCAGCAAAAATACAAGAGAGAGTCAATAAATAATAACAAACAAAATCTAAAACCTATGAAGATCAATACAATCGTTGTAGTAA
Source organism: uncultured Bacteroidales bacterium (assembly GCA_903903985.1). GTDB lineage: Bacteria > Bacteroidota > Bacteroidia > Bacteroidales > FEN-979 > CAIVAT01. The sequence goes on along the minus strand of CAIVAT010000122.1, from coordinate 57,879 downwards.
TTCTGTTGTTCGGGATTACATTGCTTTTATCCTCCTTTGGCGGGGGTGGGAATTCTAAATATCCGGATGGCGCACCTTCAGGTAACACCGGATCACCGGGCGACGGGCAGGATTGCTCATCTTGTCATGGCGGTACGGCTACCTCAACTGTTGGCTGGATAACCTCCAACATCCCCGCCCAGGGCTACACACCGGGCACCACGTACAATATTACCGTCAGTGTTACAGGTACAGGAAATAAAGGATTTCAGGTATCTCCACAGAATGTTGCGGGGACCTTACTTGGAACGCTGATTGCCGGAGTAGGAACTCAAACGACCGGAACCGGGAAATACATGACACACACCAGTTCAAATTCATCAAATCCGGCGAACTGGACCTTCCAGTGGACGGCACCAGTTTCAGGTACAGGTTCAGTGACTTTCTACGGGGCTTTCTGTGTTACGCAATCCGACACAAGGTTATCGACACTGGTTGTAAATGAGACAGCTACACCCACACCAACCGTTTTTACCGACAGCTATAACCGCGACCTGGGGGTATCTCCATTGACCAATGGAGGAACTCCAGCCATGACCTGGACCACGGCAAGTACGGCAACCAATCCAGGGTTATCCATTACCAATGCCGCCACAATTGATCCTTCGAATTATGTTGTTCAGATCTATGCAAACGCCACTCCTGCTGCCGGCAGAACCTATATCACAGGACCATTGTCAACGTACTCATCCCCTTTTTCATCTACACTCAATGCCAACCCCGGGCCTGTTACCTGGACCTTTAACATGAAAACGAACAGGTCGACGGCATTGTCAGGTTTTGATGCCGGCAATTATGGTTCTGCGGTCATCCTTGCCATGACGAGCAGTAACCCAACCAATACAACAACAAACGGCTACGCAGTTGTTCTGGTTAAAGGCACAACCAACAATGCGGTTAAGCTTGTAAGATTTGCCAATGGCCTGGTATTGAATTCGAATGTTACGACCATCATCGGTCCCTCTGCCGATCTGGGGGCAATGACACGATACGCCAGTATCAGGGTGGTTTATACCCCTTCATCCAATACCTGGGAACTTTATGTGAGGGATGATGGCAGCACAACAGATCCGTTGTATCCAACCATAGGTACCCTGACACAAGTGGGCACAAGCGTTGTAAACAGCACATACACTTCATCAGCCATGACAAGCTTTGGTTTTTTGTGGAATCACAGCAATGGCGCCGGCGCCTCAAACAAAGGAATATATGACAACTTCAACGTGGTTGTCACACCTGTTCTCACTCCCGTACTGAGTGTTGTACCTACCTCTTTAAGCGGCTTTAATTATGTAACGGGTTCCGGACCATCCGCTTCTCAATCCTACCTGTTGAGCGGCGTAAATCTTACGGGAGCTCCCGGAAATATTGCAGTAGGCTGCCTGACCAACTACGAGGTTTCAAAGGATAGCATTAATTTTTTCGGATCCGTTAATGTTGGATATTCGTCAGCCACCTTGCCGGCAACCAAGATTCATGTGCGATTAAAAGCCGGGTTACCAGTAGGAAATTACAATGCAGAAACTGTTTCAAACGCGGGTGGCGGTGCAACGCAGAATGTAACCTGCAGTGGATTTGTTCTTGGACCGCCGGCCACTTATACATGGACCGGTGCATCTGACAATAGCTGGCAGAACTCGGGAAACTGGAGCCCTTCCCGTATCGCTCCAGCAATTAATGACATCCTGGTATTCAATAATGGAAACACATACACGGTGATCAATGTGCCTGCTCAAACGATTGCCCAGTTATCGGTTTCCGGCGGTTCTAAAATAACTTTGCAGGCTGTTCCCTCGGCGATCCTCACCATTGCCGGAACTGCCGGTGATGATCTGACCGTTTCCGGAAGTGGTTCGGAATTGAATATTTCAGGAACTCCCGTTTTAACAATATCCCTGAATGCAGGGACCAACGGGTTGATCAGTGGTTCAATGACAGTGAGCGGAGCTCCTCATGTATTAAAGGCAACAGATGCCAACAGCCTGGTTTTTGCGAATGGCAGTGTTTGCAAGGTGACCACGGGTTTCACCGGCAATTTGTTTGGAACCACCGCCCTGAATTCGGTTAAATTCCAGGCCGGGTCAACCTATATCCAGGATGCCGGAGCCAATCCGTTTGGTGCAGGACAACCAAGTTCAGTTGTTACTTTTGAATCAGGAAGTCTTTACAAATTTACAGCTTCAAGTGGTGGACCTTCTTATAGCGGCAGAACCTACGCAAACTTTGAAAATGATTCCCCTACAACCCAGAATAACCAGGGAAGCAACCCCATGACATGCGATAATTATATAGTTACCAGCGGTATTGTCAACTGGGACTTCACCGGTGGAATGGTGATCAAAGGCAACATTTCGGTCGCCCCTGCTGCAACCCTGACCTTTGGAAATGCAACAAAATTGACCAACCTGACCCTGAGCGGAACAGCAGCACAACCGATCGGCGGATCGGGAACACTGACTTTTGGAACAAGAAGTTATATTACGGTGAACAATTCGGCAGGAATTGTCCTTGACAGGGATATTGCAGCAGACAGCCTGGTCTTCCAGGCAGGAATCATTTCTACCGGCGCAAACACCCTGTATCTCTCAGCAGGAGTAAATCTTGCCGGTGCAGGAACCGGAAAATATGTGAACGGGAAACTTCAGATGACCATCCCGGCAGGGACGTCTTCGACAAATTTCGCCATCGGGGATGCCACCAATTATACACCTGTTGCTGTCGACTTTGCTGGTGTTACAACCTCCGGCACCTTGACTGCCAGTACAACTCCTGGCCTCCATCCAAATGCCTCAACATCAGGCATCAATACCGCAAAATGTGTCAACCGGTATTACACACTCATGAACAGCAGCATTGCATTTACAAACTGTGATGCCACCTTTACATTCTCCGCGGGTGACCTTCTTGGAGGAGCCGACCCGAATAATTTTATCGTGAAAAAATGGGATCCGTCAACATGGAGTTCAACTACGGTAGATGTGCGCACGGCCACCACTACGAAGGTTACCGGGATTGGGTCCTTCAGTGATTTCATGATTGGCGAGGCAGCCTGCGTACCACCTGCAGTATTCAATGTAACAGGCGGTGGAGCTTATTGTTCCGGGGGAACCGGAATGCCTGTCGGTCTTAACGGTTCAGAAACAGGAGTCTTATACCAGCTGTATATCGGGGACACAACACCGGTTGGATCACCGCAACCCGGCACAGGTGGTTCCATTTCGTTTGGCAGCCAGGTTCTTGCAGGATCCTATTCTGTTACCGGGACCCGGACAGCCGGAGGGTGCTCCACAGATATGTCAGGTACTGCGGTCATAACGATCAACCCGCTCTTGCCGGTTAGCGTATCCATTGCATCGTCTGCCAACCCGGTTTCTGCCGGGACCTCAGTGACCTTTACAGCTACACCGGTTAACGGAGGCGTCAGCCCGGCCTATGCATGGTATAAGAATGCAAGCCTGGTTTACGGCGAGACAGGCTCTTTATACACCTATCAACCTGCTGATGGCGACCAGGTTTATGTTGAACTGACCTCAGATGCAGCCTGCGTTTCAGGCAATCCGGCAACATCCAACACGGTAACCATGACGGTGATCCCACTAAATCAAACTGTCAGCGGGAATGTGATAAACGGACAAAGCGAATGTTACGATGCGGTACAAACGATCTCCGTTGCGGTTGCCCCCAGCACATTTACTGTTGAAACAGGAGGAATTGCGAACATGATCGCCGGCCAGAACATCATTTTTTACCCGGGAACAACGGTTCAACCGGGCGGACAAATGCATGGTACGATTGCTCCCAGCGGTCCATTCTGCGGGATGAAAATGCCTTCGATGCTAACGTTAAAAACAGCACCGGAACAGTCAGAATTACCAAAAACATCATCCTTCTTCAGAATTTACCCTAACCCGACAAACGGATCTTTCACCCTGGAATTAACACAGGAAAATCCTCTTGCAATTACAAAGGTGGAAATATTTGGCATGCAGGGGGAAAAAGTTCTCACATCCTCCATTTCCGGTGAACAGAAGCATACATTTTCATTGGATGGCAACCGGGCAGGATGCTATTTTATCCGCGTGATCTGCGATGACCATTCCGGCGTGATGAAGATCATCAAGCAATAAAAAACAGGCATAAGAAAAACAATCGTTTTGTGTTTGTGTTATATTCAGGCCACCCTCATCATTATGGGGGTGGCCTTTTTTTCCTGGCATCGCAAATGAATAAATCAGAAACCCAATAGAACGTTTCAGAAACCACTTTCCCTCGCTTTGTTAATATTTTTACTTTGTCATCGTGCACATGTGAATTGATGCATGAACGGGAGGATATTCAAAACAAACAACACTAAAAAAGAAAATTTTATGAAAAACATTTACATGTTAATGTCAAAAAGGCATGAAAATATGAGTTCGGGCATCCGGACCCTATTTTCTCTGCCGGCGCTTGCTGTACTGATACTATTGCTGCTCGCCGGCAAAGGATGGGGACAAAATGTTTTTTATGACGATTTCAACCGTGTACCTGTATCACCTGGCGGGACGCCTTTAATAACCTATACGGCAACAAACACAGGTGCTGGTACAGAGGTTCTCGAAAGCACCTTGACAACAGGAACCGTTCCATATCTTAAAATAGCCAATGGCAGCCCGGCAGGAAGAAGCTATCTTACAGGCCCATTATCCACCTATTCCACTCCCTTTTCCACTACCCTTTCATCGAATCCGGGACTTGTAACCTGGTCTTTCAACATCAGACATAACAGAGGGGGAGGCAGCACAACGACCTTATCCGGATTTGCTGCAACCAGTTATGGAATAGCTGTCGTCCTGGTTGCAACCAGTTCCGACCTGCTCGCCAGTGGTTGCAATGGCTATGCCGTGGTAATGGGAGCACCCAGCAGCGGAAACGTATACAATCTCGTCAGGTTCACAAATGGACTGGGTGCGCAGGCCAATTTCACATCCGTTATCGCCGGTATACTCCCAACTTCTACCTCGCCGAACAACCTGAGAGATTACATGAGCATCAAAGTGACGTATGATCCGGCTACTAATTCATGGAACCTTTATGAAAGAGTCGACGGGCTTTCCGCCGCAGCTGCCTGGGCTGATCCCACAACAACCTCCAATCTCGTTGGCACTGCTACCGACAATACTTATACCAATGCAGCCATGAGTGTATTCGGGTATTTCTGGAATTACAGCACTTCATCGGGGACTAATTCCTATTTTGACAATTACAGGGTTAATGTAACCGCTGTCGTGACCCCAACGTTAAGTGTGGCCCCGTCATCACGAAGCGGCTTTACATATATTGTCGGATCAGGACCATCAGCCTCGCAATCGTATTCGCTTAGCGGGGTAAACCTGACAGGCGCTTCCGGGAATATTAAGGCACGATGCCTGACCAACTACGAAGTTTCAACAGATAACGCTAATTTTTACGATTCGGTAAATGTCGGATATTCTTCAGCCACCCTTGCAGCAACCCCGGTGTATGTGAGGTTAAAAGGCGGGTTGGGAATTGGAAATTATAATTCTGAAATTGTTTCAAATTCAGGTGGCGGTGCGGCAACACAGAATGTGACCTGCAGCGGTTTTGTAGTTGCCGGCCCGACCACCTACACCTGGACCGGTGCTACCAACAATGACTGGCAGAATTCGGGAAACTGGAGCCCGGCCAGGAGTGCACCAGCCATCAATGATATTTTGCATTTCAATAACGGGAGCACTTACACCATAACCAATGTGCCTGCACAAACAATTGCTCAGTTGCAGGTTACCGATGGTTCAAAAATAACACTTCAGGCCGCTGCAATTGCAACCCTCACGATTGCCGGGAGTACGGGTGATGATCTGGCCGTTTCGGGAACAGGTTCTGAGCTGAATGTTTCCGGAACCCTGGTTCTGACAATATCATTGAATACAGGAACCAATGGACTGATTAGCAGTTCCATGACATTCAGCGGCGCTGCGCATGTGCTGAAGGCTGCAGATGCCAGCAGTCTTGTTTTTGCAAATGGCAGTGTTTTCAAAGTTACGACCGGCTTTACAGGCAATGTTTTTGGAACCACAAGCCTGAATTCGGTTAAATTCCAGGCAGGATCAACCTATATCCAGGACGCCGGAGCCAATCCTTTTGGTGCGGGACAACCAAATTCAGTGGTTACTTTTGAACCGGGAAGTTTATACAAATTTACCGCATCAAGTGGTGGACCTTCCTATAGTGGCAGAACCTATGCAAACTTTGAAAATGATCCCCCTTCAACTTCAACACAGAATAACCAGGGCAGCAGCCCCATGACCTGCGACAATTATACAGTGACGAGCGGTACCGTAAACTGGGATTTCAGCGGTGGTGTGGTTATCAAAGGCAATATTTCTGTCGCCCCTACAGCGACCCTGACCTTTGGAAATGCAACAAAACTGACCAACCTGACTTTGAGTGGAACAGCCGCACAAACCATCGGCGGGACCGGAACCCTGACTTTTGGTTTAAACAGCTATATCACAGTCAACAACTCAGCCGGGATTGTCCTGGACAGGGATATTGCAGCCGACAGCCTAGTATTTCAGTCCGGGATCATTTCAACAGGTGCAAACACATTTTCCCTGTCATCGGGTGTAAATCTCACCGGAGCAGGAACCGGAAAATATGTACACGGAAGATTGCAGATGAATATTCCATCCGGGACATCATCGACGACTTTTGCAATCGGTGATGCTGCCAATTATACGCCTGTATCCCTCGACTTTGCTGGTGTTACCATATCCGGTAAATTAACGGCCACGACAACACCGGGTCTCCACCCCAATGCGATTTCATCCGGCATCAATACATCCAAATGTGTTAACCGTTACTGGACCCTTGCGAACAATGGAATTTCCTTCGCCACCTGCGATGCCACCTTTACGTTTGTCCCCGGAGACATTCTTGGAGGAGCCAATACAGCTGATTTTATCATGATGAAATGGGATCCATCAACATGGAACTCAACCACCATCAGTACCCGTACATCCAGCACAACCAAAATTACCGGAATTGCCTCTTTCAGTGATTTCATCGATGGAGAAGCATCTTGTGTCACACCTGTTGCATTTAATGTTACCGGGGGCGGGACGTACTGTTCAGGGGGAACAGGAATGGCTGTAGGCCTCGACAATTCGGAAATTGGTGTTGATTACCAGTTGTTTATCGGAGGAACTACACCCGTGGGATTACCAGTAGGCGGAACAGGCAGCGGTATTACATTCGGCGATCAGGCGGCGGCAGGTTCCTATTCTGTTACCGGAACACGTACCATCGGAGGATGTTCCCATGATATGACAGGTACCGTCGCAATAACCATTAATCCTGTGTTGCCGGTCAGCGTAGCTGTTGCAACAGATGCCAACCCTGTATGTGCGGGGACACAAGTAACTTTCACGGCCACACCAACCCATGGAGGCAGCAGCCCGGTTTATGCATGGTATAAAAATTCCACGGTGGTCGATGGAGAAACAGGACCAGCATATGTTTATACACCGGTAAACGGCGACCAGGTCTACGTGCAACTGACATCAAGTGAAACCTGCAAAACCGGCAGCCCTGCGGCTTCGGATGTTGTAACCATGACCGTGAACCCGGTACTGGCAGTCACCGTATCTCTTGCAGCGGATGCCAACCCGGTATGTGCGGGGACACAGGTAACTTTCACGGCCACACCAACCCATGGAGGCAGCAGCCCGGTTTACGCATGGTATAAAAATTCCACGGTGGTCGATGGAGAAACAGGACCGGCATATGTTTATACACCGGTAAACGGCGACCAGGTCTATGTGCAACTTACATCAAGTGAAACCTGCAACACCGGCAGCCCTGCAACATCGGATGTTGTTTCCATGACGGTGAACCCGGTACTGGCAGTCACCGTATCTCTTGCAACGGATGCCAACCCGATATGTGCGGGGACACAGGTAACTTTCACTGCCACACCAACCCATGGAGGCAGCAGCCCGGTTTATACCTGGTATAAAAATTCCACGGTAGTCGATGGAGAAACAGGACCGGTATATGTTTATACACCGGCAAACGGCGACCAGGTCTATGTGCAACTTACATCAAGTGAAACCTGCAAAACCGGCAGTCCTGCGGCTTCGGATGCTATTACCATGATTGTGAACCCGGTGTTGCCTGTCGGTGTTTCCATCGCAGCATCAGCCAACGCTGTACCTACCGGCACACTGGTTACCTTTACGGCTACACCGGTCAATGGAGGCATCAGCCCGGTTTATACCTGGTATAAGAATGCAGGCCTGGTATATGGGGAGACGGGCCCTTCGTATGCCTATGAACCTGCAGATGGCGACCAGGTTTATGTAAAACTCATCGCTGATGCAGCCTGCGTTTCAGGTAATCCGGCAACTTCCAACATGATAACCATGATTGTGATCAACTTAAATCAAACCGTCAGCGGGAATGTGATAAACGGACAAAGCGAATGTTACGATGCTGTTCAGACGATCAAAGTTGCAGTTGACCCGGATACTTTTACCGTTGAACCAGGAGGAAGTGCAAATATGATCGCCGGTCAGAATATCATTTATTACCCTGGAACAACAGTTCAATCAGGCGGACTAATGCATGGAAAGATTGCTCCTGGTGGTCCATTCTGCGGGATGAAATCACCTTCGATGCTGACGCTAAAAACAGATACGGAGCAGGCAGGATTACAAAAAACATCATCCTTCTTCAGAATTTACCCTAACCCGACAAACGGATCCTTCACCCTGGAATTAACACAGGAAAACCCTCTTGCAATTACAAAGGTGGAAATATTTGGCATGCAGGGAGAAAAGGTTCTTACATCTTCCATTTCCGGTGAACAGAAGCATACATTTTCACTGGATGGCAACCGGGCAGGATGCTATTTTATCCGTGTAATCTGCGATGACCGTTCCGGTGTGATGAAGATCATTAAGCAATAGTCATTCCCAGTCGCTTAATTGTTCTGGCTTTATTTTTGTTTGGTCAATGCCGCCTCCTGAATGCAGGGGGTGGCATTTTACTTTTATCAGTTTCAGGGGTGACGGCAATTTAATATCAGAGAACCTGTTTGAATAAGTCAGAAACCCAAATGATCTGCCAGCAAACTCCGTCCATCAGGATTCTTCTTAAATTTATCCTGTTAAAAACCGAAGGAATAGTCATCAATTCAAACAGGGACCACTTAAAAGAAACCGTATGAATAATCATTACTTACCAAAGTATGCCGGGCAAAATACCATTTCCGCGGCCAGACATAATACCGGGCGTTTCGCAGCCATCATCTTGCTGACGTTGTGCTTGTTTACAGGCAGTGCGTGGGGCCAGATGATCCCGTTTGCCGAAAACTTCGCCTATACCACCGGGAACCTGCTTGGCCAGGGCGGCGGCTGGACTTTACAGGGAACCGACAACACCAACCCGATCCAGGTGACATCACCGGGCCTGTATTACCCTCAATACCAATCATCCGGTATCGGGTTCGCGGCTACCGTAGCGAGGAATACCGCAGGAGGCCAGGACCTCTTCAGTAATTTTACAGGAACAAATTCGATCAGTTCGGGGAGTGTTTATATTTCTGCACTTGTCAAAGTTACCTCCGCAACCAGGGGTGGCGATTATTTCCTGAGTTTCAAGGAGACAACCGGCTCCACTTTGACTGTATTCAAAGGAAGGTTATATGCCAAAGATTCACTGGGCACCGGGAATCTTGTATTCGGGGTCACGAAAAGCGCTTCCGGTCCTACAGCACCAATAAAATGGTGCCCGACCTATTTTACCTTCGGCACAACGTACCTGGCGGTATTGAAATACACCTTTTATACAGGAACGGTGAATGATTCGGTAAGCATGTATATCTTCGATCCTGCAAATCCTTTCCCGGTGACTGAACCGGCTACTCCAAATGCCATCACCGCCGATGCGGGATCGGATGGAACCGGTCAACGCTGCGTCCAACTGCGGCAGGGAACGGTAAATTCCCCGGTAGTCATTGTTGACGGTATCCGGGCCGGCATTGCATGGGCCGATGCCGTAACCCAGGATCTTCTCCCGCCTGTTGCGACCTTTGATCCCGGCAACGGTGCCATAAATATTGTCCCATCCGCCATTCCAACGATTACATTTAACGAACCCGTCAGGAAAACAGATGGGTCTCCAATACTCAACGCTGACCTGGCATCGCTGATCACCTTCAAAAAAACAAATGCTTCCGGACCCAATGTTTCCTTCACAGCCACCATTGATGGTACGGGCAAAATAATTACAATTACACCTTCAGCACCATTGGACTATTCACAGGTATATTACCTGTCGGTTGCTCCGGTGCAGGATGGGGCCGGAAATAACTCAGCAACCCAGGCTTCCACCTTTACAACAATTGCGAATACAATCAGCAATGACGCCACACTGAGTGACCTGCAGGTAGACGGCACTACCGTGGCAGGTTTTTCACCGGCCATCCTGAACTATAATGTTTCCGTTCCATATGGAGCGACCGTAGTTCCTACCGTGACTGCCACTCAAAACTATCCTTTGGCCACCCTGCTGATCACCCCTGCCGCCTCCCTCCCGGGCACTACCAATATCCATGTAACCGCCCAGGACGGTATTACGCAGCTCACATATACCATCACCTTCACCCATGCCCCTCCAAGCACTAATTCGGCGCTCACCTACATCAAATGGCTGCCCAATGGGTTTGACCCTGTTAAACAGAACATCAGGGTAAAAGATTTTTCATCAACCACACTCGATTATTCTGTGGAAATTCCTATTGAAACCTCCTCGCTTATCGTCGATGCTGAGCCTGAATTTGTAATCCCCGCCGCCGGGTGTCCACCCGCTACCTATGTTGTTACCCAACCCGTCAATTTGACAGGGACAGTAGCAGAACGCACGGCGAATATTGTCTGCACAGCCCAGGATGGCATCACTACAACGACATACCATGTTCTGTTCACTAAAGAATCATCCTCCACCGTGTACCTTTTTAAAGAAGGATTTGATATCATGCCCCCTGCCGGATGGACCAATACCGCAAATGTCGGTACTTCAGCTACCAATGGAATGGGCTTTTATGGTTCTACGACAGCCTATGCGACGCCGAAATTCAAATGGTCTTCCCCAAACGATGGCGGGATCCTCGAAACCCCTGCAAACAATGGTGCAAACGTTCTGAAGTTCATTGTTAAGGTCCTGGATAAAAATGTCGCAAGCAATCTCCACTTTTTCGTTGAGAAATCAAATAACAATGCTGACTGGAGCCTTGTCAGCCAGGACCCGATGCCTTTATATGTCAGCATTTCGCAATGGCACCAGGTCATTCTCACAATCAATGATCTCAATCCTTCCGTATACATCCGGTTCCGGGCCACCGCCTCCACAGGAGACAATTCGACGGGATTATTTTACCTGGATGATGTGAGCCTTAGTGCCAATTCAATCCCTAACACAACAGAAGTAACCGGTACGGTCGGCAACCTGCAGACACAATGTTACAACGCGCTGCAGACAATCACCGTTGCCGGCAATTCAAATACATTTATCGTTCAAAATGGCGGCCAAGCCACGATGATTGCAGGTCAGAATATCCTTTATGAACCCGGAACCAAGGTCGAATCTGGCGGTTTGATGGTTGGGAAAATCGCTCCCGATGGCCCGTTTTGCAATGTAAAAAGCGCTTCGATCGCAAATGTTTCCGCCAGCCAGGAAGAGATCCCGGTTAATTCAGAAAAAACCTTCTTCAAGGTTTATCCTAATCCAACATCGGGTGAATTCACCCTGGAATTCACGAACGGAACTCCTGTTGAAAACACCCTGGTGGAAATTTACAACATGCAGGGACAGAAGGTTCTGACAACATCTGTCAGCGGTGAAAGAAAACATGTATTCTCGCTTGACGGAAACAAGGCAGGATGTTATCTCTTCCGGATGATTTCCAATGACAGGGCCGAGTTGACAAAAATCATCAAGCAGTAACAACACCCCTGCGCTGATAAAATACTTGATTTTTCTCAAGTTTGTGTTTGGTTGTGGCCATCCCCGTTTCTCCGGGGGTGGCTTTTTTGTTATTTAATCCCGTGATGGAAGTTCAACCTGCGCCATTTTAGGGGTCAGCAGATGCATGATAATCCATGCGATGAGATATGCTGAACCTGCTATGATAAATAAGATGTAATACCCGGTTTGAATATGCCCCAGTACTTTATAGTGATCAAGGATCAAGCCGGTAAACCAGGAAATTAACAGACCCCCGATGGCACCGGCCATGCCTCCGATGCCCACCACGGAGCCAACTGCCTTTTTGGGGAACATATCGGATACCGTGGTAAAGATATTTGCCGACCATGCCTGGTGGGCCGAGGCAGCAATGCCGATCACGATGATGGCCAGCCAGGGACTGATCGTGCCAAGCGCCTGTGCTGAAACAACCGGGATAACACACAAAGCGAAACCCAGCATGGATGTTTTACGTGCCCGGTAAACAGGCCAGCCCTTCCTGATCAGATATCCCGAGATCCAGCCGCCACCAATGCTTCCGAAGGTGGTCATCACATAGACCAGTGCAATGGGTAAACCAACCTGAGTCCCGGTCATTCCATATTCTGTTTTCAGAAAAGATGGCAACCAGAAAAGCAGAAACCACCAGATCGGATCGGTCATAAATTTACCGATCACGAATGCCCATGTTTGTTTAAAACCGAGCAGTTTCATCCAACTTACCGGTTTGCCGGGGTCTTCAGCCGAATTGTCAGTATCCGCATGGATATAGGTGAATTCATCCTTCGACAATCGCTTCTGCTTTGCCGGTACTTCATAATAAATGAACCAGAGAATGAGCCAAATAAATCCGATAGCCCCGGTAAGGATAAAGGCCTCCTGCCAGCCCCAATTGACTGCAATCCACGGTACCACCAGCGGAGCAATGATCGCTCCGACATTTGATCCGGAATTAAATATACCTGTAGCCAGTGCCCGTTCCTTCTTTGGAAACCATTCAGCGACCGTCTTGATGGCAGCAGGAAAATTACCGGCTTCGCTTAATCCAAGGACTGCGCGTGCCACACCAAAACCAAAAGTATTCCGGGCCAAGGCATGGGCGATGGCAGCGATGCTCCAAACCGTGAGCGACAATGCATATCCGAGTTTGGTGCCGATTTTATCAATGAAACGCCCAAACCCGATCAACCCGATGGCATACGCAAACTGAAAGGCCATTACAATGTGGGAGTAATCCTTTTCAGTCCACTGAAACGCCTCTTCAAGATATGGTTTCAGCAGGCTGATCACCTGACGGTCAAGATAATTTATCGTGGTAGCAAAGAACACCAGCGCACAGATGGTCCACCGGTATTGTCCTATTTTTTCATTCATGGATTTTTGTTTCACGCAGATTTCCGCTGATTAAAGTGCAGATTTCCGCAGATTGATGGTTGTTTACCTCGTGTTTTTTATTTGCTTATAAAAACAGATTCAATAAAAGTTCATAGGATGTATGAAAGCACTAAATGTGAATGAATAGAATATTTCAACCAGTTGTTCGGCGAAAATCCACATGGAAACTGCCGGAAACATTCCGTTGACTCAGAAATTGAAATATTTCCGGGCATTCTGGTAACAAATGGCTGACACCATTCTGCCCACCAGGTCGATATCATCAGGGAGTTCTCCCCTTTCCATTTCATTTCCTAAAATATTGCAAAGAATCCGCCTGAAATACTCATGCCTCGGGAAGGAGAGAAAACTCCTGGAATCGGTCAGCATGCCCACGAACCGGCTCAGCAAACCCAGGGATGATAAGGCATTGAGATGCTTTTCAATACCATCCTTCTGATCGAGGAACCACCATCCTGCGCCCCATTGGATTTTCCCGGGTACGGAACCGTCCTGGAAATTGCCGGTCATGGTGGCATACACTTCATTATCTGCAGGGTTCAGGTTGTACAAAATGGTTTTTGCCAGTTTTTCTTCCCTGTTCAGCCTGTCGAGGAAAACGGACATGCTTTCGGCAACAGGAAGATCGCCGATCGAATCAAATCCGGTATCTGCTCCAACCAGGTTAAACATCTTGCTGTTGTTGTTGCGCATCGCCCCGATATGATACTGCTGCACCCAGTTTTTTTCATGATCCATGATTGCCAAATGATACAGCATTGCCGATTTGAACTTTTTGACATCATGGTGGTCCAGTAACAGCCCTCTCCGCAACTTATTAAATATTGAACCAACCTCCCCTTTCAGGTTTTCTTTAATATAAAACCGGTCGAGTCCATGATCTGAAATCCTGCAGCCATGCTGATGAAAATAGTCATGGCGTATTTGGAGGGCTTCCAGCAGATCATCAAATTGTGTAATTTCTATTCCGGCAGCTTCCGACAGTTTATCAAGATACCGGTTGTAAGTAGTTACATCCTCAGCTGCGATGGCTTTATCGGGCCGCCAGGCCGGAATCACGCTGATTTCAAAATGATCTTCCCTGATCTTCCGATGATGCTCGAGAGAATCGATGGGGTCATCGGTTGTACAAACCAGTTCCACCTTCATTTTTCGCAACAGGTTCCTCACCGAGAATTCGCTGGTGTTAAGCTTCATTGAAGCTTCATCATAGATTTCCCTTGCAGTGGCCGGGTTCAGCAGTTTATAGATGCTGAAATAACGCTGCAACTCAAGGTGGGTCCAGTGATAAAGGGGATTGCGCAGGGTGTACGGAACAGTTTCAGCCCATTTTGAGAATTTTTCATAATCATCTGCATCCCCTGTACAGAATCGTTCATCAATGCCATTGGTGCGCATGGCACGCCATTTATAATGATCGCCGGCAAGCCAGGCCTGGGAAAGATTTTCAAACCGGCGGTCTGCTGCAATATCCTTCGGGTTGAGATGGCAGTGATAATCGATGATTGGCTGGACTGCTGCAAATTGATCGAACAATTCGATGGCCCGCGGGCCATGCAACAGGAAGTGTTTATCAGGAAAAGGTTTCATTCACATGACAGTTTAATGATGATATTCATTTGGAGGTCTCTCCATTTTCCTCTGATGCAGAAACAAGGTGGCTGCCCGTGATCATCAGTTTCGACATGCTCTGAGCGCGATTTGCCGCCTCTGTTCCTGCACGGAATACGGGATCGTTGAGCGGGGCATAGATCTCCAGGCTTGATTGAAGCAACTGATCATTATAGAGGGCATGCACTTCATCCGTGTTCAGGGCCGACCGGAAAATCATTAATTCCCTGTATCCTGCCTGCTGCGGCGGGGAGACCATTTCACTGCCGCTGCCTCCAAGGATCAATTCCCTGAAATCCAGGGGACCAGACCTGATTCCAATGGGTTTTCCGTTCGCATAGAAAACAGTATGGCCAGTCGAATGCCTGTAGCTGATCACTACATATTGCCATCCTTTGTTTTCATCCGAAGTATCTGCTTCAAAAATTTCATTAGCCGATGTTTGAAACCTGATCCTGCCGTTTTCCAATGACACGGTTACATGGGTATTCTTTCCGGCAAGGGCCGAGACAGTTCCTTCATCCGTGCTTTTAACCTGGAAACTGACCGTGAAGGAATGGATCGTGTCATCGGGAATGTAAACCAGCGGTTTGGCTGAAGCCCCGGAAGAGACCGAAAGATAGCTGCTTCCACGGAACTTTTCGGGGCACTTCTTTCCTGTTCCGAGCGCATCAAACAAAGTAGGGACGATTGCATAATAAATCTCCCGGTGTCCTTTTTCGTTCGGATGCGATTTGTCATGCCAGTATCCCGCTGCCCACTTTCCGGTTCCATCGTCGATCGCACCCAGGGCGTTGATACTTGCAACATTCCAGGTATTGATCAGCAGGTTCATTTTCCTTACCGCTTCATATTGCTCCTGGTTAAAATCATTCCTCGCGTAGCAGTTCACTACAACCGGAACCATCCCGTTTTCGCGGCAAAGGTTGATCAGGTGCAGTATTCCGCTTCTGAACCGTTCAAAAATCCTGTTTCGTTTGAGTTCGGAGGCATTGGCAATCCCCTCGTTTCCCAGGGATAAACCGATGATCACATAGCCCGGTTTTTCAGGCAGCAGCTCCTTTTCAAACCGCGGCATAATTTTCACGGTATTGTCACCCCCGCGGGAAACATTTACTACCATCCATCCCCGGTTTTCAAGAAGGGTTTTAAACATCCCGGCATAACCTCCCGTTCCGGTCGTATCGCCTGAACCCTTTGCGACGGAGGAACCAAAAACAGCGATCTTCTTATCCTGGCCCGATGAAATACCCGGAAATACATTGAAAAAAACCAGTGAAAGGGCTACAAGTGTGATCCATAAATGGCGGTCCGGATGACTGGAGGCCAGGCGCTCTGGAGGACAGGTGGGCAACCGGGCAGGTGTAAACTCTTCTGTTTTATTTATTAATGCCATACTTTACAAGCAATAGGTTTTCGTCTTTGATCAGTCCTATACCGGGTGCATAAAGCTTGAATTCTTTGTCCTTTGGTTCAAGCGGAGTTGTTTCTTCAATCTTCATTACATTCGTAAACGGTCCGGCAGGTGCGTTAACTTGCTCACTGATACTGATAATTTCTGCCCGGTCCATGGCAACTCCGGGAGCAATTTCCTGGTAATATCTTGCTCCAAGCAATGGGAATCCCGGCATCATTATACCAGCCCTGTTTTTTCCTTCTGCAATCCAACCACCTGAATGGCTTACAATTTTTCCTCCTTTATAAATATCCACATCTTCTCCAAAATAAAAAATGCTGCCTGTTTGTTTGCAAAAGCCCATATAGTTCCTGGAAATCTCTACTACTTTCCCGTTTACGGATTCATTTTCTTCAACCACCCTTGTTTCAACGGTGCCTATTCTTTTTATTTCAGTTAATACAGTAATAATCAGCCGGGTAGTGTCTTTCCCTTCAATACCCTGTAATATCAACTGGTAACCGGGCTCAAGGATAAAATAGGTATTGCGGCCTGAGGTGAGCAATATGCAGCTGTCCTGATTAAAAAAATCAGTGAATAGCTTAGGGTTATTCTTTGTCTGTGCGTAGACCTGCAATAGTCCTGCAATGAAGAGAGAAATCAGGATAATTCTTTTTTTCATTGTTAATATTTTATTGATCATACATTATACGTTGTTGATGCCGTATCTCCACCGTGGCCTGTCCAGTTGGTATGGAAGAATTCTCCGCGTGGACGATCGGTGCGTTCATAGGTATGCGCTCCAAAGTAATCACGCTGTGCCTGCAGCAGGTTTGCAGGCAGTTTTGCTGTTCTGAACCCATCATAGTAAGTCAGGGCCGATGCCATCGCCGGTACTGGTATTCCACTAAGAACGGCTTCGGAGATCACTGTTCTCCAACCTGTTTGAATGTGCATCAGGTTATCCCTGAAAAACGGGTCAAGCATCAGGTTTGCAAGTTGCGGATCAAGGGTGTAAGCATCCCTTATTTTTTCAAGGAAAACAGAGCGAATGATGCACCCTCCCCTCCACATCAGTGCGATCCCTCCGTAATTCAGGTTCCATTTGTTTTCCTTTGCGGCAGCCCGCATCAGGAGATAACCCTGGGTATACGATACGATCTTTGAAGCATAGAGGGCATCTTTTAAACGGGCCAGGAAACTCTTTCGGTTATCCATGCGCCTGCGTGCCGGCCCGGCCAATATTTTCGAGGCTTCAACCCTTTCCTCTTTTTGCGAGGAGAGGCAACGAGCAAACACCGCTTCGCCGATCAATGTTAACGGAACGCCCAGATCGAGGGCCGCAGTGCCCGTCCATTTCCCTGTTCCTTTTTGGCCTGCTGTATCCAGGATGTGATCGACCAGTGCAGACCCATCCTCATCGCGGTAAGCAAAAATATCCCGCGTGATCTCCACCAGGTAGCTTCCCAGTTCACCTTCGTTCCATTCGGCAAAAACCTCATGAATTTCATGCGCCGTCATCCCAAGCAGGTCGCGCATCACCTGGTAAGCTTCACATATCAGCTGCATGTCACCATACTCGATCCCGTTATGGACCATTTTTACAAAATGGCCTGCTCCGTTTTCGCCAACCCAGTCGCAGCATGGAATCCCCTCTCCAACTTTGGCGGCGATGGCCTGAAATATCGGTTTTACAAACGGCCAGGCTGCCGGAGATCCTCCGGGCATGATGGAAGGGCCGCGCAAAGCGCCTTCCTCACCCCCTGAGACACCTGTACCTATAAACAAAATCCCTTTGCTTTCAAGGTATGCCGTTCGGCGGTTTGAATCAGGAAAGTGTGAATTGCCGCCGTCGATGATAATATCTCCCTTTTCAAGAAATGGAAGCAGCAATTCGATAAATTCATCCACGGGGCTGCCGGCTTTTACCATCAGCATGATCTTCCTGGGCCGTTCGAGGGCACTGACAAATGCGGCAATCGAACGGGTTCCGATGATATTGTTGTGATTGCCCCGGCCATGCACAAAATGGTCGACTTTATCAATTGAACGGTTGTAAACGGCTACCGTAAATCCTTTGCCTGCCATGTTCAGCACGAGGTTTTCGCCCATTACGGCCAGACCGATCAATCCGATATCTGCGAGTTTGCTCATAGATTAAATCTTTAGAAAGCTATATTTCAACTACCTGGAAGCCCAGGGCCAGGAACATCGCCTTTGCCTCTGCACTTCCGTTCATTAACATAATTTTATATGCCGGGAATTCTCTCCTCACAGGATAATTGCCTCTCAGCCATTCGAAATCAAGGGGATTTGTACGAAAACGAACATCGTCTTCAATCACATCATAGGTATGCAGGATTGCCTTGCATACAAGTTTTTCCAGGGATTGGTCCAGGCAATCAGTGATGATTGCAAGATCTGACGGTTCAGGGAGCCCGGAGACGTCCCATGAAGTGACCGGCAGATTAAAATGTGCTCCCAGGCTCCGCACCACCTGAACGGTTCCGTTCCTTTTCCCATCGGCAGAATACCCGGCAATGTGGGTTGTGGCAAGGGTCACTTTATCAAGAAGTTGCGGATCCACTACCGGCTCGTTTTCCCAGACATCGAGGGCAGCGCCGGAAAGCCTGCCTTCAGATAATGCCGATTGCAATGCATGACTTTCTACCACTTCACCCCGCGATGAATTGATCAGCCAGGCGCCGGGTTTGATCCTTCCAAGTGTATCCTTGTTGATGAGATGAGCTGTTTTATCTTCCCCGGTCCTGTTCAGTGGAACATGAAGGGTAATGATTTCAGATTCTTCAAGAAGCCTGGCAAGCGAAACAAACCCTCCATTCCCTTCCATCCTCCAACGTGGAGGATCGTTCAGAAGCACCTTCATTCCAAGCAGGCGGCCAAGGGTTTCAACCTTTTTCCCAACATGTCCGACCCCGATAATGCCAAGTGTCTTACCCCGAAGCGAAAAATCGTGCCGGAGGGCCAGGGTTGCCAGGACAGAGGCTATATATTGCTGGACTGAAGCGGCATTGCATCCCGGGGCATTGGTCCAGGCAATTGCATGGTTATCACAATAATCGGTGTTGATATGTTCGAACCCGATGGTTGCGGTAGCAATGAATTTCACCTGTGAGCCATGAAGAAGGTCCTCATCGCACCGGGTCCGGGTCCTGATGAGCAGGGCATCGGCATGTTCCACGGCTGAATGGTCAATTTCCCGGCCGTTCATATAACGGATGGAAGCCCAGGGTTCCAGGGCACCTTTCAGGAACGGAATCTTATCATCTGCAATGATCGTTATCATTTTTAAATATTATGGTACGAGTCGGCTCTCATGTGCCCATAAGCCAAGGGCCGGATTGGAAATGAAAAACACCTTTTCATCACCAACCTGGTTGAATCCATCGTGCAGCAGAGCAGGATTGTACTTTTTCAACATCGATGCCAGGTCTGCATAATGAAAATTCACGCCTTCAATTTCCTCACGAGTAAGATGGCCGGGACAATACGTAATTTTAAATCGATTTTCCGAAGAGCCATGGATCAGATGGGCAGCAGCGCTGAGGTTGTTTGCAAGGTCTTCATTTTCCCAGACCATTTTCAGTATCTCAGGGGTGGAACGGTAACCATACTTTCTTATCAGGCGGTCGATTTCCTTGTCCTCTCCGAATGTTTGGATCCCCGGGCCCAGGATGATCAGTTCCCCACCGTCGGCAATTGCCATGCGTGTGCGGTAAATGCTTTTATTGCCCAGCCAGGTGCTTTTAAACTCTTCAGGATCAAGGTAAACGACCACCTTTTTCAGGGTTTCTTCTACCCGTTCAAAATTGACCTGCATCGATAAGGCGGAAGCGCCGGTAAAACACTCCTGATCATCTCCAATGAAAAGCCCGTTGACTCCCAGGTTCCCGTCTGTTGATTTTGAAACCACGGTATGGATATAAACAATAGGCAGATGGGCCGCAAAATGTACTGAGGCATAATTAAGTACCTGCCGTACCGGGTTATCCGCCTTGCCCATGATCCTTTCCATTCCATAAGCAGCACCCAGAAAATGGCTTTTGTTGATTCCGTCGCGGCCACCCGTTCCTACGAAAATATTTTTATTATAGTTGGCCATCCCGATCACTTCATGAGGCACAACCTGCCCGATCGACAGGATAAGATCAAATGCCGGATCGGTCAACAATTTGTTTACCTGTGCCGGCCATGAAAACCCGACTTTATTCTCCGACACAGTCCGAACAAATTCCTCAGGTACTTCTCCCAGGGTAACGATATCATTCCGCCAGTCATGCACCCTGAATAGAGAATGTGGAACACTTCCAAACATGGTGGTGATTTCCGTCCCGGTCATTGCAGTATGGGTTCCGAGTGCAGGGAGAATATCGGTGACCGCATTGCCGTAATATTCGTACACCATTTCAGTGAGGAGGCCGGCGTAAGAATGAAAACGGGTAAAATCCGGAGGAATGACCAGCACTTTGCTCCGCGGGCCAAGTTTATCGAGCGCTGTAAAAAGGCTCTTTCTCAGCGTTTCAGAATTTAACTGTGAATTTGTCGAACCACCCTGGAAATAAATCATTGGTTTCCCATGTAATTAAAGATTAACGGCTTACCCGTGCATTTCCTTTCCAGATGCTCCAGACCATTTCCTCATCGGCAGGTTGGGCATAATCGGTTAAAAAGGTAGTGGCAAGTGCTCCACTTGCCCAACCAAACTGCAACCACTTTTCCGGTTCCCAGTCCCTGAGAATTCCGTAAAGCAATCCGCCAACAAAACCATCACCACCGCCAATGCGGTCAAGAACGGTAATTTCGCGTGGCTCGGCCACATGCCAGGTGTTCCCTTCGTGCATGATCGCACCCCATAAATGTTGATTTGCGCTCACAACCTGCCGCAAGGTGGTCGCAAATACCGAAGCATTCGGGAAGGCTTCCTTTGCATGGGTTATCATCATTTTAAAACTGCCAAGCTGCGAACCAATGCTGTTCCCGCCTGCCGCTGGTCCTTCAATACCAAGGCAAAGCTGAAAATCTTCTTCATTTCCCACCAGGATATCAGAAACACCGGCGATTTCAGTAAAAATACCATGCAATTCCTCTTCACGTCCCTTCCAGAATGAAGCACGGAAGTTCAGGTCAAACGAAATCCGGGTATCTGTCCGCCTGGCTGCACGCGCCAGTTCAAGGCAAAAGGCTCCTGTTTCCGGCGATAACGCAGCGATCAGGCCGGAAAGGTGCATGATTTGAACGCCCTCTTTTTCAAAGATCCGTGCCAGGTCAAAATCATTCACATTCAGGCTGCGGCCAACCTCACCTGCGCGGTCGTTGTGTACGCGCGGGCCACGGGAGCCAAATCCGCTGTCGGCGATGTTGAACTGGTGCCGGAATCCCCAGGGGCCACCCTGTTCCACTTCTTTTCCTTCATAAGCCATGCGACGCCCGGCAAGGCTGTTTTTTATGAACAGGGCAACCGGGCTGTCTTTGACAAAATTGGTCAAGACTTTCACCGGCAGTCCCAGGCTGGCCGGGATGTTTGCCACATTGGTTTCAGCACTTGTCGCCTGCATGCTAAAAGTAGTGCTGCAATGTACAGGTTGCCCTGCCAACGGGCTGATGCGCACCCCCATGCTGGTAGGGACCAGCAATGACCAGGCAAACTCTTTTTTCAGATGTATGCTCATGTTGTCTGCTTAATTTTCAATTAACCTTCCATGCTTTTCAGCAGCAGGGAATTGTTCTGAAATTCTTTATACGCCGCTGTATGCATTGTATCCTCCATCGACCAGCATCACGGTACCATTGATGTACCGCGCCATATCCGACAAGAGAAAGGCAACCGGCCCGGCAAGTTCATCGGGTGTTCCGAATCGTCCCATCGGTGTTCCTGCCATAATTTTTTCACCACGCGGCAACAGGGTTCCGGTTTGTTCATCAATCAGCAAAAACCTGTTCTGTTTGGTCAGAAAAAAACCCGGTGCGATGGCGTTTACACGCACACCGGTCTTAGCCATATGTACGGCCAGCCATTCCGTAAAATTATTGATTGCTGCTTTGGCAGCGGAATAAGCCGGAATTTTCGTGAGCGGGTGGAAGGCACTCAGCGAAGAGATGTTCAGGATAGCACCCTTGCCGGCTTCCACCATATCGGTTGCAAAAACCATGGTAGGAATGATTGTACCAAAATAATTCAGGTCGAAAATACGCTCAAGGCTTTCCAGTTCCAGTCCGAAAAACGAACCGTCCAGATCGCTGGCCTGATGCGGAAGGATCTCTTCAATTTTTGTTGTACCTTTCGGTGCGTTTCCGCCTGCGCCGTTGATCAGGAAATTTATTTTCCCTGCATCGCGGTGAATGATTTCCCTGGCAGCCAGCAACGATGATTTGTTCAGGACATCGGCCTGAACCCCCATGGAAAAGGCACCTGTGAGTTTCCCGACCTCCTCGGCAACCGCCTGTGCGGCGCCCAGGTCAATGTCAAGGATGATCGTCCTGCCCCCGATGGAGGCGAGTCCCATGGCAATTGCTTTTCCGATGATGCCGGCGCCTCCGGTGATCACAGTAAGGGAGTTTTTCAGGTCGTTGAAACTTGGTTTATCCATTTTTCCGTTTTCTTGAAATTATCTTTTGCCACAAGGCACCTTCAATACTTTTTACTGATTGTTTCGTAGAATTGTTTCAACGTGTAAAAGGCCTTTTTCCTGTTGCCCGTTTCCGATATAAGTCCTTTGCGGTTCCAGCCATCCTGGATTCCAGGAAGTACGCGCCTGGGCGACCTGAAATCGACCAGGATCCAGGGTGAACAACCCCGCAGATTGGGGATCTTTCCGATCATTTTCAGTGTTTCTTGATACATATATTGCTGATATTCTTCAGACCAGCGGGTCAGGCTGTCGCCATGCATGCCACCAAGTGCATCCGCACCGAATTCTGAAATGAATACCGGTTTGTTAAAATCGAACTTCCATTCAATCTTCGCGCATTTATCCGGTAAACCATCGTACCATCCGATATATTCGTTGAAACTGACCAGGTCGACATATTGCGCGAAAGGGTCTTCGATGGTACGCACCAGTTCATTCCCGGGAATACCATGCTGTTCCAGCGCAGCGCTGATGAGGCGAACATTGTCGATATGCCGGGCAGTATCCGCCAGGTTCTTCAGGAATGTCATCCGTTCGGGGGTAACCGGTGTTTCATTGGCCATGGACCAGACGATGACCGAAGCCCGGTTCTTATCGCGCGAGATCATCTCTTTCAGCTGATTGGCAGCCGTTTCGAATGTTTCCGGGTTTGACCACTGGATGGTCCAGTAAACAGGGTTTTCTTCCCATACCAAGATTCCCATTTCATCGGCCAGCCTGGCCATGTTTTCATTATGCGGATAATGGGCAAGCCGGACAAAGTTGCAGCCCAACTCCTTCGCCCATGAAAGCAGCATTTGTGCATCCTCCCTGGAATATGCCCTTCCTCCCCGGATGGCATTTTCCTCATGGATGCTGATCCCCCGCAAAAAAATCGGTCTTCCGTTAAGAAGTATTTCCGGCCCGCTTGTCACGATGGTGCGAAAACCTATCCTGTCGGTGACTTCATCGACGGTGGTACTGATCTTAACATCATAAAGAAACGGATCCTGGGGTGACCAACGGTGCAGATCGCGGACAGCCAGTTCAATGGCCGCCATCCCTGATGTGTCAGTTCTTACTGTTATGTGGGTTTTTAATTCCGCAATGCTTAAAACAACCTCGATACCCGACCTGGCCGGCCCGTTAAGTTTCACATACCCTGAAAGAACATCCTCAGAACCTTTTTTCAATTGCACGAAATAATCGCTGATGAAAGTGGCCGGCGTTTCAGCAACAATTACATCACGTGTAATTCCTCCATAATTCCACCAGTCGGTATTGAGCGTTGGGACTTCATCGGCTTTGCGTGTGTTGTTCACCTTAATAATCAGGAAGTTATCCTTCTCCCTGACCAGTCCGGTTACTTCGAAATTAAACGGGGTAAACCCACCTTTGTGAAATCCAAGTTTTTTACCGTTCAGGTACACATCTGCCCTGTAGTTTACGGCGCCGAAATAAAGAAAAATCCTGTTTCCGGGTGCTGATGTTTTAAAATCAAAGGACTTTTTATACCAGATGGTGCCTTCATAATACAGGAGCTTCTCTTCCTGTGAATTCCAATCCCTGGGCACAAGCAGCGTAGGAGACTTGTCAAAATCATATTCGATACGTTCTGTTTTATCTTTAGGTTTGGTATTTGTATAAAATGCCCGGTCTTGTTGTTTCAGGCTCTCATCAAAGGGTTTGGTCCGGTAATCATAGTAACCCGTTTCGTACGGATCGATGATGTAGTTCCATTTGCCATTGAGTGACAGAACAGCGCGTTTCGGGATATTCTGGATCAGGGCAGTTTGTGCAAGGCTTGTTGAAAAAGGAAATGCAGGGAGAAGAAACAGAATGGTAACCAGTCCAAAGATCCTTGTTGTTATCGATTTTATCATGATGATTGATTGGCACATGTTGAAAATGCAGGGTCATAAAATTTTGCAGGGTCATCAAATGTGACGACCCTACAATATATAAACCAACCGGAATGGCTTTAATTCTTTATAAACTTTCCGGTGATGGCAATGTTGTTTCCACTGCAATTTACAAAATATATTCCCCTTGGATAGTTACGCAGATCGATGGTGATTCCCCGCCCATTTACACCGGCAGAAAAAACCTTTTTCCCGTCAATGTCGAATACATCAACCGAATGGTATGCGGGATCATTTATATTGATGATCACATAATCCGTTGCAGGGTTCGGGTAAAAAGAAACAAGGCCTTTGGATGCAATCTTTTCGATACCGTCAGTAACCGGTTTCCCCGTCATGTACAAATCATCCATGTAAATCCTGGTTACCGCACTTTCCGGTGTGATGGTCGGAGTGAAAATGATCTCGGTACTATCGTCTGTTTTAATGGGGTATTTGAATTCTTTCCAGTCGGGACTCATGTCGGCAGCCAGCAGGTTGGCAATGGTCACTTTTATTCCGCCGAGAACCCGTTTCTCGATCAGTAACTGCTCAACACCATCTCCCTGGTCTACAGCCAGCCAGAACCCCAATGTGTCTGATTTTACATATTTGGCTGTATTGAGGAACCCGATCTTGTCAGTTTGTCCCCTGATAAACCTGAAAGCAGCAGGGCCGGGGAAAGTACCGTGGTCACCCATCGGGATGGTCGTGGTGGTATAAGTATAAGCGGTGGTCCAGCCATCAAAAGGCGGCATCGAGGCGCCGGTGGTAACAAAGCCTGTCTTGTATATGTATTTTGAAACTGTAAAAACAATCTGGTATGATTTAGTCGTGACACCATCGGGGGCTTTGACAAGGACCGTACCCGTTCGTTCTGCTTCGGTTCCACGCAATTTTGACGGATTTGTGATGGTCATGGTAGAAGCGGGATTGTTTGGTGTGCCTCCCATTGCAACATGGTCGATAAAGTAAGGGACTTCAACGGCGTACTGCAAGGTTGCCGCCGTAAAACCATCCACGGTAGTACCGTTGTATGTAAAATCAGTAAGCGTGGCATCTGAAGGTGAAACCGCCAGTTTGGTCACGCTCACATCATCGATGTAACAGAGGCCCAGTGCAGCTGTTCCACCCTGTGCAGTGGCGTGAAACCGGATGTACAGCTGGGGTGAATTGTCCTTGACATCCATATTGATCTTCTGCCAGTTTGTATCAGCCTTGCTGAAAGGATCTTTACCTATTTCCGCCCAGGTAAGTTTATCAGTTGATTTCTCAATCATCAGGTGAAAATTGGTTGCTGCTGTGGTATCCCTCACCTGGCAATAAAACTGGAGTACGTCAGCCGTGTTGATCACCTTACAGATCAGGAATGACTCATTGGGCTTCAGTTTGGCTGAATAGGCACCGGTGTAAAGCCCGTTGTTATGCGTGGTGGACCAGGCAACATTTGTTGTTATCCAGCCGGCAGGGGGTGCATTTGCTGCGAACCCCTCCTGAAAATGATACACCTGCGCAAATAATGACCCGGAGAAGAGGAACATCAGCAGGATTACAACGAAAAAACGGATTGGTAGATTTTTTTTCATATGAGATCTGTTTATAAGGTTATACGGTTTGTTATTTTATAATTCTCCGGGTTTCAGTTTTATCTCCGGTAAAAATAGTGACAAAATAGGTGCCTTCTTTCCATTGTGAAGTATTCAGTACGATGATAGACTCCCCGATCTTGTGCCTAAAGATCATTCTGCCTGTCATGTCTGTTACCTGGATTTCCTCGATGATGCTTGGAGCTTTAATATTCACAATATCTTTTACAAGCGTCGGAAACACGCTGATTGCCGGGGCGGCATGCGTGTCAATGCCAATGCCCACCTCGCGGAAATTGGCCACAATCGCATGGTTAGCCTGGATATTGGAGAGGGTCAGCGATGTGGCGGTTCCCAGCACATTGCTGTTCTCGGTCCAGTTTACGAATTTGTAACCAGCGTTCTGGAAAGCAGTCAGGGTGAGGCTTCCGCCTGCTGCAACATTCCCCGTTCCCGATATTGTTCCACCAGCCGCAGGTGATGCAGTTGCCGTAACCTGGAAGGACTGAACAAAATTGGCAGTAAGGTCGGTATTGTTTACAGGGACAAATGTGTAAGAGGGATTCGTACTGACCACATTGCCGGCTTCAGTCCAGTTGACAAACTGGTACCCTATATTCGCTGTTGCAACGACCGTTGCGGGAAGACCGCCCGGCAGCACTCCTCCGCCTGCTACAGAACCGGTACCTGCGGGTGCTGCAAACAGTTGCACCGTGTAAAAGGAATAAGCATGGAAAATCTTATATGTGCTTGTGCTTGTGCCATTTTCCGCCGTAACAACAACGGTAGATATTCCCGGGATGGCTGTGGCGGTATCGGTAACCTTGGTTGCCATAAAACAGGTTGTGGTAGAATTCAATGCCACTGAAGTTTGCCCGGCGGGGACCGTATCATTATAAGTGAATGTACCGGGTAAAAAACCGATGATTTTAACCCCGTCAACCTGCAGATCGCTCAAGGTGGATACGTTGCTTTGAGTGGTAGCTGACTGCCATGTTTTAGCAACACGGATGCCGTCAACAATAACCGTTGGAGAAGAACCAGTGGTTCCCTGCCTCAACAGCACGGAGCCCAGACCCAGGTCACTTCCTGAATTGACATCCGGGCATATGACCGATGCAGCGGGCTCAGGAGCGCCGATTACCGGGTTAATGAACAACTGTGCACTGTCATTGGGGACGGTTCCTTCAACGATGGTGAATTTCATTACCAGGAGGTACGTGGTATTCACACTATAGGTAAATTCTGTATAATTCGGAACCATTGGAGAAGTCATTGCACCTTTGGTCACGCCAAAGGCAATGTTGCCGGATCCATCAGCCTTCACCCAAACCCTGCCGCGATAATTCACATTGGTAGGCGATGTTGCCGATTCCTTGAAGGAGATAAAATAATCACCGGAGGTTGTTGCTGCAGTCACTTTTGCAAGACAAGTGAGGTATAGCGTGCCCGGAAGAGTCTGCTTTACAAATCCACGGAATAAATCCTGTCCTTCAACCCCCAATGCAGCTGCATTCCCGATGCCTGAACCTATATATCCGGCATAGGAAAGCCCCTGGCTGGTTACCATGATCGGATTGGTCGCATTGGTTTGTTGCTGGAGCCAGTTGTGTCTGATCAAAGTGTCCCCTGCCGGATAATCGAAATTATCGGCCATGAGAACCTGACCATGGAGGTGTTGCGAGAACCCTGCAAGAATGACCAGGATAATTACCAGACTAAATTGTAAAAGACGTTTCATGAGCCTCGGAATTAAGTATTCATTCAAAATATAAGATGTCTTTATATCATGGAAATAAAGAAAAATATCATGATTACCAACAACACGATCAGTAGCGTTTGCCAGAATATGAGTCGTTTTTGTTTCATGGGATATGTTCCTTAAAGCGAATAGACAAAGGTACGGGCACCGCTGGCCAAAAATGGTTTCTTTTCTATTCAATAGGGTTTCTTTGGCAATCAAAACGAGTAATCTTGCCTGATGGATCGATGATTCCGCGATCGGTTTCCCCGTCAAGGATGATCGTATTATTCATAATAAGCGTTCCCCCCGGGGCAACAGTCAGCAAAGCCCCACTCCTTATCCTGAGGTCGCTGAGTGTTACGGTTGAAACAATGACCGGATTTTGAGCGGAAGGAAGAATTGTCACATAGGCCGCTGTATCAGGGATGACTCCTGCAGACCAGTTCGCTCCATTGGTCCAATCCGTGTCGCCTGCACCGGTCCAGCAATCAGTCGCCAGGACTTCATTTGAATACCCTGAATTGCCGGCTGAATTGAAAGCGCAAACCCTGTAAATATGCGCAGTATCCAATGAAACACCCGGGTCGTTAAAGGTATTGACATCCGTCCCAACAGATGCGATCACAGAGAACGCCCCGGTATTGTCCTTGCGTTCGATCCTGAATCCGCTCTCATTGGTTGAATTATCCGTCCAGCCCAGGTTGATCTGGTTTGGCGGGGTTACCGTTGGAACAAGGTTCATGGGTGCCGGTGGCGGAGGCACCCACTCATGGCAACCGATATCGGGCGCCCCGTTGTAAAGCAGATTTCCCCAATAATCCTTTCCCCCGTTGCCGGAAATTACTTTTCCTTTATTGATGCAGGAGGAATTTGACTGCAGTTTATACCCGTCCACCGTGTTGATGCCGATGCCTCCGCTTCCGGGGCTGACCAGTTTCGGATCGGCTGTGATCTTATGCGCATCGGCCGGTTCCGTGGCCGGATGAACTCCCCAGAAACAGTTGTAATCGATCGACCTGCTGTATCCTGAAGTATAGTCGTAACTCGCTGTGGTGCTGAGGTTGTAGATCAGGTTATTATTAAAGGTATAGGTCCGTGAACCACCTCCGCCATTATTGCGCTCAGAAATAATGATGGGTGAAAGGTTTGCCGGGCAATACACCGTGTTGTTGTAAACCTTCACCGAAGTAACCGGGTAATTGATGCAAAAAATAATACCCTGGTCATTCTGGCTGATATTGTAACGGCAAACAACATTCGCATCGGCCTGGACGGTACATGTCCAGAAAAGGCCATGCGCATTGTCATGGCTGTAACTATACTGCCAGTAAGTATTGGGCGACCGCAGGTCGGGATCGTACAGGCTTCCGTCAAAATCCGGAGAATGATTATCATAGCCTTCATTGTACTGAAAAACAGTACCTGAGCAGGATGCCGAGAAGATCGTGTTGCCGGTGATCCCGTTGGCAGTGTTGTAACAAAGGTTATTCTCAACAACACCTCCTTCAAACAACCGGATGATCATGGCGTTCTTGGATATATCTGAAATTATATTGTTGCGGATTACGGCATTGGTAATCTTCATTGAATTCCATTCGGCCGAATAGGGATCATAACCGTCACCTGAAACACACTCGGTAATGATCCCCTGGTTATCGCAGGAGGTGATCACGCAATTTTCGACCAGGATATCATTGAAATGGGTTTCCAGGCTCGAAACATCCACAATACCAAAGCCGATTCCACTCGTCCTTTTTTCAGGGCGACCCTGCCCTACCAATCCTTTGATATTATGAATATTCAGGTTCGTTAAATATATATGATCGGCCGTGCCGAAATTTTCAGCGTCGATCCGCACCCCGCGCCGGTCGGCACCGGTTGCACC
This sequence comes from uncultured Bacteroidales bacterium, assembly GCA_903903985.1. GTDB lineage: Bacteria > Bacteroidota > Bacteroidia > Bacteroidales > FEN-979 > CAIVAT01. The sequence goes on along the minus strand of CAIVAT010000122.1, from coordinate 27,663 downwards.
ATCGTTGATGATCTCCAGGTTGCTGATCTCCCAGTATTCCTGGTTGTACAGGTAAACCACACCTGTTCCGGTCATCCCGTTGCCATCGATCAGGGGCTTGCTGCCCGTTCCATACATATCGATGATGATGGGGAATCCGGCTATTCCTGATCCTTTCGGGAATAGTCTTCCGGTCCATACTTCCCCGGCTTTGAAAAGGATCCTGCTCCCGGGGGTAAATGTAATCCCATTGACTTTGGCCAGCGATTTCCAGGCTGTTGAAGGGGATAACCCATTGTTGCCATCATTTCCGCCGGTGGCATCTACATAATAGTATGTTGTACCGGGGCTCAGGGTTGATGCGGTAGCTTCGTTTGAATAGGCCGAATTTCCTGCGATGTTGTATGCATAAACCCGGTAAGTCACGGCAGTACTCATCGGAAGGCCTGTATTTGACCAGGTGGTGAATCCCGATCCGACACTGGCCACCTCTGTGAATGGATTTGAGCCGGTCCGGCTCTCTATTTTATAGCCCGATTCATTGGTGGCATTATCTGCCCAGGTAAGATCGATCTGGCTGATTGAGGAGGCCGTTGCTACAAGGTTCGTGGGAGCCAAAGGAGCCGTTATGTTTCCATTGATCACCAGTTCCGGCTTATTTGCCGTGGCATCCCGGCTGCTGAAAATGATGGAAGAGGAACTGACAGTTGCCGAATAAAACACCATGCTGATCACTTTATCAGTTGATGCGAACTGACTTTGCACATAGGCGGTGACATCCCATTCATAATAGCCGGGAGCGGCCAGCAGCGAAGAGGCTGAAATAATTGCTCCTTCAGCCGGGGCATTGTTCCACGTCAGCCCGGTTTCGGTCCATGCATCCGATACCTGGTGGACATTCATTGCAATTGCCGTCGAGGTGGTGGCATATAATCTCACGATTGCACTGCTTATAACACTGATCCCTGAAGTGGTCAGGTCAAATTTCATGTATGTCTTCCGAAAGTTGGAAGCAGTCCCTTTTTTCACATAAAGATCAACCGAAGTGCCATAATTTACCGTGGGATTGACATCATGAATATAGGAGTCGGCCACCGGATTGAATGTTTGCGCATGAATTCTGGTTTCAGCCATGAAGAAGGCTGAACCACAGAATAAAATGAAAAGAAAAAACTTTGAGTGAAATTGTTTCAGGATCATTAATTTGTTTGTTAATAGTGTATTTGTTCGTAAACATCTTTGTCGGGCAAACACGCAGCCTGATTAACAAGACCACGGATATACTGATCATACATCCGGTCGAGTAAAACCATCCTTACAGCAGTTTTACAGCTTTCAAAGTTACGGAAGCCCAATGATATTCTATTCTTCACATGCACAATATAAAAAGTGCCCTGAAATTCTATTGGCTGACTTGATTGCCCCACTGCCATTTTTCCTGCAGTTTCCCGTACTATCAACCTGAATGGGTCTTCTTCTTCCGGGACATATACTGAATCATTGAAAACCAGCACAGTTTCCGCTTTCTGCATTGCCTTTCCCTTGTCATCCCCTGCTTTTTCCATGCCGTGTTCCAGCTTAACAAGTCTCACCTCTGTAATAAATCCTTTGCGGTAAAGGGAATCCTTTTGTCTTTCATAAGTTGCCTTCAATTTTTCATCGGTGATGCTGAAAACTGACCCGGCAAGGTTTTCCTTTAAATTGTTTACCAGGTTGCTGAAAAGATAATTGTAATATACCTCCTCGCTGTATTGCACCGGCCCGTAAATCACCTTTCCGGTTTGCTTTGCAACAAGCCGGCGATGGTTCTCGGCCTCCAGTGCCTTCAGAAATCCCCGGTAGCTGATGTCATCCACGAGACCAGCCTGCCGGGCACAGATTTCCTGGATTTTGATCGAAACGATCGTATCCAGTGTTCTTTTCTTCAACACATCCATGGGTGTTTTCCCATTATAATTCCTCGACCAGAAATCGCTGCCATATTCACCTCCGTGATTATGGAGATACTCGTTAATAACTCTTGACCTTTGTGACCGGGCAAGCAGCATGAATTCACGGCAGATCACAGGCTCCCCGTTCACCGTTGCCACCAGGGCTGAATCGGATATCAGTGACGCACCGCCGTTCGTTTCAGCACCGCAGCAGGTAATGACACATAAAAAAAGAACCAATCCCGTTAAAATTACCCTGCCCATTATTGTTTGATGATCTTGATTGTTTCCATCTTTTCTCCGGCGATCACGCGAACAAAATAGATCCCGGCCGGAAGATGTGACAGTGAATAATTGTGTCTCTTCTCCCCCCTCAGATCGGCTGTAAATACTGCTGCTCCAGTGTTCCCGTAACCTTCGGTACGGATCCTGCAATTTTCCGCAACATTCTGAAATTCAAAGGTACAAATACCTGTCGAGGGGTTTGGAAAAACCCTGACAAAAGATTGCTCCCGCCCTGATTGACCTTCCGGATCACGCTGCATTCCCAGGGACGGCCCGGTATATTCGTGGGCCCCGATATCGGGGGCCCCGTTGTAAAGAACATTTCCCCAGAAGTCTTTGCCTCCGTTTCCTGAAATCACTTTACCCTTGTTGATGCAGGATGAGTTTTCCCTCAGCAGATAACCGTTCACAGTATTGATTCCAATGCCCCCGCTTCCGGGATTAACCAGTTTCGGGTCGGTGATGATCTTATGAAGATCTGCTGGTTCAGTAGCCGGATGGATTCCCCAGAAACAGTTATAATCGATCGTCCGGATATAATCCGAATCAAAGTCGTAACTGACGGAGGAACTTAGGTTATAGATCAGGTTGTTGTTAAAGGTATATGTCCTGGTCCCGCTTCCTCCGTTGTTTCTCTCCGAAATGATGATGGATGAGCAATCTGCGTCGCAATAGACTGTATTGTTGTACACGCTTACCGACGTCACCGGGTAGTTAATGCAGAAAATAATTCCCTGGTCATTCTGGCTGATATTATACCGGCATACAACGTTTTCATCCACCTGATCGGTGCAGGTCCAGAAAAGTCCGTGAGCATTTTCATGGCTGTAACTATATTGCCAGTATGTGTTTGGTGACCGAAGGTCGGCGTCGTACAGGCTTCCGTCGGCATCAGGAGAATGATTCCCGTAGCCTTCATTGTACTGGAAAACAGTGCCGTAACAGGCGGCGGAGAAGATCGTGTTGCCGCTGATCCCGTTGGCGGTATTGAAGCAAAGGTTATTTTCAACAATACCTCCTTCAAACAACCGGATGATCATGGCATTCTTTGAAATTACGGAGATGGTGTTGTTGCGGATAACGGCATTGGTGATCTTCATTGAGTTCCACTCGGGAGAGTAAGGATCAAATCCATCGCCGGATACACATTCGGTGATGATCCCCTGGTTATCGCAGGAAGTGATCACACAGTTCTCCACCAGGATATCATTGAAATGGGTATCCATGCCGGAAACACCCACGATGCCAAACCCTATGCCGCCTGTCCTTTTTTCGGTGCGTCCCTGCCCAACCAGCCCTTTGATATTGTGAATATCAAGGTTTTGTAGATAAATATGGTTGGCAGTCCCGAAATTCTTGGCTTCGATCCTGACACCCCGGCGGTCGGCCCCGGTTGCGGCATTGTTGGTAATCTCCAGGTTATTGATCTCCCAATATTGCTGGTTATAGAGGTATACCACCCCTGTACCGGTCATTCCGTTCCCATCAATCAACGGTTTGCTTCCGGTTCCGTACATGTCGATGATGACAGGGCTTCCGGAAATTCCTGAACCTTTAGGGTAGAGTCTTCCCGTCCATGCTTCCCCGGCTTTGAAGAGGATTTTATCCCCGGCTAAAAAAGTCGTCCCATTGATCTTTACCAGTGTTTTCCAGGCCGATGATGGGGTTGTCCCGTTGCCGGCATCATCACCTGCAATGGCATCAATATAATAGATTGTACTTTCGATGTGCTGTTTTGCCACTGCAATTCCACCAGGATTGGTGCAGTTGCCGTCATCCGGTCTGTAAGATTGCGCCCGGATGACGGTTCCTGACAGGATGAATGTGGAAACATACCATAAAAAAACGTGCACCAGGGATATTCTGCTCATATTGTTTGATATCGATTTTTTTAATTCCGGTTTATTTCCCGGTATTTACGCAGAGAAAATATCCCTTTGCATGCAGACCGTTTAATATTTGATAATTTTGACCGTTTCCACTTTTTCTCCGGCGATGATGCGGATAAAATAGATTCCTGCAGACTGTTGGGCTAAAGAAAAACGATGTGTATGTTCACCGGTAAGATCGGCAGAAAACGCCTTCTCTCCATGCATCCCATATCCTTCCAACTGGATCTTGACATGGTCAGGCACATCCTGAAGTTCAAGCGTGAAAATCCCGGAGGTCGGGTTTGGGTAAACCTTGAACATGGATCGTTCGGGCCCGTTTTGATCTTGAGTGCTATTGCCGGCTGACATTACGATACCGGGAGATTTTGTTCCGCAATATGATCCATTTGTGGTAATGTAACCCCACATATAACCTCCGGGAAGGACTTTGGTTCCCGGAAGGAAAACGATGTTCGAACCGGCAATCAGGGTTGCCTCTCCACCGCTTTCAACAATAAATTCGTCGGGTGTCCCGGCAACGGTGATTGTGCTGGTCGCATTGAAACACATGGGTTCTGTAACTGACCTTGCCAGGGCAATATTTGCAGGCACCGAAGGGGCCGTAGTCGCAAGAGTCACCTTTGTTGGTGATGGCTGGAGCTTCTGCAGGGCATTCTCTGCCACGAAATAGACATCATATAATGTTGAATTGGACAAACCGGAAATGACCCCCGAATATTCGGTTTTCCCGGCGGCAGAAATGATCGAACCTTTGAGATTGCTTGCCAGGATTGTCCCGGCGGCATTTTTTCCGGCCTTCACCTGTATTGAAGTTGGGGCAGGATCTCCTCCGGGCAGAACCACATACCATGATGTTCCCGGTACATTGAGATTCACTTTTAACGTAAAACCGGTTGGTGTGGCATTGTCGGCCTTTGGCCAGCCTGATGTATTTGAGTACCTTGAACTGCCGGCCCCATTGTAGGTGCTGATGCGATAAGTATGAGAGGAAGCAAGCGCATTGACTTTATTCCACTCCTGGGCAAAAAATGAGGCCACCCATGCGGATATTTCCGTTTCATGTCCAAGGCAACTGTGTGTTGCGCCCGGAATGATATGAAGTTCACTGGTTATGCCTGTTGCCGTAAGGGTATCGTTCAGGTCAATGCTGTTTTGCGGGAGAATGGTCACGTCAGCACTGCCATGAACCAGGATGGTAGGAATATCAGTTGGTTGCAGGTAAGGGTATACCCAGCCACGCATTTCAGGTTCCAGTCCGCCCCAGAGGGTTGCATTGGCAATCAGGCCTGTTTTGTTCCATGGTGTAGTCAGGTACTGATTTTCAGGAGGATATAAAGCCGTCGGATCGGGACCATCGAACTGGCAAACTGTTTGCGCTGTCCGGCCACCTGCAGAACCACCTGCAATGAAGATCAGGTTAGGGTCGATCCTGTATGCAGCTGCATTGGCCTTTACCCAGCTGATCGCCTCGTTTGCATCGCGGGCAGCATCCTGCAGTGCGGGAAATTCTGATGCCTGTGTTGGCATGGAAGCAGCATCCCTAAGCCTGTAATCGATGGACATGCACACATAGCCCCTTTTTGCAAACCGGGTGCTGTAATCCACGATATATCCCTGCGTCCTGTAGGAGTCGGTCCGGAACCCTCCGCCATGGATCCAGATGATCATCGGGCGGGCAAGTGTCGTATCTCCGGTTGGCTCATAAACATCAAGATAAAGGGATATCGGATTGCCCTGGTAGTTGATCACATCAGCGAACTTGACTCCTGAAGTTACGGTCACAGCTGAAAACCGGTCGGCCGGGACGAAGGCATTTGGATCGAGACCCGGAACCACATTGGTTCGTAAAGTGGCATTGGCTCCTGCATTTGCAACATGAGCAAACAATCCACCGGTAGGTTTGCGTTCGATTCTGAATCCTGTCTCATTTGAGTTGTTGTCAGTCCATGTCAGGTTTACCTGTCCACCGGCCACCTGTGTGGCAAGAAGGTTCGAAGGAGCATTAATTGAATCAGACAGGTTTACGGTATAGGTACTGGTAGTTATCCCGTTCGCAGCTGTCACCAGCACGGTTGCGGTTCCTGGCAGGCCTGCCGCATTGGTCACGACAGCACTTGCGCCCGACGACGATGGGGTGGCGGTAACAGGGGGGACAATGGTTGTTCCCGGTGGCAATAATACATTGTAACTGTATGTACCTGATGAAAACCCCGGAATGGTCGTTCCGTCAACTTTCAGGTCGCTGAGGCTTGCATCGGTGACCGGGTTCATGGTCAGGCTTACATCGTCGATGTAGAAAAGACCGGTTGATGTGGTGCCCGTGATGGCCGATCCCCGGAATCGCAGGATCACGGCAGGGCTGTTGTCATTTACGGCAATGGTGACCTGGTGCCAAAGGGTCGTGCTCCCGGTCATCGGCATGGGGTCAGTGCTGAGGGTTGTCCAGCTGGCACCGTCGTTCGTCGACTTTTCGATATACAGGTGCAACTGGCTGGCAGGATTATTATCAAGAACTCTTACGTAGAATACCAGGGTTCCGGCTGTGTTGCAGGTTGGAGTGGTGAGTATCCCGCCATCGGTTGGCGTTGTCCATTTGAACTTGGGACACGATAATCCGGGAATATATATACCCACTCCGTTTGCCGTTGACAAGCTGATATTACCGGTAAAGGACCAGTTATTTGGAGGGAAAGTCGCGAATCCTTCCTTGAAATTATAGGCCAGCGATGCATCAATGTTGAAAAGTACGGAATAAGTCTGGACCGTAATGCCGTCCTGCGCGGTAACAACAACCGTTCCCGTACGCTGCACCGTCGTACCGGACAGGTCGGCCGGGGGAGTGATCAGCATGGTGGCTCCACTCGATGTTGTTATTGCGGACATGGTCAATGAAGTTACTTCAACGGGTAAGTCAATTGTATAATTCAGGGTTGCCGGGGTAAAGCCGGTAACCAGGACGCTCTGGCTCCCTCCGGCAGGCACCCACTTGAGCGTGCTGAGGGTCGCGTCGGTGCCTGGAGGCGTAATAGTAAATGCAACGGAGTAAGTAAGTTGCGTGATACCATCCTGTGCGGTCACCAAAACGCTGGTGGTGCCGGGCAGAGCGGTTGCAGGCGTGATGGAAACGTTCGCCATGCCGAATGTCGGTGTTGCGGTCACTGTCGGAACGATCGTAGTACCAAAAGGCAACACAACATTATATGCAAGTGTCGCAGCGCTAAACCCTGCCACGGTGGTTCCATCAACTGCAAGATCACTCAGGGTGGCATCATTGCTGACAGTGTTATTCATGGTAGTAAAGGTGGCACTCTGGATAACCGATTCATTTCCAAGGCCATCCTCAACGGGTCCCGTCGCCAGGTAATACAATTGGGTAAAAACCAGATTTGAGGTGGGCACAACCGTTATAATGGTTTTTAAATCGTTGATGGTTGCACTGAAAGGAACATTCGTTCCGCTGGCATCAGTTGTTTTAAAAGTAATGAGCGATGACAGGTCGGCATTGGTTAGTGGCGTCCCGTTCGTCTTTAATACCGGTTCATTAAAAGTAATTGTTGGATTGACATTCACCAAAACCCCTGTTGACCCTGATATCGGATTAAAGGTGGCTAAGGGAGGCGAATTTTCAGGTGTGCCCGTGAGGATGGAGTTATCCAGTCTCAGGCTCCTCCCCGTCGACCCCGGATCATCCGTCTTGTAAATCTGAATATATACGGTGGGTGCATTTTCACATGATGCTGGAAACACAGGCGTGGTTTGGGTTGTATTCGAAGTTAAAGGCACGTAGGCAGGAATCAGGGTCGTCCAGTTGGTTCCGTCCGGACTCACCCTCACCAGGAAATTGCCCATCAGCGAATTGGAGCCCCGCTCACAATAGCTGAAAGTCAAATTGGAATACCCGGTTGTATTCACCGTGAACTGGTAATAATCCCCGGGGGTCCAATAGGAACCCTGGTACATTGTGGCCCCTTCGCAGGGTGTGGTAGCATTGAAATTCAGCCCGCCTACCCCCGATGATGTGAATGATGGAGTCCCAATGGCATTGTCAACAACAGGGGTCAGCACACCTTCGAAGGTAAACTGGAAAATGGATATGGGAACCGCTCCAACGGTAACCTGGACAGTTTTACTGGCAATGTTTGATCCGTCATTGACTTGCACGGTATATATGGTTGTAACGTTCGGGGTTACCGTGGGGTTCTGCAGTGTGGATGTGAAACCCGGAGGATTCGATGTCCATGAATAGGTGTAGGATCCTGAACCTCCTGTAACAGTGGCATTTAACTGGGAGGATTGTCCGGTACCGATCGATGACGGGGTTGCGGTGGCTGTAACTGTCATCGATGTTGAAGCAGCTTCACCTACAACCATTGTTGAAGTTCTCGTAACGGATTTCGTAACACAAAAAGCCCCGTAGAAGGTAACAGTACCTGTCCCTGCAACAGGTGCAGTCCACTGGAAAGTCCAGGACGAAGGATTGGATGAACTTGAAGCGTTGTGTGTTACATATTTCCCGCTACCGGTCGTTTTGCTTCCCGATCCGGCGGTGAGGGTTCCGAGCAAGGTTCCCGAAGTAGTCTGGGGAGAGACCTGGAACCCTTTATTCCCTGAACCGGTAACGGTTACAGTGATATTGTAGGTCGTTCCCGGTGTATAGCCCTGCGCAGGGATGTTGGAGGTGATCCAGTTCGACACGGAGGTAGCCGTACCACCATGGCAGTTTTGACAATTCTGCCCGTCGCCGGGTGATCCGGTATTGCCAGAGGGGGCACCCGATGGATTATCCAAGTTCTCATTTCCACCAAAGGAGGATAAAAGCAAAGCAGCTCCAAACATAAGAATTACTACAAAGATTGTCTTGATTTTCATAGGGTTTTGATTTGATTTGTTTTTATAATGGGTTGTTGTCTGCTTTTGGATTAAACGTTTTAATTGTTTTTTCATGCCCTTCTGTTACCACACGGATTAAATGAAATCCTGGCGGAAGGTCCCTGAAGTTTTACCATGACGATGAAAGTTAATGTTAATGGGGTCACCGGGATTTACTTTCCGGCTAAATTATCAGATTGAGACATAACCGGAGTTTCAGAATTGTTCATTTCCGTTTCTCTATTGCTCAAAGTATTTGTGCCATGGAATTTATAATTAACCAGGCCCGTAAAACGACAACGTGATCCTTGTTAATGATGTTGAACCAAATGAGGAACCATGAGCAATCGCAAGAGCCTTTTAGCCGGTAAATCCGGAACACCTCGTTCTTGCGCAAAATCAGTTATGCTGCCTGTACTCGGTGGGGGTTTTCCCAAACTGTTTCTTAAAGGAAGTACTGAAATGCTTGGTATTTGGGAAGCCAGACTGGTAGGCGATCTCAGAGATCGTCAGGGTGGTTTCCATCAGCATCCGCGATGCCTTGCGTAACTTGACCATCCGGATAAAATCCTGGATCGAATTTCCGGTCAGTGCCTTAAGTTTTCGGTATAGTGCCGACCGGCTCATCGCGATGTCACGGCAAAGGGCAGCAATATCTACCGTTTCCTCATCCGCCGACTCCTCAATCATTCCGATCAGCTTGTTCAGGAACTTTTCGTCCATTTTATTACTGACCACTTCCGATGGAACAAACTGTTCTTTCCCGTAAAATTTATTCCGCAGTACTTTCCTGGAATTCACCAGGTTACGCAGTGTTGCCTGCAGCAGATCCGGGTTATAGGGTTTGGCGATATAGGCATCGGCTCCCATTGTGATCCCCTGGATTTGGCTGTCGTCATCGCTCTTGGCCGTCAACATGATGACCGGGATATGGCAGGTCAGCAAATCTTCCTTGATCTTCTGGCAAAACTCTATGCCGTCCATTCCCGGCATCAGGATATCCGAGATGATCACATCCGGAACATATTTCCTGGCTTTCCGCAACCCTTCAATGCCGTTTCCGGCGGAAATAACCTGAAAATGATTTTGAAATTTGTCAGCAATAACGCTGCAGATCATGGGATTATCATCGACTACAAGCAGTATCGGGATATTATCATCCACCACAGGCACCATGTCTGGCTGCGGGCCATCATCCTCATGAACTCCCGATAACCCCTGGTAATCCATCTTCAGTTGAAAACTCAGATCTTCCTTTATTTCATCGTCATTCAGATGATCCTTGCCGACCGGAAGCCGGATAATGAATGACGAGCCGGAACCGGGTGCGCTCTCAACATAGATGCCGCCATGGTGCAGTTCTACAAGTTTCTTGCTATAGGCAAGGCCGATACCCGATCCTTCGGTATGGCGCACTTTATTGGAATCCTTTGATTCCTGGTAGAACCTGTCGAAAATATTCTTCAGGTCCTCCTGAGAAATTCCCTGCCCGGTATCCTTGACAACCACCTCTACGAAACTGCGTTGCCCGTTTGTCCCCCTTTGCGGCTCCATTTCCCTGCAGGCCACATTGATTTCGATCTTTCCACCGGGGTCCACAAATTTGAAAGCGTTCGAAAGCAGGTTGTACATGATCTTTTCAATCTTCTCCGCATCGAACCAGATTTCAGGAATATTTCCGGCAGCATTGAATTCAAACTGAACATTTTTCGACTTTGCAAACTCTTCAAAACTCTCTTTGATGCCCGACAGGAAATAAACGATATTCCCTTTCGAAGCCTTCAGTTTCATCAACCCGTTCTCGGCTTTCCTGAATTCCAGGAGCTGGTTGATCAGGATCAGCAGCCTCTGTGCATTTTTCTCAATGTTGCCAAGAGCAGTGGATTGCTTGAACGTGCCCGTGGCCTTCATGTTGTCAAGATAGCCTAAAATAAGCGTCAGCGGGGTTTTAAATTCATGCGAGATATTTGTAAAAAAACCCAGTTTCATCTGGTTCAGTTCTTCAATCTGCTCCTTTTCCTTTCTTTCAAGGATGAGCTGGTTCTTCACGCGGATCCAGGAAATATTGTACCTCATGAACAGGAACAGCAGCCCAAGGATGGCCAGGGCATACAGGCTGAATGCCCACCATGTCTTCCATAGGGGCGGCAATATTCTGATCTGTATGATTGCAGGCGTTTCATTGAGGATCCCATCGTTGTTACGGGCATTTACCATGAATGTATATAACCCGGGAGGAAGGCTTGAGAAACTTGCCGACCGGGTATCACGGAATTCTGACCAGTCGTCAGAGAGCCCTTTCATTAAATAGGAATACTGGCATTTCCCCCTGTTGATAAAACCCAGGGCTGCAAAGTCGATCTCAAATGTTGTTTCGTAACTCAGTGATATCTTTTTTTCAAGGAAGAGCTGCTTTTCAAGGGGACTTTGTTCATCGCCAACCTGAACAAGTTTATTGGAAATATAAAGATCCGTCAGGATAACCCTGGGGGGGGTATACTCTGTGATCAGGTTGCGGGGTGAGATGATATTGTATCCATTGATGCCGCCGAAATAGAGGTTCCCGTCACGTGCTGCAAAAGTGGCATTCTGGTTGAATTCATTGGCCTGCAATCCATCAGCACTGGTATATATCCTCATTTTTCCATGGCCCTGGTCATACCTTACCAGCCCTTTGTTCGTTGCAAGCCAGTACATTCCAAGATCGTCCTGTAATACCGAATTTACAACATTATCAGGTAATCCCTCAATTGTGGTGATAGAAGTGAACCGCTCTGAAGCCGGGTCGAACACCGAAACACCTCCTCCCTCGGTACCAATCCACAACTTTCCGTCTTTCGCTTCAGTAATCGACAGTACCCTGTTATTGGACAGGGAGTTGGTATTCGTATTTGAATGAGTGTAAACCTTTATTTCGCTGGTTTCATGATTCAGTTTGTTGATCCCGAGATTTGTCCCGGCCCACACATTACCCGATTTGTCCATACACAGCACTTTGACCGTATTGTTCGATAGTCTGGAGTTCGTGGAAAGAAACCTCTTCATTTTACCGGTATTCCGGTCAAACAAATAGATGCCCCCCAGGCTCGCGATACACAATTTGTTGCCGGAAGTTTCAAGGATGCTGTAAATATTTGCTTTATCCAGGGAGCGGGTCGGATCATCCGGGTGCCTGAATTTGCTGAAGGACTTTCTTTTCTTATCCAGGATGCTGATACCACCACCGAATGTTCCGATCCAAAGATTATCATCATGGTCTTCATATATCGAAAGCACCGAATTTGAACCCAGGGAACGGTCATCTTTCCTGTCGGCGGTGAATATGGTGAACCTCCCTGTGGCCGGATTGTATTGGTTCAGCCCGCCGAGTGTCCCGATCCACAGGGTCCCCTGGTGGTCCTGGTAAAAACATCTGACATGATTATCAGACAAACTATTCGGGTCGTTCAATTCATGTTTGACCGGCCTGAACTTCCAGTCATATTCACTGTAATAGTTTATTCCTCCGATGTAGTTCCCAACCCACAATCCTTTGAAACTATCAATGAATATGGCATATACCGAATTATTGCTCAGACTGTTGGGAGAGTTTGGATTATTCATAACCGCTGAATATTCTCCGGAAACTGGATCATAAATATTTAATCCGCCACCATCGGTTGCGATCATGATCCGGCCATCGGGGCTTTGCTTGATGTCAACCACGAGATCGCTGGAAAGGCCTGTTTTAACAGAGGTCACATATTCTGCGAGGTGATGGATCTTATCAATTTTGATGATCCCCGACTGGGTGCCTAACCATAATTTATTCAACCCATCATTGAAGAAACAAAGTATCCTTGCATTTACCGGCCGCCCACCGACGAGGTACGGAACGATTTCATTCTTCACCGGATTATAATGAAAAAGGCCATCAAGTGTGCCGATCCAGATGAGCGTATCGTTCTCCATGAGCATGGCGTTGATCCGGTCGATCCGGTAGCCGGCCGGAAGCAAATGAGTTACCGGGATCCTGGTAACCCGGTCTGTTTTCATTTCCAGTTTGTTAAGTCCGCCTTCATGGGTCCCGATCCATAGATTTCCCAGGCGGTCCTCCACAATCGCCTGCACATCATCGTGGCTGATTGAATTTGCCTTCTGCGGATCATTGAAAAACGAAGTAAAACCACCTGTTTCATATTCATATCTTGATATCCCACCACCCTGTGTTCCAACCCATATTCTGCCTTTTGAATCCCTGAAAATGGTGTTGATGAAAACATTTCTTAAACCGCTGGTGTTGTCATACATCCTGAAACCATGACCGTCAAACCTGTTTAAACCACTCCGGGTGCCTATCCATATAAATCCAAGGGTGTCTTCGTTGATGGCATAAACCGTGTTGTTTGACAATCCATCGTTGGTGGTAAGATGCCGGAACAGTAGATTATTTCCCTGCCCGGCTGCCATTTCAGACAAACAGATCAATAATCCAAGGCAAAATCTTCCACCGATATTCATAGGGCTACTTGGGGAATAAAACAGGAGGCTAAGGTAACTAATTTCAACGGATGGCGGTCAATGATCGAAATACCGGATCAGGGCGTACCTGTTCTCATTCAATTCTTTCATATGGTGTGTAAGCGGCTGATAATAATCATAATAGTTGTTCACGATCCCTTTGTTGGAATCATTGTTCGACTCATCGGCCAGGGTATCTGTCGGATCATTGTCCATATATCTGAACCAATTCCAGCCAACACAGTTTTTCATCTGCAACAGTTTAAGACAGAAATTCTCATAAAAGAGGCCCCTTTCTTCCTGTGTTTTTACACGCCATCCGGCGCCTGAAATATTAGGCAGGCCGGAATCATCGCCCTTTGCATAAAACTCCGTTATGATAACGGGTTTGTTTGCCCATAGTTTCCATTCATTGAAATGCTTTGAAGAAGGCTCCCACTGGCCATAATAGTTTATTGAAATAATATCGCAGTATTTACCTGCGGCAGCAACAACGTATTTATTGTGCTTTGGCTTGCCATGCAACCTGCTTCCAAGGTACATGTGGTTGGGGTCGTACCTTTTTATGGCTTCATTCACCACTTTATAATAATGCTCTGCCACAACTCCTAAAAACATTTCACGATGATGGTTTGTCAGGTTTTCAATCGTAATTCCTTCCTGTCCGATCCATTTTTTCGCCACTTTATAATTGGGGTTTTCCTGGTCCTTTAGCGAAAGATATTCCTCCAGGATGCCGGGATTGAAATTTAATTCGTTATCGGAAAAATAGCCCAGCAGGGATGGATCATCGCGTGTTTCAGCTAGTTTTTGCGCCTGCTTGTCAACATACGATTCAAATGCCGGATCAAAAACAGGGAAAGAGGTTTCCTTGAGGTTATCTCTCTTTGCCTGTTTCTGATATCCCGAGTAGAGACTGAGTATCAGGGTATAGCATAGCGGAGTGGCACAATGCTGGTTGCTGTACCTGACCAAAGAGACCTCCGACCAGCAAGCAGTGCCGTTAAAACCAAGTTCTTCAATATCTTTATGGGTCCTGGTGATCCAACTTTGTGTGGTCCCGAATTTTTCCGAAAGCGCTTTTTCATTCCTTGCAGAAGTACCCGGCCTTAAACCGTTTATTGCCACATTCCATGTTGCATTTCCCTCAGGATCAACAATCCACCAACGGTCAGCCTCCTTGGTTGTATGGAAAAAACCAGTCGCTTTGAATTTTTTATCCGGATCGCTTCCGTAAAGCGTTTGCGTTGGTTTTGAAACCAGGTGATATCCCTTGAGATCGGCCAAAGTAGTGCAATAGTATGGTTTCCAGTCTGAATAATGAACCACCCCGTCAATCTTGCTCCATACCCTCGCTTCAACCTTTGTTTTGCCCGATGAAGGTGCAACATGGGTCGATGTACAGGAAGTCACCAGTACAAGATACAGGCAGACCAGGTTTATGATCTTATGGACAGCGGCCATATGGTGGTATTTATTTGTCAATCAGCAACAAAGAAGTATAGGCATGGTCCTTGCCAAAGTGCATTTTCAGGATATAGCAACCGGGTTTCAGATTCAGGTCACTCAATGGGATGGTAATGGTTCCCGGCACAAATGAAGAAGGGAAGGTTTGTTCATAAACCCGGATTCCGGTCAAACTCTGCAATTCCAATTCAGTTGGTGGTTCAGGTGCGTTTTTCACCAGAATACTGACCTGCGTGGCGGCAGGGTTTGGAAAGATGCTGATGGAAAAATCAACCGGCAAAGGTTTGATTCCATATGGCCCGGAGTATTCAAACGCTCCCCGGTCGGGAATCAGGTACATCGGAACCGGGTTGCCTTCAATATCCCTGGCAGGGGCGCCCGGAACAGTCACACCCGAATTGATGCAAGGAGAGTTGACCAGGAGCCTGTAACCGGAAATGGTATCGGCACCATATCCTGCTGAGTCGGGCCGGCAGATCATTGGATTAACCTTTAGTTTATGGGCATCGGCTGGTTCATTGGAGATGTTCGCACCATAAAAAACATTGTAATCGAAAATGTTGCCCGAACTTCCTCCGAGATCAACGCTTGCCCCCGAACCCATGATCTGGAAAATATTGTTAAAGTACTGTGTATTCATGGAATAGCCACTCCAGCTTTTGTGATAAACTGCAATGATTCCCGTCATGGTCGGCCGGTTATAAACAGTATTGTTATAGATCATGGAGTTGGTGGCCTGGCCGGAGGTCTTGATCTCATGATGTTTATTGTTGACAAAAAGATTGTACCGGATAATCGTACCATCATTAAAGCCGCCGGTTGGACCGCCCGTTACCAGCACGGCTCCATAGTCATTATCATGGCTGTAGTTATACTGCATGAGGGTGTTGATCGATTTGAAATCGCTGTCAAATCCACCGGCATCTTCATCACCGGAGTTAAATTTCGTATAACAAGCCTCGTTGTATTGCCAGATGGCCCCGTCTGTGTTAAAATTAAAGCTGGCGTTCCCGGTTCCCTTGATCCCGCAATGCGTGAATAAATTGTGTTCCATCAGTGGTTTATCAGCAACCCTGACGATGAGGGCATTCGCACCGATCGTTTCAAATATGTTTCCCCTGAAGATCATGTTGCGGCTCGGAACCCAGTCGGTATTGTTTGTTAGAGTACGGTTTTCCCAGGTCGACATGTTTGCGATACCACTACGGTCAACATCATGGATATAGCAATCTTCAACAACCAGGGTATCAAACCAGGTTTGCCTTGCGGTACCCGAAATCTCAAAAATAATCCCCCCATTGTTCTTCGCGGCATCTGTATTATCCATTATCCCGTTCACATCTGATATCTCCAGCCGCTTCAGAATGACATGCTCGATGGATCCCATATCTTCGGCCTGGAAATAGAATGCACGACGAAAATCGGCGCTACTGCCCAAATTTGTAACATGCAGATCCTGAATCTCCAGGTGATGCTGACCATTGAACTGCACAGTATTGGCAACCAGCCCCAGTCCATTGATTTCCGGTTTATTGCCGCTGTCATAGCTGCCAACTACAATCGGTTTACCGGGCGAACCACTTCCCTTTATTGCCAATTGACCGTTCCACACTCCGTCGCATTTGAACAGGACCGAATCGCCGGCAACGAAATACTCGGAATTGACCCTGTCCAGGGTTTTCCAGGCAAGTAACGGGCTTTCAGCCGAATTGGTATCATTGCCCTGCATTGCATCGATATAATATGCACCGGACCTGTGATAGGGCAGCGGTCCGGGGGTCAGCTCGATCAGCGGAGCCTTGCCAGATGGGTTTTCTTTTGAGTGCCAGGGGGTGTCTTTGGTTGAAACTGCCCCGGCCATATCCTTGAAGATAAATGAAACACGCTGGCGTCCCTCGCTCACCGCCTGGTTCAGGTAATTTGTCACATCCCACGAATAATAACCGGTGCCAGGCTGCAGGGTTATATCGCTGATATAGATACCCGATGGGCGGTTGTTCCCGGTGAGGGTCTCCTCGAGCCAGGTGGTATCCGTGGAAAAGATCTGTGTTCTTTTTGCCTCCGCCACGGTCCCGTAAAGTTTTACTTTCACCGACGAAAAGGTCGTATCAAGTTTCCCGATGTTGAAAAGTACATATGTTTCCCTGGTAAACTCTTCGGAAGCAACACTTTTCCGTGTTTTCAGCGTGTCGGGATTGATGATCCCGTAAGGGTCGTTTGCTTTTGTCCCTCCGGCATAGATGTAACTGTCATCTGATGGTGTGAAAACAGTTTGAGCATCGGCACCAGCCCATAGAAAACCGAGAAGCAATAGTAGTTTCGAAATTTTATTTATCATGGTCATTGGGTAATGATTACTAACAATACAAAACTTAAATTTCTCTTGTCCTGCTCTTACGACTATTGTGGTAAAAAATATTCAGCACAAATGTTCATGTTTAATATCCCGGATTCTGAGGGAATCCTCCCATCGCGTCAATCTCTCCCTGTGGAATGGGCCATCGTACATGGTAATCCTGGATGTTTGTCCTTTGAGAATACCAGATAGGGTCTGTTGCAAGAATATGCCTGAACATGGTTGTTCCGCCGTACTCTCTTACCCGCTCCACCAGCAGCCCCAGCCTTTTTAAAAAGAACCATCTCTTGCCTTCCAGCGCCAGTTCCCGGGCATGTTCCTCCAAAATGGTCTCCTGGTCAATGGTCGTGAGCAACTGTTTCGGCCCAGGAAGAATTCTGTTCATCCTCAATGTGTTGATATAGGTCAATGCCTGCGCCGTATTCCCGATTCTCCATTCCGCCTCTGCTGCCATCAGGAGGACTTCCGAAAACCTGAACATGTAAATGTTGTTATAGGAGACCGTCGCCTTTGGTATTTTTACCCAATCCCAGTATTTCTTGCAGCTGATGCTTGCATCCTTGAAATAATTGGTTCCTGTAAGCGTTGAATTTTGGCCGTATTTCAATGTATCGCCCAATTTATAGGCAAAACCCGAGAAGTTATAGGCGTCATCGTTATAGGTATAATAATGTTGCCACCAGGCATTCCATCTTTTATCATTGACAGAATCGTACAAACTGGTCAGGTATTCATTGGGAAAAATCCTGGCCCATCCGTACCCGCCATATTCTGACACCATACTTGTTCCGGGCACAGATTTGTAATCGGCGGTAAAGATCAATGGCATACGATGAAATTTCCCTCCTCCAACTGCGAATTCATCAAACTGCATGACATAAATGCCCTCCCTGGTATCATTCCTCCCGTCGTGGGTAAATACCTGATCCGGATCTACCAGGGCATAGGGACCCTCATGGATCAAGCGCGAAGAAAGCAGGGCGGCAAGCTGGTAATCCTGCCTCCACAGGGCTACATCGATTCTCAGGTAAAGCGCAGCACCCAGGCCAAACTGACCCGGGCGTGTTGTCCAGTCGTTGCCATAAGAACCAATCGCAATGTCGAGATCGGAAATGATCGTATGGTACACCGAATCCTGTGATGCCACCTTATAATCACGGTTTTCAATGTTGCCGGAGGTTGTTGGCTCAAGATTTAACCAGATGTTATCAAATTTACGAACAAGCCAGAAATACGCATAGGCCCTGTATATATAGGCTTCCCGCAGGATTGTCTTTTTAGTGGTATCTGAAATATCCGCCTTTTTGCCGAAAGTGATGATACTGTTTGTCCTTTCAATGATCTGGTACCATTTGCGCCACCAACCCTGGATCACGGTCTGGTTTGGAAGATTTCCATCTAACCTGTACCGGGCGACACTCGGGTAGGTGCCGGCACGCATGAAATCAATATCAGTCCCCAGATCCCCCTGGATGAGTGCAAAGTCGTTGCTCTCATTATCATCTACCTGTCCTCGCTCCATCGAGTAAAGGCCATTTACTGCCGATTGCAGTCCCTCGGGGGTGGTATAGAGGAATTCAGTTGTAACCTGTGAAGGATTGGTCTCTTCAAGGTATTTCTGGCATCCGGTGAGACCAAGAATGGATGCGAAAAATATCGTTGGGAGAATTTTATAATATTTCATGGGTTTTAAATTTTTCAAAAGGGTTAAAAACTTACATTCACGCCAATGGTCACATCCCGCGATTCAGGATAGGCATCCGGATCGGTTTCCGGCCCAAACGACTGGTATTTCGTAAATGTCAATAACCGGTCACCCCGCACATAGACTTTAAACCTTGACATCTTCATCGATTTCACCCATTTATCCGGCAGGTTGTATGCAATGGTTACATTGGTAAGACGCACGTAAGAGGCATCCTGGTAATCCAACGCACTCATGTATTGCGTAACCAGTCCGTTGTCATAGTGTGGCCTGAAGGCGGTGGTACCTCCTGTTTCCGGCAGCCAGTAATCGCGGTAGACCCCGTTCAGGCTTCCCTGCATGGTTCCGCCGGAATTGTAATCAGACATGAATTGATTTCTGCGAACCGCTCCTTTTACAATATAGACATCGGCTGAAAATTCAAGGCCTTTATATTTTAAAGTTGTATTGAATGACATGATAAAATCCGGATCCCGTTGAATCACGACCCTGTCATCGGCAGTAATGATACCGTCGGGAACCCCGTTGGGGCCACTTACATCCTGAACCCGAACATCGCCCGGACGGGCTTTCGGCTGGGGGGAATGTGCAATATCATCCCCGATTTGCCATATCCCGGTATATTTATAATCATAATAAACATTTACAGGCTGACCGATAAACCACTTGTTAAGCACATCATCTACATATTCGCCGGTAACAGGATCGATCAGAACCCCTTTGGTCAGTTTGTTTTTGTTCATGGCAAATTTTGCACCAATCATCCAGGAAACATCATGATTTGAAATTACAAAACCATTCAGGCTTGCTTCAAAACCAGTGTTCTGGATCTCACCGAGATTATCAGGAATACTTGAATATCCAAGGCCGGTCGGAATAAGCCGGTTGACCAGGAGGTCGGTGGTTATTTTACGATAGAATTCAATGCTTCCGTTCAGCCTGCTTTTAAAAAGGGAGAAATCATATCCAATGTTAAAGGTCGTGGTGGTTTCCCATTTCAGGTTTGGATTTGCCAGGCTTGTCCCCGGAAGGTAGCCGATAATGGGGTTGCCATTGCTTACATAAAAGGCTGCATCTGCCAATGAAAGACTTCCGTAAGGTGAAATGCCTTCGTTCCCGATCTGCCCGGCGCTAAGTCTGAGTTTAGACTCTGATATCCAGGAGATTTTCTTCATGAATTGCTCGTTTTGCATGTTCCACGAAAATGCTCCTGATGGGAAATAGCCCCATTTGTTATTGGATCCAAAAACGGATGACCCGTCGGCACGGATGGTAAAATTGAAGAGGTATTTGTTGTTGATGATATAATTTATACGGCCCATGAACGAAACCATGCTGCGTATCTGTTCGGTCCGGGTAACTCCGCTTTCAAGCGCAGAACCCAGGCTATTGATGCCGAAAAAATCGTTGGCAAGCTTGGTGGCAATACTGGAAGTAGATGTCTCATCACGCTTATACAGGCTTTGCATAAGGGTGATGTCATACCGATGGCTCTTGAACGCCTTTCCTTCGTAAGTAAGAATATTTTCAATATTGTAGCTCCAAACTTTGCGGTAGTTCACATTGATGTATCCCTTACCCAGGTATTTATTGGGATCATCCAGGGAATGGAAACCGCCAGCCTGCCTGTAACTGTTGTCATAACTGCCGTTCAGGTGATACTTCAACCCCGGGATTGAACCGGGGTGGATCTCCAGGTAGCCCGTATAAATTCCACGGTCGCCAATGTAAGTTGAATCCTGGGTTTGCTCCCACCATAAAGGATTTACTGATTTGTAATCCCCGAGCGGATAAAGATTCATGTTGCCATTCGCATCATAAAGATCGGCAATCGGTGAAAAAGTGATGAACCCGGTCAGGGGCTGGGTTTCAAGATTTTGCACGTAGTGTGAATAATAGGCTGAAGCCCCGATTGTCAGCCATTTCGTGACATCCTGGTCAAGGACCAACTTTCCGTTGTATCTTTTATAATCGGAACTCAGCCGGATACCATCCTGGTAAAAAATGCCTATGGATGCGGAATATTTAGTATGTTCATTTCCTCCTGAAATAGAGATATCGTGCTTGGTCAGCAATGCGTTTTTCTTGAAAGCCAGATCGAGCCAGTCAACAAAATTTCCATCCTTGATGTTTTGCTGTTCCGTTGGATTGAAAATGATGCTGTCTGGCTTATAGGTGCCAATCCATCCGTTTGCCGAATCGGCATCATCCCCCCTGAAAGCTTCACGCCTGACCTGAATGTATTCCTGTGCTGAAAATAATTTAAACTGATGGCTCACATTCTGGAAGGTGACATAGCCATCATATGAAATGTTGATTTTCCCTTTGGAATCCCCGCCTCTCCTGGTGGTGATGAGGATGACCCCATTGGAAGCACGCGCACCGTAGATGGCCTGGGCCGAAGCGTCCTTCAGCACGCTTACAGTTTCGATGTCATTGACATTTATTTCGTTGATATTGTCTATCGGCAATCCGTCAACAACATACAATGGGGTTGTCCCCCCTTTTAATGAGTTGACACCACGCAACAGCACGTTAGAGCTCCCGCCGGGTGCCGCATTTGATACCGATACAGCCAACCCCGCAACTTGTCCTTTGAGCATGCCCTGGATATCTGAAGACGGGACCGCAATCAATTCAGAATTTTTCACTGAGGATACTGAACCGATCAGGTCACTTTTCTTCTTTGATCCGTATCCCACCACAACAATTTCATCAAGGTTTGTTGAAATGGGGACCAGGATAACATTGATCTCTTTTTGCTCTCCAACGGTGAATTCCTGTGGCTGAAAACCGATATAGGAAAATACCAGGATATCATTTTTATCAGCCTGAATGGAATACCGGCCTCCAATATCCGTCACAACACCATGTGTGGTTCCTTTCACCAGAACGTTGACACCGGGAGTTGTCTGGCCGTCATCTTTCGAGATGACGACACCAGTTACCGTTTTTGTTTGGGCATAAACTGAACCGTTCCCAAGAAATACCACCAGCAGTAATAAACCAGCGAAAAATTTTATTTTCATATTCGCTTGAATTTGATTATTATTTATACAATTTCGGATGCTAAAGTAAACCTTGCAAACAATTTCCTGGTTTCTTCATTGTTCAATGATGTTTTTATATTGACCTGAAAACATTTTTATTCTGAAGTACTGACTTGCCGCCAGGCCTTTATTTCTGTTCAATCCGGGCGATCCACCGTTCAAAACCTTCAAAGGAGTTGATCTGCATAACCGCACAAATTTATTCCACCCGCTGATATTTTTGTTGATAACTTTTTATGATTTGTACTCCACCTTTTCATGCCAAAGATGATTAAGCAATAAAATCATCATGGGAACCCTGCTCCGTTTCAAGTTGGTAGAAATTGATTCGAATATCATTTTCTCCGGAAAAAGAAAAAGAACACTGAAATACCCTGTTCGCTCCGTATCCCTCGTACCGGAAACAAAACTACAATCAAAAACACCGGGTTTTTCTGCCTTGCCTGAAATATTCTGGCAATGACGCTGTTCAATATCCAAATTATCAGGCAAGGATTCGTAAAATCGATAAAATCGGGTAAATTTGCACGGCCAGACAGGCAACATGGCGCATGTCTACCCGTGAAAAATCATGAAATTCAGCGAAATATCGGGAAATCTTGCAATTAAAAACAAATTGATCCAAACGGTCCTGGATCAGCGGGTCAGCCATGCCCAATTGTTCTTCGGAGCCGAGGACAGCGACAAACTCGCCCTGGCCATTGCCTACGCCCAATTCATCAATTGCACAAACAAACAGGGGATCAGGGGGGAAGAACAATCTTCAAATTCCGATTTACGGATTACCGATTCTGCAGCCCCCGGGATCGACTCTTGCGGCTCCTGCCCATCATGTATAAAGTACCAGAAGCTTGTCCATCCCGACCTGCATTTCATTTATCCGGTTGCTACAACAAAAAAGGTCACCAAAAAACCGCAAAGCAAACTCTTTCTTGAGGAGTGGCGCAGGTTTTTACTTGAGAACAACTTTGGTTCAGGGTTGCAAAACTGGTACGACGCCATCGGCATCGAAAACAAACAGGGCATCATCAATGCGGATGACTGTAGCGAAATCATCACCACTCTTGGTTACAAAAGCTATGAATCAGACTATAAAGTGATGATCATCTGGATGGTTGAGAAACTCTATTACGCTACTGCGCCCAAGATCCTGAAAATCCTGGAAGAACCACCGGAAAAAACACTCTTCATCCTGGTCTCCGAGGATCCGGATCAGATTATCAAAACGATCCTCTCCCGCACCCTGATGGTAAAGATCCCAAGATCCCTGACCAGACTGCATATAAATAATGAAGATAGCGCAATGCACTTTGTGACTTTTCGCCAATGGATGCGGGCCTGTTATGGAGCTAAAGTTACGGAATTGATAAAATTCGCATCTGAAATTGCCAAAACAGGAAGGGAAAAACAAAAAAGTCTCCTCATATATTCACTTCAAACCATCGGGTTTTGTGCATCCATGAATTATCTCGGGAAAATTCCCGAAGGCATTGAGGGTGACGAATTGAAATTTATCAGGGATTTTTCCCCTTTCATTAAATCAGAAAACCTGGCAGGGTTCAGCACGTTGCTCAACGATGCAATATTCCACATTGAACGCAATGCCCATCCCGGGACCCTCTTTCTCGATTTAAGTCTTCAGATAGTCCGGCTTTTCAAACCGGCATTTATTACAAATAAGGCGATTTCAGTTTAAACTTTTACCACTTTCAACATTTTCTGCCCTGAAGGGGTTTTGATACGGATAAAATAAATCCCCCGTATCATGTCGGTACCGGAACGGTCTGAACCATCCCAGTAAAAACTCCTGCCTGAAGGGGAGATGTTCCCTGTAAAAAGCTCTTTCACCGGTTGCCCAAGGGCGTTGTAAATGAGCACTTCGGCTTTGGTTTCATCTGTGGTACAGATGGTTATATTCAGCCTATCACTAAAAGGATTCGGGTAGGCAACCATCCGCCCGCCACCGGGTTCTGCCATGCCGATCAAGATCATGTTGGAATCGGCAGTAATGATGACCTGCCTGGAATTTCCCGCGGTATTGACATTCAAGGTATCATTAACAAAGATGGTGCTGGCAGCATCCACAACATAAAACTGTACCAAATAAGTGATACTGCTGTTGGCTGGTATGGTAACCGGGTAGTTTGAAACGTAGGGGGTGATGTGCCATGCAATGCATTCAGGGCAAGGTATTCCGAAATTATCAATGTGCTGGACATCCACAGGATAGTTGTGCGGATTGACAATACTGAATTCTTTCCCTTCAATAAAATCATTTCCCGAGAGGAACTTAACCGTATCGGGAATGAGGATGAAAGAATCATCGGGGGACCCAGGAACCACACCATCAGCGAACACAGGTGATTTGCTCCATTGTGCCATCGAAAAAGGGATATAAAATAAAACGGCGATCAGCAAAATAAAGTTTTTCATAGCTGTCAGTTTTTCATAATAAATTACATCCAATATAAAGTTGAAGTAAAGTTAGCTTATTTTATCCTTTATTTGTTTTTATAAAAGAAAATTATCCGGGATGAAACTATATTTGTATCAGGGTTGCAACAGAGATTTCCACCCCGTCCAGACGACAAGTCCTTCCCTTTTTAGAGAGGGATTTAGGGTGGGGTAACTTAGTCCCGGCTTTCAAATAATCATTCCTATGACACCCGCTGAGATATTTACAGACATCCAGGAATTCGGTACAAAAAACACGAACCCTGCCCTCGTTGAAAAATACTCAAGATATTTCAAAGAGGGATATGACGCTTATGGTTTAAGCCACGAACGGGTGGCAGAAAAGGTAAATGAGATCCTGTCATGGCCTTGGACCACGCAGAAATTAATTGCGGAAACCTCCGGGCTTCTTGTACAATCTCCGAAATATGAAATGACGGTCATCGCAATTCAACTGTTGCGCAGCTTTCACAAAACATGGGCGGTTGCAGATTTTAAAACTGTCGAACATTGGTTTTCCCTTGGCATAACAAATTGGGCGCAAACTGATTATATCTGCGGAGAATTGATGAACCTCTTCTTCAAAAAAAACCTTATAGACCTCCGGTCTGTTGCTCCATGGCGGACGGCTGCTAATAAATTTCAACGCCGGGCCGCAGTGGTCAGCCTCATTAAACCCATGAAGCTCTCGACAGATTTCAGTCCTTATTATGACTTTATCGAGCCAATGATGCACGATCCGGCGCGCGAGGTACACCAGGGCCTTGGCTGGTTCCTGCGTGAAACCTGGAAAATACAACCTGAACCTGCCGAGGCGTTTTTATTGAAATTCAAGGATTCTGCACCCCGGCTGATATTTCAGTATGCCACGGAGAAGATGACTGCTGAAGGAAAAGAACGGTTCAGAAGGAAAAAAAGTGAGGCGTGAGATGCTGGACATAGGACGTAAGACGTAGTGAAATTCGTCATTCATAAATCGAAATTCGTAAATAAAAAATGGTTCATCGTTTTGAAGAACTCAGCAACAATGCCTGGCCGGCCCTTCAAACCATTCAGTACGACGGGTGGATCCTGAGGTTTGCGAACGGTGTGACCAAGCGTGCCAATTCTGTTAGCATGCTCTATCCCTCTGCAATTGACCCCGAGGAGAAGATCAATTTTTGCGAAAGCCTGTATCAATCGCAAAACATCACTCCCTGCTTTAAAATCACGGCAATCAACGATCCTGCCGACATGGATGACCGGCTCGGTTTCAGGGAATACTTCATACATTCAACGATATCCTTTCAGACTTTGAACATTTTAAAAATCCCGCCCGAACCATTCGACGAACTTCATATTGAAACAGAACTGAATTCCCGGTGGATGGATCATTTTATCCGTATGAATGAATTTGACCCGGCCAGGAAATCCACCTACATCGGTATCATGAACATGCTTCTGCTCCCAAAATGCCTGGTTTCACTGGCTCGTGGCCAGGAAACGATCGGTGTGGGCCTTGGCGTGCTGGAAGGCAGTTTTCTCGGCCTTTTCGATATCGTCGTCGCAAAAGCCTACCGCAAAACCGGATTGGGATACCTGATCGTGGAAAACATCCTGCGATGGGGCAGGAAATACGGGGCAGAAACGGCGTACCTCCAGGTTTTAACCGACAACATTCCGGCCCTCACCCTGTATGAAAAAATGGGTTTCAAAGAAGCCTATCAATACTGGTACCGGATGAAGAGATGATCACTCCTGCGTTGATCAAATTCAATAACCAATCAGGAATCTGTTAATTATTGTTAAACAAAATCCCCTCCCTGAAATAAATTTTTCAATTCATTGTTTATTAATTAACCAAAACCTACAAACTATGAAAACCCGTGTCCTTTGCTTCACAATGCTTTTATCTTTCCTTTCATGCGGAATTTTTGCCCAGGAAAATGCGATCCCTAAAATCCACGAGGTTGGAATCACTTTCAGCAACTTAAATCAATTTGGATTAAACTACAAAACCGGCAGCGAAAAAACCCTTTTACGACTGAGTCTCCTCTCCATGAACCTTGGCAATACCAATCAATGGGGAAAGTCGGAAGACTCCCTGGATGTTAAACACCAAAGCTATGGCGCAGGTGTCAGAATCGGATTTGAAAAGAGGGTACCGGTTGTTGCACATTTTAATTTTATCTGGGGGTTAGAGGCAGGACTCAACTTCAATTACGACAAATTGAAGTACAAAGACATTTCCACTCATTACGAAACAACCAATTGGTCTATAGCACCTTTGGTTAACCTGGTTCTTGGCGCGAACTATACCTTTGGGGAACACCTGGTGATCGGTGCGGAAATCACCCCTTACATTCAATATTCAATTGGAAAGTCCAAATATACAAGGGAAACTCAAACCCGTGAAACCACAAACTCAGGCTTCGGCTTTGGCTTCAACAACAATTCAGCCAGTTTATCCGTTGCTTACCGCTTTGGCAAATAGCCCGGGATCAGAATAGCCGCTGCAACTCTTTCTTGATCTCCTCGAGTGCAGTTTCCACCGGTAACTTTCCCCGGGAAATTGCAACATCAAAAATACACTTTACAAGATCTGATGAAACGGCAGTTTCCGGCAACGAAGATGTGGCCTGGTTGACTAGTGCGATGGTATCTTCCTTCGCATTTTTGATCAGCTCCCATGAATTCCCCGAGATATAAAGCTGCTGGGACAAATTGTATTCAAACTCCTCGCGGATGGTTCTGACAAGCAACGACTGCAACTGGAGCGCCGTGATATCCGGGCTGTTGACACGCAACAGCAGGTTCGATGGATGTATCCGCTCAAGAAAAAGAACAAAACGTTCATATGCCTGGAGGCGCAGTGGAAGAATCGTCAGATGGTCCTGGTTATTCCCAACGACTGGAGCGGGTTTTCGGGTCTGTTTCAGGTAATACCATAATAAAAAAAACGCCCCTCCGAAAACGAAGAAGAACCTGAAAAATCCGCCAATGAGATTGAAAAGAAATGGATGTTCGAAAGGTGGGTGCATGGGTTGTGTTTTATAACAAACTTACATAAAAACTGCGGTTCATACACACACCGCATAAAAATCAGCGTTCCGGCTTTTGCCGGAACGCCCCCACAGCCTTACCTTTATATTTGATAACGAGCTCGAAGCTCAATGTGAAACATAACTTATAAAGT
>CAIVAT010000121.1 GCA_903903985.1 uncultured Bacteroidales bacterium | reverse complement strand
CATCTCTGGTTCCTTATTTGTTGAAAGCACTACCGATCCTAAAATAACATCGAGTGCACAAGGTCTTTTTATGATGATGACCAATTGTTTAGGCGCATACTCAGGCAGCAAAATAAGTGGATTCATTATTGATAAATTTTATACAAACGCTCAGGGTAAAGACTGGCACGGAATCTGGCTTGCTTTTGCAATCTATGCCTTGATTGTGACGGTTGCATTTGCCATTCTCTTTAAACATAAACATGACCCGAAAGCCTTTTCATCCCAGCTAATTCATTAGATTTGAATCCAATAATGGGGCTAAAGCCCTTTTGATTAGCACTATTTATTACCCCGGCCTTAAGGCCGGGGCAATTGAAAACCCGGTTGCTACTGGACTTTAGTCCAAAAGTGTTTTTAATATGCAGCAATACCTTGATCTTCTTGATTTTGTTCTGAAAAAAGGAGTCCGGAAACAGGACCGCACCGGAACCGGTACGATCAGCGTTTTCGGATACCAGATGCGGTTCGATCTCCGGGAGAGTTTCCCATTGCTTACCACGAAAAAACTGCACCTGCGGTCGATCATTCATGAACTGCTCTGGTTCCTGCAGGGGTCGACCAATACCAGGTACCTCAATGACAACAGGGTAACCATCTGGAACGAATGGGCCGACAGCGACGGCAACCTCGGGCCGGTGTATGGCTACCAATGGCGTTCCTGGCCAAAACCCGACGGTTCGCACATTGACCAGATCAAACAGGTGGTTGATTCGCTGCAGAACAATCCCGATTCCCGCCGGCACATCGTCAGTGCCTGGAATGTCGGATTTCTTGACCAGATGGCATTACCACCCTGTCACCTGCTTTTCCAGTTTTATGTGGCCAATGGTGAACTTTCCTGCCAGATGTACCAGCGGAGCTGCGATATTTTCCTGGGCGTTCCTTTCAACATCGCCTCCTATGCCCTGCTGACGATGATGATGGCCCAGGCCACCGGCCTCAGGCCCGGTGAATTCGTCCACACGCTTGGTGATGCACATATCTACCTGAACCATCTTGACCAGGCCCGGCTTCAGCTCTCCAGGGAACCCATGATGCCACCGCAAATGAAATTAAACCCCGGTATAAAAAATATCGATGATTTCCGGTTTGAGGATTTTCAACTGGTGAACTACCAGTCTCATCCTCATATAAAAGGAGATATCGCCATATAACACCCCTTTTTTGAATTTTAACCTTTGAATTTGAAAACATGATCTCTATCATAGTGGCCATTGCCGAAAACCGGGCCATCGGGAAAAACAACGACCTGCTGTGGCACATCCCTGAGGATATGAAAAGATTCAGGCAAATCACCAGCGGCCACCCGGTGATCATGGGTAAACGAACCTGGGAATCGCTGCCCCGCAGGCCTTTGTCAAACCGCCGGAATATTGTGATCACTGACCTCCCCGGCGAACAGATTGAAGGTTGCGAGACGGTATATTCCATTGAAGAAGCAATCGGGAAATGCAGCCGGTCGGAGGAAAACTTCATCATCGGCGGGGCTTCGGTTTACAGGCAATTTTTACCGCATGCCGACCGGCTGTACCTCACCCTGGTCCGTAAATCATTTGACGCGGATGTTTTCTTCCCGGAAATCGATTTTTCCAAATGGAAACTCATCTCCAAAGAAGATTTTCAAGCCGGTGAAAACAATGATTTTGACTATTCCAATGAAACCTACGACCGTATAAACTGATCAGGTTTTCCGCTTTTGCTTTTTTGCAGCCGGGAAAAGGATGTTGTTGAGGATCAGGCGGTATCCTGGTGAATTGGGATGAAGGTTCAGGTCGGTTGGAGGATCGCCGACAAGATGCTGGTAGTCTTCGGGATCGTGACCGCCCAGGAATGTCCAGGTTCCCTTGCCGAAATCTCCGTGAATATACCGTGCTTCATTCAACGACTTGGTTTCCCCCAGGATGATCACATTCGATTTGATGTATTTTTTATTGAAAGCCGTGGTTTGCCCCATGAATCCGTGAAGCAGGGTTTCATGGTCCTGGCAGAGCATGCTGGGAACCGGATCCCACTTGGCGGAAAACTCAAACAAGGTAAAGAAATCATTCTCTTTGGTAAGGTTTTTAGGCCGGGTCTCCGTGACATCGATGGATGAAATTTCGTACTGGTAAGGGTTTGTTACCAGGGTGAAATTTTCAAAGGCAAAGCAGTTATCGAAATTTAACTTTGATTGCGCATTGGGATCGGGCGGATCGCCGTCGAACATGACATCGCAAATATCAACACCATCAGCGGAGAGGGCAACATCATAGCTGTCCGGGGCCGAACACATCGAAAACAGGTACCCCCCGCCGGCGACAAAGTCGCGGATTTTTTTAGCCACAGCCAGTTTCATTTGGGAGACTTTGGAAAATCCAAGTCTTTTGGCACTCTCCTCCTGTACATTTACATCCTCCATGTACCATGGGAAGTTCTTATATGCCGACCAGAATTTGCCGTACTGGCCGGTGAAATCTTCATGATGAAGATGCAGCCAGTCGTACATTGGCAATAATCCCGACATGATCTCTTCGTCGTAAAGGACATCATAGGGAATTTCCGCATAAGTCAGTACAAGGGTTACTGCATCATCCCAGGGAAGTTTGTTCTTGGGCGAATACACCGCAACCCTAGGCGGTTTATGCAGCTTGATATTTTCCATATTCACCTGCGGATCAGATATTTCCTCGAGGATGGCCGAGGCTTGCGCATCGGCGATGATCTGGCAGGTGACCCCGCGGATGGTACATTCTTCCTCGATCGCTTTCACGTACTGGAACATGAAACTGCCGCCCCGGTAGTTCAGGAGCCAGCTCACCTCCACATCTTTTTTGAGCACCCAGTAGGCAATCCCGTATGCTTTCAGGTGATTCTTCTGTGCTTCGTCCATGGGTACCAGCAGGTAAGCTCCAAAGGCAGGCCGGAAAAAACCAAGAAAAAGGAGAATGATCAGCAGGCCCGGAACTTTAAAACGGTACATCATGGCGTTCATCATCATTCATTTTTGACATCACGGTTCGGGTTCGCATTGAACCTTCAAACGATGAATTCGGCTGAATAGTATTGACCGACTGGTAGTCCATTTCGGCGTCGACAAATTTGGCATATTTAGAAACAAATTTGATCCTGACATCTTTCAGCGGGCCATTCCTGTTTTTTGCAATGATGATGTCTGCCACCCCTGAGGTGGAATCACCGCTTTCATCCACGTCGATTTTATAATATTCAGGCCGGTAGATAAACAATACCATGTCGGCATCCTGTTCGATGGAACCGGATTCGCGCAGGTCGGAAAGGATCGGTTTTGCTGCCAGCGAACGTTTCTCTGATGCACGGCTCAGCTGCGACAAAGCGATGACCGGCACATCGAGCTCCTTGGCAAGCGTTTTCAATGCCCTGGAAATGCTGCTGATCTCCTGCTCGCGGTTGCCGCGTGTATCCTGGCTTCCCTGCATCAGTTGCAGGTAATCAACGATGATCATCTGCACATCGTGATGGGCTTTTAAACGGCGGCATTTGGCTCGGAGGTCAAACACGGTCAGGGCTGCCGTATCATCTATATATAATGGTGCTTCGATGAGCGGCGTGATCCTGGTATTGAGCTGGGCCCACTCATGATCCTCCATGGTACCTTTGCGAAGTTTCTCCTGGGGGATTTCAGTTTCACTCGACATCAAACGGGTGACCAGCTGAATCGACGACATTTCAAGGGAGAAAACGGCAACGGGTTTTTTAAAGTCAATGGCCGCATTGCGCGCCATGGTCAGGGCAAAAGCACTCTTGCCCATTCCGGGTCGTGAGGCGATGATGATCAGGTCGGATTTTTGCCAGCCCGAAGTGATCCGGTCCAGTTCGGTAAATCCCGATCCGACCCCCCTCAGTTTTCCTTCCTGCTGGCGCCCGGCACTGATCTCCTTGATGGCTTCCGCGATGATCGACTGCATATTCATGTACGATTTTCCGATGCTGCCTTCACTGATGGAAAACAGGCCGTTTTCAGCTTTGTCGAGCAGGTCGAACACATCGGTGGTATCCTCGTAGGCGTCTTTGATGATTTCAGAAGAGACCCTGATGAGTTCACGCTGTATGAATTTCTGAACGATGATCCGCGCATGGTATTCAATGTTGGCGGTCGAAGCAATCCGGTTGGTGAGCATGGTGATGAAGTAGGGGCCGCCTGCCACCTCAAGTTCACCGGTTTTGCGCAGTTCTTCGGTTACTGTAAGAATATCCACAGGCTCATTTTGTGCAAACAACCGCATGATCGCGGAAAAAATGACCTGGTGGTTCTCTTTATAAAAAGCTTCGGGTTTGAGCACTTCGATAACTTCGGCCAGCCGGTTGCTTTCCAGCATCATCGCACCAAGAACGGTTTCTTCCAGGTCGAGCGCCTGGGGCGGGATCTTTCCGTGCTCAAAAACAATTTCATTCAACCCCGGCTTGCGGGTGCGCTTTCTGACATTCTTATCTTCCATGGGACAAAAATAGAGCTATTCCGGCTTGGTTTTCCGGGCTGCCATGATTTTATTTTTCAACAATTACAAGCTGAAGGTAAGTGCAACGTGGACCCACTTATGCCACCATCCGTTTTGAAATTCAGGGCTTAACATGATTTGTTCCAGGTCAAGGCTGATGCCGTTACAGGATAGCGTGATACCGGCGCTTCCCTGAAAAACCATCCTTGAGATCTGATCGGCCGGCAGGGTGTATGAACTTTTTTTATTGAACAGTCCGCCCTGCAGGGTGGCGTCATATCCAACCAGTTTGCCTGACCCTTTTACAAAGAAGTAGAACTGCATTTTTCTCAGGCCTGAATCATCGAGCTTTTTCTTCCTTGACACCCCGAGATTGGCAAAATAAGGATTCAGCCATCCGGTCCTGAACTGGCAGCCCCCGGTGATGTTCGTGTAAAGCGTTCCTAAATTTGCAGCGGAGGAAAGTAAAACATCAAAATTCCTCCCGTTGAAAATCCCCTTTTCATAAGAAAGCATATAGTTCAGCACCAGGTCGTTCTGAACCTGGTATTCCCATCCCAACGGCTCATTGTTGGTGGGGATGCTGTTGTGAAATGAACGCTGAACCCATTCACCGTATGAATTTGGCCCGATAATTCCCGCATCTATTTCACTGGTTTGCCTGAAATGGTGCCTGGGATCATTGGTGATTTTAAAGCTCCCGAGATAGAGGTAAGCCGCATAGGGCCTGTCGCCATATAAAATCCCGCCTATTTTGGTGGTGGAAGGGGTGTACATGTTCTGAACGAGCGATAATCCATAATAGTTGGTTCCCGAGCCCCAGTAGGGGATCATCAGTCTGCCCAGCGGATTCGACTGCAACCCCGGAGCAATCATCTCAAACTTGATCCCGTTTGTGTAGAAGCGGTCGGTATAGTCGAGAATGTCGTTGTCAAAATCAACCTTCAGGAAGGACTCATGGCTGAGGGTGATCATCGAAGGAAATGCCGGGCTGTCGATGGCGGAAAAAAGATAGCTTTTACTCACCGGTTCGTTCAGGTCAGGTTCGATTCCCTCCGACCGGAGATGCTCCAGCCGGCTGATCATCAGGGAGTTTGAATTTCTGCCGGTAGTGCCTGTCAGATGGCTTTCCTCCATGTTATATCCTGACTTCTTCTGTTCAACCCGTTTCTTTTTTGAATGGGCAACCTCTTGAGATAAAGCCGGTTGAATAGCCTTAGTTGAAAACCCACTGGCGGCATCAGCGGTGGTGACCGGAATTTCATGATGACCAATACCTGATGCAATTTCCGGAGCCACTATTTTGACATTGTCACAATGGCTGAACAACAGGAGGAAAAAAATCATTAACAAACATCGGGTCATGATGCAACAAACTTACATAAAAACTGCGGTTCATACACACACCGCATAAAAATCAGCGTTCCGGCTTTTGCCGGAACGCCCCCACAGCCTTACCTTTATATTTGATAACGAGCTCGAAGCTCAATGTGAAACATAACTTATAAAGT
>CAIVAT010000120.1 GCA_903903985.1 uncultured Bacteroidales bacterium | reverse complement strand
ATCAACCGGGATATAGGAATAAGTTGCACCCGTGCCAACGGCTAAAGTGTTTATAAACCATTGATAGGTGGCTGTTCCGCCATTCACAGGTGTCGGGGTGAAGGTAACAGTAGTCCCTGCACACACCTGGTTGGCTGAAGGTGCAATGGAAACGCTCACCGGCAACAACGGGTTCACGATCATGGTCACGGTATTGGATGTGGCCGGGCTGCCTGTCTTACAGGTAACGCTTGAGGTCATCACCACATATACCTGGTCTCCGTCAACCGGAACATAGGAATAAGTTGCACCCGTGCCAACGGCTATCGTGTTTTTAAACCACTGATAGGTGGGGGTTCCGCCATTGACAGGCGTTGCGGTGAACGTAACCGACGTTCCTGCACATACCTGGTTCGCTGACGGTGCAATAGTAACGCTCACCGGCAATAATGGGTTCACGATCATGGTCACGGTATTGGATGTAGCCGGGCTTCCGGTCTTACAGGTAATACTTGAAGTCATCACCACATACACCTGGTCTCCGTTAACCGGAATATAGGAATAAGTTGCACCCGTTCCGACAGCTGTCGTGTTTTTAAACCATTGATACGTGGGAGTTCCGCCATTGACAGGCGTTGCGGTGAATGTGACTGACGTTCCTGCGCAAACCGGGTTTGAAGAAGCTGCAACGGAAACGCTCACCGGCAGGTTCGGGGTTATAGTCATGGTCACTGAATTGGTTGGCAAGGGTCCGCCACAGGTGCCTGTGGCATTCTGAAGCTGCCGGTAATAGGTGGTAACAGCCAATGATCCTGGCTGGTATGTCAATATGGTCGCACCGGTGATACTGGTAAAGGTGCTGTTGTTCAGAGAGCTTTGCCACTGGTAGGTGGGCGATGTGCCATTGAGAGGTGCTACTCCAGTCAATTGGCCTGGTGTTGCATTCTCACACAGGGATTGGCTGGCACTGACCGAACCCACTGATAGCAATGGAGTTACGGTCATGGTGATGGTATTGGAAGTGGCCGGGTTCCCGGTAGTACATGCGGCATTTGACGTTAACACACAGGTAACCAAATCATTGTTGGCCGGAGCATAGGCATAGGTCACATTGGTTGCCCCTGAAATTGAGGTACCGTTTACTTTCCACTGGTATGCCGGGGTTGTTCCTCCATTGGTAGGCGTTGCGGTGAAGGTTACAGAAGAACCTGCGCAGGACGGATTGATCGAGGCAGCGATCGCAACGCTGACGGCAACCGGTGTACACCCGGTCCCCGTGATGTTGATATCATCAATTCCCCAGTAATAACCATAAGTGCCCGTATAATTCCATTTGAATTTTACTTGCGACTGCCCGGCAACTGCATTCACTGCCTGGCTGACGGCAGCCGGGTTGGCGGTAGTAGCACTGTATGTTAAAAGCACGGTCCAGGTCGATCCATTGTTGATGCTGTAGGAAACTTTTGCGGATGAACCGGTATAGAATCGGAAATAATGTTTAAAGGCAAGATTTACAGCAGTATATCCAGTTAAATTCAGTGTAGGTGTTATCAGGTCGGCATTTTGGGTGCTTCCGCTGCCATAGGCATCACTGTTCAGGTAGGCATAATTCCCGGTAAGTGCCGGAAGGGGTGTGTAGCCTGTTATGGCGCCAAATTGCCAGATCTGTCCGCTTCCCTGGTTGTCAACCTGGGTCCAGCAATTCGGGATGGTTGTATTGGTAAAGCTTTCTGTGAAAGGCAATGTAAAGACGCCACATACAGTTATAAAGGTCAGGTCATTTCCATAAACGGTTCCGGCCGAGTTGGTCGCGTAAGCCCTTACATGATAGGTTGTATTGGCTGACAATCCTGTGATTGAACTGGTAAATGTACCGGTGCCGCTGCCATCCGTGGTATGACTTCCGGAGACAACCGGGTTGGCAGTGGTTGCCCAGCAAACACCGCGGGCGGTAACGGTCGAGCCGCCATCTGTGGTAACATTTCCGCCGGAAGTGGCTGTGGCCTGGGTTATTGCAGTAGCTGCAGTTGTTGTCACGACAGCCAACCCGGGGGTAAAACTAAAGTCATTGCCATAGGAGGTTCCATCGCTGTTGACAGCCGCCAGCCGGTAGTGATAGGTCGTCCCGCCTGTTAACCCTGTCAGGGTTGCATTTACTGCAATTGCTGAAGTTCCTGATCCGGCAGCGGTGGAGGTTGTATTGCTGCCATAACTGGTTGTCGTTCCCCACTGGAAATAGTAGTTCGTAGCCAATCCATTGGGGTTGACAGTCCCATTCAAGGTTCCACCGGTCCCCGTAACGGAAGTTGCAGCAAGGGTGGCAGCAGTGGGTGTATTGGCAAAACGGAAGGATGCAATGCGGGTTTTCCAGCTGGTCGATGAGGTTGCCGAATAATATTCCTGCGTATACCAGTAAGTTGCTTTTGCACTCGGATCACAACTCATTGCACTGTAATCTCCCCAACGTGTACCGCCTGTTTGTGCTCCACCCCCGTTAAAAATTCCGCGCTCTGCAATGGTCATGGTGTTCAAAGCATCATTCTTTTTACGTCCCGTATACCTGATGGAAGGATAAAGGTTGGTTCCGGAAACAGAATAACCGAGGGCAATGTTCCCGCTTGAATCCATGGCAATACTCCCCATCCAGCGGCTGTTGTTATCGGCCAATGAATATGTTCCTTGCTGATAAATGGACCATGAGCCTGTTGTCTTTCTAAGTTCATACCATCTGATTCCTGCCACAGTGGAGGACACATCAACCGTGTGGTTGCAAACCATAGAGGAATACCCGCCAAACGAGCGGTACTGAAGACGGTACATCATACGGTCATTGATCACATCGAGTTTTACAGTGCTGCCTTTTTGAGTTACGCCCGTCATGGTCGTGGTAAATGCAGTCACAGGAAGCGAAAGGAAATTGGTGAAAGTGGAGTTGGCGGTTGTGACCCAGTCAACATGAAATTCATAGATTCCAAGGTGATCGTTCGAGGTGCCATCATAGCTATACAAGAAGTAATTTGGAGGATT
Source organism: uncultured Bacteroidales bacterium (assembly GCA_903903985.1). Classification (GTDB taxonomy): domain Bacteria; phylum Bacteroidota; class Bacteroidia; order Bacteroidales; family FEN-979; genus CAIVAT01. The sequence continues at coordinate 76,009 of CAIVAT010000120.1, read as the reverse complement.
CCCCGTCGGGAAGGGTCCGTCGCAATCGGAAGGAAGCCAGCCGAAAGCTTCATCTGTAGATGGTTTTGTAAACATGATCATGGTCGCTGCAGGGCTTCCTGCCAGCATCAGTGTGCGGTTATAGGCCACAGCTCCGATACCGGCATAAGTGCCTGTTCCCGCAGTAAAAATGTGCATCGACATGTAATATCCATCTCCCCATACCCCGAATTTCGGATAATCGGGCATGTTGGTAAACGAATACTGGTACCGGTACCAGCTTCCGGTGGGGTCGGGTGTTGTGGATATTGCGATCATCTGGTAAAAAGGACCGTTGGGATAACTGGGCAATGAGAATTGGGAAAAAACCCAGCGGTCAGCCTGTTCGTCGTATAAAACGACCGCATCGCCGTCATTTGAATTGTTGGTCATCCCCGAAAAGACGGAACTGCTTAAAAGCGGCCCTAAAAGTAAGGTTCCGGTCTTGCTGTAAATGGAATAATGGCTGTTTACAACCTGAAAATAATGATTTGGCCCTACGTCCCCATGTGTGTCAGGGGGAATATATCCTTCGTTGTTGGTGTTGCCGTCAAAGTTTACAATGGTGGTATCTACGGCACGCACTCCGTTGATCGTCTGCAGGAATGGATCCGTCTGTCCGCCGGGCTCCATGCCTCTCGGCCGTGGCCTGATGTTGAATTTGTTTTTAACGATTCCGTCCTTCCATGAAGTCTCTGCTTTCCCTGGGAACTGCTTGACCATATCCCTTAACGGTGGTGAAATGTCGAAGTAAACAGGAGTTTGTACGATGGGCCTGGAAATATTATCCTGCCCGAAGGAAAAATTAATGCATAATACAAGCAACAACAGCACAAGTGTAATTTTTTTCATGGATTGAAAGGATTAAAGTTTTGTGGGAATGTGATAACATTTACTATAAACCGAACACTCTTCGTAAACCAGGCAAAATGTTATGTTGCGCACCGGCATCGGGAAATAAAATTAAATTGGAAAATGTCAGATTTCCGTTCAAAGGTACAAAAATAATTGTTATGGTGACAAAATAAAGGTGGTAAAACTTTAACAAGGGTGTTAAATCCAGCCCCGGATAATAACACCTAACATCTTCAGGAAAGCCGGTGTGTTTGCCCGGTTTTGGAAATTCATGGCAACAGTAAAAAACTTAATCCCTTTGTATCAAATAATTGTATTAAAGCAGGGCAAGATACTCCCTGAAATAAAAAATCCAGCCTTCAGGAAAATAAAAAAATCCAGCCTTCAGGCTGGATAATACCCAAAATCGTAAGCCGGTATCAAGGTCCGAAACGGATGGCACGATGCTCCATGAAACATTGACTGCGTTTCATGGAGCATCATGAGCCATGGACAATATTTATTGTTTGATGATCCGTGTGGTTCCAGTATTCATTTCACCGATGACCCTGATAAGGTAGATCCCTGCAGGTTTGCCGGCTAATGAAAACTCTTGTTTCTGCACATCCGACATCTCATCTGAAATCATCTTTTGTCCCTTCATGTCGTAAATTTCGACCAGCAATTTTTCCTTGGTCCCTGACGATTTCACCTCGAGCGTGAACGTTCCTGTAGTCGGGTTGGGATAGATCCTGTAATACTGCTGTCCCGGATCCAGTGTGATTTCATTGGCAGGTGTTGTCCCGGTAAAGACCTTGCCAGGGATGCACCATGGGCCTTCGGGGGCGACAATGTAACCGAACATATATCCTCCCGCCTCAACAACAGTACCCGGATAATAGAGGATATTCTCTCCGGCAATCATGGTTGCGCTGCCACCGTTCTGAACCGTGAAGAGATTTCCGTCGCCTGCAACCAATATGGTCTGGGTTGCATTAAAACACTGGGTGCCGGTAACTGTATGGTTTTGAAGGCTCAAGGTTAAAGGAACCGCCGTGTTCACAATCATGTCGATCGTATTGGATGTGGCAGGATTTGTTGAGGTACAAAGTTCTCCTGAAGTCAACACACATAAAACCGCATCACCGTTTACCGGGGTATATGTAAATACTGCATTATCTGTTCCTGCATTGATTGCATTTACCTTCCATTGATAGTGCGGGGAAGCACCTCCGTTCGTCCCCACGGCTGTGAAAGTGACCGGGGTCCCGGCATCAACGGGGTTGGCAGAGGGCGAAATGGAAATACTTACCGGATAGACAGGATTTACGGTCATGGTAATCGTGTTCGATGTTGCCGAAGGGGTTAACCAGCAACCACCAGGAGTTGTCCAGCAAATACAATATATCTCATCAGCGTTTGCGGGAACGTAGGTCAGGCTCATCTCATGAGATACAATGACCCCATTTACATACCAATCGCAGCTTGAAACCGGGTAATTATGGTCGCAGGTGATGGTCACTCCGGCCCCTTCGCAAACAGAGGTTTGAAGTGTGGCAATGGCATTCGTCAAAGCAAGCACCGGATTCACGGTCATGGCAACGGTGTTGGAGGTTGCCGGACTGCCTGTTCCACATGGAAGGGTCGATGTCATTACTGCATACACCTGGTCGCCATCAACCGGAACATCGGTATAAGTTGCATCCGTGCCAACAGCCACTGTGTTCTTAAACCACTGGTATGTGGGGGTCCCGCCATTCACAGGTGTTGGGGTGAAGGTAACGGAAGTTCCCGCACAGACAGCGTTGGCAGATGGTTCTATCGAGACAGAAACCGGTAATACCTGGTTGACGGTCATTATAACCGTGTTGGAGGTTGCCGGGCTGCCTGTTTTACAGGTCAGGGTCGATGTCATTACCACATACACGTGGTCGCCATCAGCCGGGACACAGGTATAGGTTGGATCGGTACCAACCGCCACAGTGTTTTTAAACCACTGGTAAGTGGGTGTTCCGCCATTGACGGGCGTTGGGGTGAAGGTAACGGAAGTTCCCGCACATACCGGATTGGCGGATGGATCTAAGGAGACTGAAACCGGTAATGACGGGTTGACGGTCATGGTCACCGTGTTGGAGGTTGATGGATTTCCCACAGTGCAGGTGGCATTGGAGGTAAGTATGCAGTTCACGAAATCATTGGCGGCAGGGGAAAAAGAATAGGTTACATTGGTTGCTCCTGAAACAAGGCCTCCGTTGACTTTCCACTGGTATGCCGGCGTGGTCCCGCCGTTGATGGGAACCGCGGTAAAAGTAACGCCTGTGCCCTCGCAAACAGGATTTGCAGGAGTGGAGATCGAAACGCTGACCGGGTATGTCCTGGAACAGGAACTTGAAACCTGCACATCATCGATACAAACTCCCCGCCCATTTTTTGCATTTCCCTGGAAAGCAATATAATAATCGTTGGTTGCATTTGGCAAGGTAATCGTCCGTTGGGTCCATGTTGCGACGCTTGCCGTATAAGAGGCCAACAGTGTCCATGTCCCGGCTAAAGAGGTTTTATAGTAAACATCCAGCTGGTCCTGGTTGCCGGTATAAACTTCCTGGGTATGCCAGAATTTTAACTGAGGGCTGGAAACCAGGGTCAGGTTGATCCTTGGAGTGATCAGCATGGTCTTGTTATCAGCAGAGGTCACATCTTTCAGGCAGGCATTGTAAGTCCCGCCATGGGCGGTTGCCGGGTTGGATCCACCGTTACCGGTAAGAAAGGACCAGTTCAGGCCGGAACTGCTCACCTGCTCCTGTGTCCAGCAATTGGGAATGATATCGCCACCCTCAAACCCTTCATTCCAGGGGAAACTGCTGATGGCTCCGCATAAAGTCGTACAAGTCTGATCATCTCCATAATAAGTGCCAGTTGAATTTGTCGCATAGGCTCTCACATGATAAAGCGTGGTGGAAGCTAATCCGGTGATGGAACTGACAAATGTCCCTGTGCCCGAGCCATCGGTGGTATGATTTCCCGAAACCGTCGGGTTGGGGGTGAGCCCCCAGCATACCCCGCGTGCGGTGACGCTTAAGCCTCCATCCATCACAACATTACCGCCCGATACGGCGGAATTCGAAGTTACGGATGTAATGGCTGTCGTGGTAACTACAGCGCCTCCGGCAGTGAACGAAAGGTCGTTCCCGTTGGAAGTTCCATCGGGGTTGATGGCCACTACCCTGAAATGATAGGTCGTTCCGCTGATCAAACCGGTCAGGTTCGCACTGACGGCAACAGCCGTATTCCCCGAACCGGCAGATGTGGTGGAGGTCGTGTTGCCATAAGCAACGGTTGTTCCCCATTCGAAATAATAGTTCGTCGCCTGGTTATTGGGGTTCACACTTCCGTTTATCGTGGCGGCAGTGACTGAAACAGCAGATGCCGCCATGGTGCTTACGTAGGGTGGCAGGGCAAAACTGAAGGATGCAATGCGGGTTTTCCAGCCATCGGCAGAAGACGATGCATAATACATCTGGGTATACCAGAAAGTAGCTTTTGCTGATGGATCACATGATATAGCGCTGTAATCTCCCCAGCGGCTGCGGCCGGTAGCCGTTTGTGATCCGCCACCATTAACGATTCTTTTCTCTGCGAGGGTCATCTGGCCCAGCGCATCATTCTTTTTACGCCCGGTATACCTGATGGAAGGATATGTGTTTGTTCCGGATACAGAATATCCCAATGCGATATTTCCGCTTGAATCCATGGCAATACTACCTGTCCAGCGGCTGTTATCGTCTGCAACCGAATAGGTTCCCTGCTGGTAGATGGACCATGAGCCGGTCGTCTTTCTCAACTCGTACCAGCGGATGCCTGCAACCGTGGAGGAAATATCAACCGTATGGTTGCATACCATGGTGGAATATCCGGCAAAGGAACGGTATTGCAGCCGGTACATCATGCGGTCATCGAGGGGGTCGGGCTTTATCGTCGTGCCCTTTTGCACAATGCCGGTGATGTTGGTGGTAAAGGCATTCACCGGAAGTGAAAGGAAATTGGTGAAGGTAGAGTTGGCGGTGGTGACCCAGTCAACGTGAAATTCATAAATTCCAATGTGGTCGTTGGAGGAACCATCGTATGTGTAAAGGAAATAATTGGGAGGGTTCCCTGCCGGGAAAGGTCCGTCGCAATCGGAAGGGAGCCAGCCGAATGCTTCATCAGAAGAGGGTCTGGTAAACATGACCATGGTTGCAGCCGGGCTTCCTGTCAGCATCAGCGTGCGGTTATAGGCAACAGCGCCAATACCCGCATAAGATCCTGATCCAGAAGTAAATATGTGCATCGACATGTAATATCCATCTCCCCATACCCCGAATTTCGGATAATCGGGCATGTTGGTAAACGAATACTGGTACCGGTACCAGGTTCCGGTGGGGTCGGGTGTTGTGGATACGGCGATCATCTGGTAAAATGGACCGCTGGGATAACTGGGCAATGAGAATTGGGAAAAAACCCAACGGTCAGCCTGTTCGTCGTAAAGGACGACCGCGTCGCCGTCATTTGAATTGTTGGTCATCCCCGAAAAGATGGAGCTGTTTGCCAGAGGGCCCAATAAGAGGCCGCCCGTTTTATTGTAAATGGAATAATGGCAGTTTACCACCTGGAAATAATGATTTGGGCCGACATCTCCGTGGGTATCAGGAGGAGAATATCCCTGGGTATTTGAATTTCCTTCAAAGTTCACGATCGTGGTATCGCTTTTCACCGATCCATCCATGGTTTGAAGACCCGGGTCTGACAACCCGCCGGGCGCCTGGCCTGTGGGCCGTGGCTTCACATCGAATCTGTTTTTTACGATCCCGTCCTTCCATGAGGTTTCCGCTTTCGGAGGAGGGTTTTTTATCATATCCCTTAAAGGCGGGGATATATCAAAGTAAACCGGCAGTTGAACGATCGGTTTGGAATTATTGTCCTGCCCGAAAAGATAACTCGTGCAGATAACCAAAGTCAATAAAAAAACGGAAATTTTTTTCATGGGTGCTGGATTAAAATAAATAAGAACCTGGTGAAATTTTCAAACTAACCAAAGCAGGGAGAACGCAATGTTACAATCGGCAACCGGAATTGGATTTAAGCCAATTCATCTGATAGAAACAGACAAAGTTACATAATTATTTGTTATGTTCTCAACCGAACAGAAATATTTAAAATTAAATGCAAAAATCCCGCTGAAACGGGATTTTTGCATTTGTATTACCAATCAAGGTTAATGAGTGTGTTAATCGCTTACCTTGTTTTTATCAGCTTAATGGTTTCCACGTAGTTATCAGCAACAACCTTCACGAAGTAAAGACCATCAGGAATTTCCGAGAAACGGAACTCATGGCTCTTCTCTCCGATCATCCGGTCGGTCATTACCCTGGTACCCCTCATGTTGTAAACTTCAACATTTACATTGCTGTAAAGGCTGTTGCCTTTCTGAACAAGGGTAAAGTTGCCGGTGGTCGGGTTCGGGTAAAGGGTGAAGCTGGCCTGGTTGAAACTGACCGGGGCCTCTTCGGTAACTGCGGAAACTTCAGGTATTGTAGCCGACTTGCCACCGCACCATGAACCTCCTATGCGGCCAAGCAGGTATCCGCCGGCATCAACCGTTGTTCCGGGAAGGATATCGATGCTCACGCCAGCGATGAGAGTTGCAGCACCGGTAGATGTAACGTGGAAAACGTCAGTTCCGCCAACCGTGATCACATTGGTGGCATTGAAACACTGAGCATCGGCCACACTGCCTAATGCAGTAAGGTTAACCGGAAGTGAAATGGTTACGGAAACAGGGCCTGCAGCTGCAGATTCTCCCTGCGGATACACGGCTTTAACGCCAAACTGATAGGTCCCGGTGGGGAGGCCAAGGTCATTATAAAAGAGGTCCGTGACCGGAGTGCTTCCATTGATCTTGACGTTATCGCGGTAAATATTGTAACCGGTCAGCGTCCAGGGTCCAAGGGGAACATTGTTATTCAGCGCGGAGGTGTTCAACACCTGGCTTTTGGTTGTCGGATTTCCTGCAGCAACGACTTTGCAGCGGGTCATATAATTTGCAGTAGCTTCGTTACGAATGATCATTCTGCCGTTAACTCTCGGCTGCTCCATGGTCTGGAACGGATTAACCGCAGGAACGCTGACATCGGTGAAATTCTTCGCAGGAGCTCCAATGCTGAAATCATCGAGCATGAAGATAAATGCATCGTTCGAAACGCAATTGATCGAAACATGAATATTCTGGCCAACATAAGCGCTGAGATCATAGGTGAATTCAGTCCAGGCAAGTGGTGCCTCTACGTATGATCCGGCACTGATGATGCTGAAGTCGGTGGTTGCAGTTCCGGTGGTGGAGATGCCAACCTTGAATCTTTCCAATCCATAGGTGTCCACATAACTCCTGGCCCAGAATTTCAACACAGATCCTGTCACAACATAAACCGACGGACTGATCAGCCAGTCGTTATTCGGGGCAGATGCGGTTACCGTAGCAAAACAGGCAGCGAATTTGTCGCCTGTATGGGCCAGGTTACTCGGCATGGCAGGTGTCGTGGTGTTTGAATTGAACACGATGAATGACTGGGCTGCTCCTGTATTGGTCCATGTATAATCTGTTATGCCATAGGTTAACCCCAGGTCAACATCCGTATTGATCCACGGCGGGAAGCTGATTGCAAAATCAGTATAGCTTTCAAAACCATCCTGGAAGGTTCCGGAGCCCGGTGCAAGCCATGTCAAATGGGCATCCACTGAATTCTGAACTGAACCCTGAAGGTTGATCGGCGCATCCAGCTGGTAGGCCAGGCTGAAGTTTTTAATGGTTGTCAAGGTTGCGGTTACAACAACAGAAGGATCGGTTGAGGTGATATATCCGGTCTTGCTGCAGGTTACAGAATAGGTTCCGTTGAACACATTCAGGAACTGGTATGTTCCGTCGACTGCAGTGGTTGTAGTGAAGGTTGAAAAACTTACCGTAGCACCAGCAATGGGGTTGGCGCTGGCATCGGTAACCGTACCCTGCAGCGTTCCTGACACTGCCGCACTGAGTGTGCCAACAGCAAAATATCCCAAACTGGTGATATTGTCGGATATAACAGTTGTGGCAGCCGGAGGAATTGAACTGACAAGATTATACGTGCCACTAACTGTTCCAGATTTTGCCATGGCGTTGGCAACGGTCAGGCCCGATTCGGTAAGTCTTACCGTGGTACCCGTGATGCTTCCGGCTCCGCCAATAGGAGAGGATTTCCAATACCTGTTGGTATTTAACAAGCCCAGGCCTGCACCGGGAGTTCCGCCGCAATTTGCGTCAAACACCTCCGACTGAACAACCACCGTTCCGGCAGCGTCGGTAAGCGGGTTCACCAATTCCAATGGTTTGTATGCGCTTTTCCCTACCGGGAATACAAACGTATTTCCCGTAGCTAAACTTGCTGGGAGCGTAAGGGCAAGAGGTCCGTTAACGTAAGCGGTTGCACTGCCTCCTGAAGTAGCGGCTGCGGTGGTACCGGTAACCGTGAGGAGGTTTGCAGCGCTCGTGTTGATCAATCCATTGGCAAAAACCAATTGTGCGGTTGAAAGGGCACCGCCGGCAATGGTAAGAGAATGGGTTACATCGTTATCATCGTATGTCATGTATGCAAGCGTGCGTGCCGGATTAATTTCGGGGCCTGTTGAACGGGATGCATTGGTTCTCAGATAATAAACAATCTCACCAAGGGTACCGAGGTTAAATGTAAAAGGAACATCGAATGACCCGGAAGCCAAAGGAACTGTTGTACTTCCAATCTGAACGGAATTGTTAACCGCTCCACCATTGCCAAGTGTCAGTTTGTTGCTGCCGAAAACATTTCCTGCGAAGAGATCAATTCGTGAACAGACCATGTTATTCGTCTGACTGAATGTTACACTAACATCATTGTCAAAATCAAGACTGGTCACAGGAGCTGTTGCAACCCCCGTTCCAGAATATGTTTGTGCCAATGCGTTTGAAAAATACAAACGGGTGCTGGCGCCTGTTGCTACCAGGGTTCCATTATTAATGAAGGTTGTGCCATTAAAGAAAAATAAGTTAGGCCCAACATTCAGGGATGTCCCTGCGCCGATCGTAATATTCTCTGCATTATCATAGAACTGACCGGTTGTTGTACTCAGTGTAAAGGTTACTGCATGTGCATAGGTTGGATCAATGACCAGATTTGGGACGCATGAAAAAATATTAAAAATACCTGCTGCCCCTGAGGAAGCATCACCGATTTGTAAAGTGCCACCGGTTATATCACCACCGGCATCATTTCTGTAACAAGGGTGGGCTGTGTTTGAAGCAGCTTTTTCTATAATGACCGTGCCGCCATTCCAGAGAATCGTAGAGGACATGGAATTACCAAGATCGAAATTATAAAGAGTGGAGCTGGTGTTACCAGTCTTACAAACAGTTATCGTGCCGGCGGTCTGGGTATATGATATTGTATTGGCTGCCGCGGCAACACCAACTCTGCCGGTTGCATTGATTGCCCCGCCTTCAATAATTACGGTAGCTCCGGCGCTGAAGCCTAATGAATTTCCGGTAGCTGTTCCAATATTGACGGTGCCCTGTGTAAGCCGGAACAACCCGGCGACTGAGGGACTACCATTCTGTCCGTTCACCGTGAAATTCGGATTGTTCAGCCAGAATCCGACGTTGGCACCGATAGAGTATCCTGCAGTAGTAAATACCACACCATTAAAGGTGTTTGTACCGGAAACCTTCAGCGTTCCTCTTGTAAGTGTAAGGAAGCCGACAGCCGCGGAACTTAAAGTTCTAACTGTAAAATTCGGCAGGTTCATCTCCAGGATAAATTCTTTTGTTGTTCCCTTGTTGATGATCAGCGTATTTATATTCGTGGTACCTGTTCCGGAAAAAGTGTTGTTATTGGGTTCGATGAAGGTCAACCCGGCAAGCTGGGCTGCGCTGGTCCAAAAGTTAAGTGCCCCGTTGTTGGTAAGGTCGCTTCCTACGGTGAGCACCCCGGTTGTACCGGTACAGGAGAGCGTACTGCCTAAATTGATCGTCAGTTTATAACAGGCGGCGGTGGCAACATCAACATTGACATTATTTTGAATGGTGACAAAGTCCCCGGCGGTTGGTACGGAACCGGTCGACCAGGTTGCAGTGTTGCTCCATGCGCCATCGGCAACGGAGTTAATCAAAAGTGCTGCGGTCGTGGCCTGGGTGCCGGTAAGAGGGGCTGTTTCGAAATCGGCATATGCAACGATTTTGTAATAATAGGTCGTTCCCGGTACAAGCCCTGTCTGGGCCTGGCTGTATGCGGTTCCGGTACCGGCAACGGTAGTTGAGGCGATATCGCTGCCAATTTTAACGAAAGTAATGTTATCCGTTGAGCGGTATACCCTGAAACCAATTTCGTCTGTCGAGTTATCAGTCCAGCCGATGGTCATTCCGGTTACGGTGATAGCTGACGGAGTAAAGGTGAGGGGTGGAGAACTGGGTGTATAGGGTAAGCAAACCCTTACTTCGTCAATCCCCATATCATCGTTTCCATAGTCGCTGGTGCCGGTAAACTTGATCTTGGTGGTGGCAGAATTACCAGGGAGGAGAATCGCCTTTGCAGCCCATGTGGCATCTACTCCGAGAGGCGATGGTGCGAGGGCCGTTGACCAGGAGCTTCCATTATCGTCGGAGACATAAACATTGATTACGTCTGTTCCGCTGGGATTGATATGGGAAAATTTAAGATATACCGTTCCCGCAGTATAACCTGAAAGATTAATGGTTGGCGTGATCAGGTCACCCGTTCCTCCTGCAGCAATACCGTAGGTGTTGAAACGGGCAGACTGTGTTGTGTTGTTTGCACCGCCTGGTGTATAGCCTCCTGTAGTGGTATAAGGCCATCCGGTACCATACGTGTTCATGTGCCAGGAATTCGGATCAGCCGTTCCTGACCAGGCAGGAACCAGGGTGGACGGTAGGGTCCATGCCGATTGGAAGTTCTCGGAGAAAATTGTCTGGCTAAAACCGGAATAAGCGGCAATCAGACAAAAACAAATTAGTAGAATCGTTTTTTTCATAATTGGTTGTTTTGGTTTTTGGTTTTTAAAAAATACTCGGAGGATATATTTAGATATAAAGATTTATAAATACTTAAAACCGGAAGACAAAAACTGAACATTCCGGTTTATAAATAAAACTGGCCGAATGGTTAATAAATTCGTAAATTATGGTTGTATTTAACAAAAAAGATATAATATTTTCCAAAACTAAAAGGATCGTATTAAAACGACATTAAAGAAATATTAAAAAATGATTAAAGACTTTTTTCAGGAAAGACAGGCAGTTTTATACTCACGGTGGTACCTGTTCCGATTTGGCTTTGAAGGACTAAACTGCCGGAATGAAGTTCGATGATGCGGTGGGCCAGGGACAGGCCGATGCCAAATCCATCCAGGTCGATTGTATTTTCAGACCGGTAAAAAGGTTCGAAAACATAGGGTATGTCGCTTGATGAAATTCCTTCCCCCTGGTCCCGGATAGTGATGATGATATGCTGATCGCCCTGGGTCAGTTCCACAATGACAACACTTCCTTCGGCAGAGTATTTAAGTGCATTATCCAGGATGTTGCCTATGGCCGAAGAAAGCAACTGCTCGTTTCCGTGAACGACCAGCATCTCCTCGTCGATCCCTGTTTCAACGATCGAGAAATCTATTTTCCGGTCCCGGTACTTCCTGCTCTTTTTTTCGAACAGGTCAAACAGGATTTCGTCTATCCGCAGTTTTTGCTTTGAAGGAAGATCGCGGGCTGCCGTTGTCTGCGCAAAAAGGAGCAACTGGTCAATAAGCCGCGACAACCGCCGGGCATCGTCCAGCGCCGAGGATATTACCATCCGGTAATATTCCGGTGTCCGCTCTTTCATCAATGCCAGTTCCAGTTCGCCGCTCAGCGCTGTGATGGGCGTTCTCAGTTCGTGGGATGCATTGCCGACAAAACTCTTTTGTACCAGGAAGGCGGTCTCAATCCGGCTGAGCGAGTCGTTGATGGTTTTGGCAAGCTCTGCGAGCTCGCCTTTTCCGCTTGGAATCGGCACACGCAAATTCAGCCCGCTTGCACTGATCTTTTCAGCGGAGTTAATTATTCTGATGATCGGGGCGAAGGTTTTATTTGAAAAATAGAGCCCCACCAGCACGATGATCAAAAGGAAAATCAGGTTGGCATATAACAAGGTGATTTTCAAGTTGTCAAGCAACCGCTTTCCATTCCTGTCAAAAGCAGAAACAACAATTTCGGAGTAGTGGTTGCCGATCAGTTTCGAGCATCCTACATACTGTCGCTGCCCAAGCTGGATCTCCACCTCCTCTCCTTTATCAATTTGTCTCCAGATCTCGGAATAGTCAAACTGAACGGGCTTATATTCATTGATATAAAAAAAATCCTTTTTCCCACTGAAGACAATGATCTCCTCTTCAGGAAGCGTTGTCCAGTATTTGTTACGCAATGATGGATGGATGCTGTCCAGATCAGTGCCTCCTGATGCGTTCAGGAACTGGGTGGTGATCTCGACACGTTCCCACAACCGGTCGTAAAATGATTTCGTCCTGATGTTAACGGTGTTGTAATAAACTATAACAGAGAAAACAGAGAGCAGGACCCCCACCAACAGTACAAATAATAATGTAACCTTCAGCCGGAGGCTCATGTCAGTCGGTCGTTTTTAGCATGAATCCCATCCCCACGACCGTATGGATTAATTTCCGGTCAAAATTTTTATCTATTTTCTTCCTGAGGAAGTTCATATAAACATCTATCACATTGGAGCCATGGTCGAATGAGAAATCCCAGACTTTTTCCTCAAGGTCTAAGCGGGACACCACCCTGCCCTGGTTTTTCAACAGGTATTCCAGGAGCTTAAACTCCCGGGCAGTCAAGCTGATCGGGACACCTTCACGGGATACTGTTTTGGACAGCGTATCCATTTCGATGCCTTCGAATTTAAGCACCCTGGCATGGGTGGTTTCATCCTTTCGCCGTGACATTGCTTTTATCCTGGCCAGCAGTTCTTTGAACTCAAAAGGTTTGACAAGGTAATCATCGGCTCCTGCTTCCAGCCCGGCGACTTTATCTTCCGTACTTCCCAAAGCAGACAACATCAGGATGGCAACTTTGTAATCCTGGTGACGTATTTTTTTACACAGCTCTATACCGTTTTGCTTGGGGAGCAGGATATCAAGGATGATAATGTCATAATCGCCCTTGCGTGCCATATGATCACCTTCCATGCCATCCACAGCAATGTCAACATGAAATAAATGTTCGGAAAGGCCTCTGCTGATGAAAGAAGCTACTTTCAGGTCATCCTCAACAAGCAATATCTTCATAACAGGTCATTTATCCCATACAAAGATACAAGACCAGCGGTTCCGGCCAAAGTTTTAATTTGTTTTTAATACCATATTAATATGTTCTTAATTCCGGGAGGATATATTTGTATTGTTCTCGATGATTATTTACCTGGTGAAAATAAAATGGATTTTAACATTTTTGAATCGAAACTTGTTGCGAAGGGTGCCGTGATACTCTGTGTCATTTTAATAATTTTCACGGGTATCCTTTATTTTCATGTCATAACAGTGAAAGAACAGGTTCGGACGGGACAACGTGAAAACGCCACGCTTTTAGCACAAAAACATAGGCTGCAGGCGGATCTTGAGCGTTATACTGCCGACATGTCAGCATTGGAAGATAAAAACAGGAAGCTTGAACAGTTGTTGAAAGAATCTGCCGGAAAACATACCCTCTCCCGATCCGGGCTGATCAGTTCCACCAGAGACAGCGCGGAAAATAAATTGATCCGCAACAGTTTCAGCAGGGTAAAAAATTGAAAAAACAGGTGTCAAATTGGTAAAATATTTCTCTTCTCGACGCAAGATGGGGAATTAACCCAACCACCTCAACCCCCGTCCCCTTCTTCTGAAGGAGTAAGGGTGCAGGGTTGAGATATTTAAAGTAAAAAGGGCTGAGATTACCGAAGTAAATTTGCACCTCGAAAATTAATGGTTTATCTTTGCGCAAAGTAACCCCTCCTTCCTCATGGCAGCAAAGATCAACATCTTTTCAGGTTCGGCGACAGCCTACCTGGGTGAGAAAATTGCGCAAAGTTATGGCGCCGATTTGGGCAAATCCTCCGTAACCAGGTTCGCGGATGGTGAATTTCAGCCCTCCTTTGAAGAAAATATCCGCGGCACCGATGTCTTCCTGATCCAATCGACCCATGCCCCAACCGAAAACCTGTTTGAACTGCTGATGCTCATTGATGCTGCCCGCCGGGCCTCTGCAAAAACCATTGTGGCCGTGATCCCGTATTTCGGTTATGCACGGCAGGACCGCAAAGACAAACCGCGTGTTTCCATCGCCGCCAAACTCGTGGCAAACCTGCTCTCAGCAGCGGGTGTGAACCGCATCATCGCCCTCGACCTCCATGCCGACCAGATCCAGGGATTCTTCGATGTACCGGTCGATCACCTTTATGCCTCTTCCGTGTTTATTCCTTACCTGAAAACCCTTCACCAGCCGGAACTGATCTTTGCTTCCCCCGATACCGGCGGTACCCGCCGTGCCGGATCCTATGCCAAATACTTCCATACAAACTTTGTGATCTGCTACAAACACCGTTCTAAACCGAATGAGGTAGCAAAAATGAGGCTGGTCGGTGATGTGAAAGGAAAAGATGTTGTCCTGCTCGACGATATTGTAGATACCGGCGGAACCCTTTGCAAAGCCGCTGAAATTATCATGGAAAATGGAGCTGCCTCCGTTCGTGCCATGGTGACGCACCCCCTGCTGTCGGGCAATGCCCATGAAAATATTGAAAATTCTGCGCTCCTCGAATTAATTGTTACCGACACCATCCCGTTAACCATGGAAAGTCCGAAAATAAAAGTCCTCAGCACAGCAGATCTCTTTGCCGAGGTGATTCGCCGGCTTAAAAAAAGGGAATCGATCTCCTCACTGTTCAAGTTCTAAATCTTTTTATTACCTTTGCAGCCCGAAATTCAGTAACAGGGGACAAAGTAATAAAGTAACAAGGTAACAGAGTAACAGAGTAACAAGGTAACAGAGTAACAAGGTAACAAAGTGACAAGGTAACAAAGTAACAAAGTAACAGGGTGACAAAGTGACAAAGTGAGGTTATTACCCTGTTACCCTATTACCCTGTTACCTTGTTACCGAATATTTATTTATCTTAAACAACCATTTTATGAAAACAGTATCATTGAGCGGTTCTCTTCGCGAGAACGTAGGGAAAAAAGATGCTAAAATGCACCGCAAGGAGTTTAAAGTACCCTGTGTGATGTATGGCGGAAAAGAGCAGGTCCATTTTGTGGCGGAAGAAAAAGTGCTGATGAAGATCATGCATACACCTGTTGCCCATATTTTCGAATTGAGTGTTGGTGGAAAAAAATACAACACCATCGTACAGGATGTTCAATATCATCCGGTCACCGACCGTATGCTGCATGTTGACTTCATGGAAATAATTCCTGAAAAGCCTGTAATCATTGGCGTTCCCATAAAAGTTTCGGGTACAGCCCCCGGTGTTCTCCGCGGAGGCAAGTTAATTAAAAAAATGCGTAAACTCGTTATCAAGGCATTGGCACAACACCTGCCAGATGAGATCGCTGTATCCATTGATGGACTTGAAATCGGCGACTCGGTCAAGGTTTCCGACATGGTCCTTGAAAACGCCACCTTCCTCGACCCGGCAAGCAGTGTCATTGTTGGTGTACGTACTGCCCGTGCAGTGGTTGAAGAAGTTGTTCCGGGCGCTGAAAGCACCGCTGCCCCGGCTGCTGCCCCGGCTGCTGCCCCTGCAGGTGCAAAGAAAGCCTAAAGGAAGAAGTGATTTTTTGCAAGGAAGGTGTACGGAGTTTATCTTTACACCTTCTTTTTTGCGAGGATGGTATCAAGGTGACAAGAGAACAAAGGAACAGGGTGTCCCTGTTACCCTGTTACCCTGTTACCCTGTTACCCTGTTACCTTAATTTTAACATTGAATTCAGAGGATGAAGTATCTCATTGCAGGCCTGGGAAATATTGGCGACGAGTATGCCGACACACGCCACAACATTGGTTTTACGGCGGTGGATGCGCTTGCTACTAATTTTAAATCTGCCTTTGAAGTTGGGCGGCTTGCCGCAGTGGCGCGGATGTCGCTAAAGGGACGGACGCTGGTGGCCATCAAGCCGTCTACCTATATGAACCTGAGTGGTAAAGCGATCCGGTACTGGATGCAAAAAGAGGATATTCCAAAGGAGAACATCCTGGTGATCGTTGACGACCTGGCCCTTCCGCTGGGGGCATTGCGCCTCAAGTCAAAAGGCAGCGATGGCGGCCATAACGGACTCATCAGCATCATCGAAACAATTGAAACCACCGAATTCTCCCGGTTGCGTATTGGCATAGGAAACGACTTTGCCAAAGGCTACCAGGTCGATTATGTCCTCGGCCGGTGGAGCGCTGATGAGACTAAAATCCTGATCCCCAGGATCGAGATCACAGTAGATCTTATAAAAAGTTTCGTGCTTGCAGGAGCAGAAAGGACGATGAATTTATTTAATAAACGATGAAAAAGGTAACAAGGTAACAAGGTAATAAAGTCACAAATGAAAAGAGGAGTTTGTTACTTGTTACCCTATTACCCCGTCACCCTGTTACCTTGTTACCCTGTTACCTTGTCACCCTCTTACCCACTTCCTCTCTTTTTATCCTTTTATCAAATCCACCCCTTTAATTGATAATACCCCAGTGCGACCCATTCCCTGATCACCAGGAGTTCATAGTTCATTTGTGTCCAGAATTGATAGCGCAGGGCGATGCTGGTTCCGATATCAGGAATGAACTTTCGCCCGCCAAGCAGGTACCCGTTGAAAGTGATGCTTGATTCGATTGCCTGCTCAAATGCAGGTACTCCGTCGACCTTCAGGAAACCTGCCTTTTTAAACGCAAGAACTGCCCGGTATAAATGTTCGGGAGAAGTTATTATCAGGAGCGACACGTGATACGCGACTTCGTTATTCGAAATTCGTTGTTCAATATTCGATATGCTCTTAAAAACACAGAGTGCCTGAGAGCGAGTATTTGTTCCGGAGTCTTCCAGGAAAATCCGCCGGGGGGCTATTCCACGGTTGACAATTTCCGCTTTCATCAGATTGATGGCGCTGAGGCTGTCGGAAGGATTGCCAGGCAGGGCGACGATGACTTTTGCCCGGTGATAATAACCGGCAACCCGTGCTGCATACCATGTGCGCATCAGCCCGCTTTCGCTGGGCATTCCTCCTCCTCCCAATACCACGATGAAATCGGGCGGGCGATGAATTCCGGCTTTTTTAACCCCCATGCCATACCATATCCGGAATGGAACCGAAGTAAAGGCAAGGATGATCATCACGGCAGCAACACTGCCCAGCGCAATGAGAAAACCCTTCAAGATTGATTTGAATCGTTTCAAAACATGCAAAACCCTAAGTTTTCAACCTGTCCGCCTGTTCACCCGTTCGCCATCTTCCCCTTCACAACCGCCGAAATCCCTTCCACGGCGATCCGCTCCTGGAGCATGGTATCGCGATCGCGGATGGTAACGGTATTGTCTTCCAGGGTTTGATGGTCGATGGTGACGCAGTAAGGTGTGCCCAGTGCATCCATGCGGCGGTAACGACGGCCGATGGTATCCTTTTCCTCGTAATAGCAGCGATAATCGTTTTTCATTACATCCATGATCTCGCGTGCCTTTTCAGCCAAACCATCTTTTTTCGTCAACGGTAAAATGGCCAGCTTGATGGGTGCAAGTTTTGCCGGGATTCCCAGGACAACACGTTCGCTGCCATCCTCCAGCTTCTCCTCGCGGTAGGCATGGCTTAAAATGGCCAGAAATGTCCGGTCAAGTCCGATAGAGGTTTCCACGACGTACGGCACATAACTTTCGTTGGCTTCGGTGTCGAAATATTGAATTTTACGGCCCGAATAGGTTTGATGGGCACTCAGGTCAAAATCGGTGCGGCTGTGAATGCCCTCCAGCTCCTTGAAACCGATGGGGAATTCAAATTCGATGTCGGCAGCGGCATTGGCGTAATGGGCCAGTTTTTCGTGGTTATGGAAACGGTATTTTGAGGCAGGAAGTCCAAGGGAAAGGTGCCATTTCATCCGTTCTTCCTTCCAGAATTCGTACCATTTCAATTCCTCACCGGGTTTGACAAAGTATTGCATCTCCATCTGCTCGAATTCCCTCATGCGGAAGAGGAACTGGCGTGCCACAATCTCATTGCGGAAAGCCTTCCCGATCTGGGCAATGCCAAAGGGGATCTTCATGCGGGCCGATTTCTGCACATTCAGAAAATTGACGAAAATTCCCTGGGCCGTTTCAGGTCTCAGGTAAACCACGCTGGCATCATCATTCACAGAACCCATCTGTGTCGAAAACATGAGGTTGAACTGGCGCACTTCGGTCCAGTTTTTTGTTCCGCTGACCGGACAAACGATCCCGGCTTCCTCGATCAACAGTTTGACATCGGCAAGATCTTCCCTACCGAGGGAAGCATAAAACCGGGTCTTCACGGCATCGATCTTATCCTGGTATTCCTTCACGCGGGGGTTTGTTTCACGGTACATTTTTTCATCAAAGGAATCACCAAACCGTCCGCGGGCCTTGTCCACTTCTTTCTGGATTTTATCCTCCATCTTCTGGAGATGATCTTCAATCAGCACATCGGCACGGTAGCGCTTCTTTGAATCGCGGTTGTCGATCATCGGGTCGCTGAAGGCATCTACGTGACCCGATGCTTTCCATACCGTCGGGTGCATGAAGATGGCGCAATCGAGGCCCACGATGTTTTCATGCAACTGCGTCATCCAGCGCCACCAGTTTTCCTTGATGTTGTTTTTAAGTTCCACGCCAAAGGGGCCGTAATCATAAACAGCACTCAGCCCGTCGTAAATTTCACTGGATGGAAATACAAAGCCGTATTCCTTGGCGTGGGATATGATCTTTTTAAAGAGTTCTTCGTTGTTGGCCATGACAATTCTGATTTTGGGGCACAAAGGTAGGAAATTTAAAAACCTGGCAGCAGGGTTCAGTTTTTTATACACCGTACGGATAAGGCACTAAGCTGAAATTCATCGTACATTTCAACGATGCTGGTCCTGAAGGTCAGATTAACCCCTACAGCCTGGGTTGCAGAGATCATCTCTGAAGTCCAGTAGTAACCCTGCCGGTTCAGATCAATCCACCGGTGGGTCATCGTGTCGTAATAGCCTCCCGGGTAGGCCGAGAACCCGCTGGAATTGGTGGCCCCCACATTGGGTGTTGTCCACTGAAGGGTGGATTTCAGTTTACCCCCGGCTTCATCATTCATCCCGAGGAACCTGATCAAATTTTTCCAATCCTGGCTCGACGGGACATGCCATCCATCTGGGCAGATTCCCTGTGCTCCCGACTTCTGTGAATAGGCCATCATTTCATTCCACTCATAAAGCCCTCCCCAGAAATCGCATTGTACAAAATCGTTCCAGAAGCAGTATTTTTCCACCACCCCATTATCTCCTGGCTTTTGCTCCTGGCTCACATCGGTATATTTCCCAACATTGAGATTTTCAGTCATCCAGCACTGGCTGCCAATGATAACCGTATGGTAGGTTTGCCCGGCATATTCAATTTTTCCGCATGAAGTGCTGTCACCTGCTTTCACGGCAACCTGGCCGGAAGACTTCGTTTGCCCGCTGAACATCAGCGGCACGGACACCAGCATGAATGCCAGGGATCCGGATAAAATCCTTTTTTTCATGGGTCGGTTTTTATCCAAATTTACAAAATATTGCGTTTGATAAACGTATTGCATATTATCACGATCCTTTCAGGTTATTCCTGTCATATAAGTTTCAGAAGCCAAAAAGGGGCTTACCAGGTGTTTGAACCAGGTAAAGAATTAGATCCACGGATGTTCAAATTGCGCGAAATTGCCTTATTTTTGTCTGTCTGGAATGTTTCCCGCATAACAACTCTGACATATCCAACCTTCTTAAAACCCGGATCATGAAAAAAAACCGCATTTTTATTTTATTATCAGTAATTGCAATCATTAGCCAGGTTATACTCCTCCAATCCTGCAAAAAAGAGGAGGTTCGGTACGAACCGGTCTATATGACCGTGAGTTTACAAAAATCCTTCCTGCAGAACGAATTATATTATCCGCTGAATTACCTGGAAAAGTCTGTTGAACTGGATTTCAGCCATCCGATCGATTCTTCGACAATGAAAGGGAATATTTCCTTTTCTGACAGGAATGGCCCCCTGGATCCTGCCTGTAAACTGATCTATTCAGGAAGAAAAATCATCATCGCCTTTATTCCCGGGTTCCAGATGCTTGATGGCTGGAAGTACAAGATCACCATTAAAAAAGGGCTGCGGTCAACTTCCGGGGTGACCCTCCCATCTGAAACGGTGATTGAGTTAAGGACCTCTTCTAAACACCTGTTTCTTGTCAATGATACCACGAGCCGGAATGCCATTCTCTGCCTGAGCGATATCCACATGGGCGATCAAAGGTCTGCAGCCAACGGATATTGCTGGTTCACAAGGAACATAGCGGCGCTGGATAGTTTGCTGGCCGGGGTCCTTGCCGGCTCCCAGGTGAGGCAGGTGGTCATTCTTGGCGACCTGTTCGATGAATGGGTTGTCCCTTATCGCTTCACGCCGTTTGACCCCCAGGCCGGCATCAGCAATTCCAGGGATTATTTCATGGCCATCGCCAATGCCCCCGCAAACATCAGCATCATCAATAAACTTAAAACCATTGCTTCCGGCGGGATCATCCAGCTGGTCTATATTCCCGGGAACCATGATATGCTGCTCACAAATGATATCCTTCAGGAGATCATCCCCGGCATTATCTGGCAGGGAGATTCAGCCGGGCTCGGGCATTATGCTCCCCTGGATGAAATCATCATGGAGCATGGCCACCGGTTCGATTTTTTCAATTGTCCGCAACCCCTCTCCAATCCTGGACACATGCTGCCTCCGGGATATTTTATCTCCCGCCTGGACGCACAGGGGGTGATGGAACAAGGGGATCATCCGCTGAAGGGAATGAATAGCGGCACAGGACAGCTTGAATTTTTAACCGCCTGGACCGCTGCTGTTGAATATCTTAAAATTAAATATTCCCTGGCAGTTGCCGCGGATTCCTCCAATATCCGGATGGACGGAATTGATAATTATTCAGCGCCGTTCAGTTATAACGGGGTCCGCGACATATTCGCAGAGAACATCGAAAATGCCTGGACTGAAACCGAAACCCGGAATGCAGTCCCTGTTGCCATGCCGGTGCTGATGTCGATCATCAATGGCAGCAATGATCTTTTTTTAACCGCCTCCTATGAATATATGCAACCCACAGCGCCTAAACGATATAAAATAGTCGTCTTCGGCCACACACACAATCCCACGCTGAAAGTCTATCCCCCCGGGAACCAGTATACAGGCATCTATGCAAACACCGGCTCATGGGTCAATGCGGAGTTGACCAGCAAGCCTGTGAGAACCTTCCTGGTTATCCGGCCCGCAGCCTGGACCGGATCGGATCTGGATGTCGTTTCGTTATACCAGTACAACCTCGATAGCGGAAGTGGCAATCAGAATCCGGGGTTTGTCCCGGTATTGTTATCCCAGGAAAGTATCAGCAATGACGAATAAAGAGATTATAAACTGTTGCGAAACCTGATTTATGTTTCGGATAACCATATGACAATGATCCGTTGGTGTCAAGGATCATTCAGCTTTTATTTCTCTGAACCCATTGATATTCATGGCACGTTCAATAATTGTAATGCCTGGATTTTCAGCATCATCCATGGATATTTTTTCTGCCTTTCAGCAGATTTGATTTTTGTGAACGATGCATAAGTTTTTTTTTATAAAAGTCAACATTCTTCCTTACTTTTACTTTTTTAATTGCCGGTATTGTTTCCCGGATCTGCCAGATCCGATGGTTATTCCAAACCATCGACTTTACACTGTTTGACCATGGACAGTAAAATCACAACTGCATTCAAAAAGGGAGGGCTCACCTTGCGATACAGCCTTTTCTTTATTTCGGCCATCCTTTTCATTTTCACCACGGCATTTTTTTATACCCTTGAATTTACCGTGCAAATCCTGGATAATGATGCCATGCAGCGGGCTTCAAATATAACCGATCTCACCATTTCGCGGATCACCAATGCAATAAGGCCGATTGAGCAATTCCCGCTGGCACTTGCAACCACCCTTGGATCAGGGAAGCCGGATTATAACAACCTCCTGGAAATTGCAAAAGCTTTTGTCGGGAAAGACTCAGCTGTTTTTGGATGCGCCCTGGCTTTTGAACCCTATATGTGTGATGCAAAGCAATACCGGCATTGTCGTTACATTTATGAAACACATAACGGGATCGTTCTGAAAGACCTTGCTTCTCCCGAATACGATTATTTTTCAAAGGATTGGTACCGGATCCCTAAAATGCTTGGGAAACCGGTGTGGTCTGAACCTTATTACGATAAAGGGGGAGGCGACACACTGATGTGCACCTATTCCATGCCTTTTTTCAGGAAAATCAAAGGGGAAAGAACCTTTGCAGGGGTCATTACCATGGATGTTTCCCTCGGAAATTTCAACCGGATCGTAAAATCGGCAAGATTGTTCCAAACCGGTTTCGGTTTCCTGGTTTCTCATGGCGGGAAATTCATTACCTATCCGCGTAAGGAATACATTTACAAGGACATTCACAGCTTCTTTGATAAAAACGAAGATCCACTGGCTTTTAAAACCATCGAAAAAATGCTGAATGGAGAGCGGCTCTTCGTGAAAATCAATGATTTCGGAGGGAAAAAAGTATCCGGCCGGGTCTATTTCGCACCCGAGCCGCTGACCAGATGGATCTTTGCACTCACCTTTCCAACAAAGGAACTCTACTCCGGGTTATATATATTTCTTAAAAAACTTGCCCTCATTTTCAGCCTGAGCCTGCTGGCCATGATCATTATCTCTGTGGTAATTACCAGGAATTTCACCTTGCCGATCAAACGACTTGTGGATGCGACCCGCCTCATCGGGCAAGGCGACTTCAACACAAACATCCCGGTTTCCCATGCCAGGGATGAGATCGCCCAGCTTTCAGATGCATTCTCCAGGATGAAAGAAGAGCTTATCCTTTATATAAACAATCTCAGGAAGACGACCATTGCAAAAGAAAAAATCGAAAGCGAACTTAAAATTGCACACGATATTCAGATGGGGATGATCCCGGGAAAATTTCCTGCTTTCCCCGGCAGAAAAGAATTCGATATTTACGGATTTATTGAACCTGCCAGAGAGGTCGGCGGCGATTTTTATGATTTTTACTTCACTGATGACGAACACCTGTGCTTTGCGATCGGCGATGTTTCCGGAAAAGGAACACCCGCAGCCTTGTTCATGGCAATAACCACTACGATCATGCGGGCCGCAACACAAATTGCAGGGCTGAATGTAAGCAGGGCCGTTCAGCTGATGAATAATTACCTCTGCAGGAACAATGAGAGCAATCTGTTCGTGACGATGTTTATAGGTGTTTTGGATACTTCAACCGGAGAGGTGGAATATGTCAATGCCGGCCATAATTACCCCTTCATCATTAAAAACACCGGTGCCGTCATTGAGCTGGATAATACCCACTGCATTCCCCTTGGCATTGACATGGATTCGGACATGAACCGGTATGCGGTTCAATTGGACGCCGGCGATACGCTCTTTTTATATACCGACGGCATCAGCGAGGCATTCAACATTGAAAATCAACAATATTCCATCAAAAGAATCGGAGAGATGCTGTGTAAAAACGAGAACCATGCTCCCTGTGAAATCATCCGAAGTATTGTTGATGATGTCCATGAATTTTCGCGCGGAACTGAACAGTCTGACGACATCAGTGTGCTTGCCATACAGGTGCTCAGAAAACAAATTTCAAAAGAGCTGACCACGCCTGCAGAGACCATCGGGTACACATGAAAATGCTTTCACGGAGTTATTCTGACCTATTCGCAAACCACCATAAATACGAATTAAAACAAAACCAACAACCATGAAAATATCAACAGAAAACACCGGGGAAGTGCTCGTCATTCATGCCGAAGGAAGGCTGGACATTTCGACTGCAGATGGATTTGAAAAAGAACTTATTATATTGATCCAGCAATCCGGGCAGCGGCTACTGCTTGATTGTGAAAAACTTGAATGCATAAGCAGTGCCGGCCTGCGGTCGTTGCTGCTCCTTGCCAAAGAAGCAAAGAAAAAAGAGAAAAGCCTGGCGCTTTCCTCCCTGAATGAATCTGTGAAAGAAGTTTTCCGTATCAGCGGGTTCGACACCATCATTGCTGTTTTTCCTACATTTGAAGAAGGCGTTTCATTTTTAATGGGAAAATAGGACCTTCATTGCTTATGATTGACTTCAAATATGAACCATTTATTTTAATTGCCGGATAACACATTTATTATGAACATGACGAAATATAAATTTTCTGAGCCGCAGAAAAGGGAGCTCATCACCGAAAATCTTTACCCGGGTACAGGGTTTGCCAATATGCCTTTTATTGTAAAGATGGGAAAAGGCATTGATTTTAATCTGCTGGAAAAAGCCATCAACCTTGCGATAGGCCGGCACGACGGCCTCAGATTAAGGGTAACCCAGGAAGATCATTCATTCAAGCAATATATATCGCTTCATGACGTGTTAAAATTTGATTTTTTTGACTTTTCCACCGAGGTCGCAAAAGAAAAGTATGAAGGCTGGCTCAATAAAGAGAAACAGAAACCCTTCAAACTTGTTGACTCCGACCTTTTTTATGTTGCCCTCATCCGGTTTCCTGATCAACAGGACGGTTTTTATATCAACTGCCACCACATAATCGGCGATGGCGCGTGCATGAAGATGATCATTGAAGAGATCGCTTCCCACTATTCGCGATTAAAGAATAAAGAATCAATCAACCTTGAACCGGCTCCCTCCTATCTTGAATACCTGACAACGGAAGAAACCTATCTGAAAAGTGAAGACTTCCTGAAGGACAAAAAATTCTGGGAGGAAAAGTATGCCGAACTGCCCCCGGAAGTTGTTCTTCCGTATATCAGGTCGAAAACCTCAGGCATTAAAGCCAGGGAACATCATGTTGCTTTTTCAAAGGAACTTACCGAAGGCATCCTTGCCCATTCGGCCAGAGAAGGGATCAGCGCCAATAATTTCATAGTGAGTTCGATCCTTGCATATTTGTCAAAGGTGACCAGGAATGAGGAGGTGGTGGTCGGGGTACTGACCCACAACAGAAGATCTGACCGTGAAAAGCAGACTTTTGGCATGTTTGCAAATGTTTTTCCGCTCAGGATGACCGTGCGGGCCGACAGTAAATTCAATGAATTTGCAAAGGAAGTCTCAGGTGAACTGAAATTTATCCTTAAGAAACACTCCAGGTATCCTTACGGGTTTCTTGCAAACGACCTGAGGAAAAAGTATAAAACGGTTCCGAATCTTTTAAATATCATTGTCGTTGGCCAGGATTTTACGTTCGAAGGTACCGACGGCACATACCATCACCCCCTCTGCGAGCAGCCGCCCTATCATTTGATTATCAATATCATCAAACGATATAACCTGTACGAATTTATCCTTACACATCCTGAGGGAATGTACCTTGAAGAGGATATTTCACGGATTTCTTCTAACCTGATGTCAATCCTGGAAACCCTGCTGAAATTTCCGGACAATCCTGTATCCAACCTGCCTCTAGCGTCTGATTGGGAAAAAGAGCAGATTCTTCAGGATTTTAACAAAACCGGATATCCTTATGATACAGCCAAAACCGTCGTGGATTTATTGGAGGAACAGGCTGCAAAAAACCCCGGGAATATTGCGGTCGTTTCGGAAAACAAGCAGATCACCTATGGTGAATTTAATGAAAAAGCCAATGCCCTTGCCTGGTTCCTGAAAGATAAAGGGGTTGGTAAGGGGGATATTGTTTCCATTCTCATGGATCAGAGAATTGAAATGATCACCGGCATATTTGGGATTTTAAAGTCGGGAGCCGCATACATTCCGATCGACCCGGCTTACCCGGATGACCGCATCAATTATATCGTGAAGGAAAGCGGTTCAAAGTTTGTTTTTTCCGCAGGTAACCTTGCAGAAAAGATTTCCGAAAAGGGACTCTTTGCAGATATTACTGGCCCCTCCATGTATGATGGCAGAAAAGACAACCCTCCGGGGACAAACGAAATGTCGGACCTGTGCTATGTGATCTATACTTCAGGGTCAACCGGGAAACCGAAAGGGGTGATGATCGAACATGGCAATCTCGCGAATTTTGTGCACTGCATGAACGACATTCTGGGTGTTACAGATAAGGACCGGTTCACCAAGTACGCGGGATATGCTTTTGATGCAAGCATGATCGAAGTATTTCCTCCCCTGGTGTCGGGGGCCTCGTTACACATCATAGCGCCTGAAATGCGCTTTTCGCCAAAAATGGTCAATGAGTATTTCAATGCAAACAACATCACCGTTTCATTTCTACCAACCCAGTTTGCAGAACAGTTCATGGAGTTTGAAGAGAATCGTTCCCTGCGCTGGCTCCTGACAGGCGGTGACAAGCTTAAATATTTCAAAAAGCGACCATACCGGTTGCTTAACGTTTACGGACCCACGGAATGTTCAATTATATCCACTGTTTATGAGGTTGACAGGTCTTACGACAATATTCCCATCGGGAAGCCGATTCACAACTTTAAAACCTACGTGCTGGATGCGCATCAAAACCTGATGCCGGTTGGAATACCCGGTGAATTATGCATCAGCGGAGCGGGTGTGGGCCGGGGTTATTTTAAAGACAAAGAGAAAACGGATAAGTCCTTTGTTGCCGATCCATTCAATGCAGGTGGAAGAATGTACCACTCGGGCGACCTGGTGAGATGGCTGAACGATGGGAACATTGAGTTTCTGGGAAGGATTGATTTCCAGGTAAAAATCAGGGGGTTCAGGATTGAGATTGGAGAGATCGAAAACCAGTTACTGAAACACGGCCAAATCAAGGAAACAATTGTCATCGACAGGACCTCGGCCAACGAGGAAAAATACCTTGTGGCGTTTTTTATTGCCGGGGAAAAACTGGATGTCGGCAAAGTAAAAGAATTTCTATCCGCAAGCCTGCCCGCTTACATGATTCCTGCGTTTTTCATGCAGCTTGAAAACATGCCGCTGAATGCGAGCGGCAAAATAGACAGGAAGGCATTGCCTGAAATTCAGGAAAATTCTGATATTGTCGCTCCCTCAAACGCCATCGAAGATAAAATCGCGGATATCTGGAAGGAAGTTCTTGGTCTGAAAACCGTAAGCATTGCCGACAGCTTTTTTAACATTGGAGGCGACTCGCTGTCTGCAACCCTTGTGCTGTCAAAAATTGAAGAGGAGTTCTCGATTGCGGTATCTTTTAAAAACTTTTTCAAATTTCCGACCATCCGGGAAATTGCACAGATGATAGAAAAGGAGGGAAAGCTCTCTCATGAAAAAATTGAAACGGCAGCGCCCGTCAAATACTATCCTGCCACTTCCGCTCAAAAAAGGTTTTTCCTGGTTGAAAAGTTCGAAGGCGCTCTTACCGCCTATAATGTTCCGAACAAATTTGAGATCCTGGGGCCACTGGATACCGTCAAACTTGGTAACATCGTTGAAACGATCATCAACAGGCATGAAGCCTTGCGCACCACGCTGGACCTTGTTGATAACGAGGTCGTGCAGATCATTCATGAAGATGTCAGGGTCAAACGCAATTATTACGAAGTAAAGGAGTCGGAACTCGACGATTTTATTGATGGACTGGTCAAACCCTTTGATCTTAAAAAAGCACCCCTGTTCAGGGTGGCGCTGATCAGGGTTTCGCAGGAGAAGCATGTTCTTTTCTGGGATATTCATCATGCTGTTTATGATGGCAGCTCCATGGTGGTGCTTCTCAATGAGATCGTCAGGCTTTATAATAATGAAACGCCCAGGGAGCTTTTTATTCAGTACAAAGACTTTGCAATCTGGCAAAAGAGACTCATGAGTTCGCCTGAAATAAAAAAACAGGAGCAATTCTG
This sequence comes from uncultured Bacteroidales bacterium, assembly GCA_903903985.1. GTDB lineage: Bacteria > Bacteroidota > Bacteroidia > Bacteroidales > FEN-979 > CAIVAT01. The sequence continues at coordinate 47,954 of CAIVAT010000120.1, read as the reverse complement.
GCTGGAATCGCTTGCCGGGGAACTGCCTGTTACCGATCTTCCGTCGGACTTCATCAGGCCCCCGATCATTGATTACCGGGGCGACAGTTTGTTTTTCAAACTGGATGAAGACCTTACGCAAAGGCTGCATGACTGTGCCTCTGCAAACAACATGACGCTCAACATGCTCATGAGTGCAGCTTACCATGTATTTGTTTCAAAATATTGCCAGTCGGAAGACATCATCACCGGAATGGGCGCATCCGGGAGAAATCACCTGGACACCGAGCATCTGATCGGGATGTTCGTAAACACCCTGCCTTTCAGATCAAAGCCACAGGGAGAAAAAACCTTCCGGATGTTCCTTGGAGAAATAAGGGACAACCTGCTGGATGTTTTCGACAACCAGGATTTCCAGTTCGAGGAAATTGTCAAAAAGGTAGCCCCCAAAAGGGACATGAGCCGCAATCCGATCTTTAATATCGGGATGGTTTTTCAGAGCATGGGCTTCCCTGAGCTTCGTGCAGGCGATATCACCATAAAACCATTGATGCATCTCACAAAGATTGCCCGTTTCGACCAGTTGCTTGAAATTGTCGAGAAAGGCAATTATATTGAAACCCGCTGGGAATACCGCACGAGCTTGTTTAAACAGGAAACCATTGAACGAATGGCAACCCATTTCAGGAACATCCTGGATGTTGTTGCAGCAAACCCGGATATAAAGCTCCGAGACATCGAGATCATTTCCGAACTGGAACAGAAGGCACTGCTCTATTCTTTTAATGCCACGGAAGCGGACTATCCGGTTGACAAAACCGTCCACCAGGTGTTCTCTGAAATTGCACAAAAATTCCCTGACAGGATCGCTGTTTCATACCTGAACAAGTCACTCACATACCGGGAACTGGATGAAAAATCGAACCTGCTGGCGCAGCATTTAAGAAGGAAGCAGGTTGGACGGGAAACGATCGTTGCCATGCTGCTCGATGTTTCCCCTGAAATGATCATCGGCATGATGGCCATATTGAAAGCCGGCGGTATCTACCTCCCGCTGAAGCCGGATTTTCCAAAAGACCGGATTGAATTCATGCTCAAAGACAGTGGTGTAAAGCATCTTGTTACATCCGCAAACCATTTTGACGTTGTCGATACGTTCGACGGCGAGATAGTTGATGCCCTGGATGCAAAAAATTACGAAGGCAGCGGTGAACCGGTTCAAAATGTCAACTCCCCGAAGGACGGCATCTATATCATTTATACCTCCGGTTCGACCGGTAAGCCCAAAGGAGTCATCCTGGAACATTACAATGTGGTGAGGCTGATGATCAACAGCAAATTCCAGTATGATGTTTCCGAACTTGATACCTGGTCGATGTTCCATTCGTACTGCTTTGATTTTTCGGTATGGGAAATTTACGGAGCGCTTCTTTATGGAGGGAAATTGCTCATGGTTCCGAAAGATATCATCCTTAATCCTGCGGAGTTTGTCAAACTTGCCAAAAAGGAAAAAATTACCGTGCTGAGCCAGACCCCGGGCGCCTTTTATAACTTCATTGCAGAGGATCTCAAAACCACTGACCATGATCTTGCTTTGCGCTACGTTACTTTTGGCGGAGAAGCCCTTAAGCCGGCGCTTTTGAAAGAATGGCATAAAAAGTATCCCGAAACAAAGCTCATCAACATGTACGGGATAACGGAAACCTGCGTACATGTGACCTTTAAAAACATTACAGACTATGAAATTGACAATAACATAAGCAATATCGGGTTCCCGATTCCGACCCTCAGGACCTATATCATGGATCCGGCTCAAAAAATCCTGCCGGTTGGAATCCCCGGCGAAATCTGCGTTGCCGGAGACGGGCTGGCAAGAGGTTATCTGGGAAGAGAAGATCTTACCAAAGAAAGGTTTCCGCAAAACCCCTACATCCCGGGTGAAAGAATGTACCGGTCGGGTGACCTTGCAAAACGCCTTTCCAGCGGAGAAATGGAATATCTCGGAAGGATCGATTTCCAGGTCAAGATCCGTGGCTTCAGGCTTGAGCTTGGCGAAATTGAAAATCAGCTCCTGAAAAATGAAAAGATCAAAAAAGTCATAGTCATTGCCAAGAAAAACGAAAGCAACGAAAATTACCTGGTTGCTTATTATGTATCGAAAGAGGCAATACCGGTAGGTGAACTCCGGCAATTCCTGGCAAAGGACCTGCCCGATTATATGATCCCGTCATATTTTGTAATGCTTGATGAAATTCCACTGAATGCGAATGGCAAAGCGGATAAGACAAAGCTTCCCAATGAAAAGGAATCCATTGAAACAGGTACCGAACTTGTAGCAAGTGCAAACCAGGCAGAGGAGATCATCCTCAGGGCATGGCGCAAAGTGCTGGAAGTGGACAGGATCAGTACAAAGGATAATTTCTTTGACCTCGGGGGTGATTCATTAAACGCGGTGTCGCTTTCTTGTGAACTTGAAAAGGATTTTGAAGCAGTGGTCAACGACATTTTCAAATTTCCAACCATTTCTGAACTTGCTGCAAACCTCAAACAGAAAAAACAAAAAGGCATCAGTCAACTCGAAATTTTAAAAACCATCGATATTGCAGAAGACATTATGCCTGCCCCGATGGAAGGAGAAGTGTTTGAATTTAAAGAAAAAGCGGTCAAAGATCAACTCGAAGCCTACAGGGAAAAAGCAAAGGAAATCAGCAGGAAAGATTTCAGGGAAAAACAAAATTACCAGCATATTTTGCTTTCGGGAAGTACCGGCTATCTTGGCGCGTACCTGCTTTATGAGCTATTAAGAGAGACTTCATCAAAGATCACCCTGATTGTACGTGCAAAAAATCCGGAGGAGGCGAGGCAAAGAGTGATTGCCACCATGAACCACTATTTTGGCGATAAATTTCTCGCACAGTTCCCGGGCAGGTTTGCCGTTCTCAGCGGGGATCTTTCTGCTGATAAGCTGGGGCTCGATGCCGCCAGGTACAGGGAACTTTCACTAACGGTCGATGCAGTGCTGAATCCGGCAGCGAACACAAAACATTATGGGATTTACGAAGAGTTTTATGCAACCAATGTGCAATCCGTATTAAACCTTATTCAATTTTCAAATGATGGAAAGAAAAAAGATTTTCATCATGTTTCAACCATGTCTGTCGGCATGGGTCAGATTGACGGGAAAAAACAGGCACTTTTTACTGAAACGGATATGGATATCGGGCAAAAATATCCCAACATCTATGTGGAAACTAAATTTGATGCCGAGAAAAAAATCGATCTTGCCAGAAAGGAAGGCACCCATATAAACATATACCGGGTTGGCAACATCACCTTCGATACGATATCGGGCGCTATCCAGAAGAACATCGAAGACAATGGTTTTTTCCAGCAGGTACGGAGTTTTATCAACCTTGGCATCGTTCCGGAAAAATATGACAAATTTGATCTTTCTTTTGCCGACCAGCTTGCAAAATCAATCATCAAATTGATGTTCACAAAGGAACTTCAGAACCAGAATTTTCACTTGTTCAACCCAAATCATGTGAAAATTTCCGATGTTCTTGCAACGACCGACTATTCACTTAACATCAAAAGCGTAAAATTTCCGGAGTTCATTGATTTTATTATTTTAAATCATGGCAGGGCGGGTGCAAGGGCTTACATTCAAAACTACCTGCTTCACACTGGGCTTATTTCTTTTGATGAGCAGGCGCTTTCGGCTGAAAGCACGCAGGTTCTTTACACCTGCGAAAAAACACTTGCCATCCTGGAAAGGCTCGGCTTTGTGTGGCCCCGGTTCAACCCTGGAAAAATGCAGCCATTTATCGCCCGTGCCATCAAAGACCGGACTGACTTTTTCAACAGCATCAGTATTTTCAAGGGCCTGGATGAACAAACACTCTATAGTATTTCAGCTTTAACCTTGCCCGTTTATGCCGAGGAGGAAACGAATTTTCTTTGGGAAGGGAGCCTGAACGACAAAATATATTTTGTGAAAAACGGAAATATTGAAATCAGCAAGCATTCGGCACTGGGATGGCTTGGTACTGTTGGCATACTTGGAAAGAACGACTTTTTTGGCGAAGAAAGCCTCCTGGAGGATAACATTTCCTCGGTGAATGCAGATGCTGTTCTTGGCGATGTTACGCTTTACAGCTTCAACCGGGATGCTTTCTTCAAATTTCTTGCCAGGGAGGAGAAGATCAATCATGCTTTCATCCGGGCGATGATTCAGAGAAAAACGGGCCTTCAGGGACTGTTTGTCAACATTTAGTGCATATCAAGGTTGTTTTACATGTAAATCCATGCTGAAATGATCAAAAAAAACATTCTTCTCCAATTTTTTGCAGGATTCACAGTTCTTGCATTTTCCTTCCTGTGCCATCATGATTCATCACCATCATTTGGTGCAGACACCGGTCCCGTTTCTCGTGCGGAACATAAAAAAACGCCTAAAACCACACTGCTGGCCATGCAGGCAGACCTCCAGTTCAGGAAACTAAAAGATCCGGCAACCGGGGAAATTCCCCCGGGAATACGTGCCAGGGAACTCGCATTTACTGCCGGGATGCCGGCATATCCTGAAAGCGGCGGCCAGGCATGGAACTGGCGCGGACCGACCAACATCGGCGGCCGCATGCTATGCATTGCCATTGATGTGGACGATGAGAAACACCTTTTGGCAGGAAGCGCCTCAGGAGGGATGTGGGAAACATCGGAGCCCGGCCAAATCTGGCACAAAACCACCAGTCCTGATGCCGAGCAAAGCGTCACCTGCCTCGTGCAGGACAAACGGCCGGGAAAACATCAAACCTGGTATTATGGCACCGGTGAACTGCTCAGCACCACTGACCGGAACATCAGCACCAATGCAAGGACAATCGGGATCGGCAATGGCATATTCAAGTCGACCGACAACGGTTCAAGCTGGCAACCGCTTGCATACACCCAGGGAGGATCCCCAGCCCATCTTCAGGAAATTTTCCAGGGAGTGTGGCGAATTGTAACTGACCCCGTGAGGATGGACAAAGACATTGTTTATGCCGCATGTTATGGCGCCATCATGCGATCGGAGGACGGAGGAAAGAGCTGGGAGGTGGTACTCGGAGACCTCGTAAATAAATCCTTTGCCACCGACCTGGCCATTACCTCCGATGGCGTTATTTATGCTGCGCTCAGCAGTTTCTGCTTTTCGGTTCAGCCTCCCGGCAAGGCTGGTATATGGAGATCGACGAACGGAGTTGACTGGGTTCAGATCACTCCGGCGGGCTTCCCGCAGGATAACCGGGTTACCCGTCTTGCCCTGGCGCCATCGAATGAAAATGTCATGTATGTTTTTACCGAATCGCAATCTTCCGACATCAACCCATTCGGAGGATATTCCAATTCGGTGAACACCTTCTGGAAAATGACCTGGGATCCGGCAGCAGGGAACGCTTCATGGGAAAACCGGACCAACGGCATCCCGGGAGCGGGGAACGGGAACACCAGCAGTTTCCCGTTTTCATTCGTTGTTTATGGCGGGTACTGTTTTACCATGGGAGTCAAACCTGACGATGAAAATGTGGTATTCCTGGGCGGGATGAACCTGCACCGGTCAGAAAACGGGTTTGCCGACAGCCTGGCGACCACCTATATCGGCGGGTATCCATATGATATGGACTCGCTTCATCAACTTCATCCCGACCAGCATGGAATCACCTTCTTTCCCTCCGACCCGTCGAAGATGCTGATGGCGAATGACGGCGGCATATACCTGACCAGCAATTGCCTGGCCGACAGCAGTCAGTCGGTTTGGCAACGGACGAATAAAAAGCTGACCACCACCCAGTTTTACAGCGTTGCAATCGATCACGGTTCACAGGGGGACGATTGGATCCTCGGTGGGCTGCAGGACAACAACTGGTATTATACCGTCACCGATAATCCTGCAGAATTCTGGTTCAACATTGACATCTGTTACGACGGGTTCGCTTCCTGCGTTGCGCCGGGCTGGGAATTCTGCGTCATCTCGGCCTACAGTGGAAACATTTGGACATCAAGGTTTGACAACAACATGCATACAACAGACATCTTCCCGCAGCTTCCCGATACGCTGCTGAAATATGTCGACCCGGTGATGGGCTTCAACTCTCTTTTTCCGTTTTACCAGAATATTGCACTGGATCCGAACAACTACCAGACGTTTTATTTGCCCACTGTTACCAGCATCTGGCGAAAAGACAACATGAAGGCTGCGGCGTTCGACACCGGCATGCGCAATGCGGGGTGGAGCCACCTGAGCAATGTAGATGTCGGCAGCGCATCTGAAATAAGTTTCCTTGCCCTTTCAAAAGTGCCGGCAAACCGGTTATACTATGGAACCAACCTTGGGAAAGTTTACCGCCTGGATAATGCCCATACAGGGAATCCTGTACCGGTAAATATAACGGGAAATGATTTTCCCGTCAATGCTTTTGTTGCTTTTATCGACATCGATCCGGATAATGCAGACCACGTGATGGTAACATTTTCAAACTATGGAGTTCAGAGTCTCTTCCATTCAACTGATGGTGGTTCCACCTGGACGACTGTTGGAGGAAACCTGGAAGAGTTCCCCGACGGTTCGGGGAACGGACCCTCCATCCGCTGTACCAAAAAGTTGATGCTCCAGGGTAAAAAAATCATATTTGCCGGTACCTCCTGCGGGTTGTTCTCCACACGTGAACTTAACGGAGACTCAACAATCTGGGTAAAAGAGGGAGCCTCCACCATCGGAAATGTCATCATCGATGACATCGATGCCCGCCAAACCGACGGATTTATCGCCATCGGAACCCATGGGAACGGGGTTTACAGTGCATACTTCAATCCTGCGGCGGGTATTGAAGTATCGAAGGGTATTCCGTCATTCCAGATGGGTAATGTCTTTCCCAACCCTGTAAAAGAGGAGGCCCGGATGGAATTGGTTTCAGCAAAAGCCTCCCGGATCCAGGCTAAACTTTACGGTACTTCAGGAAAAATGGTTAAACAGTATCCTGACAGAACCATTTATCCCGGAAAACAACATTTATCCATTCAGATGGGTGATCTTCCGACCGGCGTTTACTACCTGGTAATTGAATGCGGGAATGATGTGGTGGTAAGAAAAGTTATTAAAGACGGGTTCTGATTAGCTTGTTATTCAGGATAAAAAGTCATTCGGGGAAAGATCGTATATTTGTCCCGAAGCTGGTTTAATACTCCTGATCTTGAAAAGACCTCGCAAGACCGTTGCAACGCTCCTGGCAATTTTGCTGACCACGATGCTTTTCGGTCAGGAAAAGAGTTTTCAATCAAAGTTTGATTCTGTGTATAACAAGGCCCTGGGCAGTCTGGCGACCGATGTCAGCACTTCCGTCAGATGTCTTAAAACGCTTTCTGCATCCGGTGATGAACTTACAATGGTACAGCACGCATGGCTCAGTTACCTGCAAATGAGAATCAATGAAGTTGTGAATGCCGGGGCCTCTGTTCACCGGAATACGCAGCCAGATGTTCCTGATTCGCTCAACCATCCTGACTCCCTGCAATACTGTGCGCGATGGTACCTTGAGCGGTCCATGCCCGACAATGCGATCAGGGTGCTGCTGCGGGCTATTGAGATTCTCCCGGGAAATACGGCAGATGCGGACCACGTCAAGATTGAACTTTGCGAGGCATATCGTCAGAAACAGGAATACCACAAAGGGATCAGCCTGATCTACGACCTGTTGGAACGCCCTTCGCCCCTTTCCGACGAGAACCATGCCTATGCCTGGAATCGCCTGGCGGCCCTTTACAACGAATCGGAAAATCCGGCAAAGAGTTATCGCGACTCTGTTTTTAAATATTCCCTGCTTTGCATGGAACTCTCCGCGAGGACCGGCGACAAACGCAACCTGGCCGCGTCCCAGAATGAACTGAGCTATCAGTATATCCGGAGCAGGAAATACGATAAAGCTTTTGATCTGTCGCGGCAATCGGTATCCAATTTCCTTACAGCCGGGATGCCTTTCCAGGCGATGAATTCGCTGATCAATCTGAGCATCGTGTATGGCAGGAAAAAGGATTACCATGCTGCGCTCGGTTCTCTGGAGGAGGCGACCCGGCTTTCGCCTTTATGGGAGAACCGTAATCTCTACATGCGTATCTATCAGCAATATGCCAATGTGTATTCAGCAACCGGCAATTTCAAGGATGCATACGGGTTTCTGAGCCTGTGCAACATTTTGCTGAGTGCATTCTACAAAGACAGGATGAATAACCAGATACTTGAGCAATCGGCCAGGTACGACCTGTTTGTCAAGGAACAAAAGATCAGGGAGGAGCAGAAAAAGAATGAATTTAACCATCGCCAGATCATTCTGCTGATCATCATCACCATCACACTCACCCTTGCCTTTGTTTTCAGTTTGTTCTATTTCAGGTTGAGACGGCAGGGGGCCCTGAAGCAAAAGCTGATCGAGGCGGTGGTGGAAACCGAAAACAATGAACGAAGGCGCATTGCCCGTGACCTTCACGATGGACTCGGGCCCGTTCTTTCGGCTATTAACCATTATTTCCAGGCTTTTCTTGATGCGAAACCTGAGAACAGGGAGGTCATCAGAGACCGGCTGCAGATGGTGATTTCCGAAGCAATCGATGAAGTTTCCAGGATCTCACATAATATCAGTCCCCATGTGTTGGAAAAACACGGGTTGATGACCGCACTGAACAATTTACTGGCACCGCTGATGGCAAATGAAAAATATGAGATTTTATTTACCTCGGAATTTGACGAAAGACTTGATCCAAAAATCGAACTGGCGGTTTACCGCTGTATCACTGAGCTGATCAACAACACCCTGAAGCATGCGGAAGCCACAAGGATCAGCCTGGATATCGGACGCAGTGATGGTAAACTGACGATCCGGTATTCCGACAACGGCAAAGGGTTCACCACTTCAGCGGGGAAAAGGGTGGGCCAGGGTATACCCAACATCACCAACAGAGTAGAGTCGTTCGGAGGAACATTTTCGGTCGTAAGTTCTCCGAATGCCGGAATTTCAGTCAACATTATAATGCCCCTTTGATATGGAAAATATCAGACTAGCCATCATCGATGACCACAACCTGTTTCGTGAGGGCATCCTCCTCGTGTTAAACCAGATCGACGGTATCGAAGTGGTTTACGATACCTCCGACGGGAACCGTTTTGTGGAGGCACTTCAAAAAACGGAAGTGGATGTTGCGCTGATGGATATTGAAATGCCTGCCATCGGCGGCGCGCTCACTACCGAGCGGGCGCTGAAAGTAAAACCTGAACTGAACGTTATTGCCCTCACCATGTTCTCCGACACCGGTCATTATACCCAGATGATCCAGGCGGGCGTAAAAGGTTTCATCCTCAAGAAGGCAAATAAATTCGAGCTGGAACAGGCCATCCGGGAGGTTCACAAGGGCGGTACCTATTTCAGCCAGGATATCCTGCAGAAGCTGGCTTTCAGACACAATGGAAAAATTACCGGAACGGAGGAACTGACTACCCGCGAGATGGAGATCATGGTGCTGATCTGCCAGGGATTTACTTCCCAGGAAATTTCAGAACGCCTGTATATATCCAGTAAAACGGTCGAAACCCACCGTACCAATCTGTTTCTGAAAGCCGACGTCAGAAACGTTGCCGGCCTGATTGCCTGGGCTATCCGCAACCAGTTTTATTCCGTTGAATAATTTTCGTCCGTGTTTATAGGGGTTTACCCTGAGTGAAATTCAGGTTTTTCCCTCTATGTTTTAATTGATTCCCCTTAAAACTACTACGCTTTACCGATGTTATTTTACATCCGGTTTAGTTTACCCATGATGATCACTATCGCGGTTGCCGATTTTAATCAGACTTACTTCCAGGGGCTGAAAACCATGATGGTACAAGGGGGTGGATTCGCAGGAGTTTTCCGAAAAAATCATGAAATTGATGACGGACCCGTTAAGGGCCCTTCGTTGACATACAGAATTCAACACGAATAACCCACACTTAAACAAATTGCAAAACAATACATTATGAAAACAACCACACTCCAAATCCTTGTTTTTCTTACACTGTCAACCTTCAGTATTCAGTCCTTTGCGCAAACGCAATCGCCCCAAAAAGCACTCAGTTTTAATGGGAGTACTCAGTATATTTCCGGTGCAGGAATAAGTACAAGCCTCACGGCACTAACCATCGAAGCATGGGTATATCACAATACCCTGCCCAGTGTAGTTCAGCGGTATGTGACCATTAACCCTGAAGTGGCAGTATTGCGCTACGACGGAAGTGGAGGTTTCAACAAACTGCATTTCTATGTTAAAAAAACAGATGGTACACTTTATGCTTTGCTGGTTGACAATGTGCTTACCACCGGTACCTGGATGCACGTTGCCGGCACTTATGATGGAACAACTATGAAACTTTACCTGAATGGCAAACTTTTAAAGAGTGCATCTCCCGCCGGAGGATTGTACCCTCCTTCGGGAAGCTTTTCATTGAGCGCCAACGGTTCAGAAGCATTTAACGGAAAGATGGACGAAGTAAGCGTATGGAATTATGCACGTGAAGTGACTGATATACGTGAAGATATGTATCGCACTTCACCCATTGCCAATGCTAACCTTAAAAATTATTGGCAGTTTAACAATGGTAGCGGCACTACCCTGACCGACCTGAAAGGAACCGCCACCGGCACCCTTTACAATATGAATAATTCCAACTGGATTACTTCAACCATTCCTTTCTCGACCGGAGGTGTCAATACCCAGATTGTAAACGCTACTGGAACAAAAACCTTTACCGGAACTGGTTTATCAATGAATTTTACTGCCAAAAGCGGTACCGATAGCATCGTAGCAAGCAGGATTGATACCTTACCAAATGTAAGCCCTACAGGAGTTACCACAGCTTTTAATTCGCAATATTGGGTAATAAACCGTTTTGGAACAGGCACTTTTACTGCTAACCTTACTTTCACCCTTAATGAGGATATTACAAGCGGACAAGCGGCACACCCTGCGCTTATACAGCTTTATTACAGGAGCGGTAATGGGGATGGCACATGGTCACTTATTGCAACGGCTGCCAGTGCAGATGCAGTAAATAATACAGCTACATTTAATGGAATAACAAGTTTCGACGGGCAATATATGGTTTGTTTCAACTCTCCTCCCAATACGGTTGGTACAGCCCTGAATTTCGACGGAACAAATGATTATGTGAATTGCGGTAATGCCTCCAGCCTGAATATTCCCGGTTCAATAACTATTGAGGCCTGGATAAATGCCGATACCTGGAATGCCAATTACTGGGAAGGAACTATTGTAAGCAAAGAGACGACTAACTTTTTCGGCTACACTCTTCGTTGCGGCAATAACGGGATATTGAGCTTTGTTGTGGGCGCCGGGGGAGCCTGGCATGAAATCCATTCCGCTCCGGTCATGTCGACAGGGCGATGGAATTATGTGGTGGGTGTTTACGATGGGGCAACCATGTCTGTTTATGTAAATGGTGTAGTCGAAGGGCTACAGTCTCTTTCTGGAGCCATTGGCATATCAACTCAATCGCTGTTAATAGGAAACAGCCCGGGATACCCCACACGCTTTTTCGATGGCAAGATTGATGAAGTACGACTGTTTAATGTGGCAAGAACCGAAGCCCAGATACAGAGCGATATGTGTAATACCCTTACAGGCGCTGAAACGGGTTTGGTAAGTTACTGGCAGTTTAATAATGGCTCGGGTACAACACTCACTGATGTTGTGGCAAGCAGCAACGGGACCCTGGTAAATATGGATGCAGCTACCTGCTGGGTCGAAAGCTATGCCATGGTTGTTCCCGTCCCCGCAGCAGCTTCAAACATCCTGTCCACGGGTTTCACAGCCAACTGGACTGCGCCTGCTATCGGAACTGTTACAAGCTACAAATTAGATGTGTCAACCAATGATACTTTTACTTCTTTGCTATCGGGGTATGATAATTTAGATTGCGGCAGCAGTTTATCAAAGGCGGTAACAGACTTGGCAAGCAGTACTACTTATTACTATCATGTAAGAGCTGATAAAACCAGCGTCACAGGTACAGGCGCCAATTATTATACCTACACAACAACTACTACCAACTGTGCTCCCACTGCTATTACCGGTCAATCCACCGCATCCCAGACACAACCCTTGAATGGAACATTTACTCCCATTACTGTAAGCGCAACCGGAGCAAATTTAACTTATCAATGGTATAAAGAGGAATATGGAAACAATAGCGGGGGCACTTCACTTGGAGCAAACAATGGAGCACAAACAGATAGCTATACTCCACAAACATCAGATGAAGGAACTCTTTATTATTATTGTATAGTTAGTGGATCCTGTGGAACGGCAACCAGCGCCGTTTCCGGAGCATTTATTGTTACTTTTAATTCCATAGCCCCTGCAGGTAGCGGCACCCTCAGCGACCCCTACCAGATAGCCAACATCAACAATCTCTATTGGCTCACAAAAGCGAGTGACGAATTCATGGGAATGCATTACATACAGACTGCGGATATAAATGCTTCAATCAGTAAACATTGGATGAATGGAAGAGGTTTTATTCCAATAGGCTGCTATGGCTGCTCGATGATAAATTTTCATGGCACCTATAACGGTAAGGGGCACATTATTGACAGTGTTAATATTAACCATCCTGGCGGTTTTGATAATGGAGTTTTCGGATCAGTTTATGACGCGAAGATTGATAGCCTTCGGATAAGCAACGCCTCCATCGTTGCGGGAAGATTTACCGGCGCTCTTGTGGGAAGGATGGATGAGAATTCTACCATAAGTCATTGCAGCACCAGTGGACGTGTTTCCGGGATCTATAAATATAACGAAAGATCTATTGGAGGTCTTGTTGGAAACATGGGATCTGCTGATGATACCATAAGGTATTGTTATTCCACTGCTAACGTGTACTGTGATTCTACCAGTTTTAATTATATTGGTGGTTTGATTGGAAAAAGCAGTGGCATCATCAACCAGTGTTATGCCAGCGGTTGGGTTTCATCAAATGCGACTTATGTTGGCGGCTTGGTTGGCAGTAGCGCCAATGCCGACCAATCGTATTGGGATGTTGAAACTACAGGGCAAACAACAGGATGCTATAACGCCGACACCACCCATGTTCATGGAAGAACCACTGCCCGGATGAAAACCCAATCTACTTATGCGGGATGGGATTTCAACAACAATTGGTATATTTCCGCCGGTACCAACAATGGGTATCCTTGTTTTTATTATGCTCCTGAAATAAGCACCATGGCAGTCAGCAATATTAAAACCTTTACAGCAACCTCAAATGGCAACATTTCTGCTAATGGAACACCTGATCTCACTGCTTACGGTTTTTGCTGGAATACTTCCGGTATGCCGAGCGTTGCAGATAGCAGAGTAATTGTGGGCACTACCACTTTTGGAGGTTTTACGGCAAACATCAGCGGTTTACATCATGCGACAACGTATTATCTGCGTGCTTTTGCAATAAATGAACACGATACCGTTTACGGTTCACAAGTAAATTTTACGACCACAAATATTACGCAAGCCTCTACCTGCCTCAACAACGGTGACCAGTACAACTATATCAGCATACCCGACAACAGTACGCTTCAATTAACCAATAATTACACCATTGAAGTGTGGATAAAACCCAGGGTGCTGGTAAGCACCAACAGGATTATCGTATCGAAAGGATTTAATGCAAACGGCTACTCCCTTTTGTCAAGCGGAAGCGGAAACCATCGCGGTCTGATTTTCGATGGCATGGCAACTGCCGATAATATACTCACGCTCAATCAATGGTGTCATGTAGCTGCCGTGAATGACAACGGGACAAGGCATCTGTACCTGAATGGAGTTGAAGTACCGCTCACGGGAACCCCGATAACCGTAACGGCAAACAGCCAGCCTTTGTACCTGACAAACTATTATAGCGGCTCAGGAAACAACTTGTTCAGGGGATATGTTGAAGAAGTCCGCCTATGGAATACATCCAAAACCAACTCACAAATACGCGACAATATACACTTGCCACTTACAGGAAGCGAAACAGGGCTGGTTTCATACTGGCAGTTCGATGAAGGGCAACCTCCGACAGTTTACGATAAGAAAGGTGTAAACAACGGAACATGGTATGCTTCTGTTATCAATCAATATACAACCGCTACCATTCCGTTTGGTAGCGGAACCAGCAATACACAAGTGGTAAGCGCCACCGGTACCAGTAATTTTACCAATACGGGACTTAGCATGAACTTTACTGCCAAAACAGGCATGGATTCTATTGTTGTGGCAAGAATAGATACTTTTCCAAATATTAATCCCACGGGACTTGCTGCCGTTTTAGACAGGCAGTACTGGGCTGTTCATCAATACGGAAGTGGAATGTTTAATGCAGATCTCACATTTACAGTAAGCGAAAAATTGACTTTGCAGGATCAAAATAATCCATCAAACATTAAACTCTTTACCAGGGGCAGCATGGCAGACGATTCGACCTGGGCATTGCTGGCATCGGCCACTTCGGTAAATGCGGCCACCAATCAGGTCACTTTTGAAGGAATTACCGGATTCAGCCAGTTCATCCTCGGGAAGGCTGTTGTGGTGCCGGCGAACCTGGCAGTTGCAAACACAACCGTTCAAAACGGCGAAGCGGCATGTTTTGATGCCACTGAAGTCGTAACCGTTTCAAACTTCACGGTGGAGACCGGCGGAAGCGCAACATTCATCGCCGGTGGTCAGATTCATTTTACACCCGGAATTGTGGTGCAGCCCGGAGGGTACATGCATGGCTATATTACGACCACAACAGATTATTGCATGTCGCAATCGCCGTCGATTCCTGTTGCTTCCGTGGGAGAAGAAGAGACTCTGCTTGCCACACTTGAATCCTGGTTTAAAATCTACCCCAACCCGACTTCGGGCAATTTCACCCTTGAATTAACAGGGACCGGAGACCCGGCAGAGGTCCACGTGGAGATCTATGGCATGCATGGAGAGAAGTTTCTGCAAGCCATGATGCACCACGAAAACCAGAGAACGTTCTCTATTGGAACCGTCTCTTCCGGTATCTATCTCATCAGAGTAAGCGCCGGGAATGAAACAGTTTCCCGAAAATTAGTGAAGATGTAATGCCATGAAAAAAATTATCTTCCTCCTGATATTGACGATTAAAACCATCTGCTGGTTGGCAGTGCCTCGGGTGGAATGTTGGTAGTCGAACAATAAAGGGTTGTCAAAACCTGCCCAATCCGAATGCCTTCTGATCACTCTTTGAGTAATTTTCATTTGCGTTTATACAGAATCTTTAGGGTTTTCAGAATATCCAGACACTTTGGCTACGCTCATTGTCCGGTTAGATTCAGCCGCTGCATATAAGGGTTTACCCCGAGTGAATCTCAGGTTATTCCCTCCCGATTTTCATTGGTTCTCCTCATAACAACCGCGCATTTTCCTTGTACTTTTACCTTATGGTTTAATGTGCCAGGGATGATCACAATTGCGGTTGCCGATTTTAATCAGACTTACTGCCAGGGGCTGAAAACCATGCTGGAGCAGGTGGAGGGATTCGAGGTTGTTCTGCTTCCCGTTTCGGACTTCCGGCCGGAGAACCTGGACAAATTGCCCATAGATATGTTGCTGATGGATGAAGACCTGTATGAGGATAGTAAAACGATGGCCGGAAAAATGGAAATGGTTTGGCCGGTGAAGAAAACAATCATCCTGTCGATGGATTGCAATGAAATTCCAGCGCTTCCCGGCGTAGTGGAGGTCCTCTGTAAAGGAGCGGGCAAGCGGGAGTTTATCGAAAGGATCATGGAATTGTCGCGGGTTGACCCAATATGAAAACGATCATGTTCGAAATTCCGGCGTTGACCACGATTCAATGTGAAATGCGAATTACAAACATCATAAATCTGTTATTAAATTAAGAAAGGGAATAAGCTATGTCGATTACAGGAAACTTCAGGATTAAATCTCAACCCGTTGAAAGCAAAAAGTCATTCCGGGATGTACAAAAGTACCTCCACCTCTTAACACTTTCAGTACTCCTTGTAGTTGCCGCTTTGCTTGGCGGCTGCAAGAAAAGCAGTACGGATCCACCGGTTACCAACAGCGAAAAGCTTCGTTTCGTCTGGCTGGCCGACAGCCGGGGCGAAAAGCTTGATAATCCGGTAAACACTGAGGTGTTGAATGTCATCATCAGCCAGATCAGCACCTTGTCGCCCAAGCCTTCCTTTGTGATATTCGGCGGCGATGGAGCCTACAGGGGCTATATTAAACCATCTTACACCTTTGAAGCGTTTAAAGACCTGTTCGCACCTGTCACCAGCCAGGGGATACCCCTTTATACCGCCGTCGGCAATCATGAGCTGTATTACGAGCACTCTGATTCCGGTTTCATTCTCAGCAACCAGCAGCAGTTCCAGGCTGTGTTTTCTGAGAATCCCGGCAACGGACCGTCCGGCTACGAGCACCTGGCCTATTCGTTCACCTCCCCGGGCGGCAGTTCCTTTTTCGCGACTTTGGATCCCTACTACCTGACCCATAACATCATTCCCGATGGCCTGGGTGGCAACATCGAGGACCCCCAGATGTCATGGTTAAGAGCACAGGTCGCGCAAACCAAGGCAACTCATAAATTTCTTTTCATTCATACACCCTATTACTATGTTTCGAACGACACGACCGAACCATCCACTGTAAGCCAGTCCTTTACCAGGCTCTGGTCTTTCCTTGACTCCAACAAATTCGACTTCTATGCCTGCGGACATTCGCATCTTTTTGCCCGGCGGACTATTGACAGCAGTGTCCTGCCAAATCCCCAAACCGTACCATCGACTCCTACATGGAAGAACAATGTTGTTCAGCTTCTCAATGGCACTTGCGGCGCCGGCGGAGGTGGCGGCACCATCGATCCGGCCGTCAGGGCCGCCTGGAACGTACATGATGCCGATAAAACCTATTATTTCAGCGTAATAGACATTAATGGCAGCCTGGTAACGGTAAACACTTATGGTGGCTACAAGGGGGCCTACAGCGTGATCGACACGTTCACTATTAAAAAGTAGAACATGCCATGATGAAAAAAAAATTACTGATCACCGGAATTCTGACGCTGACCCTCACAGGGTGCTATAATCTCTATGCACAGGTTAATCTTTACTTACAGACTCCCACACCGACTTCGGTCTATATAAGCTGGCATTCCACTGACACTTCTTTTACAAAGGACCGTTATGGCCTGTCTGCCGGAATATATTCTGTGCAGATGAAGTGTGACAGCTTTGTACAAACCAGGAAAATGGCACTTGCAAAAAAGCGGTCTGTTAAGGATCTCAGTAAAAAAGGAGGTTAATATGAAAAGGAATATTCTGAATGTTTTGTCAGCAACCATCCTTGCGACCGGTCTGGCCGGTTGTAAAAACCAAGAAAGCCCGCCCCCGGAGGTGGTTGATACAACCGAACATGACAACTGGGTGCTGCTGACGCCTGATTGGGGGAATCCTGCCCTTACATTCGCTTTGTCCGACCACTCCATTACAAGCGGACAACCATGGGACGGAGTCTCTACCGGCACACAAGGTTCTTCCTGGGGGATTGACGCAAAGGCCGGACGCCACAAAACAGGCAGCGTTGCGAACTGGTTCAAATCACATGCCTCATTCGCTATATGTGCGACCTGGCCCAGCATATCCGATGCCTGGCCGTCAGAATTGAATTTCGCTTTCACCGGCACCCTCACGATCAACGGTACGGGATATCCCATCACCATTGGCCAGGGATCGGTTCCACCCCATAACAACTGGTGGCTTGGCGGACCGGGATGGACTTACTGGAATTCACCTTTTGGCGATTCTGTGGTGACGCCCGACGGGAAATACTATTTTGAAGCGGCCGATGATACGTTCAACCAGTTCTGGATCAGGGAAAAACCTTAACCGGGAATCATATCAGGTTCCCTGCCGGGGATTGACATCCATTGCGGTTCATTTGTGATTAATCAAATTTAAGAAAGGAGAAAAACCATGTCAGACAAATTAAAGAACACAATCAGGATTGAGAGAAGCCATTTTAACATCGGTACAATTACTTTGCTGATCGCAGTGGTCACCATGCTGGGAGGCTGCACCAAGAGCACCACTTCGGAGAAGCCACCGCTTACGGGTGGTAAAACACTGCGTTTCGTATTCCTGGCCGACAGCCGGGGCGACTCTCTCGGCTATACGATTGACACCACTTCGTTAAATCCAATCATCCGCAAGATTGATACATTGAAACCCCAGCCCTCCTTTATGGTATTCGGAGGTGACATGTGCTATCGGGGTTATATGAAAAAGAAATATACATTTCAGGAATTCAAAGATCTTTTCGCAAATCTGACCAAAAAGGGGATCCCGCTGTACACGGCTATGGGTAATCATGAACTTTATCATGAGCATGCGTCTTACGGTTACTTTCTCGTCAACCAGCAGCAGTTTCAAACTACTTTTTCTGAGAACCCGGCCAATGGACCAAGCGGGTATGATCACCTTGCATATTCCTTCACCGATCCGGGGACAAGCTCCTTTTTTGCGGTAATGGATTGTTATTATGTAACTCAAGACACCCAGAAAATAAACATGGGAGGCCATATCGAACCGGCACAAATGACCTGGCTGAAAACACAGGTGGCCCAGACCAGCGCATTGCATAAATTCCTTTTCATCCATGTACCCTATTATTATGTCGACAACGACTCGACAGAAGCCTCGGAAGCGGATACAACACTCACGACGCTCTGGTCCTTCATTGACGCCAATAAGTTCGATATCTATGCATGCGGACATTCGCATCTTTATGCCCGCAGGACCATTGACGGCAGTTTAGCCCCGAGCCCACAGCCCACGACTCCGGTTCCGGCCTGGCAGAACAATGTGGTACAGCTTCTTAACGGCACTTGCGGGGCAGGTTCCGGAGGCGGGTACATCGATCCGACGGTCAGAACCGAATGGAACGTTCACAATGACAAAAAGACTTATTACTTTAGCGTTGTTGACATCAACGGCGGCACCGTAACGGTAAAAAGTTACGGGGGTTACACGGGGGCCTACAGTCTTATCGATACGTTCACCATTACCAAGTAGAACACGTAATGACTCCTGAGGGTATGTCCACTCAACCGGAAAAATCTAATTTAAATGATGAAATTTACTTACACCCTGGTATCCATGCTGATCGCCTATTATACAATGAACCGGGGTCAATATGTTTGCCAGCCGGCAAAAATTTACAAGTACCCTGTTTTTTCACACAATACCGGAGGAACATCGATTTTTAAACAAACTTCTATCATATGAAAAAAATATTTGTGCAGGTTCAGTTAAAAGGAAACTCCCTGCTGAGAAAAAGCAAAATGCACCTGCTGTTGCCCCTGGTATTCATCACGGGAATTTTGCCGGCATTTTTTTTTGTTTTAAAACCTGCTTCTCCGGCGATACAAAAATCCGCCCATCGTCCGGTTGACAGACAACAGGAGAAAGGCGGGGATGAACCCCTTTATTATCCGGCTCTACTGGAGTTCATGAGAACCCGCGATCCTAAAACAAACAAAATTCCGTCATGCATTCGCGGAAAAGAGATGGAATTTGCGGCCCGGTTGCCCAGGAAAAATGAATTATTAAAATCTCAAAGCTGGGTTTCCAGCGGACCAAATAATAACAGTGGGAGGATTCTGTCGATTGCCATGGATATTGAAGATGAAAACGTCATGCTGGCGGCTGCCGCTTCCGGTGGCATTTGGCGCACTGAAGATGCCGGAGCAAATTGGGTTAAAACCACTGCTCCATCGGATATTCCCAGTGCAACCTGCATCGTGCAGGATCAACGCCAGGGAAAACGCAACATTTGGTATTATGGGACGGGGGAATTACTGAGCACTACCGACAGGCGATTGAGCATTATCGCCCGGACCGTTGGGTCTGGTGACGGTATTTTCAAATCCCAGGACGGCGGAAAGCACTGGAGCCAGATCCCATCAACTAAAACAAACTCCCCGGGCAACCTGTCAGAGGTTTTCCAGGGGATCTGGTCCCTGGTCATCGACACATCAAATCATCTCGAAGATGAAATATATGCAGCCTGTTATGGAGGGATCATGCGGTCGGCAGATGGTGGCGGTCACTGGTCACTTGTGCTGGGGGATCTGACTTACAAACCCTTTTCTACCGACATTGTGGCAGGTGAGACGGGAACCATGTTTGCCGGATTGAGCTCCTACTGCCCTGAGTATCCAGGAAATCCAAGTCCGGTGGGAGGAGTCTGGACCAGTACTGATGGAATTCATTGGCAAAATATAACCCCTCCCGATTTCCCGGAAGATTACCGGTGTATCAGGCTTGCCACAGCGCCATCCGATCCTGATATTCTATATGTTTTCACGGAATCACCGATCCAGGATACAGATCCAACATTCGGTTTCTCAGCTTCACAGCATACCTTCTGGAAATACACAAAAAATAAAAAGGGGGGCAGGGGATCGTGGGAAAACCGCACCATCAATCTTCCCGGGAAAGGCAGGGGAAACATTTTAAGCGCTTTTCTCGACACCATTCATGGGGCATTCAATTCAATCGGGGGCTATGCATTCACGCTGAAGACTCATCCTGAAGATGCGGATATTGTTTTTATTGGCGGGACAAATCTGTACAGAAATACATCTGGATTTGCCGACTCAACCTTAACACATTGGCTGGGAGGATATCCATATGACCAGACAGATACAAACCTCCATCCTGACCAGCACTGCATCTTGTTTTCCAATTCGGATGATCATACCATGTATTCAGCTTGCGACGGAGGTATCTATAAGACATCCAACTGTTTAAGCGGGCATGTGCAGTGGGATTTTTTCTCCCAGGGGATAAACAACAGCCAGGTGTATTGGACGGGAATGGATCATGCAGCATCCCATGATGAATTTGCCGTGGCTGGAATTCAGGATAACGCTATATATATCACCGATAAAAATATTTTTCCGCTTTCATCCTGGAACTCTGTTTGCGGAGGGGATGGCCTCACCTCCATTGTTGCAGATCATAAAAACTATCTGATAGGATCAGTATACGATGGAAATATATTCTCTTTCCAGGTTGACAGTTTGTACAATATAAACAACCTGTATTGGCAACGTCCAACATTTTTCTCTGACAGCAACTTCCTTTTTTACACCAATTATGCACTGGATCCGAATGACAACAACACCTTTTACTTTCCACAGAAAAATCATTTGTGGCGGAAATCAAATATGGCTGCTGCTGCCTTCGACACGAATCAGCTTAATACCGGCTGGACTGAACTGACCAATGTTGTACTGGGCTACCAGGATTTTATTCTCGCAATCACCGCATCAAAGTTTCCCGCGAACCGCGTTTATTTCGGAACATATACCGGGAAGGTCTTTCGTGTCGACCAGGCCAATACCGGAAATCCTGTGGCGATAAATATCACTGGAACCGGTTTCCCCGCCAATGGTTTTGTTGCCTGTATCGAAACAGATCCTGCAAATGCAGATAACTGCTTTGTAGTATTTTCAAATTACAACGTTCAAAGTATTTTTCATTCCTCTGATGGGGGGATGAACTGGGAACCTGTTGGTGGAAACCTTGAAGAAAATCAGGATGGAAGCGGGAATGGTCCTTCCATTCGGTGGCTGAAGATGCTTTCTCTTCAAGGATTTAAGATTTACTTTGCCGGTACATCGACGGGCCTCTTTTCCACCATGGAACTGAAAGGGGCACAAACCATCTGGCAACAGGAGAGTCCCGAACTGATCGGAAGAAGCATCGTCGATATGATCGACGCAAGAAGTACCGACGGTTGGGTGCTGGTTGCCACCCAGGGGAATGGTATCTTTTCAACCTATTTTCAACCGACAGGAACAGGTGACCAACATACCACCTCTCTTCCAAGGCTGGAGCAGAATTATCCCAATCCGGCCAATACGGAAACGCATATTAAATTCACGGTTCCCAGGAATGAACACGTAAAGATCATTCTTTATACCCAGGAAGGAAAGCTGGTCAAAGTCATCCTGGATCAATTGATCCAACCGGGAGATCATGTGATTTCATGCTCAACCGACCATCTTCCAAATGGGATTTACTACTACACCCTGAATTCTTCCAATGGAACTGTTTCAAGGAAAATGATCGTCGCAAAGTAATTAATATGAAAAAAATCATTTACTCATCATTATTGGTGTTTTTAGTCCATTGCATTTTGACTCTAAACCTTTGTAAAGGACAGACACCTCCTGTAATTTCAAATTTGACTTACGGCAACATCAGTCAAACGGGAGTCACTTTATTTTGGTCGACAGATTCTCCTGCCGATTCGAAAATAAGATGGATGGCTCCGGATTCAAATTACCAGGCGTTAATTTTCACCGATTCCCTGTATTTCAGCGATCAGGGAACCCGTCACGTAATAGTGATCGGTCAACTGCAGCCGGCAAAAATTTACAAGTACCAGGTTTTTTCACATAATGCCGGCGGAACATCCGTGGATTCGGGATATTTTGTCACCCAATCCTTATCTTCGGGAAGTGTTGAGGTTTATTTCAACCATACGGTCGATACATCTGTTAGTATAGGGGAGAATGCAAATGGAAGCCAGAATTTTGAAAACCTCTTTGATGCCCAGATCAACAATACGACTCACAGTATCGACATTACCATGTGGGAATTCCAGGGGGTTGCTTCGGTTACCCAGGCGCTGATCAATGCCAAAAACAGGGGTGTGAAGATCAGGTTTATTTACAACCAGATGACTGATACTTCACAGGTTGATTCACTGGTGGCCCATGGAATCCCGGTACTGAGGCGAAACTACCTTACGAATTTTTCCATGCATGATAAATTCTGGATCTTTGATCACCGGAATAACAGCAATCATGATAATAAATATCTTTGGACCGGCTCCACCAATGTTTCCCATGCCATGTTACACCAGGACCGCAACAACATCATCCGGATACAGGATGAGTCGCTTTGCGCCGTTTACACCCGTGAATTTGAAGAGATGTGGGGCTCGCACACCGACCTGCCGAATGTGTCCAGGGCTAAATTCGGACCTGAAAAGGTGAACAATACTCCCCGTATTGTAAATGTTGCCGGTACCAGGATGGAGGTTTATTTTGCACCCACCGACAGCATTTCAGATACAATATGCAGCATCATCGGATCGAAAATCAAGAAAAACATCTACTTTTGCATGTATAAATTTGAGTTGCCTCCCGTGGAACAAGCCCTAAACCTGATCTACAACGGAAAACATCTCAGCGGGGTGTTCGATTCGTCCAATTCGAAGCTCCACAACAGTGCCTTTCCCCGGATGAAAGGGAAACCGGTTCCGGGTGCCTGGGATCCGCCTGCTGATGTTTTTATCGATACCATCCCCGGACTGCTGCATCACAAATATTTCCTGCTTGATGCCGATACCAGCGGCGGGAACAAGATCATTGCCACCGGATCATACAACTGGGAAACTCCTGCTGAAACAGGAAATGACGAAAACCTCCTTGTCATTTACGACGCCAGGGTCAACAACCTCTATTACCAGGAGTTCATGGCCCGTTACCGCGAATCGGGTGGAGTCATGGTCGGCATCGGATTTGGAGCGGCCTATCAGAAGGCGCCCCCGGGATTTTCGTTGGAACAGAATTATCCAAACCCGTTTGATCCGGTAACGAACATAAAATACGCTGTTACGGCGACAAGTACCTTTAAAATTGCGGTATATGATATGATGGGACGGGAAGTTAAGATAGTTGTAAATGAAAGACTTGCACCCGGAACGTATCAAACATCATTCGATGGCACTTCATTCCCTGGTGGATTCTATTTCTATAAAATTTCTGAAGGCGACTTCTCTGCAACCAGGAAAATGATGTTGAAAAAATAGCATGGAGATGAACCAAACACTAATAAAAGGTATGTTATGAGGGGAGATGCATTTCTCGGGAGAATACAAAGATCCTGTTATTTCATCGCATTCATATTATGCTCCTGTGGTCCTTCCCCCAGGCCACAACCCGATCTTAACCACTATCAGTTTAAAGAGACCCGTGACCTGGTTGGTTTTGTAAATGAAGCTGCAGAGATTTTTTCGGAAAAAGGGAAGGCTGCATTTATTGAATTCGGAAAAAAAGAGAGCAAATGGTTTTCCGGCACAAAATACATTTTCATTTATAACCTTTCCGGAGATTGTATTTTTCATCCTGTTTTAAAGGAGCTTATAGGAAAAAACCTGTGGGGACTTATGGATATAAATGGTAAACCGATCGGACAATTTATTCATAACATCGCGGCCAACTCAAAAAAACCCTATGGTTGGATTCATTACCTCTGGGCAGAACCGGGGGAGATCTTCCCGTCCTGGAAAAATGCTTACATCATGGGTGTCAAAGGTCCTGATGGTAAAACGTATGCTATTGGCAGCGGCACCTATAATATCCGCACAGAGATCCAATTTGTGACAGACGTTGTTGATTCTGCCACAAAGCTTATCCAAAGTTTGGGGAAAGAAGCGTATGTTCATTTATTGGATAAAGCAAGCCTGTTTTGTTTTAATGATACTTATATTTTCGTAATAACCCCCGGTGGTCAACTGCTCGTAGATCCTTCTTTCCCGACCAATATTAACAGGAATGTTCTTGGTTTTAAGGATTATTCTGGTCATCTGATCATCAGGGAAATGCTTGAAAGGCTGAAGAAAAAAGATGTAGTGTATATTCCATATATGTGGCCTGCACCCGGACAGGCGAATCCAATGAAAAAGATAATTTATGCCAGGAAGGTTTTATCAGGAACAGATACCGTAATTGTAGGTTCAAGTTTGTATCTGATGGAACCCATATGGAAAAAGTTTTAATAATTGAGTATGGCTGCAAAACCCTTAAATTTGATATACGGAGTTGATGATAAGCCTCCATTGACAACTTCATTTATTCTTGGTTTACAGCATGTCTTCACAATGTCCAGTTGCTTGTTTATACCTGTGCTTATTGCCCATGAAATAGGAGGAGGCTTTGATGTCGTCCAATCTTTGGTCGGCTTTTCCATGATAGCATCAGGCTTAGGCACCATTTTGCAATCTATGAATAAAGGCCCGATTGGATCAGGTTATCTTTGTCCACACCTTGTTGGGCCATCTTATTTGTCTGTCTCTATACAGGCTGCCTGGCTGGGAGGACTCCCGTTAATGCACGGTATGACCATCGTAACCGGTGTTTTTGAAGTTCTTTTTTCCAGAGTTGTATATAAGCTCAGATCTTTTTTCCCTACTGAAATCACCGGTCTTGTTGTCCTCATGATTGCTGTGGCCCTGGTCCCTCTTGGTGCATCAAAGTTCGTTGGTATTAGTTATGCTGGAGACGCGATTAACATGAAAGAGTTATCCATAGCAGTTGTTACCCTCTTATCAATGATTGGTTTTAATATCTGGGGTAAAGGGAAATTGAAACTTTACTGTGTATTGATAGGACTGGGAATCGGATACGCGATGTCTATGGCCACGGGTGTTATTTCACACGATGATTATGCTGCATTTCAGAATGCTCCGTGGTTCTCCCTTCCTGGCAAAGGAGTTAAATTCATGAACTATAAATTTGATTGGGGATTAGTGATCCCGTTTTTTATCGTTTCACTGTGCTCGAGTCTCAAATCAATCGGCAACCTGATTACCTGTCAAAAGATCAATGATGAAAAATGGAGCAGCCCTGATATGAAAAATATTGGGAAAGGATTATTTGCGGATGGTTTGAGTGTTACAATAGCAGGTATTTTAGGGGGTGTGGCTACCGACACTTCTGCAAGCAATGTAGGACTGTCAGCAGCCACATCTGCTACCAGTCGCAGTATAGGTTATTATGCCGGATTTATCTTTGTGGGATTTGCATTCATACCAAAACTCACGGCAATATTCTCAATCATGCCCACGTCAATCATGGGCGCTATTGTGATATTTGTGTCATGTTTCATGGTCATTTCAGGCATTCAGATACTCCTGAGCACTAAAATGGACACCCGAAAGACCTTTGTGATCGGATTAGCCTTTATTTTCGGATTAAGTGTGATCATTCTTCCCGACCTTTATTCCCATCTTCCATCCTGGCTGAGCCCGGTTTTTGCCTCATCACTTACTTTGTCAACGGTACTGGCAATCCTGTTGAATCAACTTTTCAATATCGGCAATGGAAATAACAATAAACACCCAATAAAAAACAGTTAACCGATGAAACGATTGGATATTTATTATTCGTAATGATGTTAATGATATTATATGATGAAGGGATTAATTGACAAACACCTTTGCAACTCTGCAACTCTTTCTTGGTGAATCTGTCACCCTGTTACCCTGTCACGCTGTTACCCTGTTACCCTGTCACCCTGTCACCCTGTCACCCTGTCACCCTGTCACCCTGTTACCCTGGTAACCAGGAAAAGAACCGGGATCGCTCCCGGCTCTTGCTCCAGTTACGGCTACATTGTCACCGAACCGGTTCCATGATGTCCCGGTACATCGGTTGCCGTTGCAGTGATCACGGCACCTGCAGTGACCGGGTTCGCAGTAGTGGCGGTATAAAACCACACGCGGCCCTGGGCGATCTGCACCGCAGCGCCCTCTTCCACGAGGGTGCCATCGGCGCCGGCGATGACCACCGTTACCGATTTCACCCTGCAGTTGTCTTCGGCCACCACGGTGATCACGCTGCCGCGTTCACCGGAATACCCGCCGGTGTCAATCCTGATCACCTTCGGCGCAACCAGGAAATCGGCAATGGCCATGTTGTATGCCGTTAAGCCAAGCGGCGCCATCTTCCGGTAGGTCTCTTTCAGTTCCGGGTCAGCAAGCGCCACCATTGCGTAATCCACCGCATCGAGAAACAACGCTTTGCGGGTCAGCTGGTTCTGCGTCGGAGTCTCCTGCCTGCGCGGCGGTTTAGCAAAAACGGTACGGCCTTTCCACTGACGGAAAACGACCTTGTCATCGTACATTCCTGACAAACCTGTTGTCATGAAGTTTTCCTTAACTGTTGTCATAATAATTGTTTTTAAAGGGTTAATAATTATTGAATAGCGCTTTCGCGAAAAGCCGGAAAAACCTAACGTGTCATGCGTCACATGTCACATCAGTTAAGACACACCGCCCTCTCCCTCATCTTCTCCTCAGGCAGTTCATACACATCGACCAGTGCTTCCTTCCTTTCCCTGGGTTTTTCACTTGCACAGATGGTGATCTGCAGGTTACCCGGATCGGGGTTGAATTTGTGTTTCGGGAAGTAGCTGAAAATCCATTCCTGGTCATCAAAAACATCCCAAGCATGGTCGAACACCAGTTCACGGTTGAACAGGTCGCACACCTTTACAGTCACATTGATGAACCTGACAGATCCTTTCGGCACGATGGTGATGGTGCATCCTGGTTTGCGGTCGAAACGTGACAGGTCGACCGATTTGATCAAGGGAGCATGTTTGAGGTCGATATAAAAATGTGGCATCAATTGCCCGGCAGGAAGGTCAGGACTACCTTCAGGCCGGATGACATCATCCTGTGTGTAATCATCACCGGTATAATCCAGGATAGTTACACGCTGGCATCGGCCGAAATGTCTCATGTCTCCTTTTACCACCGGAAATTGGTTGATGAGTCCGTATAAATAATCGGCAGTCTCTGCTGCAATGTTGCGGCAGGTGATCAGTTTTTTCCCTTCAGCAACAATCACCTTGCTGAGGTTCATTTTGTCGTACTTTTTCATGGATTCTGGTTTTAACTGATTTGAAAATGATTCAAGGCTGAAAGAAGTTTAAAACATTATTCAACCGTTCTTTCTGATATTGACATGGAGGGTTTTCAAAGGGTTGCATCCTGTTTTGAAAAAAATGAATATTTTTTCACATTTTCATGTAAGTATTTGAAATACAATATGTAAAATTTCAATAAATATTTGAAACAGGATGCAACCATCCTGGCTGCTCATTGTCAGGGTAGTGAAACAGGTGAAAATGTGTTAGGTTAAATGGATTTGAATGTTAGGGTTTATGCCTTGTTTTCCAGACAGGGCATTTCACCGCGAAGGCTCAAATTAAAAGGAGTGATAATTCTTTGCACTTCCCCGGTGAAGAATATGATTCAGAACGGGAAACACTGAATGAACTTGAGCGGGCTTGAGCGAGCTAACCCGAAGCTACAGGCAACGCAAGGGGAAGGTTGGAGCCGGTTGAAAAACCATTGAACCTTAATTTCTTTGTCCGTAACCAAATTGTTCCTATTTTTGCAACCCCAAAACCGGAGAGATGCCAGAGCGGTCGAATGGGGCGGTCTCGAAAACCGTTGACCCTCGTAAGGGGGTCCCAGGGTTCGAATCCCTGTCTCTCCGCTTGAAATGAATGCATAAAAATGAAAACCACTGAAAATAAGCACATTTCGGTGGTTTTTTGTTTTAATAAAGTCCAAAATAATGCATTCTGGGGCATCCTTTCAGGGGCTTATTCGGTGGACTAAACTATAAAACTCCAAGTCCACCGAATTGTATGTTATTTCATTTATATACAATACTTTGCATTTCTTTTTTTTGCTCTGAATAACTAATTTTGTCAACTTATATGTCGTGTTATAACAAGAGCAACTTACACTGTCCTTTTTTATATCAAAAGGACAAAAGAATTAAAGGATGGCAAGGTTCCAATTTATGCCAGGATTACGGTCAACGGACAAAGAGCTGAATTTGGTTTGCAAATGAGTATCCAGCCGGCCGAATGGGATTCAGAAAGGGGCTGTGCAGTAGGTTCTACAAAAAACGCCAAGAGCATTAATTCAGTTTTAGAATATGTGAAGGCAAACCTCTTATTGAAAAAACGGGAATTAGATGAAAAGGGGAGACAGATTTCGGCACATAGTTTGAAAAATTACTATCTCGGTATTGAAATTGAATCCAGAACCATTTTGGAGATTTTCCGTGAAAATAATGATAGATGCAAAGGGTTGATTAACATTGATTTTGCCCCGGGAACAATTGAAAGGTATGCCACATGTTTCCAACACGTTGAAACCTTCATTAAACAGAATTACAGAAGAGACACTATGTGTTTACAAGAGAAAACCCCAATGTTTATAAGGGACTTTGAGTATTACCTAAAAACAACTCGCAAGTGTTGCCACAATACGGCTATTAAATACCTTAAGAATTTCAAAAAAATCATCCGAATTGCACTTGCAAATGGGTGGATGAAATCAGATCCTTTTTCTAACATCAAATTCCATTTAGACGATGTTGATATGGATTTTCTGGATGAAACTGAGTTAAATACCTTGATGGAAAAAGAATTAAAAATTGAACGGTTGCAAATAGTCGAGGATACCTTCTTATTCTGTTGTTTTACAGGACTGGTGGACCCCGTTGAACATCTGCGGGGTTACTGATTTAATGATACTTTGTGCCATATTTAGTGGGTTTTAAAGGGTTAAAATGGGAAATCATCTTCAGATTTATATACCAGTTCTTCGTTACGATTTTTTACTGGCTGCGCTGGATCATCGAGACCAATGGCTGAAACATCCGTAGCTGGAAAATCATTTACATCAGCAATCGTTACTCCGATGATTGATTCTTCATTTACAGGGGTTTGCCCCATTTCAAGTTCCATTGCAATGATCTCTCTTGCTATTGGCAGTGCATCATGGGTAAAATGCTCAAAAACTTTCTTTGCCAGTTGAAGGGCTTTTTGTTCGCTTTCTGTTATCATTTTACTTGATTCTTTAATTTGATTGTCAATAAAATTCATGGGAATTAGGTTGGGGTGTTGACTTTCAGAACAATAAGAATTACTTTTACGAAGCCGATCTATTAAACTGACCAAAATGAAAAAGCTATTCTCTCTAATTACAATGTTTCTGTTCTTTAACAGCTCAATATTTGCCCAAGTGGGTATCAATGCCGACAACAATGCACCAGATGCTTCGGCTGGATTAGATGTAAGTTTTACAAACAAGGGATTCCTACCTCCGAGGATGACCACCTCCCAGCGAAATTCGATTACATCTCCTGCCGAAGGACTGGTTATATACAATACAGATGAAAAAGCATTGAATGTTTACAATGGAACTGGCTGGAAGTCAATGACACCTCCACAACCTTTCGCATGTGGTTTGAATATTAGTATCAACCATGTGGTTTCAGGTGGTGTAGCCCCGGTAAACAAATCTGTTACCTATGGTACGGTGACTGGAATTCCTGGTGAACCTTCAAAATGCTGGATCACCAGCAATCTGGGTGCAGACCACCAAGCTACTGCTGTCAATGATGCCACCGAACCATCTGCAGGGTGGTACTGGCAGTTTAACCGTAAGCAGGGTTACAAACATGACGGGACAACCCAAACTCCGAATACGCCATTGATATCTTCGATTTCTGAAAATCTTGACTGGCAATCTGCCAACGACCCTTGCAGCATCGAATTAGGTACACCATGGCGAATTCCGACTTATACTGAGTGGTATAATGTGGATAATACTGGAGGCTGGACATGGTGGGTCGGGCCGTGGAGTTCTGGATTAAAACTCCACGAGGCTGGGTTTCTGGGCAGCAACGGCATGCTGAACGCTCGAGGCTCACTTGGCTACTACTGGAGTAATTCGCAATCCAATGCCACTCTCAGTTGGCTACTGTACTTCGATAGCGGGAACTGCACCGTATTCCTCTACCCCAAGACAGGATGCGTTTCTGTCCGCTGCCTCAGAGAAAATTAATGATAATTACAGAACTCCATCATCAGCAAATGAATAGAAATCTTCATCTGTGATGATTAGATGATCCAATACTGCGATTTCCAACAATAGACCAGCGTCAACGATCTTTTTTGTGATTATGATTCATATTTATTATTCCATAATAGTTGGGATTTTATCAGGTAAAGGGATCTCCCAGAACTGATCGTATGCCATTTCGGTAAAGAAATGTATCAGTGCAGCTGCATCCCCAATTTGATCCTCCCGGTTCTTTCCAATATCCACAATGAATAAATGCTCCAGGATGTCGTGTTCATCACCGCTGTATTCACTCATAATATCCTTGTAGATGTTGAAGGAATTTATAAGCAGCACCTGGTTTGGAGTGCGTCGGAATGTTTCAGAGCCTTTCATATCTTTAAGTACCGGACGATATCCATTCTTACGGTTTTCTTTGTCCTCTTGTGCATCGTTGAAGTGATGCAGCGGAATGATCAGCCCCTTTGTCTTCTGACGGCATTTAAGAAGATTGTGCATGACATGGTTGCAGAATCCATTGGGATCGAATCTGAAATCTCCCTGGTCATCAAGGGAAAGAATATTGTCCACTACCAGGATATTGAACCTGTTCTTCCTTTGCCCACAGAATTGAACAAAATGAGTCACGATGTCATCAGAACATATTGCCTGGTCAATAAACTCAATATCGAATTGCTGAAATCTAAGTGTATGCTGCTTCGACTGTTCGATAATTGAATGGTCATATTTCCCGGCCTTTAGATGCTTTGCAGTGACGAATACCTTCGATGCCAGGTATGATCGTAACAGATCCTGACGTGAATCTTCGAGTGTTATCCAGCACACCGAGATATCGGCATATCGTTCCAGAAGCCGGTATATGATGGCACAGATGAACTTGGACTTTCCTGCTGCAGCAGCACCGGCAATCAGGATGATTTTATCTTTTCCGAGTGCAACAGCCTCATCGAACCGGGACCATCCCAAAGTATAAACTATCCGGGGTAAGGATTGTTTTTGGGATTTATGAACCTGCAAATAATCCAACTCCTCCATCATCTCAACTGCAAGCCTGTCTGCCGTTGTGGCCAGGGTTTCAAAAAGGATGGGATCAAGTTTTTCAAGTTCCGCAACGAATTCTCTAAGCAAGTCGAAAACATCAGCTGAATCTTTCATGGCCATGTCTGCATTCAGAACCCCGATCCTGATGATTTCCCTCAGCAAGAACTTTTGGTATACAATATGGAACCAGTATTCGACATTAGCAGTACTTGAAATTCGTGATGTCAGCATCGTTATCGCATAAGCTCCTCCAACTGATTCCAAGTCTCCATTCTTTCTGCATTGCTCGGTAATGGTCAAAATGTCGATAGGAAAATCCTGTTCATTGAGGTGCTTGATAGCTTTAAAAATAAGTTGATGTGTTTCTTTGTAGAAATGATCTGGCTGGAGTTTTTGCAGGACTTTTTTTACATGGTCTGACTGGGCTTCCAGCATGATGCTGCCAAGGATTGCTTCCTCAAAGTCAACAGCACTTGGAGGACTTTTGTCATTGTTAAAGACCAAGTACGGGATGATCTTCCTGTTAATCTGGTTGATTCTCTGTTTCATCGGTAAATCTCTTTTTAAATTGTTCAAGTTCCATACTGAGGTATTCTATCGTGAAGTCACCAAAGAGATACTTGTTTCGCTCATTATGCCCAATAGATGTCACGAACTCCCGTTCATAAAACCTGTCTCCCAGAAACTCATAGAAATTCTTCCGGAGTGCATATGCCTTTGAGGGAAAATACTTGGTCCCAAGTTTAGGACCATACATCAGGTTCCATTCATCAATGTGCTGCTTAAACTTATCAACAAGGAGTTTCCATGTCAGAAGGTAACCGTCAGGATATTCGATATTTTCCAGATACCACAGAAGTCGATTATAGCTTAATGGGAGATCGCCTTCGGGAAAGATCCTTTTGATTTCTTCACAGAAAACTTCATATGAAGGGATTTCAGGTTCAATCATTTCTATTTGTTGATCCTGTGTTGAAGTTGACATTTTATTAAAAATTAGGATTAATCAATGTGCTTGATTTTTAGTTAATGATGTTGTACTTTTACTCCTTCACCCGAATAGGAGTAGAATTAAACTCTTCATATGTAATCCCACCAAAACCATCATAGCATGAAATCAGTATATGTTTTATTCAGTATGCTGCTACTTTTCAGCAGTGCTTTATTTGCCCAGGTTGGTATCAATAACGACAACAGTGCACCAGATAATTCGGCCATCCTGGATGTTAAATCAACAACAAAAGGATTTTTACCTCCCCGTGTCGCACTTATTGCAATCAATTCTGCATCACCTCTCACAGCTCCAGCAGATGGTCTGCTTGTCTATAATACTGCTGTCGCTGGAATTCCGCCCAATAATGTAATTGTTGGATATTATCGATGGGAAGTAAGGAAATGGGTGGCGGTGTCTCCTCCCCAAGGAGTAAATGTGGGGGAGATGCAGTACTGGAATGGATCTCAGTGGGTCAGACTTCCAGCTGGTTCAAATGGACAAGTCCTGACTTTTAACAATGGTGTACCCACATGGAGGCAGCTTTCATCTCCTTGCGGTACTTCAATCATAGTTAACCATTTAGCAGGAATGGTAGCACCTGTTGACAAAACAGTCACTTATGGCACGGTTTCAAATATACCCGGTGAACTTACGAAATGTTGGATTACCAGCAACCTTGGAGCCGATTACCAGGCAACTTCTGTTGATGATGCCACAGAAGCTTCAGCAGGTTGGTACTGGCAGTTTAACAGTAAGCAGGGATACAAGCATGATGGTACAACCAGAACACCGAATACGACTTGGATATCAGGAATTAACGAAATTTCAGATTGGACAATAGCGAACGACCCATGTGCAATAGAACTTGGCAATGGCTGGCGTATCCCAACTAAAACTGAATGGACTAATGTATACACATTTGGAAGCTGGACCACCTGGGTTGCAGCATGGAACTCAGCATTAAAAATGCATGCCGCAGGGTATCTCAGCTCAACCGATGGTTCGCTAAGTTCCCGTGGCTCATATGGCGAATATTGGAGTAGTTCACAAGGCAATTATTCTGATGCCTGGTGTTTATTCTTTGGCAGTTCAATATGCGGTACTGAAACATATAACAAGGCGCTCGGCTTTACTCTCCGATGCATCAGAGACTTTTAATTTATTTGATTTGAGTCAATTTGGACTACAATACACCTTCATCAGCAAAAGAGTAGAATCCATCATCTGTAACAATGAGATGATCCAGCACTGATATTTCCAATAGCAAGCCAGAATTTACAATCTTCTTGGTGATTTTCTGATCAGCTTCACTGGGATTTTTAGCCCCCGAAGGATGATTATGCCCCAAGATTAGCGACGATGCCTGGTTCTCAAGAGCTATGAAGAATATCTTTTTAGGATCAACCACGGTGCCGGAGATTCCCCCTTCACTAATCATCTTTAAACCGATAACATGGTTTGACCTGTTAAGCATTATGATCCAGATTTCTTCATAAGGCTTATCCGCTAATACAGATCGAAAGATTTCATTGGCATTACTGGAAGACGATATCTTTACTTTATGAACGACTTCCGATGCAGCCCTTCTTCTGCCGATTTCAAAAGCAGTGATCACCCTTGTAGCTTGAGCTATAGTCAGATTGCAATTCTTTGACAGTTCTGTAACAGAAAGTTT
Source organism: uncultured Bacteroidales bacterium (assembly GCA_903903985.1). Lineage (GTDB taxonomy): Bacteria > Bacteroidota > Bacteroidia > Bacteroidales > FEN-979 > CAIVAT01. Next base: position 13,413 of record CAIVAT010000120.1, on the reverse strand, counting down.
GGCTATCTCTGCAAGGTTGCCATTTGCCTGGTTTAATAGTAAACGAGAAGCATCCAAACTTGATCTCATGCGTGAACCGTCATTGCCTATTATGATGGATAACAGTTCCGAATCCGATAATGCCATTCTGCCTTGTAAAATAAAAAACATTGAACCATGAAAAACCTTTTCTAAATCCTGCAATGCTCCATTTGCTTCGCAGCTCAATATTTTCTCAGGTAGCCGTCAAAACAAATGGAGATCATCTTGGCGGCGTGGATATGATCCAATCAACATTCCTGTCGTTCCAGAAGCATTTGTATGCGATGGGCACCTTAATCCCGCAGGCAACGCACCGCAACCCCGCAATTCTTACTGTAGTTGTTTCTGTACACCGTGATGTAGTAATAAGACAAGAGCCGGTACCAGGCATTGCCCGTGCCAGACTCGGAAGAACTCCACCAGAAACCGTTGCTGCCCATAAAGTTGAACGTTCCGGTGGTGTCGAGATGGCCACCCGGAACGGCAGTAAATCCACTTTCATTGGTGGCTCCGTTATTTGGGGAAAACCATAACCCGGTACCTGATTCTATCGTACCGGTAGATTTCATTTTCGCGCCTGCCACACCTTCACCTCCAAGAAAGGTTGAAACAGTAGTCCACTCAGCATCCGCTGGGAGGTGCCAGCCGGTAGGACAAATTCCCTGGACTCCTGCTGTGGTTACATATTGCATCATCTCATTCCATTGGTAAAGGCCACCGTTTATATTGCAATTCGATTCAAGATCATTAAAACAGTATTTCTCAATCAAACTGTTGTTGGTTTGCCCCTGCGAACCATTGATCCTTGTTCCTGTATTCAGGTTCTGTGCCATCCAGCATTGGGTGCCAACCTGAACTGTGTTATAGCTTTTGTTATCCCGATTATCGGTAAATAACTGTCCGCAAGAAAATAAACACTCAGATGTACTTTGTGCCAATGCCACTGAAGTTGAGTTGCCACAGGAGTTATAAGCCCATACCCATCTTGTGTAAGCCGTATTACAGGTATGGCCCGTTTCAATTTTGGAATTCGAGGCCCCCATATCGGTTGCGGTGTTGTAATTATCCTATGTGTTCCATTTATAACCGGTAGCACCGGGAGCAGCATTCCAGTTCCAAATTATTTGGGTTGCCGATCCAATATGTGATCCCGGGGCCGGAGACAAAGGAATCGGTAAAATTGAAATATTGATACAACCTGAATTGCTCTTAAAACAGTCATTATATGCGCAAACGCATATTGCTCCACCGGCAGTCCCAAATGAGACCGTGATGTTTGCGGTTCCCTGACCAGCTGTAATTGTTGCTCCCGACGGAACTGTCCAGTTATACCCGGTGGCACCTGATATCGTGGCAATAGAATAAGTTAAACCGGAAGAGGTTTGGCACGGGGAAGAGTTTCCCGTTATGGTTCCTGGTGTGGCAAGCATTCCGGAATTGCCGATTGGAACCCATCCGGCACCGTTGAACAGCTGAATGTCGTTGCAATCCGTATTAAAGATTACCAGCCCGGTTGCCGGTGAAACGATGTTATTTCGCTGGGTGGTATTCATTCGTGGCGGCAAAAACCCGCTAACTGTTGACTTGACATCAAGCATGGCTGAGTTGTTTGGCGGAGTCAAATCATTGTTGATTCCGACTTGTGCAACCAGCAAACGGTTGCTGAGCATCAGCAAAATGAATAAAAGGGATATGTTTTTCATTGTTGGGGGGAAATTATATCCTAGTAAAGGTACTCCTTTAATTTGTGATTGATGAACAAAGAGAATTCTCTTTGACTGTCACAATTTAACCAACAAGGCGATGGCATAGGTTGTGTGTTTGATAGTGGCCGGATAAACCGGTGGCGGCAGACATGGTTGATGCAGCCTTTAAATATTCTGGCAGGTATGCAAATTGCAATGCAAAGCCATCGCCAAATGAAAATAAATTCGACTGCTAAAGACTTTTCAGGTATCGATTTGCCGGTTCCTCCTTGCTTTTCCCTCATCATTCTTTCCTTCCTGTTTTTATCGCTTAACATGGTATAGGAAAAACACAAACCGGGTATTAGCATCGCCTGCCTTCTCCCGGGGAGCATATTCCTGGCCTTTTCCCCGGTCGGTTTCAGATGGTGGCGATGCTCCATCTGTTCCGGGGCACTTTATTGCTCATCAATCCTGTTTTGCGGCAGCGGGTTGTTTTCATGGTATCTGCATCACAAAAAGGGTCATTCAGGGAACAGGCATATTCAAACCAGAGGAATGAATACACCGCTTACAAACCATCCTCATTTCTTCCTCCGTTCACCCTTCGCAAACGTTCGACGGGCAAATGCTCACGAAGGTTTTCTATTTTCAAGGACCAGGTGTGCCTGAAATTGGAAAAGTTGTTTTATTTTTGTTGTGAGGCAATCTGGAATTTCCCGGAACCCTTATAAAAAAAAATAACAACGAACCATATGATCAGATGGAATACCTGAATAAAAGCAAGGAAGAACTCATTGGAGATTTGCAAAGATTGGAGCAGGAGTACCGGTCGTTAAGATCTCTTTACCAGGATGATACCGCAAAACATCAACAGGTTGAAAAAGCACCGCGCCTGGATGAAGATAATTTTGAGATCATCACCCATTCTATGGTTGAAATCATCTTCATTCTCGATAAGGCCGGGAATTTCATATTCTTTAACGACAGCATCGAACCGGTACTGGGCTATAAACCCGAAGATGCGATCGGCAAGCCATTTTCAAAATTTGTCCCCATCAGCGAATTTCCCAGGTTCCTGGTCCAGTTGAGGAAAATATTCATGCGCGGGGATGTTTTTATGTTCAAAACGCAGGTTTTCCATAAAGATGGCCACCTTGTTGATGTGGAGGTCAGCGGGAAACTGACAACATACAAAAGTGAAGTTGTTGCCCAGGGGACCATCCGGGATATATCAGAACGTACCCGGGCAGAGAAGGCATTGAACGACAGCCTTAAAAGCTATAAGGGTTTGTTCGACTCAGTTTCAGAAGCCATATACATCCACAAGGAAGACGGGATATTCATCGATGTGAATGTCGGCGCAACCATCATGTATGGATACGAACGCGATGAACTCATTGGCAAAAATCCGGAATTCGTATCTGCACCCGGTATGAATAATATGCATGAAGTTGTTGCACAGATGCAGAAAACCATGCTTACCGGGAAACCCGGGCAAATTGAATTCTGGGGCAAGAGAAAAAACGGGGAGATATTTCCCAAGGATGTGATTTTCAATAAAGGAAAATATTTCGGAGAGGATGTGATCATTACAACAGCACGTGATATTTCGGAACATAAAAAATCAGAACAACGGCTCCACCTCTACAAGGAGATCATCGACCATTCGACCGAGGGCATTGCCATCCTGGATAAGAATGGCTTCATCATCGAACAAAATGATGCCCACAGGTTACTGATCGGTTACAGCGATAAGGAGCTGGAAGGCAAAACACCTGCCATTCACCTTGGACACGATGTTTTCGAAAAGATGCTGAAAGAACTTGCAGAGAACGGGAAATTCGAGGGGGAAGTCATTTCGCATACAAAAAACGGGGGTGTGTTTATTGACCTGACCGCATTGACCATTAAAAACGAGCAAGGCGAAGTGTTGTGCCATGTGGGAATAAAACGCGACATCACCGAGCGAAAGAAGGCGGAACAGGCATTGCGTGAAAGCGAAGCCAAATACCGCATCCTTGCGGAAAAAATGCATGATGTTGTATGGATACTGGACCTGGATCTGAAAACGGTGTATGTAAGCCCATCCACCGAATTTACCCTTGGATACACGCCGGAAGAACGATTGTGCATGCCCATCGATGAATGCATGGTCCCTGAGTCCCTTGATTATGCCATGTCGGTGCTTATCAACGAGGCGGTCATCGACCAGCAGGGGGTAGCCGATAAAGACAGGGGAATCCTTCTCGAACTGGAATATTACCATAAAGACGGCACCACACGCTGGCTGGAACAGAGCATCAATGGTATATACAATGAGGCGGGTGAGCTTATGGAAATTATGGGAGTGGCCAGGGATATCACCGAACGGAAAAAAGCGAAAGACGCCCTGGAGCAAAGCGCTGAAAGTTACCGGGGTTTGTTCAACAGCGTGACCGATGCAATCTATGTGCTCGATCAGGATGGGAAATTTCTTGATGTCAACCAGGGAGCGTTAAAAATGTATGGTTTTCCGCGTGAGGCTCTCGTGGGAAAGGATCCGTCTTTTGTTTCAGCCCCGGGGAGAAACGACCTGGAAAGCGTTTCTGCAATGTTAAAACGTGCTTATGAAGGGGAACCGCAACAGTTTGAATTTTGGGGCAAACGTGCCAACAATGAATATTTTTTAAAAGATATCCGGCTGCAGAGTGGCGTCTATTTCGGGCAAAAGGTAATTGTGGCCCTGGCCCAGGATATCACCACCCGAAAGCAAACCGAAATAACCCTTAAGAATAAAGTCGAAGAACTGGAACGCATGAACAGGCTGATGATCCGGGAGGAAATGCAACTTTCAACCTTGAAAAATGAGGTAAACGAGTTGTTGTTAAAGGTAGGAGAGAAAGAAAAATATTTAATCTCCTGACCGATGGCAATTGATCCAAGGAGAATACACATCCTCAGGCAGGCAGAAGCTCAGCCCGGCCCGGTCGTATACTGGATGCAGCGCGATCAGCGCGCCGTCGACAACTGGGCTTTGTTGTATGCACAGGAACAGGCGCTGGCCATGCAACAGCCCCTGCTGGTTGCATTTTGTATCGCTCCGGGTTCCCTGGGCGCCACCATCAGGCAGTTTGGTTTCATGGCAGGAGGGCTTGCTGCCGCTGCCCGGAAACTTGCCAGGTACAATATTCCTTTCATTCTGTTGCAAGGGTTGCCTCAGGACGTATTGCCCCGGTTATTGTTGGAACAGGATGCCGGGATGCTCGTCACTGACTTCAACCCGCTGCGGTTACCGATGGACTGGCGTAAACGGATGACCGAACGTACCGACATCCCTTTGCATGAGGTTGACGCGCATAACATCATTCCATGCCGGTATGTATCGGATAAAGCAGAATACGCTGCATTTACCCTGAGAAAAAAAATTGAACGCCTTCTTCCTGAATTTCTTACAGCCTTTCCATCCCTTGTAAAACAGCCTGATTTCGGGGAGATCCAGGAAGGGCCAAGGATTAATTGGGCAGAAGTTTTAAGGTCGATGCCGATCGACAGGGAAGTACCTGAGGTCGATTGGCTGGTACCCGGCGAAATAGCAGCTTCAGATGCAATGTCGAAATTCATCAGCGAAAGGCTGCAAAGGTATGATCCCGACCGGAATGCTCCTGACAGGAAAGGGCAATCGGACCTGTCACCCTATCTGCACTTCGGGCATCTCGCTCCCCAGCGCCTGGCACTTGAAGTACTGGAAAGTGATGCGAATCCGGCATCGAAAAAGGCTTTTCTGGAAGAGTTAATCGTGCGCCGCGAGTTGGCCGATAACTTTTGTTTCCATAATCCCAACTATGACCGTTGTAGCGGCTTTCCGCCGTGGGCCCAGGCCTCCCTGAACAAGCATCGCACCGATCCGAGGGAATATTGCTATACGCTGGATCAGTTCGAAGAGGGGAGTACGCATGATCCGCTGTGGAACGCTGCCCAGCAGGAAATGACCGCCACCGGCAAAATGCATGGTTACATGCGGATGTATTGGGCCAAGAAAATCCTGGAATGGACCGCCTCTCCTGAAGAAGCCCTTGAAATTGCCATCTACCTGAACGATAAGTACGAACTTGACGGACGTGACCCGAATGGATATGCCGGCATAGCATGGTCCCTTGGCGGAGTCCATGACCGTCCCTGGAGCGAACGAAAAATATTCGGAATGGTCAGGTATATGAATTTCAACGGTTGCAAACGAAAGTTTAACATTCATAACTATATCGCCCATGCCGGACATTAACTCCTGCCAATGGCCCACCAACGATCCGCTTATGATCCGGTACCATGATGAAGAGTGGGGAGTCCCCCTGCACGATGACCGGAAAATATTCGAGTTCCTGGTCCTGGATGCTTTCCAGGCAGGCTTGAACTGGAGGACGGTGCTTCATAAGCGGGAGAATTTCAGGAAGGCATTCCATGACTTTGATGCCGGGAGGATTGCCGATTATGGTGAAGATGATTTTGAAAGGCTGATGTCCGATGCCGGGATCATCCGGAACAAGGCGAAAATCCGCGGAACAATTCAGAACGCGAAGTGCTTTCTTGAGATCCGGAAAGAATTCGGAACCTTCGATCAATACATCTGGCAGTTCACCGGGGGGAAAACCATTAATAATAAACTGACCAGCCTGTCGGCGATGCCGGTATCTTCACCCGAATCGGATGCCATGAGCAAAGACCTGAAAGCCAAAGGATTCAAATTTGTGGGCAGTACCATCTGCTATGCCTTCATGCAGGCAGCCGGGATGGTAAATGATCACCTGGCCGGATGCCGTAGGCAAGTGAGACGTGAGACGTGAGACGTGAGACGATGGATGAAATACTTCGTCCTGCCTCATTCCTTGGGCAGCTTAGGCTTCACGATCGTGAACATTCTGCTGATATTGAATCCCAGGTAAATGTAACCGTTTGACCATTTCCCTGTGGTTTCGGTCAGGAAGGTTTCTTCATACTCGCCCTTTGAGTTGGTGAGAAAAAGCTGAAAAACATGCCCTCCTGTTTCAATATCCACCCCCACGGAAAAGGAATTGTACACGGTTGTCGATACAACCTGTCCTTTGAAAAGGTAGTGATACTCTGCGTTGATGGAAACCCGCTGGCTCACCTTCATCCGGCCACCGGCACCCAGTGTGAAAATGTCGTTGTGGTCATCGGAAGTAGGAACAATGTTTTTATGCACATACGACGGGGTAATCTGAAGTGACAGGCTGTTGCCGAATTTCCTGGCGATCATTACCTGGACAGCATAAGTAATGCGTGAGCTGAAATAATTTGTCCGGGTTGGATCAGCCCACTGAGTAGTGTAAATGGCTGAATTGCCAAACAAATCGATCGATACAGGCATCTTTCTGGCACCTTTGCTCTGGCGCAGCAACTTATATTTCACAAAACCATCCCAGGTGTTTTTGTCTGTATTTAACCCTACACCCAGCCCGAGCCGGTCAGTTATTCCGTACTCCAGTCCCAACCTGAAATGGGCCTCTTTTAATCCAAACAGGTTCTCATACCCGGTATTCATCGCCCCGAAATGGTGAGAGATCAGGAACACCAGGTTCCCTTTGGGAGGCAATTCGATGGATTGCCCGATGACGATGCGGGTGGCTTTAAAGGTGGCCGTTGTATAATCGATGGTTGGTTTTTCAGTTTTTTCGATCATTGACAAAAGATCATCCTGCCCTTTGGCCGTGGCAACGAACATCAATCCGGGGAATATAAACAAAAACAGTATTTTGTACTTCATATTACATGCTTGCTTTGTCCAGTGTGAGATCAACAGTGACTTCTATGGTCTTGGATATGTTATTGCCAACATTACCGGGAATGGTTATTTTATAATCGGCAACAGCGATGTTGAATTTTGCCTTGCCAATCAGCTTTCCCTGTTTCATTTCAAAGGTTCCTTTCTCACTGATGTTTTTGCTTACACCATGCATGGTGAGCCGGCCTTCAACATTTACATCGTAGATACCATCTTTTGAAGGGTTCACATCTTTAAAATTGGTCACCTTGCCAATAAAGGTGGCGCTTGGGAATTTATCCGATTCAACATAATTTTCATTGAAATGTTCCTGCATCAGCGCTTTTTCAAATTCAAAGGATTTCATGAGAACCTTGAATACAAAATCGCCTGTTGCCAGGTCAAAGGCACAGTTCACCTGCCGGTTGTTGGCCTCAATTTTTTCCAGCGGGGAATCAGAATAAAACCTGATATGCCCGGTTTTCGTGATGAATTTTTGTGCACCCGCAGAAATCGTGGTTATGAAAAGCAGGGTGAAGATAATTGAACAGGTCCGCATGATATTGAATTTTATTATTGGTTGATAATTGAACACTTCTCCAGGATCACATCGGTTTCGTTGTAGCCGGTACAATATCCCTTGACCATCACTTCCCCGTCGGGCTGTAGCTTGCCCGCTGCATCATTGAATTTTGGAAGCATGGTGCACCGGATCCCTTCATCGCCGAAATCACCCTTGGCGAAGATAAATACGGCGATGACAAGGGAGTCTGCCGTTTCAATCCTGCCCAGTTTGCCGGTCAGTGCGATCACTTTTCCATTATATTTGGCAGAAGAGGCATCCGGTTTTGATTTAAATGCCTGGTATAGATCCTGAGCATTTAGGGTAAAAGCCGCCTCCATTTTTTCAAAATCAGGATGTTGTTTATTGTACACAAATTTATAGACCAGGAACAGCGCAATAATCCCGACTGCGGTCATTCCAAGTAAAATTTTAACCCACATCTTCATTTCAATACTTTTTAAATGTAGCAGTTTCTATCCTGTTTTTTCACTCGTAAATCGAAAATATCAATTCTCCAGGCTCCCCCCATCAATCCACTTTTTAATCTTTGTCAAATCGCATGCTGAAAGTTTATCCAATCCTTTTGGCATCGGAAAACTCCCTTCATGGTTCACCGAAGGCCAGAGTTTCCCCTTTTTAGCGACAACACTCAACCCGGGATAAGTGTTGGTAATCACATCCCCGGATGGATTGGCGGCACTGTGACAGGTGTTGCAATTCGCCACCATGATGGGTACGATCGACTGGGAATAAGTCATAACGCCAGTGGTGTCGCAGTTTCCTGACAATGGATAGAGCTCATTATCCTTGTCATAATAACATCCCGACAGGGCGATACTGAATAAAATGATCATGACAGTCAGTCGAATCAGGTTTTTCATGTTGCAGGTAATTTGGTCAGCCACCGGGTTTTTTGTATTTAATTAAGCTTTTCAAAGGTAGGAATAATAAATGGTATGATTGTTTTTGTTAGATTTGTTATTGTAATTTTAACCCAGGCCCTTGCCAACATATTGAACCCCATCCCCCTGACCCCTTCCCCAAAAAAGGGAAGGGGGAGAAAGTCCCTCCCTGTTTGTGGAGGGATTTAGGGTGGGGTACTTTGACCCGGGATTTAGTATTATTTGCCATATTTAAAAAGAAAATTTCATGAGTACATTCGCTGATTACCAGGAAAAGACCTGGGTGACGATTGGATCCGACCCGCTCGATATCGTCAAACAGGATCAGAAGTACCAGGTTTTCCAGGGAACAAAACCATTGCTGACGATCCAGGGCAAGGCATTCATTCATGAATCGGAACGGGTGGCGCAGTTGATCCTCACCGACCTGATGTTCCTTCAAATGACCAGGGAAAAAACCTTTTCTGCCCCTTTGTTTTACGCATTTCAAAAAGATGTATTTGACGCATCGGGTGATCCCTTTCCGGGAGAATGGGACAAATTGATGTCATCCGACCCGTTTGTTGCAACCAAAACAACGGGGAAATCGAGTCTTCAGGCTTTCAGTCCCGATGACGACCTTTTTCCTTTTGCATTTGTGACCTTGTCTGCCCTGGTTCATTCTATCAATGAATTCGTTAACATGACCATGAGCCGGATTATTGTCGAGGAAACCGATGCCCACCCGTTCCCCGAATTGCTCAGGTCAAGCTACGATCAGCTCTCTACGGAACAAAAAGTGGTCGTCCAGGCTTTGAGCAGTTTGCACCATTCAGGCGTCGTTTTGCCATTGCTGCTGGTCTCTGGATTCATCAGCGCCATGGAATATGCCAAAGGATTGATTGCATTGAAGATCCAGGGAGACACCCGGATTTCTGAAATCCTGTTTGAGGTGGCCCATGCCCGTGATTACCTGGAATGTCTTGAAGAGAAAACCGATGCTGGGCGCCGGATCGGAATGTTCATTAAAGAAGGGGAGAATGAGGTCATTGAGTTTAAATCGACCCTGCGGTGGGATATCAGGGCCGGAAAAAACAACCAGGCCGTGGAACGGGCCTGCCTGAAAACCATTGCCGCTTTTCTCAATTCAGCAGGCGGAGCCTTGCTCATCGGCGTGCGCGATGATGGCTCCATCGAGGGCATCGAAAGCGATAAATTTTTAAACGATGATAAATTCCTGCTGCATTTGTGGACATTGATCCGCACCTGTCTGGGAAGAGATGTCAGTCTGTACATCCGAACGACCCTCGAGGAAATTGCCGACAAAACAGTTTGCATGGTTCAATGCCACCGGAGCAGCCGGCCGGTATTTCTCCGCCAGCCGGGATTTGATGAAGCGTTTTACATCAGGGTAGGTCCATCGAGCAATGCAATGGATATCAGTGAAGCGTTAAAATATATTGCGGATCATTTTGAGGGGTGAGAGGGTGACAGGGTGACAGGGTGACAGGGTGACAGGGTAACAGGGTGACAGGGTAACAGGGTGACAGGGTAACAGGGTGACAGGGTAACAGGGTAACAGGGTAACAGGGTAACAAATCACTTTTCAATTGTAAATCGTAAATTCCTTACCACCTGGGAACTCCAAACCCCGTCTGCGAGCCATAGCCATCATTTATAAATGGATTCCGGTTAAACGGATCGGTATAATAGGGATTTGCTCCATCTGAAAAGCGGAAACCTGCCTGGATATACATATGATCGCCGATCCTGTATCCCACATTCATGTCTATTCCCTGGATGCCTTTGGATGATACGGGATTGAACGGGTTGTAGGGCAGCGGGTCCCGGCTGATCGGGAATTGTTTGTAGGCAGAACCGGAGATGGTTAGCCTGTCGTTTACAAGATATTGCCCGCTCACATACACCATCGCACTGGTGAAGTTGCCATTGCTGTAAGAAGCCTGTTCATTCTGAAAGTAAGACCTGGCTTTGAAGTAATTGGTCTGGATGATGCTGATCCCGGCACCGATGCTGAGCCGTTTGTTAACATGATAGGAAACGTGCGGTGAAACATAGGTGTTTAATCCTGACCCGAATCCGGAGATGGAAGTAAACTGCGAACCAAGGGTGACGTGGTAATCAAACTTCTTCGGTTGAAAAAAATGTTCCCCCTGGCCGATAACGGTATCTTTCATCACGCCCTGGCAAAAAACCGGGGTCATCAGGAAAAATAAAATTACCAGTGATGACAGTCTTTTCATATTGTGGACGCAAAGTTAACCATTCTCTGTCAGTTTTGCAGAAGGGTTTAAGGTGAAAAATGTTAAATTATCTGTAAAATTCATCAGAAGGATTTTTAGCAGAATAAACCGCACAAGGATGTTTTCCGCTTTATTGCGCGAGATGCCTGCCAGCCGCATGAATTTTGACAGGGTGATCGAACGGTTTGTTTCCAGGTATTCAAGCAGGAATTTTTCCGGATCGGTAAACTTTAAATAAACCCCTTTCGGGGCCTGTTCGAGTTTCCACACCCTCATCAGGATCCGGTTCACAACAAAATTCTGGTCCTTAACCCGGTGATAGGCAAGCCAGTTGCCTTCCTTTTGCTGCGCAAAGTGAGGCCTGGCTGAACTCTTGAGGATGATGATCTCGAGAATGGTCTTTTTATTCAGGTTCCATTCCTTAACGGTGAAATTGACGACCGGCCGGCAATACATCGTTGCTGCCGCCTCCACCATATAATACTCCTCTTCAGAGCGCACGCCGGCCAGCGCCCCGTTATCCTTTACGCCGATCAGCAACCGCCCGCCATCGGTATTGGCAAACGCCACCAGTGTCCGGGCGATCTTATGGGCATCGGCAATTTCAAATTTAAAATCGAGTTGCTGGTGTTCCCCCTCCGAGATCAGTTTGGAAATATGATGCAACATTATCTGAAGGCAATGTTTTTCCGGGCGGTGATTTTCTCGCAGTAATGGCAACGGAGTTTCAGGTCTTTCTTGTCAATCACCGTGAATTTCGTGCTGACATCCTCGTTGTTGGTGATGCAGTTCGGATTAAAGCACCTGACGATGTTTTCTGCATAATCGGGAACTTCCACATTTTTCTTTTCGATCACCGCAAAATTCCGGATGATGATGAGGGTGGCGGTAGGCGCAACAAGTGCAATCTTGTTTATTTCATCGCTTTTGAAAAACTTATTGCTGACCTTGATGATCCCCTTTTTCCCCATTTTCTGGCTGTCGAGATTGGTTGCAATAAGAAGCTGGTCCTGGTATTCCGTGAGGTTTAAAATCTTTATGACCTGGAATACGCTGCCCGAAGGAATATGGTCGATCACCGTGCCATTCTCAATGGCCGACACTTTAAGTTCTTTTCTGAGAATTTCTTTTTCCATGATACTGGTTCTTTTTTCGGTTATTCAACTACACCAAGAATAGTGGCAAGCAAAGCCTGCCTGACGAAAACCCCATTGAGGGCCTGGGTGAAATAGTAGGCCATCGGGTTGCTGTCGACATCGGTCGTGATCTCGTTGACACGGGGCAGCGGATGCATGATCTTCAGGTTTGGTTTGGCACCTTCAAGCATGCTGTTGCGGAGAACGTATGTATTCTTTACCTTTTCGTAATCCAAAGGATCCGCAAACCGCTCCTTTTGTATACGGGTCATGTAGAGGATGTCAACCTGCGGAATGACCTCCTGAAGCTCCGTTGATTGCGTATATTCCAGGTTTCGCTCCTTGATTGACATTTTAATCGAACTCGGAAGTTTCAGTTCAAGAGGCGAGACAAGATGAAAGGTCGTGTTGTAGTTGCATAGCGCCTGGACAAGGGAATGAACGGTTCGCCCGTATTTGAGGTCACCGACAAAAGCAACATTCAGGTTATCCAGGGAGCCCTGGGTTTTTCTGATCGAGTACATGTCCAGGAGCGTTTGCGTTGGATGTTGGTTGGCCCCGTCACCGGCATTGATGATGGGAACGGAAGCAACTTCACTGGCAAACCGGGCGCTGCCTTCTTTTGGATGGCGCATCACGATGATATCGCAGTAGTTGCTGATGGTGAGGATGGTATCGCGCAACGATTCCCCTTTGGTGACGCTGGAGCTGGATGAATCGGAAAATCCGATCACCCTGGCCCCCAGGCGGGTGGCAGCGCTTTCAAAGCTGAGCCGCGTTCGCGTTGACGGTTCAAAAAACAGGGTGGCGACCACATAATCCTCCAGGATTTTTTGTCTGGGTTGCTTTTCGAATGCGCCGGCAAGGTTGAGTATCCGGATATGTTCTTCGCGGGTAAAATCATTGATGGAAATCAGGCTTTGATTTTTCATGATCGATGGATTTATCGTTGATACCTACTAAACAAACTTACATAAAAACTGCGGTTCATACACACACCGCATAAAAATCAGCGTTCCGGCTTTTGCCGGAACGCCCCCACAGCCTTACCTTTATATTTGATAACGAGCTCGAAGCTCAATGTGAAACATAACTTATAAAGT
>CAIVAT010000119.1 GCA_903903985.1 uncultured Bacteroidales bacterium | reverse complement strand
CTCGGATGTAAAGGTGTATTTCCCTGTTTGTTTCTCAGGACCTTTACCACAACTAAAAAACCAAAAAGAAATGCAACAAATTAGAAAATAACTAATACCCTTGTTCATGTTTTTCATTTTTGAATTTTGACTAACGCCCCGCCGGCAGCCGCAGTGCGGGGTTTACTTGTTGTTTGTTTTCTGTGCCACCATCGTTTGGAGGTTTGGTGAACGCCAGCCCCCGGAAACCGCCCGCATTATTCGGCTGACGGCTCATTAGGCAACGTTAATTTTAAATATTATCATCATAAACACCTGGATCAGAGACGAATGACATAACATACCCTATTATTCTTGAACTGTCAAATAAAAACTTGGACTTTCACTGTCAAACCTAGACCATTTAGCTTCACTCCCCCACTTGCTAAAGGAACATTCCTTCTTTGTTTTTATACTAAATCGTACACTGGCTAAATCTTGTTTTGATCCGTTTTTTTTCATTGCTTTCTCTTTATGAATTCCAGAGACTTTTATCCATTCAAGCGAAAATGCAACAACCCCATTGAATACAAGATGATACTTACTTAAATCTATGACTACCCATCCGGATTTTTTCGTAATGGAAATGAAAATGTTTGCAGTAAGCAATTCATTGTTTGGCAAATTATCAACAATATCACGGATATGTAAGCGAAATAGGCTGCTGTCAAAAGATTGATTATTAACATGAATATGTAAACTTTTCAGATTGACAGGCAATGTTCCCAATACTATTTGTGTTCCAATCTCATATCCTTTGCCAAAATCAGTTCCAAGCCATCCGCAATATCCACCAAACAAAGTATAATTTGTTGTACCAACTTTTTTTTCCTTTCCTGTGGGTTTGATAATTACCTCTGCCAATTGAATAGGTTCATTTTTAAGTTTTATAATATTTGTTTCCCCAGAAAGCTCCGCCATCGTAAAGGTTTGTGATTTAAAACCTATTATCGAAAACCTAACTTGAGCTTTAGAGGATTGCCCTTTTACTTCTAAACAAAAAATTCCCTTTTCATTAGTTAAAGTACCGAATGACGTCTCAATAATACCGATATTTACATATTCTAATGGCAATCCATTTGAAGCATCCAATACCTTTCCAGTAATTATCTGACAATGTAATTGTGAAGCAAATATTGATAACAGGAAAAAAATCGAACAGGATTTCATTTTATCAACTTCAAATTTTAGAACAACAAATATTCTACTTCGCAAAAATTCAACTTTAGGTTCTTACATTTTAATGTTGTCTAAAGAGTTAGTAAACGCAACGGTGCGTTATTTTAACCTGAGATGTTTATTTTATTGCGTTTATCAATCATTTTGATGTGGGAAAGCGAATGTTTAAGTTCAATCGTTTCTTACTTCAAGTACTAATTATTACACCTCTATATTGTCAAGCGGACTTTTTATCTTATCCAGGCCTTTACGGGTTATATGTGTATAAATCTCAGTGGTTTTAACACTGTTGTGTCCAAGTAATTCCTGAATATAACGTAAATCCGTCCCCAGTTCCAGAAAGTTGGTCGCAAAAGAGTGCCTCAGTGTATGTATACTCGCTTTTTTCCGTACGATTTCCACCGTTTTTATCATAATTCAATTATTTCTACGAGGTTTGATGGGGATAATCTGTAATAACCTTCGTAAAACAATTGTTCATCTCGGTTGTTAAAGGTACAATATTCTTTAAATCCTGTACAAAACTGGTTTTATTTAATAATACCTAAAATTAGCAATATATCAAGTAGTTTGATTCAGTTATGACTGAAGATCGATCGCCACTCAATCTGACCACCCTCTCTGCCGATTTTTTGCGGTGTCTCTATCGTGACCTTACAAATAAAACCGTCATTGCGGGAGGGATTATCAAGTCCGATCTGGTTAAACTGATTAATAGTCGCCAGAAAATAGTATGCTGCGGCCACGGAAGTCCTAGCGGATTGTTTGGTGTCAGCAAGTTTCCTGAAGGCCCGTACATCATTGATGATACGATGGTGTCAGCCCTCAGGAACAACGTCAACACCATTTATATATGGTGCAACGCCGATGTATTCGTCCTCAAGAACGGGCTCAATGATGCGACCATAGTATTGATGCAGTTGTCATTAAACAATATGGAGTCCAAATGGGAGCCGTTAAGAAGACGGCTGGACTAAAGATTTTCCATTAACGATTTGGGCTGAAACACTGAGGTTTTCTAGAACTTTTCCTTACTTCGATTCCTTACCTCGGGGAACTTCTGAAAATGAAAAAAGTCCTACAATGTAGGACTTTCTAGGTAGCGGGGACGAGAGTTGAACTCGTGACCTCCGGGTTATGAATCCGACGCTCTAACCAACTGAGCTACCCCGCCAGAATTTGAGGGTGCAAAATTAAGAACTTTTCCTTATAAATTGGCAATTTTTTAATGGATAAGGAAATTTTTGGCGGACAAGATGAAAGGCGGACAGGCGTTCAAGCGGATGAGTGGTCGGTTATCCGAAATAAAGTAACCGTCATTCTTCACTTGCCACGCCTCACCAGACACACATTACCTGTTACATGTCATTCTCCGACCCAGATGGTCTTCACATTGACAAACTCCCTGATTCCATAAGTGCCGAGTTCCCGCCCATAACCCGACTTTTTAATCCCGCCAAAGGGTAGCCGCGGATCAGATTTTGTCATGCCATTGACAAACATGGCACCGGTCTCAACCCTGCGGGCTATCGTCTCACCGCGTTTCAGGTCGCGGGTCCACACACATCCGCCAAGGCCGAATTCCGAATTATTGGCAATGCTTATGGCATCCTCTTCATCACGTGCAGTGATCAGGGACACTACCGGCCCGAAAGTTTCCTGCGAATAAACCGGCATGCCTTTGGTTATATCTGCGAGGATGGTTGGTTCAAAATAACATCCCGCTCCGGCGACACGGTGACCCCCTGTGACAAGTCTGGCACCTGCGGCCACGGAGGCATTGACCTGTTTTTCAATTTCATCCACCAGGTCAGGCCTGGCCATCGGGCCAACCTGTGTTTCAGGATCCATTGGGTCGCCCATGCGAAGTGATTCAAATGCTGATTTCAACCCTGTTTCAAACTGTCTCATCATCGGTTCCACCACAATGAACCGCTTTGCGGCGATACAACTTTGTCCCTGGTTGATCATACGGGCGACAACTGCAGTTTTAACCGCGGCATCGACATCGGCATCCTCAAGCACAATGAACGGATCGGAACCGCCCAGTTCGAGGACTGTTTTCTTCAGGAATTTTCCAGCTCTTGAAGCCACCTGGCTTCCCGCAGCTTCACTTCCGGTGAGGGTGACAGCAACGATGGATGGGTTGGAAATCACTTTTTCAACCGCGGCAGAAGGGATCATCAGGGTTCTGAAAAGATGTTGCGGGAAACCGGCTTCAAGGAAAACCTCCTCGATGGCAAGGGCGCATCCGGGAACATTGGAAGCATGTTTTAAAACAGCAGCATTCCCGGCCATCAGCGCAGGTGCTGAGAAACGAATAACCTGCCAGAAAGGGAAGTTCCATGGCATCACCGCAAGGATCGGCCCCAGCGGCTGAAAAGTAATGAAACTCCGGCTTGCATCCGTGGCCACTTCCTCATCCTTCAGCATTTCAGCAGCATGATCGGCATAGTGATCACACACCCAGGCACATTTTTCAATTTCAGCCATCGATTCCCGGAAGAGCTTTCCCATCTCCAGGGTCATCAGGCGTGCACAATGCTCCTTCCTTTCCCGGAGGATCTGTGCTGCTTTTTTCATCAGGATGGTTCTCTGTTCAAAGGAGGTTTCTTTCCAGTTTAACCAGGCAGCATGAACATCCCGGATGATTTCCTCAACCTCTGGCCCGGTATGCTCCTGGTATTCACGGATTGTTTTACCTGATGTAGGATTTATGCTTCTCATATCTTTGAAAATGATTTTGTACGAATTCATTCCGCGCCTTGTGCGCGATTGAACCAAATATGAACTGTTCCTACCAATATCGGACTCCTACGGAGCCCATGGTTATTTCAATATTCAAAATTCGTTGTTCAATATTTGATATTCAATTCTTTAATTTCTCCTTCAGATAGTACCCTGTATATGACCCATCAACCTTCACAAGTTCCTCCGGTGTTCCTTCAAACACAACATGTCCTCCCTCTTCGCCTCCTTCTTTGCCCAGGTCGATGACCCAATCGGCACACTTGATCACCTCCTGGTTGTGTTCGATCACCAGGATACTATGCCCATTGGTGATAAGCGATTCGAAAGCGATCAGCAACTTATGAATATCATGAACGTGGAGCCCGGTGGTTGGTTCGTCAAAAATAAACAGGGTAGGCTTTTCACTGGTTCCTTTGGAGAGGAAAAATGCCAGTTTTATACGTTGAGCCTCGCCGCCGGAGAGTGTACTTGAGGATTGTCCAAGGCGGAGATAGCCCAAACCCACATCCTGCAAAGGCTTTAATTTTGCCAGGATGTGTTTTTCATGAACCGTTGATTTTGCGCTGTGTTGAAAAAAATCCATCGCCTCATCCACGGTCATGTTCAGGATGTCAACCACCGACTTTTCACGGTATTTCACGTCCAGCACCTCTTCTTTGAACCGTTTTCCCTGGCAGCTTTCACAAGGGAGGAAAAGGTCGGCCATAAACTGCATCTCAATTTTAACGACTCCCTCACCTTCACATTCGTCGCACCGGCCACCGGCAATGTTAAATGAAAAATACCCGGGTTTGTAATTCCGGACCCTTGCAAGCGGTTGATCTGCAAATAAATCACGGATTTCATCAAAAGCCTTGATGTAGGTTGCCGGATTTGAACGTGATGAACGACCGATGGGGTTCTGATCCACCATTTCAACAGACCCTATTCTTGAATAATCGCCGTCAATCCGGTCAAATTTGCCTGTCTTTTCACCATACCCGCCATGGATTTTCTTCAGCGCCGGAAATAAGATCCGTTTGACCAGGGAGGTCTTACCCGATCCGCTCACACCGGTGATGACTGAAAAAACATGCAAAGGAATTTTTACATCAATATTTTTCAGGTTGTTCTCCCGCGCTCCTTTGACTTCGATAAACTCAATCCACTTGCGCCGTTTGAGCGGGATCTCGATTTTCAGGATGTGGTTGAGATACTGCCCGGTAAGACTTTTCGTATCGGCATTCAGGGTTCTGAAATCACCCTGGAAGACAATTTCGCCGCCCTGGTGGCCTGCCAGGGGGCCAATGTCGATGATCTGGTCGGCTGCCCGGATGATCTCCTCATCGTGCTCAACCACGATCACCGTATTTCCCATGTCGCGCAAGCGCAACAATACTTTAATAAGACGCTGTGTATCACGCGAATGCAAACCGATGCTGGGTTCATCAAGGATGTACATGGATCCCACCAGGTTGCTTCCAAGAGCGGTAGCCAGGTTGATGCGCTGCGATTCTCCGCCCGAAAGAGATGCTGACAACCGGTTCAGGGTAAGGTAGCCAAGTCCGACATCATTAAGCACATCGAGCCTGTTGTTGATCTCGGTCAGCAAGCGGCTGGAAACAGCAACTTCGTAATCCGTAAGGTCAAGCGCACCGCAAAATCCTGTTAATTCACTGATTGGCATCAAGACCAGGTCGCTGATTGACTTCCCTTGAATCTTAACGTAGGAAGCATCTTTGCGCAGCCGTGTCCCTTTACATTCGGGGCAACCCGTTTTTCCACGATAACGAGACATCATCACCCGGTACTGGACCTTGTAGTTCTGACTCTCGACAAAATCAAAGAACTCATTCAATCCCTTGAAATACTGGTTCCCTGTCCACAGCAGGTCGCGCTGGGAAGGAGTGAGGTCGTAAACCGGTTTATGCACAGGGAAATCGAATTTGTAGGCATTCATCAGGAGTTCATTTTTCCATTCCCCCATTTTCTCTCCCCGCCAGCATGCAACCGCTTCTTCATATACCGATAACCTCTTGTTTGGCATGACGAGGTCTTCATCGATACCGATCACACTGCCGAAGCCTTCACAGGTTTTGCAGGCACCGAAGGGATTGTTGAAACTAAACAGGTTTTCTGAAGGCTCTTCAAAATTCATCCCGTCGGCTTCATATCGGTTCGAATAAGTTTTCCTGGTCTTCCCGGTGTCCTGCAATTCAACCATGCAGTATCCATGGCTTTCAAAAAATGCCGTTTGCACCGAATCGGCAACACGTCCGGGCAATTCATCATCATCATGGGTAACCGAAAAACGGTCTACAATGACAAAAAGCTCCCTGAATATTTTCTTCGAAAGGTGCTCCATTTCATCCAGCCGAAGAATTTTACCATCAAGCATGACCCTGGTAAAGCCTTGCTGCATGAGAACCGTGCATTTTGCCTGCAGATCGCCATTTTTGGATGCCAGGTCGAGAGGGGCGAAAATATTCACACTGGAATCATCAGGCAATGCCAGAATCTGATCAACGATCCCGGTCACCGTATCCCGTGTTACCAGGTTGCCTGAAACAGGTGAAAAGGTTTTGCCAATGCGTGCATATAGCAATTTAAGATATTCGTATATTTCGGTTGAAGTGCCAACGGTCGACCTCGGGTTCGACGTATTAACTTTTTGCTCGATGGCCACGGCCGGTGAAATCCCCTTGATATAATCCACGTCGGGTTTGCTCATCCTTCCAAGGAACTGCCTGGCATACGAACTCAGACTCTCAACATAACGCCGCTGGCCATCGGCGTACAAAGTGTCGAATGCCAGGGATGATTTTCCTGAACCGGACAACCCGGTAATCACCACGAACTGGTTGCGTGGTATGGCAAGGCTTATATTTTTGAGATTGTTGACCCTTGCTCCTTTAATGATGATGAAATCCTTCGGGTCTAGCGTGTCTACGTTCATTAATTCAAGAGTTCCTGCAATTATTTTGACAAAATTAGTAAGAAAACTTGCTTTTCGATTTTTTTTATTTACTTTTGCTGCAACCAAACACGGGAAATCCCGTAACAGGTATAAACCAGCGCAGCTCCAAACCCCCTGCGCATAATAATAGGAGGGACACTATCGACTGACTTCTACTCTTTTTTAACTAAAAAAGGAGGTTCCATGCAAGCCCATGTCATTAGTGACCAGGAGTTAATCGGCCAATATCTTGCCGGTTTTGAATCAGCCCTTGAAAAACTAATCCGTCGCCACAAGAACCGCGTGTTCGCCTATATCCTTATGGTTGTTAAGGATAAAGAGCTGGCTGAGGATTTATTTCAGGATACATTCATCAAGGTGATCAACACCTTTCGTTCAGGACAATACAAAGAGGAAGGCAAATTCATCCAATGGGTGATGCGTATTGCACATAACCTCATCATTGATTATTTCCGCAAAGCCAAGCGAATTCCCATCATTGAAAACAATGATGATTACGATATTTTCGACAAGGTCAGGATTCCCGTTGAATCGGTCGAAGAACAACTGATTACCGAGCAGATTCACCGTGATGTGAAGAAACTTATTGATTATCTTCCCAAAGAACAAAAAGAGGTGCTGGTCATGCGCCATTACGGCGATATGAGTTTTAAAGACATTGCCGAAGTCACCAACGTGAGCATCAACACCGCTCTTGGGAGAATGCGCTACGCACTGATCAACCTCAGGAAACTGGTGAAAGAGAAGGAGGTGATTCTCACGGCCTAGATGGATGGGAAAAGGTGAAATGGGGAAAATTATTTTTCAACCAGTAAAATATTGAGAAATATATCTCGTTTTTTAGGTATGAATTACATCTTAAATCAAAATTCGGCCTATGAAGCGAACAGCTACATTTTATTCTTTGAAATCATTTTCATCAAAGGTAAACGATCTCTCTGCTGAAAAACAAAGGAGAGGAAAGGTAGTTTCTCCCAGCGAATCGGTGATCCGTAACCTGCTCAATTACTCGAAAGCGCTTGCAGTCCTCAAAACAACTGAAACCGGAACCATCAACATGGTGATGAACTGAATAAAAAACCCCGCTGTAGACGGGGTTTTTTAATGGAATCCAATTCGGTCTTAAATCCGTTCTTCCTTGATACGGGCTTTTTTACCCTGCAATCCGCGAAGGTAATAAATGCGTGCCCGGCGAACTACACCGTGTTTGTTAACTTCGATTTTGTCAATGAAAGGGGAGGTGCAGGGAAAAATACGCTCAACACCAATGTTCCCTGAAATTTTTCTGACGGTAAAGGTTTCATTCAAACCTTTGCCCGCACGCTGCAAAACCACGCCCTGGAATGTCTGAATACGTTCTTTGTTTCCTTCCTTGATCTTATAATGTACAGTGATGGTATCCCCGGCTTTAAAAGAAGGCAATTCATTCTTCTGAATCACAGTCTCTTCGACAAATTTCATTATTTCCGCTTTGTTCATGGCTTTTGTAGAATTATATCAGTTACGCACTAAAAAGTTTGCAAATATATGATTTTTATTTGGAATAAACAGTGGGCGATTGAAAAAAATGGCTGTCTTAACCAAAATTCACAAACATGTCAGTCAAGGTGATTCGTGTCCCTCATCCAGAAGGCCCGGCCTGCGCCGGATAGTACGTTCAACCGACTCCTCGTATCGCCACTTTGCGATCTCCCGGTCATTTCCAGATAACAGGATGTCGGGGACCTTCAATCCACGGAAATCCGCAGGACGGGTATATACCGGGGGTGAAAGCAGATTATCCTGGTAAGAATCGCTCAATGCAGATGTTTCATCATTCAATACGCCGGGAATAATCCGTACCACGGCATCTGTAAGCACCACAGCAGCCATTTCGCCACCCGACAATACATAGTCGCCAATGGAAATCTCACGGGTGATGAAATGTATCCGGATACGTTCATCAATCCCTTTGTAATGGCCGCAGAGAATCAGTAAGTTTTGTTTGGTCGATAGTTGGTTTGCTATTCCCTGGGTGAGAAGTTCTCCGTCGGGACTGAGGTATATTAATTCGTCGTAGGAAGTTTTTGATCGTAATTCTTCGATGCATCTTACGACCGGTTCGATCATCATCACCATCCCGGCTCCGCCGCCATAAGGATAATCATCAACAGACTTATGTTTATTAACGGACCAATCGCGGATATTATGCAATCGAATAACTGCATGCCCTTTTGCCTGTGCGCGTTTTAAAATTGAATGGCTGAATGGCCCTTCAAACATCTCCGGAAACAATGTTAAAATATCTATCTGCATACCTGCGCCTTATACCATCACCTCTAATCCGTCGTACGCCAATTGAATAAAATCAGGCAATTTTTTATTGACCTCCGCATGCAGTCCGACAAAATGGCTTAAATGGGTGAGAAATGCCGACTCCGGTTTTAATTTCGTCAGGATCTCCACAGCCTCGCCTACTGAAAAATGGGATACATGCCTTGAATTGCGCAAAGCGTTTAAAACGATTACCCGCGATCCTTTGATCTTCTTCAACTCCTGGTCGCTGATACAACTGGCATCCGTGATATAGGTGAAGTCTCCAACCCGGAAACCTGTAACCGGCAGGTTTTCATGCATCACCATGATGGGAATAAATTCAATTCCCATGATGGAAAAAGGCCGGTCATCTATCGGGTGAATGGTTAGCTGCGGGGCGCCAAAATACCGGGATTCCGAGAAAATATAGGGGAATTCGATCCTGATGGCTTCCATCACCTGTGGTGTGCCATAAATATCAATCTTTTTGTTGAGAACATAGTTGAAGGCACGTACATCATCCAGGCCGGCAATATGGTCGCGGTGTTCATGGGTGAACAACACGGCATCCAGGTTCATGACATGCTGATTCAGCATCTGATGGCGAAAATCAGGTCCACAGTCGATGACGAAGGTCAACCCGTTTATCTCCAGCATCACGGAAGTACGCATTCGTTTATCGTGATGATCGGCAGATATGCACACCGGACAATCGCAGGTAATCACCGGCACGCCTATTGACGTTCCTGTACCAAGAAAAGTAACTTTTAACCGGTCATTGGATTTTACAGGCATCAGAAAATAAGTTCGTCAACCTGGTTGCGGTCGATGGTGAGTTGTCGCTTTAAATCCTCCTGAGTGGCCAGGATGCGCTCTTCCCGGATCCGTTTGTGAAACAGCAGGGTTCCGATGCTTCCTTCAATGCTGCCATAACTTTCCAGAAGATGAACCTCAACAAGGGTGTCCAGGGGAGAGGATTCATTCTCCCTGATAAAGCACATGGCCCTTGAAAAACAGTCTTCCCCGATAACGGTTACGGCATAAACGCCATTGGGTGGAACGAGTTTACAGTCCTCTTCAATTTGCATGGTATAGGAAGGAAAACCAATTTCTTCAAGTGTCTGGCTGCTTTTGCTCATCAGGCCCATCATGATGTATTGATGGTCAAGATAGGCATTGGCTTTTTGGATGTTGCCATCCTGGATGGCCTTTCTGATTTTGGTTGAACTCACGGATTCATTGTGGATATCCTGCTCAGGGATCTCTTCTACCTCAAATCCATTGCTGCTGCCCAATTCACGAAGCGCTCCGAAATCCCCTTCGCGGTTATGGCCAAAATGGTGGTTGAACCCGATAACGATCTTGCGAGCGTGCAACTTGTTCAGCAGGATATTTTTCACAAAATCAATCGAAGTGATCCTGGAAAAATCAAGGGTGAACTCGACAATGATCAGGTTGTCAAGACCCGCTTTTTCAAGCAGGTTGATTTTCTCACGTTGTGAGTTGATCAGGAACAACCCTTTGCCTGCAGTATCGGGGTACAAAACCTTTCGCGGGTGTGGGTGAAAGGTAATCAATACGGTCTGCCCGCCAATTTCATTGGCAAGCTTTTTCAGCCTTTGCAGAATTACTTTGTGGCCGATATGCACCCCATCAAAAGACCCTGTCGTGATCACCGCGTTGCGGATTTCTCCAACATGGTCAAAATCATAAAATATTTTCACCTAATTCTTTCTACTTAAAGCGTTCATCATTTTTTTTGGCGAAGAAGGCGACCTTTTCCAGTGATGTAATCATATCGTACTCTTCAAGGTACACGAATGGCGGGACGTTCAACGGTTTGGGCGTGAAATTCAATATTCCTTTGATACCGGCAAGAACCATGGTCTCGGCAATTTCAGGGGCTTGTTCGGCAGGTACGGCAATGATGCCGATCGATATGTTGTTCTGTTTGATGATATCGGTCATCTGGCTGAAATGGTGACAAGCCACCCCGTCGTAAACACGGTTGATTTTTTCCGGGTTGATATCAAACGCGGCAATGATGGCTAATTTTGAACGTTTCCCTTTGAAATAGCTGATAATCGCCTTACCGAGGTTGCCGAGCCCGACAACGGCCACGCGCTGACCGCGGTCTGAGTCTATGATTTTCCCGATCAATTCGATCAGTTCCTTGATATCATATCCCTTGCGCAGGTTACCGGAGTACCCGATCAGCATCAGGTCCCTGCGAACCTGAACAGGAGTAATGTGAAGCATTTGCGCTATTTCATGAGAAAAAACGTGCGTTTTTTCTTTCGAAAGGATCATCAGCAATGCACGACGGTACTGGCTTAACCGTTCAACGGTTTTGTGAGGTAAATTTTTTACAAACATGGCTTATCTATTGGAAGTGTCACATCAAATGTACTACCCTGGTCCGTAATGCTCGATACTTCGATCTTTCCGGCGTAATTGTCAATCAGTTTTTTTACGATGGAAAGTCCTAACCCGCTTCCGGATATATTTTTGGTTTTGTCATTTTTAATCCGAACAAAATCATCAAAAATCTTCTCGATCTCCAGGGAGGTCATGCCAATGCCGGTATCGACCACCCTGATATTCATACACCCATCCCTGGGTTCGATGGTGAAATCAACGGTTCCACCATGCTTGTTGTATTTTATGGCATTGGAAATAAGATTGTTGAAAATTATTTCCATCTCTTCGGCATCAGCTTTTAACATGACGGGCCCATCATGGTGCAGATTGAGTTTTACATCCCGTTGGATGGCATATGGCCGCATGGTGTCCATGGCTGTCCTGGCAACCATCGACAAGTCTACATCTGTGATGTTTCTCTTCGCTTTTCCTGATTCTACACGGGTAAGATCTAGCATGTCCAGGATCAGGCTTCGCATGCCCTTTATCCGTTCGAGCGACCGTTCTATCATGACATCATAATCTTCAAGCCGCGTACCAATTTGACGTTCTTTCACCATTTTCAGATAACCTTCAATCGCATTCAGCGGCGCCTTGAGTTCATGAGAGAGAACCGAGAGAAAGGTAAACCGGATCTGCTTTCCTGAATCCTGCAGTTTATTGGTCATCTTTTTAAGAAAAACGCGCTTGGTGATGTTCTCAATGGATGACTTTAATTCCTGCGGTGTAAAAGGTTTTGGTATGAAATCATATGCCCCGTCGCTGGTTGCTTTCACAGCCAGTTCGAGCGATGCATAGGAGGTGATCATGACCACAATGATGCTTTTTTGTTTCTTTTTGATATACTCAAGTACTTCAATCCCCTGGATTCCAGGCAGTTTATTGTCCAGCAACAGGATGTCAGGCTGGTTCGATTCGATGATCTCAATACCCGCCTCGCCGGTAGAAGCTTCAATTATATCAAACTCGAAGGCTTCATCCATGAAAGGATAATCCACCCTGAAGTTTCGTAGGATCCGCGATACTCCGCTCCGGATGCCAGGTTCATCATCGACGACGAGAATTTTTAGTATGGACATAAATCTATTTCACCTCTCAAAAATAAGCCGAAAATCCTTTATTACTACATTATCTGTTATTTTTCAACAATAAATTTTCAATTTCCTCCATCAAACGCTCTGTACGTATCCCTTTATCCAGAAAGAGATCGGCTTTGATCCATTTGCGGTTATTTTCATCATTGATATCAAAACTGATCCCGGTTTCTGCGGCTACACCGGTTGCAATGATGATGGGGATTTCCGGGTATTTTTTCTTCATTTTATAACACAGGATGAACCCGCTGTCTTCATTTTCCATCATCAGATCGAGGATGGCCAGGTCAGGTTTTGTCTTCTCGAGAAGTTCTTCTGCCTCTTTCTGGCCTTCTGCCGTAATTGTTTTAAAACCAAAGCCTTGAATTTTTGTCTGCAGCTGATAAAGGTAATCCTGATCATCGTCAACGATCAAAATGGTTGTATTTCCAGGTTTCATTATTATTGGTTTTATGGTTTTAACTCTTTTGTTTTCAAATTCACGGGGTTATAAGCGCATCCGCCAGTTCGAGGAGCGCGTCAACCAGCTCTTCCTCGAAGGCCGGATGCCCGGCACTCTGCACCTCTACGTCGGCCAGGAGGCCTGCGCCGTCGGCGTCTGCGAGGCCCTGCGCCCTGACGACTGGGTCGCGGGCACTCACCGCCCGCACGGCCACGCCATCGCCAAGGGCGTCTCGCTCGACTCGATGATGGCCGAGCTGTTCGGCCGCGCGACCGGCTGCGCGGGCGGCTACGGCGGCTCGATGCACACGGGCGATCCGGCCGTCGGCGCGCTGCCCGCCATCGCCATCGTCGGCG
>CAIVAT010000118.1 GCA_903903985.1 uncultured Bacteroidales bacterium | reverse complement strand
GCTGCTGCAGCTGGTTCAATACCATACTCATCCTTCAGAATCTTTGCTAATTCGTTAACCTCTTTTACTGTCAAATTAACTAACTGTTCTGCAAAAGCTTTTAAATCTGCCATTTTTATTACTGTTTGTGTTCCTGTTTGTCGGAACGGTTATTACTAAAATTACTCTTTCGTTAAAATTTTGATTATTCAGGTTTTTCTGATAAGGTTTTTACAATTCCAGAAAGTTTGTTCCCGCCCGACTGCAAAGCCGAAAGAACATTCTTGGCTGGGGACTGTAAAAGGCCGATCAGGTCGCCGATCAATTCGTATTTCGATTTGATGTGGATCAGCACATCCAGCTGATTGTCGCCAAGGTAGATACATTCTTCTACGTAAGCACCTTTCAGGCTGGGTTTCAGGGCGGCTTTGCGAAATTCCTTGATCAGTTTAGCCGGATCATTGGCAACCTCAGAAAACATAATGGAGGTTGGTCCTGTAAGCACCGGATAAAACTCTTCAAACGACTTTCCGGTACGTTCCATGGCCTTCTGCAACAAAGTATTTTTTACCACCCTCAACTGAACATTCTTCTTGAAGCACGTCCTTCTAAGTCTGCTTGTTGTAGCTGCGTTCAGTGTAGAAGTATCGGTAAGATAAAAGGAGTTTGCTCCTTTTAACTGTGCTGCAAGGGAATCGATAAGCTGGGTTTTTTCTTCTTTTTTCATGATAGTTGTCTCTCAGGTTTCTGTAATTAAGCGGTAACCGATTTCGGGTCAACCGGAACGCTCGGGCTCATGGTACTTGACATATAAATACTCTTCACGTAGGTACCTTTTGCCGAAGACGGTTTCAGTTTGATAATCGTGTTGATCAATTCTTTGGCATTTTCCACAATTTTATCCTTTTCAAAGGAAACCTTTGCAACGGATGCGTGAATAATGCCGAACTTATCAACCTTGAAGTCGATTTTACCGGCTTTTACTTCTTTAACGGCCTTTCCAACCTCCATGGTAACAGTCCCCGTTTTTGGGTTGGGCATCAATCCCCGTGGTCCGAGGATTCGTCCTAGCGCACCAACCTTGGCCATAACACTGGGCATGGTGATAATTACATCAACATCCGTCCAACCACCTTTGATTTTGTCTACATAATCATCCAATCCTACAAAATCAGCTCCGGCCTGAATAGCTTCATCCTCCTTGTCGGGAGTACAAAGGACAAGCACCCGAATGGTTTTACCGGTACCGTGAGGAAGCGTCACGATGCCACGCACCATTTGGTTGGCTTTGCGGGGGTCAACCCCCAGACGAACGTCGATATCAACGGATGAGTCGAACTTGGTGTTGCTGATCTCTTTGACAAGAGCAGCTGCATCCGCCAACGAATAAACGGTATTCTTGTCAATTTTCGACAAGGCAACCTTCCTCTTTTTTGTCAGCTTTATCATTTTATTATATTTAATTGTTGTTAATGAGGTCTTTTAAACAACGGATTGTTGGTCAATTAACGTTTAAAGGGTGCGGTACCGGTTACGGTTATTCCCATGCTGCGTGCAGTTCCTGCAACCATTTTGGTGGCAGATTCGATGGTGAATGCATTCAGGTCGGGCATTTTATCCTCCGCAATTTTTTGCACCTGTTCCCAGGACACCGAAGCAACCTTGTTCCGGTTGGGTTCGGGTGAACCTTTCTGAAGTTTTGAAACTTCCATCAATTGAACGGCAACCGGGGGAGTCTTGACAATAAAGTCAAACGATTTATCCCTGTAAACGGTAATGATCACCGGGATTACTTTTCCGGCCTTGTCCTGGGTGCGGGCATTGAATTGTTTACAAAACTCCATGATGTTGACACCCTTGGCACCCAATGCGGGTCCGATCGGGGGTGAAGGGTTTGCAGCCGCTCCCTTGATCTGTAACTTGATAATTCCACTAACTTCTTTTGCCATTTTTCTTATTGTTTAGATACAGATGCACTGCCGTGCGTCTTCTACTCTTTTTGTACTTGCATGAAACTTAATTCAAGTGGGGTCTTTCGTCCGAATATCTTGACCATCACTTTCAATTTTTTCTTTTCTTCGTTGATTTCTTCAATTACCCCGCTGAAACTGTTGAAGGGGCCATCGATCACCGTTACTGTTTCTCCGATAATAAATGGAATGTTGACCTCCTCACCCTGTTCTGACAGTTCATCAAATTTCCCGAGAATTCGTTTTACTTCTGAAGGCCGAAGTGGATGAGCTTCACCTTTTGCTCCCAAGAAGCCAAGAACTCCCGGAATATTCCTGATAATATGAGGAACTTCACCCACCAGCGTCGCTTCGATCAGCACATAGCCGGGAAAGTAGTTCCTGTCTTTGCTCACTTTCTTTCCGTTCCGGATCAGGTAAACCTTTTCTGTTGGAATAAGCACCTGTGATATGTAATCCTCGAGATGGTGGTTGACAATTTCATTTTCAAGATATTGTTTCACCTTTTTCTCATTTCCGGAGATAGCCCTCACCACGTACCATTTTTTGGTTACTTCAGTCATGCTGATAATGAGATTGATACTCGATTTAATGATTTAACTTAACTAAATTAACCCAGAACGGTTTAAAAGAGCTTATAGAACTGCAAAAGGATGTTTTTAAAAACTTCATCCATCGCGAAAACGATAATGGCGATGATCAGCGAAGCAACGGAAACTACAATGGCGCTGCCTTGCAGTTCCAACCAGGTAGGCCAGGACACCTTATGCATAAGCTCATCGTAGCTTTCCTGGACGTAATTAACAACTTTATTATTAGCCATTTATCTATTGTTTTGCACGGGTGGTAGGAATCGAACCCACAGCCTACGGTTTTGGAGACCGCCACTCTACCAGTTGAGCTACACCCGTGTGTAATTAAACTTTAAATTTTGCTGTTTCGTGAGACGGCGAAGCAGGTATTTCACCGTTTCGCCAACTCACGATTCCGCTATGTTTTATTAATCAAGGATCTCAGTAACCTGACCGGCGCCAACAGTACGGCCACCTTCACGAATAGCAAAGCGAAGACCTTTGCTCATCGCGATTTCCGAAATCAGGTCCACATGGATGGTGATGTTGTCACCCGGCATACACATTTCAACGCCTTCCGGGAGATGGATCTCACCGGTAACATCGGTGGTGCGGAAGTAGAATTGCGGACGATATTTGTTGTGGAACGGAGTGTGACGTCCACCTTCCTGAGTTTTCAGTACATAGATTTCCGCCTTGAATTTTTTGTGTGGTGTGATGGAACCTGGTTTGGCAATAACCATACCACGACGGATTGCATCCTTGTCGATACCACGGAGAAGCAGACCGGCATTGTCACCAGCTTCACCCCTGTCGAGGATTTTGCGGAACATTTCAACACCGGTAACAACTGATTTCAGTTTTTCGGCACCCATGCCAATGATGTCAACAGGATCGCCGGTGTTGATAACACCAGTTTCGATTCTGCCCGTAGCAACGGTTCCACGGCCTGTAATGGAGAACACGTCTTCAACCGGCATGAGGAATGGCTTGTCAACATCGCGCAAAGGCAATGGGATGTAGCTATCGACAGCGTCCATCAGTTCCATGATTTTATCAACCCATTTTGGCTCTTTGTTCAATCCGCCCAGTGCTGATCCCTGGATAACCGGAGTGTTGGCTCCGTCAAATCCGTAGAAAGTCAACAGGTCGCGAATCTCCATTTCAACGATCTCGAGAATTTCAGGATCGTCAACACTGTCGCATTTGTTCATGAACACAACGAGCTTGGGTACGCCAACCTGGCGTGCGAGCAGGATATGTTCGCGGGTTTGAGGCATCGGACCATCCGTGGCAGCCACGACGATGATAGCGCCGTCCATCTGGGCAGCACCGGTGACCATATTCTTGATATAGTCGGCATGGCCAGGGCAGTCAACGTGGGCATAATGCCGGTTGGCGGTCTGATACTCAATATGAGCCGTATTGATCGTGATTCCACGTGCTTTTTCTTCCGGTGCATTGTCGATTGAGTCAAACGACCTGTACTCGGATAAACCTTTATCTGCCAAAACTAAAGTGATGGCAGCAGTTAACGTGGTTTTGCCGTGATCAATGTGGCCGATCGTGCCAACATTGACATGCGGTTTGGAGCGTGAAAATTTTTCTTTAGCCATTTTATTAAAGTTTAATTACAAAGTTTAATTACAATTTATCGGTTTACTGTTCTTTTTTCATTTTTTTTATGGAGTTGAAACGCACTACAGTGTGTCTCGACAACTGCTCTGAAGTATTGCACGCGCCTTGCGATGCGCCGATACCCGAGTCTTGTGAGCCTTTGAGCAGAATTGAACTGCTGACCCCTTCCTTACCAAGGAAGTGCTCTACCCCTGAGCTACAAAGGCGAAGGTGTTCACAGAGCGGAAGACGGGGCTCGAACCCGCCACCTGAAGCTTGGAAGGCTTCCGCTCTACCAAATGAGCTACTTCCGCAAAAGTGGGCAAGTTTGCAAGTTAAAAAGCACGTAAGTTATTTGTCCAACTTACCAACTTACCAACTTTCAAGCTTGCCGGTTCACCCTTTCATCACCTGCTTTGTGGGGGGAGGAGGATTCGAACCTCCGAAGGCTGCGCCAACAGATTTACAGTCTGCCCCATTTGACCGCTCTGGTATCCCCCCAATTTATTCATCAGGTGATAAAATGATGAATTTTTGATCTTCAATCAATGATTCAAGGAACATTTTCTAATTGATCCGGATCCCGTTTGAACCCGAATACAGAGCCGATGGACGGATTCGAACCGCCGACCAGCTGATTACAAATCAGCTGCTCTACCAGCTGAGCTACATCGGCACGCTTTCCCTTTTTTGAAAAGGACTGCAAAAGTATAAACATTTTGATTACAAAACAAGGATTTTAAAAAAATATGCTTATAAAAAGAGCATTTTTATTAACAAATTCTGTACCGTACTCGAAAACCCTTATCAACAGTGCATTTCCGTAAACAGTGAAGGCAACCAAAAAAGGTTGCCTTCTCCCGGAATTCTGCAACGGAGAAATCAGTTCCCTCTTACTTTTTCTTTATGCTTTACAAGTTGTTTTCGCAATGCTTCCGATGCTAGGTCGATCGCTGCCTCAAATGTGGTTGATTCTTTTTTAGCAAAAAGATCATACCCTTTAATCAAGAGGCGCACTTCAGCAACTTTATTATCCGGTGTTTCAGTATTGTCCATTTTCAAGATCACCTCACTGCCGATAACACCTTCAAAAAAAGTGTGCAATTTTTCCATCTTTTCATTGATAAAGGCTTCCAGTTTTTTATCCGCCTTGAAATGGACAGAGTTAATTTTAACATTCATTCCGACCTCCTTTTTTATGCCTTTGGATGGGCTTGTTTGTAAATTCTCTTCAAATTTTCAATCGTGTTGTGTGTATAAACCTGGGTCGCAGAAAGGTTTGCATGGCCCAGAAGCTCTTTTACCGCGTTCAATTCTGCCCCGTTATTCAATAGATGAGTGGCGAAAGTATGGCGTAAAACATGCGGACTCTTTTTTTCAAGTGTTGTGACCATCCCCAGATATCCGGTAACAATGCGATAGATCATTTTGGGATAGATCATTTTTCCCTTATCTGTCAGAAACAAGGCATTTGTTTCACCGAATAAATTCCTCTTTTCTTCAAGATAATGTTTTAATAAGATTTCAAATTTATTACCAAACGGGATCAGCCGTTCTTTATTTCGCTTGCCAAGAACCTTGATGGTATGATGGTGAAAATCAAGATCGGTTTCTTTCAGGTTGACCAGTTCCGACAGTCGCATCCCGGTAACATAAAACAACTCCAGGATGAGTTTGTTGCGGATCCCCGGATAACCAGCCCCGAAATCAATGTGATCCAACAACATATCCATCTTGTCCCTTTCAACAAAAACAGGCAGCCGTTTCGGCACTTTTGGCGAAGTAAGCTTCAGCAAGGGATTACTTTCCAGGATGCCTTCTCGCAGGAGGAATTTATAGAATGATTTGAGCGTGGTAAGTTTGCGGGTGATTGACCGTGCGCTGATCCCGTGTTCCATCATCTCTGCCATCCATGACCGGACCATGGGATGGGTGACCAGGTAAATATCCTCGATTTCATAACAGGCATGAAGATATCCGTAAAACTGATCCAGATCGATCCGGTAGGCAGTTACGGTTTGGGGAGAATACCGTTTTTCGTATTGCAGATATGCAAGAAAGCGTTGCTTCACCGGTCACTAAGAAAATAAAAAGGAACTAAGCCGATAATAAATCATCCTATAAATATACGATGATTTTTACCTGAATCAAAATTTCTTCCTGGAAAAATTTAACTGATGCTATTTCGCAGCTTCGGCGTCCTGAATCTTCTGGATGTAAATCGCCTTATTGACTGCCTCCCGATGTTTGATGGATGGTTTTGTAAATTTCTGACGCTCACGAAGTTCTTTAACCACGCCCGTCTTTTCAAATTTGCGTTTCAGTTTCTTCAAAGATCTGTCAATGCTCTCACCTTCTTTAACAGGTACGATAATCATGCTTTTCGCTCACTTTCTTGTTAATGTGAATACTAATTATTATTTAGGGCGCAAAAGTACAACCTTTATTCGATATTTCCAAAACAATTTATTGTCGCGACACGTGACGTAAACATGCTACAGGTTGCTGAGGATAAAATCGGTCATCCGTTTGTAGAGGTGGATTGTCGTGTTTTTCCCGGTATAAATTCCATGGTTGCTGTTGGGATAGAATTGGGATTCAAATTGTTTATCGGCCCCAACCAGTGCCGTTACCATGTCGTATGAATTCTGCGGATGAACATTATCATCTGCCATCCCACAGATCAGGAGCAGGTTTCCCTTCAGTTTGGAAGCGTGATTCACGGGGGAATTCTCCTCATAACCAGCGTTGTTTTCCTGAGGTGTTCGCATAAAGCGTTCCGTATAAATGTTGTCATAATATTTCCAGTTGGTCACCGAAGCTACGGCAATTCCAAAGCTGAAATAATCCGCTCCCTTGGTCAGACACGACAGGGTAAGGTAACCACCAAAGCTCCAACCCCACATCCCGATCCTGGATTTATCGACAAAGGGGAGGGTTCCAAGGTATTTTGCCGCTTCAATCTGGTCAAGGGTCTCAAATTTACCCAGCTGCAGGTAGGTGCACTTTTTAAACTCCTCCCCCCTGCCGCCGGTTCCCCGGTTATCCACAGAAACCACGATGATGCCGTGCTGCGCCCACAATTGGTTCCACGATGATACTGCTCCCCAAGCATTGTTTACGGTTTGGGAACCCGGTCCGCCATAAATGGTAAAAAGGACCGGATACTTCCTTCCGGGATCAAAATCAGGCGGTTTAAGCATCAAACCATTGAGCTCCACTCCATCCACGGTTTTGAATTTAAAAAATTCTGCTTTGCTGAAACGGGACTCAACCATCGTCTCCCAGAGTTTGCTGTTGTTCTGCAACATGCGGACTTCAGCGCCATCTGATTTATATACTGCAATGGTTGCGGGTGTATTGATATCCGACCATCGCCCGATATAGTAAGTATAGGTTGCATTGAATTCGGCCGAGTTGGTTCCCTGTTTTGCATTGAGTTTGATTTTTTTCTTCCCGTCAAGGCTCACCGCACAGAGATCTTTATCCATGGGCGATGTTTCGTTGGACGTGTAATATACCAAACCGGCTTTCTCATCGATCCCTGTCACATCCAGCACTTCAAAATTCCCCGTGGTCAACTGGCGGATCAGTTTCCCGCCGATGTCATATAAATAAAGGTGCCGGAACCCGTCTTTTTCACTGGAGATCAGAAACCCATTGTTATTTTTAAGGAAACGCCAGTGATCATTAATTTCGATGTAATATTTATTCTCCTCGGTATAAATTACCTTCGATTCCCCCGTAACAGCATCAGCCAAAATCAGTTCAAGTTTATTCTGATGGCGGTTCAGCCTGTAAAGGGCCAGCGTACCGGGATCACCGGTCCATTTGATCCTTGGAATGTAAATATCCGTATCTTTCCCAATATCCACCCGGGTTGTCATTTTCGAACCAACATGATACAGGTAAATCCCAATCACAGAATTATCCTCTCCTGCCTTCGGGTATTTATATTTGTATTGCTTTGGATAAAGATCCCCGTAGTAGGTAAGCTGATATTCCTTCACCTTGCGCTCGTCGAACCTGTAAAACGCGATGTTTTTCCCGTCGGGCGACCACTCAAACCCTTTTGAGAATTCAAACTCTTCTTCATAAACCCAGTCGGTGGCGCCATTGATGATCTCGTTGATTTTGCCATCGGTCGTCACCTGGTATTCAGCCCCCGTTTCCTGTCCATCCGGGGTGCCACCCGCATTGTCCGCCGCAATCGATAGATCCTTTATGAAAATGTTGTTGTCGCGCACGAAAGCGACTTTTGTCCCGTCAGGTGAAAATGTGGCAAGACGTTGCTTCCCGTTTTTTGACAAAGGAACAAGTTTTTTGGTGGCCAGGTCATAGATGTAATAAGTGGCCTTGGATGAGCGGCGATAGATTGCCTCGGTGCCGGCAGGAAAAAGGATTTTGGTTTCATCCCCTGAAAAAATAAATCCCGACATCGGGATCGTGGTAGTATCACCGGCAGCAACCAACTGTTTCGAAATTGCAAGCGTACCTGAACGCTTTCCGGTGGCATATTCGTAAAGGTTCAGGCTGTCCTTAGCCAGCTGGCAATAATGCTCTCCGTCATTCATGGAATGAACGGCAGGAAAGCTTTTTGAAGAAAACTTACGGTTTTTATAAATATCCTCCAGGGTGATCATCGTTCTGTCGCCCTGGGCGATGCCTGCGATCTGCATCGCAACTAAAAATGCAGTAAGGAAAAAGTTGATAAAACTTCTTTTCATAAATAGCCTGGATTAAGGAATAGCATTACTTTTGAAGGTCAAAATTAGTTCTTTATGCATAAAGAGGTTGAATTATTCGATGTATATCAGGAAACACTCGTTAAACTGGATGGGGAAGGGATTATATTGGTTGCCGGGAATCCTCCCAACCTGATGACCATCGGCTGGGCGACCCTCGGCCATATCTGGAACAAACAGATCATGACGGTGCTGGTCAGGCCGGTTCGTCATACTTTCAAACTGATGGAATCAGCGAGGGATTTCTCGGTATGTGTTTTGCCGGATCAGTATAAGAAGGAACTTGGCATTTGCGGAACCCGGTCAGGCCGCGACCTTAACAAAGCTGAAGCCTGTAATTTCACCATTGAAAAATGTGCCAGGACAGAATCTTTTTATATTTCAGAATCAGCAATTCATTTTGAATGCAGGATCGTACATAAGCATTTCCTTGATGCGGCCACCCTGGATCAGGGAATTGTTAAAAAATACTATCCGCTCAGGGATTTTCATATGGTTTACTATGGGGAGATTCTGGGGATCTACCGGAATGCGTGACACGTGACAAGTGACACGTAACGCGTGACGGCAGATCAATGGCGGGCTCTCGCTTTCCCTGTCCTCCTGCCCCTCCTTTCCTGTAATTTTCCCGTTTGATTTTAAAAAGAATTAATATCTTTGCACCCCCATGGGATGTTAGCTCAGTTGGTTTAGAGCATCGCCTTGACAGGGCGGGGGTCGTGGGTTCGAATCCCTCACATCCCACTATAAAGCACTGATATTCAGTGCTTTATTTTTTTATTTTAGATGATAATTGCCATCTCCATTTTTCTCTCTATCATTTTTTGGACTGCTTCACAAACTTCCCCTCCACAACCAAATATTCATGAAAACGATCCTGGCCAGGTAGATCCGGGAGGCCAGATTCCATTCAAACCAGGTTGTTGTGACGGTGATCCCGCTGACATCATATTTCGGATCTCTTTGATTCACATTAAATTGATTAATTTTTAAAAAGCCCGAATAGCCCGTACAGAGATTATGTTGTATTTATCGCTCTCGTACTGCTCACCATTGAAAAAGACATGGACCCATACTTGGGTAGCACTGAACTCGGTGGAACTCCAATAGGTGCCAGTAGTAAAGTTTCCAAACAGGTTTTTTTGTAAGTATAATAAATTCAATTCATATTTAGAAGGTAAATACCAATCGCCATAAGTAACTCCATCAACTGTTACTGAATATTCATTGCACAAGGACGCGGCAAAGCTGTTTCCATCCACCGGACCCTGATTGGCGATGATTATGGCTGTGTTTTTTAACCCTGCACCCACTCCATCAGCTCTTGCACGTGTATTTGTATTTGAACCACCGTACCATCTTATGTTATTACTTTGGTCAGATGTGGCTCCAATCAGTCCGTGCCTTCCTCCGTCATAAACGTAAAATACGATCCCACCGCCATAAGTATCGCCGATGGCATGGGTTGATCCATCCAACTTGGTTTTATCCGCCGCACTCATGCTTCCTGCAGCGCTAATGGTAGCGGGCGAAATTGAAATGGCAGGTGCATTTCCTCCTGATGAAGCAATAGGAGCTGTTCCGGTTACTGATGTAACCGTGCCATTACCTGTTCCGGCTCCTATGGTTGTCCTCACCGTGGCAGCATCAGCATCATTCAGTATGTTGAAAGCAAAATCGGTGATGGCGTAAGCCGTTATGTTTCCTGTGCTTTTCCGGGATGGGAAAGTGTTGGCCGTAAGTGAAAGGTCGGCTGGCGCTGCCGCGGAGGTCGTGTTGTTTACCTTTATTGTGTTGGCGGCCATGTTTGCCATCTTGGCATTGGTAATAGAACTTGCAGAAATGGTAGCCGCAAAACTTCCGGTACCCGATCCGATAACATCGCCGGTTAGGGTGATGGTCTGGTTGCCGGTGTTTGTACCGGTGATGGCATCCAATTTGGTTTTATCTGCTGCGCTCATGCTGCCGGCAGCACTGGTGGTGGCCGCCGAAATTGAAATTGCAGGACTGACACCGCCCGTAGAAACGATAGGAGCCGTGCCACCAACCCCGGTAACTGTGCCATTACCTGTACCGGCGCCAATGGTTGTTCTTACCGTGACTGCATCGGCATCGTTCAGAATGTCAAAAGCAAAATCGGTGACAGGGTAAGCCGTTATGTTTCCAGTGCTCTTCCGGGACGGGAAGGTGTTGGCAGTAAGTGAAAGGTCGCCTGGCGCTGCTGCAGCTGCTGTATT
Organism: uncultured Bacteroidales bacterium; assembly: GCA_903903985.1. Taxonomy (GTDB): domain Bacteria; phylum Bacteroidota; class Bacteroidia; order Bacteroidales; family FEN-979; genus CAIVAT01. The sequence continues at coordinate 79,055 of CAIVAT010000118.1, read as the reverse complement.
GTTTACCTTGATTGTGTTGGCGGCCATATTGGCCATCTTGCTATTGGTAACAGCACTTCCGGCAATGGTAGCCGCAAAACTTCCTGTACCCGAACCTGTTACATCACCAGTTAGGGTGATGGTCTGGTTGCCGGTATTTGTGCCTGTTATTGCATCCAGTTTGGTTTTATCTGCCGCGCTCATACTTCCTGCAGCACTGATCGTTGCTGCCGAAATTGAAATAACCGGGGTGGCACCGCCGCTGGATACAATTGGTGCTGTACCTGTAACAGCAGTTACAGTGCCAGCCGCGGGGGTAGCCCATGATAAAGTTCCTGTACCATTGGTGGTCAGCACCTGTCCGCTGTTTCCTCTTCCTGAAGGAAAGGTAAAACTTGTATTAGTACCATTGGCGTTAATGGCAAGGGTTCCGCCAATGGTCGTGTTGGCATTTTTTAATATGACCAGGGCATTGCTTCGGGTATCGTAAGCACTACCGTTGCCAACCACAAAAAGCCGGTCAGTTGCAACATAATCTGTGGGATTACCGGAACCCACCGTTGCACACAAACCCAGCACCGATTCACCATACGATTGAGCAGTATTATAATAACCATTTGCAAATGATTTATTACCACTTGCCGAATTTAAATCCCCTCCACCAATAAAGGAAAAGAAACCATCTGCCAGATTGCCTGTGCCTCCGCCAATAAAAGAATACCCACCGGTCGCAGTATTACCATCTCCTCCGCCAACTGTCGAAGATGTACCTGTAGCAGTATTGTTTTGACCACCGGCAATAACCGAATATGATCCACTTGCCACGTAGGAAGGCATAAGTCTGTTCATCTGAAAATCAATAGCGTAGTGCCCCCTATTGTTACCACCTGCCGATGTTCCGTCGGGTTGTTGGGCAAGGATGGCCCCGTTTCCTTTGGGAGACAGAACAAAGTCCACATTTGCCTGGGCATCGTTTCGTGCCAATAGTTTTACTCCGTATTTGGTGTTATACAGATAATTGCTTTCGGTGAAGTTGGGGGTGAATTTCACGAACTTTGTGCCGTTGAATTTAAGCAGGTCTTCGCTGGCAGCGCCTGTCGGGTCGAACTTTGACGAATAGATCGGGTCGGTTTCGGTATAACTTGTCAGATATTCCGGAGCAAAATTTTCCCAATGTTCGGTGCTGAGGTCATATCTCATCAGGTCGCCATTTGCCGGTGAACTCCAGTGGAACGGATTGCCGGCAATATCATTCCAGGTGGGAACCCATGTTACAGGCCGGTACAATCCTGCATGATCGCCCCAACCATAAGCCGTGTTCCAGTTGGTAATGTTCGATGAAGTAATTCCATGAGCAGCCGATAAACCAAAAACGGGGTCGGATTCGGTGTAAGTCCCGCTGGTAAGCCTTGTCCATGCCGAACCATCGTAATAATAAAACCCTTCGGTTCCATCATTCTGGTAAACCAGCAATCCTTTGGCAGGAAGGACAATGGCCGTTCGCTGGGCTTCGGTCATGCGGGGAATTAAAAGTCCTTTTTCGGTAGAACTCACATCGAGCATGGCGCTGCCGTCGGGATTGGCTCCCGTGCTGTTGATCCCCACCTGGGCCTGAGCGGTAATGGAAACCACGAAAAGTAAAATTGCGATAAATCTGCTGGTCATTTTCATTGTAATGGATTGTTTTTGTGTAAGAGTCTGTTTAAAATTATTGGTGCTTTACTTTGCCCTGGCGGCTGGTCGTTTTATAGGCCAGTAAACCCACGATCAATGCTCCTGCCACGATGGAAAAAACCCAATCGTACCAGTGAAAGAACGGCAGGGCCGTAAGAAATGTTAACGTACCAAGCGGCAGCAACAAAACACAATTTGTGATCAAACCGGGATTATAGACAGGCTTCTCGGGTTGAAAAATGATGGTATGCATTAAATTGTTGATCGTTAATTCAAACAACATCATTGAAAATCCAACCCATGGTGCAATGTTGTAAAGTAAAGCGCCGATGATGACCATCGGCCATGCAATGATAATGTTTACCTGAAATACATAGCCTTCATCAAGCGGGTAGTTGCGGTCGGTTCCGGAACCAAAAGGCGTTTTTAAATTGAAAAATTCTTTAAAACTTAAAGGGGATAAAACATACTCCTCAATTTCATGAATCATTAAAAAAGGGAGATGAAGCCATAAAAGAAACTGATAAAAAGTCATTCCATCTCTGTAATAAATCAGAATGACCAATAATACCGGGGCAATGAACAAGTTTGCGCTTTGCCAGAACCGATTAATTTTTTGAATTTTCATAAAACCTTCTTTTAAGAATTTGAATTTAAAGAATATGAATTGTTAAAAAGCCCGCACTCTACGAACGTAATAAGTACCAGTCCTTTGGGAAGATGGTGGTGGATCTTCTCCAACGTACATTGATTCGATAGTTGTGAAAGGTCTTCTCCCTTCTGAATCTGTAAAAATAATGATTTTAGTGGTCTGTTTCTTACCTGGGAAATGGCAAAAAGCCTCTTCTTTGTCCTGTTTTTGAAAAACGGTACAAATTTACATCGGATGCCGACTATCCAGTGAATTGAGTTGCAAAAGTCCCGGGTTAAGTTCCTTCAGTTTTTTTAAAGGCGGTAAAAAAGGTGTATCTCGATGAAAATCCTGACAATATTCCGATCGCTTCCAAGGTAATCTCATTGGCCTTGCCCTCTTTGATGAGGTTTTTGGAGTGGTTTATACGCCAATCATTCCGGAAATCATTATAGGACTGTTTTTGTAATTCCCTGCAAAAATAGTGATTACCACAAACTGATCAATGAAAGAACTCATTAACAGGAAATCTGGATAAGGAATTTCCCGCCTAAACATTTGACACAATCTTCATCACCCCATCCAGAGCATGCGTGAAATCTATTAAGACAGGCGGTGGTTCGATTTCCTCAAAATCCCACAGAATCTTTTCATAATCAGTTTATTTGATCCTGAAACCTGATCCAATTCACTGAAAAAGGAGCTACTTTAAGGAAAATTTCATTTTCTGAGCGAACTGACTGGCAACATACAACCCGGCGTTTGAAGCAGGGTTCCTCCCTTCTCCTCCTTGTTCATCCCCATGGGAACCGCCCCTTCCCGCACCGCCATGCTGCCCTCCTCCATGTTGTCCGCCACCTCCCATACCGCCACTCATTCCCTGTCCGCCACCACCGCCACCTTCGCGATCTGATGGGGCTGGCAAGGCGTTTATCATAAATTCATAATTGAACGCATGATTTGTATCAACCTTTGTCAATTCATCTTTATAAAAAGCGCTGAATGGAAGTATGGCTTCATAACTTAACATCCCCAAACTATCAATTTCGATTGATGCTGAAATCCCGGAGGTATTGTGCAACAATGAAATTCTTCCTTCATGTGGATGCTTGAACCCAACCAGCTGAGCTTCGGTTGCCGGACTCAGGATTTTTTGTTTTATCGCGGGATGGGTTGGTCTTTCTCCATAATTGTTTTCTTTTTGTGAGATTCCCCTCATGTCCCGGGTCATAACAATTTCATTTGCCATTGGGAAAATAAATTCAATTGGAAATGCATTTTTTCCCAACGTGTCAATTCTGAGTTCCATGCCACCATGAATAATCTTCATGACGATGATCGGATCGGCCACTCTCATGAACACATACAAATTATAAAGATCGTTGGTGATGTTGTAACTGATCCTGGTTTTTTCATCCATGAACCGCAATTCATCAGGCCATTCTATGTTCCAGCCATCTGCAGTAACCTTTGTGCGTTGCCAGTCAAGCGATTTATACACGGTATGCGTACAGGAAGAAAAGAGGATCAATACCAAAATAGCAGGAATAATCTTTTTCATAGGAAGTTATATAATGACATTTACCCTTTGATGGTCACAATGTAGTTTGCTTTGATCCTTGGGCATGGGGGAGTATCTCCGGTGATGTTGCCATGCAGGTCGCAGGTGCTCCAGTGGCATGGAAAGACGAATTTCTGCGAACAGGAATTACAACGAATCGTGCATCCCGTATGGGTACAGGAGAGTGCCAGGGCGACAACACCCGGGTCATAATGGCTCCATCCGAATTGATGGACCCACTTATGTTATTCAAGGCTGCATTTGCCCGGGCAGAAAGGTCTGCAGTAAAATTATCAGCAGGGCTCCCCGGACTCTCTCCGGCTTTGGCACCCCTTTCAAAAAAGGAAGGTCCGATTATCCATTTAGAATTTCCCAAACCGAAGACCAAGTTTTACTGTGAACTGGTCAAGCACATCATCAGATGTGTTATGGTGATTCAGGTCAGGAGAATAACGATAACTGACTCCGAGACCGACCCTCAGGTTTTTCATGACATTCAATTCAAGTTTTACTCCCGGTTCCAGTGCAAAAAAACCATCTCCATGGGAGTAATTGTAGTGAGGCCATTGATGTTTTGAAGAGGCAGAGTCGCCAGGATGCATGGGTTGCGACTGAACGAGGTAGCCACCGCCGATTACCAATGGAAAACTCACATGGATCCTGGATTGAGGAAAAAGGGTGTATTCAAGCAGAAGCCCGCCATACCCACCAACTTTGCTGCTGCCGCCATGTTTGTTGACATCAGTGGTATCCGTTTCAGCATGGTGATGGTATGAACCCTGTGGAGATCCAATGATACTCCCTGTCATCCCCAGGGTCCAATGGTGATCAACGATGACCCCCATGCTGACACCCGGAAGAAAAGCACTTTCATGCCCGAAGTGGGAATATCCTGCATTCAATTCGATAAAATATCCCAGGGGAATTTTATGAGTCCCGTCTCCTTTATGAAAAATGGTATGGAACTCACTGGTATCGGTGAATGTTCGAGTGGTTTGTTTGTCCTGTGCAAAGATCTGCAGGGTGCTTGCCCAGCAGACCAATATGATCATGATTTTTGTTGTTTTCACTTTTTGTTAAGGTTTAAGCCTGCCAACCTTAGCAGGGAGTAATCTTATGCCATTCACGACTTTTTAGAATGCGATTTGATCAATACAAAAATACAAACACAGGGACGGAGATCAAAGGATATACATACAAAACGGCTTCCTCATAATTTAATTAACCCGGGGTATAACCCCCACTGCCGAAGTTCCGAAAAAAAAGGTCGGATCCTGTGATCCAACCTTTTTCGGCTCAGCAAAGCAATTTTTACTTTTTGGGTTGTGAAACATCTTTCTTCTCAGCTGGTTTAGCTGCTTCCTTTGTAGTATTCTTTTTTGCATTTTTGGTTGCAGGTTTTGCAACTTCTGTTTTAGCTGGTTCTTTCTTCGGTTCAGCAGGTTTTGCTTTTTCCTGAGTCTGGGCAAACATCGACAGACTGAACATGCCTGCGAGGACAATCAACATTACTTTTTTCATTTTTTTAAATTTTAACATTAAATGTTAGTCAGAGCGTTTTTTATTCTCCCAACTGAATGTGGAAATAAAATTAACACCGCAAAATTGAATGATGATTCTGTTGAAACTTTGGAGTTTATATTTTCTTCTCTTTCGGCGCGGAATTCAGTTCCCTACAGCGGTAATGCTTTCCATCCTTCCCGGGAGGTGCTCGGGAGAGACAATGAAGGCCAGCCCTGCGATAGGCCAATCGTATAAGAAAAGTGCGATGAGACATTGAAAGCGTGGATAATTGCCACACAATCTCCGGCAAGCTTTCCTTTAGAAAAACAAATGAAATCAGTATCTTTGAAGCTGAAAAATCCACATATTGATATGAAAACCAAATATTTATTGTTTATTTTTCTTGCTTTCCCATTTCTCGGATGTGAAACGCGGGAAACAAGGCCAAATGTTTATCGATTTTACGCCGGTCAAAAGAATGGCCAGGATGTTTGGATCGTAGATGGATATAAAGTCAGGCATAAAATATACAAGGAGTTTCTCTATGGGGGGAATGACCAGCGTTATTGTTACACTCCTCCCGGGGAAATATGGATTGACAATGCGGTTTCCGGTGAGGAATATGAACTCACGCTGGCTCATGAACTGAATGAGCGGCATCTGATGGCAAAATTTGGATGGACTTACGACAAATCACATGATTCATCGCTGGCTGTTGAAGTGGTCATACGGCATTCCAATGACAGCATCTGCCGCGGGCATGAGGCCTCCATGAAGGCAGTTTCACCAACGGACTGGAGCAACAGAAAAGAGTTAACAAAACTTCCCGATAGTATCAGGCTGAACAGCATCTATCGCATTCCGGTCGGTATCCGTGACGGAATGATGGTATGGGTTGTGGATGGTTACCTGGTAAGGAAAAACATCTTTCCGGATTTCGGCTTTAGCGGGAATGACCTTGTTTATCATTTCATTCCGGCAAAGGAGATATGGATCGACGGACAGGTATCCTGCGAAGAGATGGAGTATTCGATCGCTGCAGAACTGACGGAACGCAAGCTGATGCAACAGGGCAACTCATACAGTGATGCCTATGAAGCCTCCGTTGGGAATATACTGATTTTACGTGACCGGATGGAAAACAGGATCAGGAACCACCCTCCTCTGATCATTCCCGACACCCTTCAGAGGGAGGCGGGCAAGGTTGATCCAAACGAAAAATAATTCCGACTTCCTTATCGGGGATGTGTGAAAACAGTCAATTAGTTTAATTATGAATGCGGATCAATAGTTGAAACGTGTTCAAAACATACTACCCTTGATTGACATTATAAACAAATGTTCATTATCATGATAAAATTTCACCTGTTCACCTTTGAATCTCCGGGTGAAATTGTTAGGCAATGTGTGGAAACATCAAAAAAGGACCAGGTATATAAATCTGAATATCAATATATTATTCCAGCTCCCCTGACCGGCAATTATTTGCAGAGTTCCTTTGTTTTTTTATAGGCCGGTTTATACCCCAGCCCGGTTGCTATTTTCAGGTCCCGGCATCCGCTCTCTTTGTCGCCCGTTTGAATTTTTGATAATGCCCTGGCGCAATACGCTTCCGCATAACCAGGATCTAATTCAATGGCTGCAGAATAGTCGGCTATTGCTCCTGCGTAGTCTTTGAGTTTATCCTTGGCCTCTCCGCTATTGACATACTCCCTGGCTTTCTTACTTTCTTCCTTTGAAACAAAGTCAGAAAATCTGAACAGGTTGTTAAATTCACGATTTGTAATTTCAAAATATGAATCATCCAGGGGCAGCAGTCTGAATTCAGTTGCCGTTTTGGGAGCAATATCCGACAGCACATTGAACCTGATAATGGTATCACCCTTCAACACCTGGGAATTGATGATAAAAAGACTATCTCCCTGGCAGAGGTTTGTCGACTTTAAGATCGATACATTCCCTGTAAGCAGGATACTTTTCATCTCTTTGTCGCCGATATAAATTTCCTGACTGATTCCGCCTTTGACTTTCCATCCGGTCTTATAATATTTTACATCAACCAGCCGGTAAGGTTTGCCATCGGCAGCGTTCACGATATTCTTTAACCGTTTCAGACTTGATTCCGTAAAAAAGAACCAATCAACACCTCTTCCTGCAAGCATGAGAGAATCATATTCCCATTTGGTTCCGTTGAAATCCTCTTCCTGCTTATAGCGGGGTTTCTCGATACTCAATGCATAAAACCTTTTTCCATTGATCGAAAATTCAATCACATGAAGTGAATAAAAAGAGAACTCCCTTGGACGGCCTACAAGATAGTTATACCCCATCGACGAATCGGACTGCTCCCAGGTCTTCCCCTTTGGTGTTTTGACATGTGACCATCCGGGGATCTGGGTGATCTTTTCAGATTTACGTTCAATTCTTAAATTCAATTCCGGACTGGCCTCGTCTTGTCGCTCCTGGCTAAAGACACTGAGTGAAAAACCAAAAAAGAACACAATGAAAAGAGACAAAGAATTTTTCATAACCTTGTGATTATTGGAAAAGTTTTGTAAAATTATTAAAATAATGGAAAATCATTCAATTCATTTTTCAAGGTCAAAATTCTGTTTCGCACTCATCCACCTGGGCAAAATGTAATTGAAATTCTCATCGGTTTTAGGAACGGGAAGGTTTTTACGCCCGAAAACCCGATGAAAGATGAATCCGGGAAAAAGCCTCCCAACTCATGGCTGCAAGTGCCCGTCTTTTAAAGTATGCAGCAGCAGCAAGTCTTCCGGATGGTTCAGGCTGTGGAAGTAGTCCGGGTGAAAGGCCGGGAAGTCAGTCTCCACCATCAGTTTTTCCACTGAAACCCTTGAAAAAAGATCAGGCAGTTTATAATTACTCTCCTGCATCATCTCTTCCATCACGGGGAGACAGGTTCTTGAATAATATCCGACAAGCGGCTCAAAATAATTGTTTTTTACAAAAGGCACGGCGACCTGGTGATTTGACAGATCTCTTGAAATCAAGTAATTAAAGAATTCCCGGGTGACAAAAACATTATCGACGGCCAGTACGAGATTCATGGTGGTTGATGATGCTTTCAGCGCCGAGGAGATTCCCATCATCGGACCGTATCCCGGAAGCCTGTCGGGAACAATTTCGCAAGGGAAGACATGGTAGCCGGGGTTATTGGAACTGATCATGATTTTATTGCAAAACGGGGACAGCACATCCATGGCATGTTCTGCCAGGGATTTTCCGTTCAGCCCGATCAGGCCTTTGTCCCTGCCAAGCCGCGATCCTTGCCCCCCGGCAAGGATGATCCCTGTAATCTGGTTCCCGGTTTTCACCGGATCGGTTGTTCAGCCATCCTGCAAAGGTAAATTTATTCACAGCACCTTTCCCGATGAAAATTCTCCGGAAATTGTTAAAAAAGCATACCTTTACCTCACTGATTAACCAACTATTTAATGTTTTCAAAATGAAAATCACTTTCTATGGTGCTTGCGGCGGAGTAACCGGAACAGCCTATTATTGTGTTTCCCCTGATGCCAGGATCCTCATCGATTGCGGGATGTTCCAGGGAAGCAGGCGGGATGAAAGCAGGAATAAGGCAGCACCACCCGTCGATTATCATACACTGGATGCCATTGTACTCACGCATGCTCACCTGGACCACTGTGGCCGGCTGCCGCTAGCGTTTCGCGAAGGTTACCGGGGTCCCGTTTTCGGCACACCGGCAACCATTGATCTGGTTGCGCTTGTACTGCGTGACTCCCTGAAAGTTCAAACCAGTGATCTTGAAAAAATCAACAGGATGCTGACGCGCAATGGCAAACCAAAAATAAAACCTGCTTTTGAGGAGGAGGATGTGGAGGGAGTAATCAGCCAGATGAAACCGATGCCTTACCACAGCGCATTCGAGGTTGCCCCGGGAATGAAGATCATTGTGGATGAAGCAGGTCACATCCTTGGATCAGGCAGCCTGAAACTGACCGTTGCAGAAGGCCAGCGAATGAAGTCGGTCATCTTTTCCGGCGACCTCGGGGCTGCCGGGATGCCGATTGTCCGTGATCCTGAACCGTTCAGGGAGGCAGACATGGTCATCATGGAATCGACCTATGGCGACCGCGACCATAAACCACTGCAGGAAACCATTGATGAGGCCATTGAAATAATCAGGGATGCACTGCATTCCAAAGGAAAAATCCTTGTGCCTTCCTTTGCCATTGGCCGGACACAGGATATCATCTATTACATCGAACAGGCGTTCAGAAAAGGCGGCCTGCCCCGGTTCCCGATTTATATTGACAGTCCGATGGCCATTGAGGCCTCGCGAATTTACACGAGCCATCCTGAACTGTTTGATACCGAAATGAATGAATTTATTGCCAGCGGGGAACAGGAACGGGATAAGGGTTATATCCGTCCCACGCAAAGTGCAGAGGAGTCTAAGCATCTCAATGAGGTACAAGGGCCCTGCATGATCATTGCCGGTTCGGGCATGTGCAATGCCGGTCGCATCAAACACCATTTACGACACAATTTGTGGAGGTCTGAAACCTCGGTGCTGATTGTTGGATACCAGGCAGAGGGGACCCTTGGCAGAAAACTCGTGGATGGAAACCAATCGGTAAGCATTTTCGGTGAACGGATCGTCGTAAGGGCAAAGATTCACAAACTCGGAGGCTTCAGTGCGCATGCAGGACAAACGGACCTTTTAAAGTGGTTTAATGTGCTTGCTCCCGACCGCCCCAGGGTCGTACTGACCCATGGAGAAGATAAAGCCAGGGAAACACTGTCAGAAATAATCCGTCACCGGTATGGACTGGTGCCATTTTTGCCACAGTATGGGCAGAGTATTGAATTATAACCCCACCCTATATCCCTTCCCAACAAGGGAGGGACTTATTTCCCCTTCCCTTTGTGGGAAGGGGTTAGGGGGATGGGGTTTAAAAACAAACCTATGAAATCAACTTTCCGTCGCACGAAAATCGTTGCAACCATTGGCCCGGCAAGCAGTTCGCCGGAAATGATCAGGCTGCTCATCGAGGCAGGAATGGATGTTGCCAGGCTGAACTTTTCACATGGAAAATATGATGACCATGCAAAGGTCATCCGGGCGCTCCGGGAAATCTCGGATGAACTGAATAAACCCGTGACCATTTTACAGGATCTGCAGGGACCGAAGATCAGGGTCGGGCAGCTTCCGGGAGGTAAAATGGATATCTGCCGGGGTGATATCGTCACCCTGATCCCACAGGGGGAATATCAATCGGCAACATTGACAATCCCGATCGATTATCCGTTTGTTGCTGAAGAAGCCAGGCCAGGAATGCAGGTCTTGCTTGCCGATGGACTGTTTGAACTTGAAGTTACGGAGATCAAAGGGAATGATGTTCTGTGCAGGGTTATTGAAGGCGGTTGCCTGACCGATCACAAAGGGGTGAATTTTCCCAACCTCAACCTTCGGCTTCCATCCTTGACGGAAAAAGACATCCGGGATCTGGAATTCGGGCTTTCACAGGATGTTGACTGGATTTCACTCAGTTTCGTCCGGTCGGCCGACGATGTGATCGCGCTTCAGCGTCTGATCAAAGAGAAAGGGTATGCAAAACCAATCATTGCCAAGATTGAAAAACCCCAGGCCATTGATCACCTGGAAGAGATCATAAACGCTGTTCACGGGATCATGGTCGCACGTGGAGATCTCGGGGTGGAGATGAGCCCCGACAAAGTGCCAATGCTTCAGAAACGGATCATCGAATTGTGCAACAGGAGCGGCAAGACCGTAATCACCGCTACCCAGATGCTCGAGAGCATGATCCATGAACCGCGGCCTACCAGGGCTGAAGCCAGCGATGTTGCCAATGCCATCATCGACGGAACGGATGCGATCATGCTTTCGGGAGAAACTGCGATGGGAGAGTACCCGGTTAAAGCAGTTGAAATGATGGTGAAGATTGCCCTGGATGTGGAAGCCAGGATCGAATTCAAGACCTACCCCCCCATCGAAAGTTCTGATATCATTGCCCTCAGTTGTGCCGCAAACCAGATGGCAAAGGTGATCAATCCGGCTTGTATTGTCGTATTGACCACCAGCGGAAGAAGCGCCAGGTTTATTGCCGCCGAGCGCCCGAAGGCCCCGGTGTTTGCCTTCACCAGGCACCTCCAGGTTTACCACGGATTGAATTTGCTTTGGGGAATCAGGCCGCTCCTGATTGAAGACCATCCTGACACGTTTGAAGAAATGGTCGCCATCGCTGCGCAAAACCTTGTAAAGAGAGACCTTGCAAAAGCCGGGGACAAGATCCTTGTCCTGGGTGGAATTCCGGCACATGAAGCCGGTGGAACAAACTTCATTAAGGTCCATTCCATCCTTTGAAGGTACCAGTCATGCTGATAATTTCGTTGTTCAATATTGCCGGTTTAGTCAACTTTGTTATTTTTGCTAAAAATTAACAATTATGAGAAAATATATTATCTTATTTGCAGCAGCGATCTGCATTCCGTTTATTCTCAATGCCCAGAGCGTTGAAGTGACTCCATTTGGTGGTTATGTTTTTGGTGGTACCATGCAGGGTGACTATGGTGACGTATACATCCATGACAACGCGCAATACGGAGGCATGATCAGTGTAGCCGTCAGCAGGGTGGTGGATGTTGACCTGATCTACAACCGGTCGGACACCAAAGCAGATGTGAACTATTTCAGCATCAATGGATATACAAAACCATACCAGGAAGTCCCGCTCAGTATAAATTATATGCAGATCGGATTTACGAAAAACTTCCGGGTGAATCCAACGGTGTCTCCGTTTGTCGGAATGAACATGGGAGCCTGTGTTTTCGCGCCAAAAGAGGAATATGCTGATGCCTGGTTCTTCTCGGTTGGAATTAATGCCGGTGCAAAAATCTATTTTGCAAAACGGATTGGACTCCGTTTGCAGGCCCAGGGTTACATCCCTGTACAGGGAACCGCCTTTTCAATGTTTGTCGGAACAGGTGGCGCGAGCACGGGTGTGTCTGTTTACTCTACTTTATTCCAGTTTGGATTCACCGGCGGTTTGATCTTCAGGTTGGGAAAGGTTGAGTAATCTGGTTGAATACCGCCAATTGGTCAATTTCCTCGGGCTATTGCCCAAATTTGTAACTCATACCTGCATTCAGGATTGAATTGGTTCCAATCCCGAATTCTCCGAAGAAGCTGAGTGTGCGGCCTACGCGAAACCCCAGCAGGGTAAGCTGACCGGCCGGAAGCAACTTTTGCCCTTTCGTGGTGATGGAGCTCTCCGTTTTCTTGTAGTAATCCATCGTCACACCCATCCCGATTCCGGAATACATGCAAAAGGTCGGTGTATTGATATACCGGAACCTCACATTGGCGATTCCCTGCCACATATTATCTTTCTGGTCAATATTTTGGGGCCACTGATAATTATAGTTGTCCACTCCGGTGCGGTCAATGTTGGTATAGCTCAACTGAAAGCCAACAGCAATCACCTTGTTGACGGAACGGGAAAAACCAACCAGGAAGGTGCCCGACATACTGTTTGCTTTAAGGCCTTCATTTTCAATGAAATAATAAATTGTGCCGGTACCATAGGAAATATAGAAGTCGTTATAAAGTTCTGTCTGATCTTTTTTACCTTTTTTCATGGTAGTTTCTTTATCCTGTCCAAACGACACGATGGAACACATGAAGAAGATCAGACCGGTAATCAGAATCAGTTTTTTCATATTTTTTTTATTAGTCATCAGTTGATTAAAGATAGAGGCAGAGATATGCTGCATCTGTTGCAATGCGCAGTTTAAACTTTGTATTTTTGGGAACAATGAACATTTCAAATGGTTTAAACTCGTTCCATTCTGAATCACCGGGCAATTGAACAACCATCGTGCCAGAAATAACCGTCATGTGTTCGACGGTGGAGGTGCCGAATTCATATTCACCGGGAGCCATTACACCCATTGTTGCTGGACCGCCGGAGGTAGTAAAGGCGATCGATTTCACCTTCCCGTCAAAGTATTCATTTGTTTTAAACATCATGGCTGGATTTAGGAATCAAAATTACAAACAAATCATGCATGTGAATCGAATAACAAATATTTTATTTAACAAAAAACCCCGGATCACCGACCCGGGGTTTTTAAATATCCTGAAAACAGACTACCGCACAATCAGTACCAACCCCACTTTCAGGTTCAGCATCTGAAGGTTCTTGGAGGTTGTCTGGTAAAGTTCGATCTTGTTGGTGGTCCATTTGTAATTAAAAGCCACGAGCCCACCCCAGGAGGAGAAATTTCCAAACTTGATCAGGGCGCCAACTTCGGGTGTCAGCGAGAAATCCCAGCGGGTTTTATAGATATCATATTCCTGGATCAGCAGGTGATGTTCCATGTAATCGCCGCCAATGCCGAGGCCTAAATAGGGAGATACCATTTTATCCTGCATGAAATGATAGGCGATCACTCCCTGGAAAGGAACCATCCAGGTGAACCTGTAATTATCTGCGGTGATGGCTATTCCCTTGTCTGGAATCGTATAGGTCTCATTCTGGTAAATTTGACTTACCCGTTGCCAGCTAATGTTAAAACCCGCAGCCAGGCCGCCGTTGATGAAATAGCGTCCGCCGAGATCAAAACCTGCCGGGCTGGCATTGCCAACCCATTTATTGAAGTCACCCATGGTAAAGGTGGTATTCCACGAGAAAGTATAGTAGGAAGATGGCGTGAATCCCAGGGAAGCAGGTTCATTCTGAGCCTGCAGCGACACAGCAGAAAGGACAAGGATGCTGAGGATGAAAAATATTTTTCTCATAACAGTTTTTTTTTTTAGATATGATTATTTTGCTGTTGTTACTAACTGTGGTGTCTGGATAAATGCCTGATCGACTTTGGCGGTAATTTCAGCAGTCGTATGGCTACCCGTGAGCAGGCCCCTGATATAAGCATTCCAGCGAATGTATGCCCGGTCGGTAGTGGCTGTTTTCAGATCGATCAATTCAATATTCGCCAATCCGGTGGTATAGGAAGAGTAGTAGACCGGGTAATACGGATAATAGGGATAGTACCAGCCCCAATAGTCATAGTAATAAGTATAAACAGTAGTGTTCTGGTAATAGACAACTTCTATCCCCAGATCAGGCTTTGCGGTAGTGGCAACCTTCACAAAGCCTCTTGCCTGCATGTCCTTATCTATCTGTGCAAGAACAGCATCCGCAGTTGGTCCTGTCATAACCGTCGTGTCTTTGTCGGTAACTTTCGTGATAGAGGGGGCAAGTGAATAGGTCTTGTAGCTGTTGAAATCAGCTTTAGTGTCGTATTGCGTAATAACGGCAAGATCTTCAAGCAACCTGTCCGATGAAGGCGGGTACTTGGTGCAGGAAGCCAGTATGAGACCTGCTCCCATCAATAATAACATCAGCTTTGTTTTCATAGGTTTAGTTTTTCGTGGGACAAATATAATAATTATCCTGGTAAAACAGCATTCGAATGTAATTATTTTTTATCAGGCGATCCGGCTGAAAATCAAGTCTGTCAAACCATACATAAAATAATTGAATGCGTGTAAAGGATAAAGTTATGTATCAAAGTTTTAAAAAGCGGATGCATTTGGAGGCGCCCTCCTGTAAAACACAAATACTTAAGAAAAGTAATACTATTTCTTTAATTTTGGGCTTTCATGTTCCGGGAAGTTCATAACTGATATTGAATGCGTTCGATTTTCCTTCACCTTCATCCTTTAAAAATCAGCGAACAGGCGCTCCGGTTCGACAGAACTTTCGGGCTGGGAGGAATGGCAGCCCTGCTCATCGTTCTACAGATCATTACGGGCATTTTGCTGCGGTTTTATTACATTTCATCCCCTGCGGAGGCATACAACTCCATTGTCTTTCTGAAGGAACAAGTGCTTTTCGGGCAGTTTGTCCGTAACATCCATTACTGGAGCGGGGTTTTCCTCCTGCTCATCGCCTTTCTTCATTTTTTGCGCGTTTTCTTTACCGGAGCATACCGCAATGCCCGGCTGGTGAACTGGTTGTTCGGGTTGTTTATCCTCCTCCTGATCGTATTTGCTAATTTCACCGGATATCTTCTTCCCTGGGATCAGCTTGCTTACTGGGCCATTACCGTAAGCACCAATATAATCGGTTACCTGCCCGTATTCGGGGAAAGTCTGCGGCAGGCCCTCATCGGCGGCAGGGAACTGAATGCAGGCACACTGCAAAACTTCTTTACTTTTCACACTGCGGTCCTGCCCTTTTTATTGATTGCACTGGTCCTGTATCATTTCTGGCGTGTACGCAAAGTTGGCGGGATCATGCTGCCTGAACCGGCAGAAAAACCTGAAATGATTCCGGTGATGCCCAACCTGGTTTTCAAGGAATTCATCGTTGCACTGGTACTGCTTGCCCTGGTATTCCTCTTCGCTGCATTATTCAATGCGCCATTGCTTGATAAAGCGAACCCTGCATACAGCATGAACCCGACCAAAGCGCCATGGTACTTCGCCGGCGTACAGGAATTGCTGATGCATTTTCACCCGTTTTTTGCAGCATTTATTATACCGCTTGGCGTGATCGTTTTTCTAGCCTGGATACCGTTCCTGAATTTCAAGGATACCCCGAACGGTCATTGGTTCATCTCAGCCCTGGGAAAACAGTCTTCAAAAGCCACTGCCATTTTTTCCGGAGTTGTAACAGTTGCAGGAATCCTGTTCAATGCAACTATTGTGAACTTCGAAATCCTGTTGCCAGGAATCCCGGCCATGATCAGCAACGGGATCATTCCGTTGTCAATGCTGCTCCTTTTTATGGCTGGCTATTACCGGTTTTATTTGAAAAGGTTCAGCCTGTCTGCTGCCGAACTGGTCCAGGTGGTTTTTGTATTTATCATGGTGGCATTTATCGTATTGACCATTACAGGAATATTTTTCAGGGGGAAGGATATGGAACTAACTTTGCCCTGGTTGATGTAAATTGCTCACCCAGGTCCCTCCATCTAGGTTGGAAGAGGTTGGGGCGGGGACCAAAATGAATAGAACACAGCATGCAGAAAAAACCTCCTCGCCATTTACCGGAAGAATCCGGACAAGTTCCTGCCAATGGCATCACCCGCCGTGATTTCTTCGGTATGGTCTGGAAGGCTCTTGGAATCCTTGCGGCCCTGGAGACTGCAGGGATGATAACGACCTATTTTTTCTCCGGGAAAAGCAAAAAGCTTCAAACTCCTAAACAACTGCTTGAGGCTGGCCCCGTCGATTCATTCGGCATGAATAGCGTAAACGCCTTCATGGGTGGAAGGTTTTACCTGGCACGGCAACTGGATGGCGGTTTTATTGCCATTTCCCTCCGGTGCACCCATCTGGGCTGCTCAATTTCATGGGAGGAAAGCAAAAAACGTTTCATTTGCCCATGTCACTCCTCCGCCTTTGACATCAGCGGGGAAGTGCTTAACCCGCCCGCCGCCCGGGCACTTGACTACTATCCCGTTATCATTGAAAACGGTATTGTAAAAGTGGATATCAGTACCCTGAAAGAGCGGAAAACATTCAGGAAGGACCAGTTAACCTACGTGCAATGACCATGAACCACAGATCCTGGAAAATGACCGGCCTGGTTGCCACGGTGGTGGTTGTGCTTAGCTTTCCGCTTTCACTTCTGATGAACCGAAATGCGGGTGACGGTGAACCGGCCGCAGTTGTGTTTGCAGGGGGCAAGGCCTGTATCGAATGTCATCAGAAGGAATACCGTTTGTGGAAAGGGTCAGATCATGACAGTGCCATGGCGATTGCCTCGGACACTTCCGTAAAGGGCAATTTCAATAATGCAGCATTTACTTTCAATGGTAAAACCTCAAGATTTTATAAGCGGGATGGAAAATTCTTCGTTTTTACGGAAGGTCCCGGAGGAGTGATGAAGGAGTTCAGGGTTTCCTACACGTTTGGGGTGCGTCCGTTGCAACAATACCTGGTCCCCTTTGCGAACGGGAAGTTCCAATGCCTGCCCATTGCATGGAACACACTTGAGAAAAGGTGGTTCCACATGGCGGCCATGGTATACACACCCGCAGATCTTGATCCCGGCAACTGGCTTTACTGGACCAACCAGGCCCAGAACTGGAACAGCATGTGTGCTGAATGCCATTCGACAAATCTTCAGAAAAATTTCGATCTCAGCACGAAATCTTACCATACCACCTGGTACGACATCAATGTGAATTGCGAAGCCTGCCACGGACCCGGTTCCGCCCATATCGCGTGGGCAAGGCTGCCCGATCTTGCCCGGCCACAGGATAACAATACCGGACTGCTTGTAAAAACCAGCAGGATCACTTCACGCCAGTATGTTGAATCATGCGCCCCATGCCATGCCCGGCGGAGTTCAAACGGTCCGTATGACCATACCCATCCCGAGTTCCTCAGTTATGCCATTCCGCAATTGCCCACACGTCCCAACTATAACATCGACGGCCAGTTTCTTGATGAAGATTATGAATATGGATCCTTCACGCAAAGCAAGATGTACATGAAAGATGTACGTTGCGGCGATTGCCATGATCCGCACAGCCTGAAACGAAAGTTTGAAGGCAACGCATTATGTACCCAATGTCACCGTGCCGATGAATATGACACTTTCAGCCACCACCTGCACAAAGCGAAGGGCGAATCGGGAACCACTTTCGTCAATAAGCGGGGTCAGAAACTTGGCCCGGGTGATGGAAATCTTTGCCGTGACTGCCACATGCCCGGGAGGTTTTACATGGGGGTTGACAAACGCTTTGACCACAGCATGCGCATTCCACGACCCGATCTTTCGATAAAGCTTGGAACGCCCAATGCCTGTATCAATTGCCACGATGACAAAACCGATCAATGGGCGCTTCTGAATGTGAACAAGTGGTACGGGGAGCAGAAAAAGGCCCATTATGCCACCATCCTCGCCGATGCCGGTGCTGGTAAAGCCGGCGCCGATTCAGGCCTGTTGAAGATCATCAACAGCAATCTTTACCCGGAGATCATCCGGGCAACAGCCATCGGGTATCTTTCTGCCTATCCTGGCCTGAGGGCCCAGGAATCAGTACGCAAAGCCCTGAACGATCCCGATCCGTTGCTGAGGCACACTGCGGTGGAAAAGTATATGGCAGGAGATTCCGCTGCGCTTTTCAGCATCCTGTCACCACTTCTGAATGATCCCATCAAATCGGTCCGCATGGAGGCAGCCAACAGACTTGCAACTTTCGGAAAAAAATCATTCAATGAAATCCAGTACGCGGCATTCCGGAAAGCCCTTGATGAATATAAAAAATCACAGGAATATGTTGCCGATTTTCCGTCGGGAAGATATAATCTCGGAAATTATTATTCGAAACTTCATGATCCTGCCAGGGCTGAGGAAAACTACCGGGAGGCCATGGCAATTGATAATCTTTTTTATCCTGCCAAAGAAAACCTGGCACTGATCTATTACCAGCAAGGCAAGATGCAGGAAGCTGAAATCCTGCTCCGTGACCTGGTTAAAAACCATCCCGGGGTAGCGGATGGCTTCTATTATCTAGCCTTACTTTATGGAGAGCAAAAAAAATATCCGGAAGCAATTGCATTGCTTGAAACCGCCGTAAAAATGGCTGGTGCCAATCCCAGGTTCTGGTACAACCTTGGAGTCCTATACCAGATTACCAGCCAAAATGACAAGTGCGAGGCAACCCTGGTGAAAGGTCTGCAGATTGATCCTTGCAATTATGACCTGCTCTACACTATCTTTGCATTTTATATGAATCAGAATAACCCGGTAAAAGCAACACCATATCTTGAAAAGTTAAAAAGTTGTTTTCCGGGAGAAAAAGCAGTTCAGGACATTTACAATGAATTCAAGGGCAAATAAATCTGTTAATTATCAAAAATATTGAGAATTATGAAAATTAAAATCATTTCCAGGATCATTCAAACAGGACTGGTTATTTGCCTGTTGGCTATTTTATTACCAATCACCTGTGAAGCACAGCGGGGTGGCAAGGATCGTTCCAATGTCTCAAAACCCGCTTCCACACAGGATAAATCGCAAAGCAGGGATCTTCAGAAACCTGCCGCCGATAAAAAGGCAACCACACGGCAACCGACCGGCAATACCAAAAACGTTTCCACCGGGAATAAAAACAATGTCTCCACCGGAAACAAGAATAACGTTTCCACCGGCAACAGGAATAACGTGAACGTCAATAACAACAACAATGTGAACATCAATAACAGCAAGAATGTCAATGTCAATGTCAACAAAAGCACCGTTGTTGTAGCCAATCCGAGACCCTATCCCAGACCACCCTATGCCTATGGTGGCCATCGTTATTATGCATACCATCCTTACCATTATCATCCGTATACACCTTATTATTACGGACCCGCCTTTAATCCATGGGGTGCTGTTGTCGTAGCCATTGCCGCCACAGCCGTTATTGTGACGGTAGCGAACCAGCAATATCATTATGACCAGGGCGTATATTATGTATCCACTGGCAGCAGTTATACCGTGGTGCCGGCTCCGGTCGGGGCAACCATTACCACATTGCCACCCGGTTCACAAACTGTGGTCGTCAACGAAACAACCAACAACTATTATTACGGGGGGACCTATTACGAAAAAAAACCGGAGGGATATGTGGTGGTGCCACCAACAGCGGGTTGTGTGGTGGAAAACCTTCCTGCAGGAGGGAAAGAGGTCAAGGTGGGAGAGATAACCTATGTGAAAGTGGGGGAAACCTATTATCAACCCATCGTAAAGGATGGTAAAGATTTTTACGAAGTGGTCGAAGTAAAAGACGACAAATGAAAGTTAAATCCTGGATTGCCCTGTCTTTTTTATTGGTCCTGCCACTCCTGACGATAGCCGAAACGGGGGATACAGTCACGCAGTATAAAAAGCCATTTCACAGGAATGTCATCAAGTTCAACCCCACTCCCATGCTGTTGTGGAGTGTAAAAAATGTGACGTTCAGTTATGAAAGGGTCCTGAACCCGAAGCAATCGATCGCGCTTACCCTGGGTTACCTGGAGTTTCCAAGGCTGTTTAATGATACCATCGGAAGTTTGCTGGCCATCACCGGTCGTGAAAAGTATGGTGTCAGCGCTACCCTCGAATACCGTTTCTACCTGGGAAAACGAAACGCCCGGCCCATCCCCGACGGGATTTATATTGCACCCTATGCCAGTTATTACGGGTATCATTTTAAAAACAACATCAATGTGCTTCATACATCCGCCGACAGCGCCGGTGCGATTAACGGCAACTTTTATATCTTCAACCTTGGTGTTGAACTGGGCTACCAGTTTGTCTTCTGGAAACGGTTCACCCTTGATTTTGTCCTCATCGGGCCTGCGATGAGTTATTACGGGGGTGGCGTGAATATTTCCGGCGAAGTCAGCCTCGAAAAAATCAAAGAGGCCCATGAAGAATTGTACAACAAGCTGAAAGAGCGGTATCCGATGATCGGGGATTTCGTGGTCAATAAATCGTTTAAATCAAGCGGGAAACTTGATTTATTCAGCATCGGATTCCGTTACCTGGTCCAGATCGGGTTTCATTTTTAGTACAAAACACCACTCCTTCTCAAAACCTTAACTAAAAGGATATGCGTAAATCGCAAATTCTCAAAACCCCTGCCCTATCCCGATATAAAACCCATAATCTTTACGTGCCATTGCAGCATCGAGGCGGACCCTGATGTTCCGGGAAGGAATGATGTTGAGGTAAAGCCGGATTCCCCCGAAATGCAGCCATGCCGATGGTCCGAATACATCGAAAGAGGTAAAAACTTTCCCCGTGCCGGCATATCCTCCGAAAGCGATAAAATTCCGCAGATCATATCTCAGCTCTGTCTGAACGGTGGTTTCACAGAAGTTTACATACTTTCCGCCGGTATAACCGGTTACATTGTCGCCTCGACCATAATTGGCATAGGTGCGGTACTGGAATTCCCCCCATCCGGCCTGGGTAAAAAAATGCCATGCCAGGGTAAGTTTCCTGCTATGCCTGAGCAGACTGTAATATCCGTTAACCCATCCTGACAGGATGGAGTAATCCCTGGAGCTAAATAAAAATTTATTGGAAAGCTGGAAGTTGATGCTTGCGTAATAACCTTTGGTAGACCAGAAAATATTGTCGCGGTTATCCCAGACAAAAGTAGGAATGAGTACGGTTTGTGATACTTTCTCAAAAGGAAGAGCTGCTTTCGCGAGTTCTGCCTGGCTTGCTGAGTCCGTTCCCTGATAATTTGAAACGGAATAACGCAACTCCAGTCCGCCATAGAGCCCTTTGAATATTTTCCTAAAACATGTCGCCGAAACATCAAGGTCTCTTTCCCTTGTCCAGACATAGTTTGTATCATTGTTGCTGACGATGACCGTATCCCGGCCGATGCCAAAATACTTCAGCTTCAGGTCTCCAACACCCAGGGTGAAAAATGCCCGCCATTTATTCTGATTCCAATACAAACTCTGTTTGATCGCAAAGGCCCAGCTGCCGTAGAAATCAAAATAAAAAAGCACAGCGGTCGACGAAGGCGGGGAAAGGGTATCCTTTTTGTTCAGGCTGTAAACAATCATTGGCAGTAAGGCAAAACCAAGTTTTTGAGTAGTTCCGATTACGGGGCCCGGCACAATCGTGAAATTAACATTCCTGCCTACCTTATGCAGCGTTTTCTCCACAAACACGATGCTGTCGTGCGATATTATCGGGTTCTGACTCATCGCCTGAGGAACGAAATACAAAAGGAGCATGAGGAACAGAATGGCCGGACGCATAATGGTTAAAATAATTGCAAATCTATTACAAACCTGTTTAAGATAGAACCATCCGTTTTCGACAATTAAAATATTCCATAACCGATTCAACCAATAGCAATGAAAAATGAAAAGTGAAAAATGCAAAATAAGTTCAACAATTCTCTTATTTTTGTAAAAATCATTTACATAAATCTTAAACAATTATCCCGATCATGAAAAAGTTCATTTTAATCTTTTCAGCGCTGGTCATGGCTTTAGGTAGCTGGGCGCAATCAAACAAAGAAGAAGTTGACCTGTTGCAGGCTGCTTTCGGACACGATAAAAAAACAGTTGTGGCCGATTTTGTCAAACCATCGGCTGCTCAAAAAGATGCTTTCTGGAAACTGTATGATCAATACGAAACACAGCGCAAAGAACTCGGGAAACAGCGTATTGCTTTGTTATCCCAGTACGCCGATCAGTATTTGACCATGACGCCCGTACAGGCTGATGCATGGACGACAAAGGTGATCGCCCTCCAGAAGAAAACGGACAACCTCATTGCAGTCTATTATGGAAAAGTGAAGCTTATTTCAGACGGTCTTGTAGCTACCCAGTTTTACCAGATCGAAAATTATATTCTGACTGCCATCAGGATGCAGCTGCTTCAGAATATTCCTTTCGTTGAAAAACCATAATATATCCTGATTTACGATTATTTCATCAGTTCCTTAACTGCTTCTTCTATCTGCTGATCGCGGCCTGATGACAGTATTCCCGGATCATTGGGAACCCTGATATCGGGTTCCATCTGGTTGTTTTCGCAGAATTTGCCATCCGCCGTTCGCCATCCCCCCATTGGAATGCCAAATACCAGTGTAGGGTCAATCTGGGCTTCCCACCAAACAAATGTCCCTGTACCAGGAACCGGCATCCCGATGGTTTTACCAGTATTTTTCAGCCTGTAGGCCACCGGGAACAGGTGAGCATCTGAATAGTTGCTCTCCCCCATCAGGACAATCGAAGGCTTTACCCATTTGTCGTAAGGCTCCGACCCGATATATTGTCCATGGGGAACAATATCGATGTATTTCTTCCCGCTCAGAAAATCCGACAGCTGTTCATGGATATTTCCACCACCATTGAAACGGGTGTCGATGATCAGTGCTTTTTTCTCGAAATTGCGCCCGAGCGCCTCCTCAAAAACGGTCCGCATGCTAGCATCATCCATGGAACGGACATGAATATAGCCAATCTTGCCATCCGAAAGTCGTTCCGTTTCGTTGCGCCTGTTCTTCACCCAACGCTTGTACAGCAGTTCGTTTGCGTCACCGATGCTGATGGGTTTCTGGCTCTCTTCCCAACGATCACCTGTAGCAGGATTGTATAGTGAAAGCAGCGTGAGCTTCCCGGTTTTGCGGTTCAGCATGGCATAGAAGTCAAGGGAGTCTGAGATGGCCTCCCCGTCAATCTTCTCAATGATGCAGCCTGCCTTTACCCTGGAATCAGCCCGGTAAAAGGGTCCGTCTTCAATCACCTCCGCGATTTTCAGACCAGGACCGGGATATTCATAATCATAAAACAGCCCGAGGTCGGCAGTCTGATCCACATTCGTCCGGTTGGCACGATAACCGCAGCCGGTATGCGAAGCATTCATCTCCCCGAGCATTTCACTGAGCATTTCTGCAAAATCGTAATTGTTATTGATATAGGGCAGGAACTTTTTATAGGCTGTATAATAGTAATCCCAATCCACCCCCTGCATATCGGCCACATAGAATTTTTCCTTGAACTGCCGCCAGGAATGGTCAAAGATGTAACTGCGTTCTTCCGCCGGTTTCAGGAGCATTTCGCCACTCGTTTTCAACGGTTCTGTCTTCCCTCCCTCCACTTCAACTTTCATCGGTTTCCCATCGGCAAAAACCAGGATAAATTTCCCATCGGATGATAATTCCATTCCCGATCGCTTCAGTCCGAGTTTGGCAAGGAGCTTCGTCTCCTTTGTACGGAGTTCGGTTACCCAAAGATCATTATCCTTTTCAAAGCTGGTCAGGTAAAAAAGCTTTTCCCCGTCTTTCGAGAGCAGCCAATCCCTTATCGCTGAAGTATGGACCGTGAGTTTGCTCTTACGCTCGGTCAGATTCTCCCAGTCAATGACCACTTTGGTCGAATCCTTATTCTCTTTTGCCGTGGAATCATTTTTATCTTTTTTATCATCCGCCGATTTACCCTTCTCCTCCTTCTTTTTCTTCTCTTTCTCCGCTTTTTCCTCCTGATCTTTTACCAGCGCAAGCTCTTCTTTCGACAGCTTGAACCGGTCGAAAGCCGCTTTGGTAAAAAACATGGCATACACATCGGCACTGCTGAGATTTCCTCCCTGTTCGCGGTCACTGTTCCGGTCGCAGCCCCAGATCATCATTTTCCCGCCCATTGACCATTTAGGGGCATAATCATCGTAACCACTGAGTGTCAGGTTTGCAATTTCGCCTTTCCCATCAGATGAAACCAGTCCAACTTCGGGACTGAAAATCCTGTCTGGGAAAGCGTAATTCACCAGGAACCATTTGCCGTCAGGCGACCATTGATAATATTGGTCACCATCAGCATAGGAATAGTTGACACTGGCCGGCATGATGGTCCTGATTTGTTTGGTAGCCAGGTTGATCACCTTCAGGATCACCCTGTTTTCGAGGTAGGCGACCTCTTTGCCATCGGGAGAATATTCGGGTTGAAACTCCTCCGCTGCAGTAGCGACCACCGGTTCGGTCTTCAATATCGTGGAGGCGTAAAAGTATGGTTCCTCCTTCCTGACAATGGATGCAGTATAAACATTCCAGCTGTTGTTAACCTCAGCGGCATAGATCAATGACCGGCCATCGGGGCTGAAACTTACATTCCGCTCCTGGTATGGAGTGTTTGTGATCCGCTTTGTATAACCTCCGTCGATGCTGCTGACGAAGACCTCACCGCGGAAGACATAGGCATACTCCTTTCCTTTGGCTGAAAGCCGCATTTCGGTAAATCCTTCATTTACAGGAACGATCTTTTCCTGGGCTGAACGCCCATCGGCCATAACCTTAACGGATACCTTCAAAGGTTCGCCTCCCGGCTGAAGCGTATAGATCTCCCCATCGTAGGCAAAGCAGAGGGTATTGTTCGTTGAGCGGCTCAGGAACCTGACGGGATGTTTGGTGAAATGTGTAACTGCCGTCGATTTTGAAGGATCGGAGACAGCGCTTTTATAAACATTGAAAGAACCGCTTTGTTCACTCAGGTAATAAAAGTTATCGTTGCTGGCATCAAAAACCGGGTTCCGGTCCTCCCCATTGAATTGGGTGAGCCGGGTATATTTCTTTGTATTAAAGTCGTAAAGCCAGATATCACGGGCAATGGCCGAAGTGTGATGCTTCCTCCATTCATTTTCATAACCTTTTATATCTTCGTATAGGATTTTATCGCCTGTACTGGTGGGGCAAACTGCCAGGGCGGGGGTCGGCAGGAGCATGGAAACTTTGCCACCGGAAACCGGAACGGAGTATAGTTCACTCATCAACGAAATAGGGAACTGGGCATTGGTGACGACATCCTGGCGATAGGCTGAGAAGATCACATCCTTGTTGTTGGCGGTAAAACAGCTGGGGATCTCCCGGTTTGAACTGAACGTCAATCTTCGTGCCTCTCCTCCTTCAGCCGCCATTACGAAAACATCGAAATTGCCATTGCGATCGGATGCGAAGGCAATGCTTTTACCATCATGACTCCAAACCGGGAGGTATTCATAGGATTCTGTCAGGGTAACCGGGACAGCCGTGCCGCCGGTGGCCGGAACAGACCATATATCGCCTTTGTAACAGAACAGGATGGTTTTTCCGTCAGGTGAAATACTGGGATAACGCATCCATAGCGGGTTCTCCTGGCAAAAGACAGGGAAAGAGAGGAAAAAGAGCAAATGAATAACAAGCAGTTTTCTCATGGCAAATATTGAAAATGAATTCACAATTGATTGAATTATAATTCTTGTGGGTCAAAGATAAAATAATTATGACTTATTTGCCAACTTTTTGTTTCAGTGCCGCGTGGTGAAAAAATACTCATTCACAGGTACCCGGTTTTCATATCCAGTTTGATTTATGCTTTGATTTTCTATTATCTTTGCTTCTTCGTAAAAACCAAGCAGGTTTCAATTTTCACCTTATCCTCAGGAAATGAATCTACGATTTACTTTCTTTTTCTTAATCTTTTTCTCCGGTACGCTGCTGTTATCTGCACAGGAGTCCGCACCAGCAGACACTTTTGATATCACTGCGCATACCATGCAATTCCCGCATCCTTATCCGCAATGGGGGTTTAAAATTTCAGCCGGACTCGCCATGGTCAGGCCTCCCAAGGACCTGCTCGAAAATTCATACCAGGCGCCGCTGGTCAATATCCACATGATTTTCGGCCTTCCCTGGAAATTTTCACTTGAAAGCGAACTGACTACACTCATTGTTTCAAATCAATTAACCCTTGGTCCGAGATTCAGTTATTTGTATAAAAACCTGGGGGTAAAGGTTGGATGGGATGTTGCATTCATCTATGGACAATTAAAGCAGGGCGGATTTGATAACAGCCTGCAGGCCTGGATTCATTACCCGAATCTTTCCGTTGGTTATAAGCTGAAGAGGATGTCCTTTACCGTAAAAGGAGAATTGGTGGTGGTTACGAAAGCAGTGTCAAAATCAGGAGAAAATGAAGTGAACAATTCGAAAAACTTCCTCAATGGCTGCACGGTCGGCTTTTATATCGAACAACGCATCCATAAAAACAAAGTCTTTGCGATTGGGATCAAAGATAATTATGAAAAGTTTTACTGGCCTACGTGGATGATCTATACAACCTTCAACCGGTATTATCATATTCCTGAACTTTCTTTTAGCTGGATATTATGAAAATCAAAATTTTATACCTCACGGGGCTTATCGTTTTTATCTTTGGATGTTCCAAGGATACGACTGTCCCCATTCCTTCACCAGGCTCCTCTTTTATTAAAGAGACGGACGTGCTGCAGAAAGAATCAAAGCTGCTGATGGAAGGCGTATACAGCGTGACTTCCGGCTCAGAAAAGTTTGGCGAATACATCATTCTGAAATGGAACCACAGCGGGTTGTTGTTGACCTGCAACAATGGCTTGCATTTCATCATGCAGGCCGGGCATCTTGATTCAGTGGTATTTGTGCAGGGTTACTGGCGCGATGGCTACAGCGATGCAACCGGGCTGTGCAACATGTATATTTCGAAATCTGAAGGAGGCACCACCATTGTCACACGCAACGGGGCGCAAAAGATCATCATCCGCGGCGCCTACGGGAAAAACAACGGTTTGCCCGACCAGGTTTTAACCCTGGAATACCTGCGGCCTTTTTCGGATCATGTAAAAAACAGCAACTATTATATTCTCTCCCATCGCTGCGGCGGACGCAATTCAGACAGGCTGCCGGTTTCTGAAAACAGCATCGCCATGGTCCGATTTACAGAACAGCTTGGCACGACCGGCATTGAATGTGATCCCCGAATTTCCAGTGACGGGGTTGTGTTCATTTATCATGATCCCGACATCAACACCCGGCTTACGCAGAAAGGTCCGCTTGCCGGAGATGTCAGTGCATATACCTGGAAACAATTGTCAACTTTCGTCACACTTATTCATGGGGAGAAAATACCGACCCTTGAGGAATTACTGACCTTTGCCATTGACAGCACGGAACTGCGGTTTGTTTACATGGACATGAAAAGCGCTGAAGCCGTGCCTACGGTCATCCCGATCCAGCAGCGTGCATTGCAGCATGCTGCGGAGAAAGGCCGCGATATCATGATCGTTCTGGGAATTCCGACCACGGATGTGTTGAACGCATTAAAGGCCTATCCCGATTATCAGCATGTTCCCTCCCTCTGCGAACTTACCGTTGATGATGCCAGGGCAGTTAACGCAAAAGTGTGGGCCCCCCGGTGGACCCTGGGAACACAAAATGACCTGGTTCAGGAAATGCACAACGATGGAAGACTGGCGGTATGCTGGACCATTGATTCGCCAAACTGGATCCAGAATTACATTGAGAACGGGCACTTTGACGGATTACTGACGAACTTTCCATATGTGGAAGCATATTATCATTATATTCAGGAATAGCAATATGGGCAGAAAAAAAATAATAGTCACACTGGTACTGACCTGTCTTACCCTGGCAGTGTTTTCACAGCAAAAAGACAGTGTCAAGGTTCACCTGAACCATTATACACTCACCATCGGTGCGGGCTGGACCCATTACATCGATAACCTTGAAAATGGCGACAAGGATATTCAGAAGAATTTTGCAGGGGTTTCATTCAAATTCTACTGGGAACCGGAATACCGGCTGAGCCTGGGGTTGGAGTCAGGGTACTATCAACTCTTCAAAGTCAAGGGCCAGTTAACTGACAACACAACGGTCGAAGTCAGCCGTACCGTATTGCCCCTGCTGCTTTTAGCAAGAATGCGGATCGTCGACAATGTATATCTCGGAGCAGGTCTGGGGCTCGCCATCCTCACCAATAAGTCGAGCGGAAACAATATGAAAATCGTCACCAAAACGACTTCTCTTTCCAATTTTGAACTTTCAGGCGCTTATGTTTACCCGCTGAGCAAACACTGGCTGGTGGGAGGTGAAGTTAAAATGTTTCATTTCGGCAGCCTGGCTGACTGGATGTATTCCGTCCAGGCAACCTGTGCCATTAAACTTTAGGCACAAGTTGATTATATTCTTTATGCTGGCTTCCATTTTGAAGATAATGTTACCATGAAACAAAAGAGCCTGATATATTTTATGCTTTGCATATCATTGCTGGGCAACTGGGTTACATCCTATGCGGCGAATGACATGGTACTCAGGAAAAGTTTACCGTTACTGGATTCGTTGCCCGTACAGGATATCAGTGGAGAGGTAGCACCGTTCGGAACACCGATATATAAGATATATGCAGGTGTCGGGCCATTCAGCCCTGCCCAGAGAGCCCGGCTGAACGAGCAGCAAATCAAATTGATTGCAGAAAGTCCTTTTTATCATAGCGATTCAGTACGGGTGTTCAGAAGCGAGCTCGCCAATGCCGTTATGTATAAAGAATCAATCATCACCTCCGTTTTCGACGAGGATGCAAAAGCCGAAGGTTCAACCAGGGAAGCTGTTACCAGGCAGCGGGAGGTGAAGATCATCGCGGCGATCCATCTGCACCGCAAATTGACAAACATTGAAGAAATAGTTAAAAACGGAGGATTCTCTTTCGGGATCCTGGTACTTTTTATTCTTCTGATAACCTTGATCAATAGACTATTCCGGATATTATCCAGGAAAATGGCGGACTGGCAGGATCGTATCATGAAACTGCTGCACCTGAAGGAGTTCGAGTTCTTCAACCGCGACCGGCAACTGGCAGCTCTGCTCATTGTGTTAAAAATAGTGCGATGGATCATTTACCTGTTGTTCGTAGTTGTCACACTTCTTACAATCTTCTATTTGCTTCCGTGGACAAAAGAGATCAGCATCATCATCCTGAATGCAGTTATAAACCCGTTAAAAAACATCCTGTTGAGTTTCTGGGGATACCTGCCAAACCTGGTGACCATTGTGGTGATCTTGTTCGTTACACGGTTGATCATCCGTCTGTTTAAGTTCCTTAAATCGGAAGTTGAGAAAGGAACGCTGAAGATCCCTGGATTTTATGCAGATTGGGCGCTGCCTACATTCAACATCTTCAGGGTTTTGATCATCCTTTTCACGATTGTTGCGATATGGCCCTATTTGCCCGGATCCGGCTCACAGGTTTTCCAGGGAGTATCGGTTTTCTTTGGGCTGATGTTTTCCCTGACATCGGCCAGTGCCCTGTCAAATTTCATTGCAGGGCTGACCATTACCTATACCCGTGCCTTTAAACTGGGCGACCGGGTGAAAATTGGCGAGGTCACCGGCGATATCATCGAAAAATCAATGCTGGTCACTAAAATCAAGACCATTAAAAATGAAGAGATCACCGTTCCGAATACCAAGATCATGAATTCGGAGGTGATCAATTACAGTACCTGTGCCCCGGAGATGGGTTTGATCATGCATACCACGGTCACGATCGGGTATGATGCGCCATGGCGGCAGGTGCACCAGTTGCTGATTGATGCCGCGCTCAACACCCCCCTCATCCTGAAAAAACCAATCCCTTTTGTGTTGCAGACAGCCCTGAATGATTTTTATATCAGCTACCAGATCAATGCCTACACCCGGTCGCCCAATGAAATGGCTGTGATCTTCTCTGACCTTCATCAGAATATCCAGGATTCATTCAACAAGGCCGGGGTAGAGATCATGTCACCTCATTACAAATCGATCCGTGATGGAAACACGATTGCTATTCCGGAAGAGTACCGGCCGAAAGATTACGAAGTGCCGGGATTCAGGGTGGACAAATAAATCGTAAATCGTTTTCTAATTCTGCTGTGTGAGCACTTTGTGGGCTTTCCGCCGGCGATGTGATTTTTTCGCAAAATCATGCGAAAGAACACTGATATTCCCGTCAACCTCAAACACCGCCAGATCTACTTCGCCGACGGATGCAACCCCGTG
Organism: uncultured Bacteroidales bacterium; assembly: GCA_903903985.1. Lineage (GTDB taxonomy): Bacteria > Bacteroidota > Bacteroidia > Bacteroidales > FEN-979 > CAIVAT01. The sequence goes on along the minus strand of CAIVAT010000118.1, from coordinate 48,333 downwards.
CTCACGAATAGCCTGCATCACCTCCTCCTCTGAGATCCCGGCCATCCGCAGATGTGATGGAATAATCTTTCCCTGGTAAACAAGCATAATGGCATCGCCTTGAACAAGTTTGCCGAATTTTGGAAACCTGAGTTGAAGGCGTTTCAGAATATAATTCAGGAAAAACAGCGACAACGCTGCAGCCAGTCCGCCATACAGGGTATTGTCTCCCAAAACCATGGCATTCTGCACGGCATTGCTGATGAGAAGGATAAAGACCAGGTCAAAAACTGAAAGTTGTGATAATTCCTTTTTACCAAAGAGGCGTATGGCCAGAATGATGAAAAGATATACCACGATTGAACTGCCAACAATTTTAAGGTATGGGTAAAAAGTTTCCAAAATTTAAAAATTATAAGGTTGTTTAACTTTTGAAATTTTCAAATTAATCATTTTGATTCATCGTGCGTTCGGGCTGATTTATCTCCTTGCTACATATTCAGTGCCTGCTTCAGGATTTTATACCCCGATGTGCTTGCCCGCAGTTTGGCGCCATTCTTCGTAAGCACGGCATAATTTTCCTTGTCGTAATATTCGATCCTGTCGATAAACCTGGCATTGACGATGTACGAACGATGAATGCGAATAAACAGTGCCGGGTCAAGATGGGTTTCAAAGTACTTCATTGTTTTCTCCTTCAGGTGCCTGGCATCTTTTGTATGCAGCATCACGTAGTCACCTTCTGCTTCAAGATATATGATATCATCAATGGGCACCACGCTGACTTTATGACGTGATTTCACGGCAATCCGCTGAAGAAATTCCGGATTCTCCTCCAGCGTCTTTACAAGATTTTGAACCGGCACGGATGCCTTTGGCCCGCTGCCTGCCTGCGAAAGCGCTTTCTGGATTGCCTGGGTGAACCGTTCTTTTGAATAGGGTTTCAACAGGTAATCGATGGCATTCATCTCAAAAGCCTTGATGGCATATTGATCGTAGGCGGTACTGAAAATGATCAGCGGAGGCTGGTCGAGGAGGTCGAGCAGTTCAAGCCCGGTAAGTTTGGGCATCTGAACATCGAGGAACACCAGGTCAGGTTTGAGTTCCTGAATGGCTTTCAATCCACTGAAGCCATCAGCGAATTCGCCAAGGATCTCGATCTCAGGAAAATCCTTTAAATAATGCCTGACGATATCCCGTGCGGGCTGCTCGTCGTCAATCAGGATTGTACGCAATGACATAATTCAAAAATAAATGATGAACTAGCGAAATGATGAAAAAGCGAAATAAACATATGAAATAACTACCTTGTTACCCTGTTACCCTGTCACCCTGTTACCCTGTTACCCTGTCACCCTGTTACCCTGTCACCCTGTTACCCTGTTACCCCCTCACGCCTCACCTGTTCTCCGTATTTGGCAAACTCAAATATACGGAAAATCTTGTTCCTTCAACTACCGTGCGCAGAAGTTTATCGTTTTTGTAGAGCAGTCTTAACCGCTCCCGGATATTGTTAAGTCCGATACCTGTGCCTTTACGCGGATGGGCATGCGGATCGAAATCGTTCACAATGCGAATTTCGAGGTAACCTTCTTTGTACTCACAGTACATCTCGATGCTGACTTGTTCGATACTCTCATACACCCCGTGTTTGATGGCATTTTCAAACAAGGGTTGCAGCAACATCACCGGGATCTGGTGCGACCGGCATGAACCCTCCAGGTTGAAAGAAAATAACAGTTTTTCACCGAAACGCACTTTTTCAATTTCGAGGTAACGCCGGATATTTGCCATTTCAACATCGAGGGTGGTAAAGCTGGACGCATTATTTGAAACGGAATATCTCAGGAAATCAGATAATTTGATGACCATCTCCCTTGCCTTTTCGGGGTTGGTTATCGTGAGTGAACTGATGGAATTGAGACTGTTGAAAAGAAAATGCGGATTGATCTGCGATTTGAGCATGTTGAGTTCAGTCTCTTTCAGCACCATGCGCAGCCTTGATTCAACTTTGACCTTTTCCTGAAGATTGTTATAGTAGATAAAAAGATAATATACGAGCATGATTACAACGTAGAAGATAATTCCGCTGATGATCTTATTGGGAATGGATACAACCAGTAAGTCCATATAGACTTTGTTGGTACTGAAAACCGTGCTCAGGACCGTATAGGAAATTCCATTCCACACAACAAGGGCCAGCGTTAAAAACGACAGGTGATTGAAAACAACATTCCAGATATTTTTCTTGTCGGGAACACTGTACCGCACAATGTACCACATGGAAATGCCAATGGCACAAAAGAGGGAATTGAACACAAGGCTATCGGCCAGCGACACCTCAACCGGGAAAAAATAGATAAAGTAAAAAATGGAAAAGTGGACCCCCATGATGAGAGCCCACAAACCAAAATAAACGGAAACGGATCTTTTATCGAGAAAAACCGGGTGTTGCATACTCCTCAGTTTAGGTTCAGTAACTTTTAAGTTCACCACCTCCGAAGATGGTGCTTCCTTTGATGATAAGCATTTTTGTAGGGTCGGTGCTTTCTTTGATATACGACCGTTTATCGGTAAATCCACCCATGATGGAGGTCATTTTGAGTTGAATCCGCCAATCGGCCGGGACGATGAGGGTTACGCCTCCAAAAATCGTGTTGACTTCCAGTTCGCTGACCCCTTCCGCCAGGGTTGTCTGGGTAAGATCTACTTCGGATCCGCCGAAAACGCAATTGATATGTCCGCCACGAAAAACCTGGTGCATCACGCGTTGTTTTCCACCGCTGAAGATATTTTCCTCATGGATATACCCGTCACCGATATCTTGGTTATTCAGCTGATGACCACGTGATTGCCATGGGCGGCGTGGCATCCGTTTTGTAAGAATAAGCACTCCGACGGCGATGAGTATGACAGGCCATAAAAGATGCATCACATTAAAGTTTAAATCGAAAATACGGGGCAGGATGAAAATTCCTCCGATCAGTATGAGGATGGTCCCGGGAGTCCGGCTTTCACTGCTGAACAAACTTACAATACCGATGCCGATCAGCAGCATTTGCCATGAAAACAGGATATGTCGCAAATAATAGGGAAGGTAATCAAAATTGGATAAAAGCAGGAGAAACCCTGCTCCTATGATGATGACACCAAGAATATATTTTTTCATTTGATGGCCATTGTCGTACTTATTCTCGTTTGGTTCCATGGCTTTGCGTTTTAAAATGAATTAATGATTTGATGCAGCAAAAATAGGCTGGAATGTTAGGGTGTCAAACGTTAAATCGACAGAAGGGGGTAAAATCCCGATGAAAGGGTGGCGCGTGACGCGTGACGCGTGACACCGGATGCGTGACAAGGCAGCGTTGAATGAATATGATCATGGTGGAACCATCTAAAACAATTAATACAATTCAAGGTACTCATAGGTATTTCCGGTAAAATTAAGGAATTTTTCAAAATCGGGGAAAGAAATCACCAGTGACGCGATATTGACACAGGGGTGAAAGCTGATTTTATGTGAATTACGCAGATTCTGATCGAGAAAAAGGTGAACATGTTTGCCTGCATCATTGATTAATCCGAAAGGGGATACCGAGCCCGGGGATAATCCCAGGTACCTTTTCATGCGTTCGTCGGAGGCGAAACTAAGTTTGCCCTGCTTTAACCGCTGTTCAAGGTCGCGGATGGCAAGGTCGCGGGTGTGTTCAATAATGACAAGATAATGACGGTCTCCTTTATGATTTCTGAAGAAAAGGTTTTTGCAATGGGTAGCCTCAATGTCTTTCCAGTAAACCCTTGCCAGTTCAATGGTCGGAACAGGCGGATGTTCATAATAATCAAAGGGGATATGAAGTTCATCCAGGATTTTATATAATTTCGGGTCCCCGTTCATGGAATATATTTTTTTCAAGCTTCCTGCTTGGTCCGTATTGTCCGTATGGCCTGCATTCCTGTATTCGTATCTTAGTATACCTCCTGTGCCTGCAAATACAATCCCTGCGATAACTGTCCAAGCCCAAAATCTATCAGAATATTGGTCCGGTCGTTTTTGCCAACCATGATACGCAGACCAAAGCCGCACCCGGGTTTAAAATATCCGAAAAGCGGCACGTGCATATCACGGTTCGACGCAGTTGTCACATTGGTAAAAAGAACCCCGCCAACAATCTTTGAGCACGGGGAAATCGGGAACCGGTATTCAATTTCACCATACACAAACTCTTCGCCCCGCCATCGCCCCTGTGTATATCCCCGGCCCGAAGAATTTACCGGATCAAACCCGTTCGACATCAGGTTTAGGTAGGGCAACTCCCCGGTTACATTGAAACTGCCAAATACCCTGAATGCCAGCAGGTGACGGGGAACGCTTTTTGAAAGCCCGACATAGGTCCGGAATTCAGTCCAGATGCGTGACCCGTTGGCATTGCTGCCCAGAAAAGTAAAATTATACAGGTAACTGGCAGTGAAATAAATACCCTTGTATGCATTGATGATGTTATCGCGGGAATCAAAAGCAAAATTGAGGCTGATTCCTGAAGTAGTATAGGTTGAGGGGTTGAATCCATGCAACGTACAATAGGAATAATGTGGCGTGATGATGAGACTGGTTGAATCAAGGTTCAATTTTTCGTCAATGATATCATAGTAATGATCAAGGTGATACCCCATGCCGGCATAAAAATGGTTGGAAACCTCCAGGAACAACACGTTATGAATTCTTATCCAATTGTACCTCATGGGATATTTACCTCCTGCATAGATCATTGGATTGCCATGGTTATCAGGATCTTCCGGGATCACCGGAATGTTGTCTTCCGGGCCTGTACCCAAACCGAAAGTCGGCAAACGGAAAAGATACCACCGCCAGTCTGTTTGAAGGAACCACTTGTTTTCATTGAAGAACATATTGGTCCTGATATACGAGATCAGCTGGCGTTCGGTCGTCCACAGCAACTGCACCGAACCTGCTGAAAGGTTGGTGAGTTGGTTACGTCCCATTGTCCAGGATAAAGAGGCTCCTGCACCGAGCTGAACACCGGTTGCCGGGGAATATGCGATCAAAGGCAGGATGATGGCCCTCACTTTCCGGGATGGGATTTCGGGGGCATGCAACTTCTCCTTTGTAAGGATATCGAAGATGTCTTGCTGCGGACACACCGCAATGGTGCTGAGCGAATCAGGAATCGCCTTCGTTGCTGTTCCCTGTCCAATGCAGGGAACTACAAATTCAAAGGCCATAAAAAGGAAAATAAACCTGTAAACAAGTTGCACCATAGGCTGTCAAAAGTAATAAAATATCCTAAACCTTCGGATGCACGCGACAGCAAAACCGATTTGATCGGGTCATCGTGAATGCAGATGATTTATCTTTGCTTTTCGTTAGCTTTGCAAACGCAAGAACGTATGAAACTTTCTTTTTCAAAATACCATGGAACGGGCAATGATTTTATCATTGCTGACAACCGGCTGAACCACTGGAAACCAACAACAGCCCAGGTATCCTTCCTTTGCAACCGGCATTTCGGAATCGGAGCCGATGGATTGATGCTGCTTTCGGAGAAGAGCGGGTTCGACTTTGCAATGACGTATTACAATGCTGATGGGAATGAGAGTACCATGTGCGGAAATGGCGGAAGGTGCATGACCGCCTATGCAAAATCCCTTGGCATGGTCGATGTTGCGGCCCGCTTTTGGGCGGTGGATGGAATGCATGAAGCGCAAGCTGTTGAAAACCCGTTGGATGTGACCTACAGGATCAGAATGAAAGATACCCGGATCGGAAAAATATATGAAGACGGGCTGTTTATAGATACCGGATCACCCCATTTTGTGAAATTTGTAAAAGATGCCGCCTCCGCTGATGTATTCAATATGGGCAAGGTGCTGCGCAATGACGCCCGGTTTTTGCCCGGAGGCACCAACGTTGATTTTGCAGAATTACAGGACGAGTTTTTGTTTGTAAGAACCTATGAACGCGGTGTTGAAAATGAAACCCTTTCCTGCGGCACAGGAGTTACAGCCGCTGCCATCGCAACAGCATTTAAAATCGGAAACAGTAAAGGTGTTTATCAGATTAAAACGCCGGGCGGGTCGCTGCAGGTAAGCTTCTTGCAAACGGGAATGTCATTCGAGCAAATATGGCTTGAAGGACCGGCAAAGTTCGTTTACAATGGAGAGATCCAGGTATAACCAGCATGGCGGACAATGAAGACAATACAAACAATGCAGGTATGGCTCATGTTACCCTGTTACCCTGTTACCCTGTTACCTTGTTACCCTGTTACCCTGTTACCCTGTTACCCTACGACTCTAAAAATCTGTGACTTATAATTCATACCCCATGCTAAACACCACTCTTACCGGCATCCATGTCAAGTTGCGTGCACTTGAACCCGGCGATGTTGACTTGTTGTACACCTGGGAAAATGACCCGTCTGTTTGGAATGTAAGCAATACGCTGTCCCCTTTTTCACGGTTTCAGATGGAAGAACTTGTGTTGAATACCCAAAACGACATTTTTGCATCAAGGCAATTGCGCCTGATGGTCGACCTGGTAGAGATGGGATCTGGAGAAATGCCGGCGGGAACGATCGATCTGTTCGATTTTGATCCATATCATCACCGGGCAGGCATTGGGATATTGATTCTGGAGCCATACCGCCAAAAGGGGTATGCCTTTGAAGCCATGGAAATTTTTATCCGGTATGCATTTGGCACACTTCAACTCCACCAGCTGTATTGCAATATTTCTCCTGATAATACCTCCAGCCTGCATTTATTTGAAAAACTTGGTTTTGTGAAATGCGGGATAAAAAAGGATTGGATCTTTGATGGACAGCAATGGAAGGCGGAAGCGATGTTTCAACTGATCAACCATCATGGCTAACGAGGCTTTCCAAACCAACCAACAACCCAAACGCCGTCTTTCCGGAATTCAGATTACCTTGATAGGTTCCGGAGTTGCTGCTATTCTTGTTATGATTGCAATAGCCTGGTTTTACTTAAGGATCACCAAACCGGTGATCAGTCTCCATGGAAAAAAGACCACTTACTTCTATATCAAAACAGGCTCAACATTCCGGGCAGTTAAAGATTCTCTGGTAAAAAAAGAATATCTTACCGATCCCGGTTCATTCGAATGGCTGTCGATGCGCAAGCATTACAACCGCCTTGTCAAGCCCGGAAGGTACCGGCTTATCAACGGAATGCGAAACAATGCACTTGTCAACCTCCTACGTTCAGGAAAACAGGAACCGGTTCGCATTGTCATTCAAAACCTGAGGACAAGTGAAGATCTTGCAGGTAAAATCGGCAGGCAACTGGAGGTTGATTCGGTGCAGCTTTGTAAACTATTTCATGATGCTGCCTACCTTGCCCGGTTTCATCTCTCCCCTTCCACGCTCCTGGTTCTTTTTATTCCCGACACTTATGATTTTTTCTGGAATACCTCGGGAGACCAGCTCTTTAAAAGGATGCAGGATGAATACAACCATTTCTGGGATCCCTATCGGAAACACCTCGCCGATTCTTTGCGCCTGACGGTTGAAGAAGTGGTCACCCTGGCTTCGATCGTGGAAAAAGAGAGCAATAAAAACCAGGAGAAACCTTCCATCGCTGGGGTATACCTGAACCGGCTGAAGAAACAGATCCCGCTTCAGGCCGACCCGACAGTAATTTTTGCCTGGAACGATTATCGCATCAAACGGGTCCTTAAGGCACATACCGAAATTATTTCCCCCTACAACACTTATCTCCATGCAGGGCTGCCACCTGGTCCGATCTGCCTGCCGTCTGTTGCCTCGGTCGACGCGGTACTGCATGCAGCAAACCATTCCTTCTACTATTTCTGCGCAAAGGAGGATTTGTCGGGTTACCACAATTTCGCAACGACCCTTGAAGAACATAACCGAAATGCAAAAAGGTATCAGCAGGCGCTGAACAAAATGAATATCCGGTGAATGCCGCAGGAAAAATCCGGCGGATCCGGCTTGGCTGTACCCTGATGCTGCTATGCCTTGCATGCCGGCCACTGCTGAATGCCCAATCGCCGGATTCATTGAACCGGGAATCCGATACGATCCACAAGGCACGGCTGACAGGCGTTCTCGCTGCCCAGGGTACCTTGTACGTAGCGTCACTCACGGGATTGTATTTTGCATGGTACCATGATTACCCCCAATCGTCATTCCACCTGTTCAACGACGACAATGAATGGATGCAAACGGATAAATGCGGCCATGGGGTCACCTCTTACTACATCAGCAGGATCGGTTATTTCACCTACCGATGGTCGGGCGTAAAAGAGAAAAAAGCGGCATGGTTTGGGGGGCTGCTTGGGTTTGCCTATATGATGAACATCGAAATCCTCGACGGATTTTCGTCGGAATGGGGCTTTTCCCTTGGTGACTTGACTGCGAACACCCTGGGCAGCATGATCTTCATCGGTCAGCAGTTGGGATGGCATGAACAGCGGTTCTCGTTGAAATACTCATTCCATCAAACACAATTTGCTCAGTACAGGCCTGATTTACTGGGCGATAACCTGATCCAGCAGATGGTGAAAGATTATAACGGGCACTCCTACTGGATTTCAGGGAACATCTCTTCCTTCCTTCCAGGGCGGTCGAAATTTCCGAAATGGCTGAACATTGCCGTCGGGTATGGCGCTGAAGGCATGACCGGCGGGTTCAGCAACCCGGCCGGACAAGGCAGCCACCCGGCAACTGAATTTACAAGGTATCGACAGTTTTTCCTCTCCTTGGATGTTGACCTTACCCGTATCCCTGTGAAATCAAAAGTATTGAAAGTGATCTTCAATGTACTGAGTTTTATCAAGATCCCTTCGCCAACACTGGAATACAATACACTTGGTCAATTTAAGGCATACGCATTTTATTATTAAAATAATCGTGTATCTTTACTTTTTTATTCAGCATGAAAATATTACCTGTTCCGCTGATCCGGGAAGCAGACGCCTATACCATTATCAATGAGCCGATTGCCGACATCGACCTGATGGAACGTGCTGCAAAGGCTTGTTTTGAATGGCTGAAAGACCATCTTTCCGCCGATCAGCAAATCAAGGTTTTCTGCGGCTCCGGGAACAATGGCGGCGATGGGTTTGCCATCGCGCGCATGATGCACAAAGCGGGATTCCCGACAGCGGTATTTTACCTTTCGCCCCCTGAAAAGATGTCGCCCGCATGCAGCATCAATTTTCAGCGAATGCACGAATGCACGGATGTAGGAATGCAGGAATGCAGGCTGATGAAGGATTCAAAGGATCTTCCGGTCATTGCTGAAACAGATGTCGTCATTGATGCTGTTTTGGGAAACGGGCTGATGCGGCCTGCGGATGGTTTGGTGTCGTCGGTCATACATCATATCAACACCAGCAGCGCCAGGGTGGTGGCCATTGATGTGCCTTCGGGACTGTTTTGCGATACCACGACCCAGACAACGCTCGCGCACCTGGTGATCCACGCAGACCATACCCTCACTTTTGCTCCGCCAAAACTGGCCTTTTTCTTTCCGGAGAACGACGCTTTTATCGGAAACTGGCAAATGCTCGATATTGGCCTAAGCCAGGATTTCATCGACTCGGCCTCCGTTCAGAATTTCATGCTGGAAGAGGCTGACGCAGCCATGATCCTGAAAAAACGCAATAAATATTCGCACAAAGGAACATTCGGCCACGCATTGATCATTGCCGGCTCTGCCGGGAAAATGGGTGCAGCCGTGTTGTCGGCCAGGGCCTGTCTGCGCTCTGGTCCGGGGCTGGTCACCATGCGGATTCCAAAATCGGGGATGACCATCCTGCAAACTGCCGCGCCGGAGGCAATGCTCTCAATCGATCCGGATGAGGATCATTATTCGGCGGCACCTGACGATTTATCAAACTATTCCTCCATTGCCATCGGTCCGGGGATTGGTACTTCACTGCGAACCGCCAATGCCTTGAAAATAATGATCCAACATGCCAGGATCCCCATTCTTTTTGATGCTGATGCCATCAATATCCTTGGAGAAAACAAAACATGGCTGGGCTTTTTACCCAAAGGGTCGGTCTTCACGCCTCACCCGAAGGAATTTGAGCGGCTTGCGGGAACAAGCAGCAACAATTTTGACAGAAACCGGATTCAACGCGATTTCTCATTCAGGCATCAATGCTTTGTGGTATTGAAAGGAGCCCACACGGCAGTGACAACGCCTGATGGCCGGTGTTACTTCAACACAACCGGAAATCCGGGCATGGCAACCGGTGGAAGCGGGGATGTTCTCACAGGGATCATTGCCGGACTCATGGCACAGGGATACACATCACTTGAATCGTGCCTCCTGGGTGTTTACATCCATGGCCTGGCTGGTGATCATGCATTGAAAGAACAAGGCTTTGAAGCATTGATAGCAAGCGATATCATTACTAACCTGGGAAAATCATTTCAATCACTTTATGGAAAATTTTGAAAAAGACATTCTTGCCGGAATGGTCATTGCCCCTTATCTCCAGAAAGCCACCGCTTTGCGCGGCGTAAAACGGTATGTTGGCGGAAACCAGTTCCGGCATGCCTTCGCCACACTTGCGATTCTGATTGATTATCATTACATGGATGCCATATTGCTGAAAGCCGCCGTGATACATGATTTAATCGAAGATGTGAAATGCACTTCCTATGATGAGATCAGGGCAATTGATAAAGACGGGCAGAAAGTGCTGGAACTCGTCCTTGAAGTCACCAGACATAAACCGGAAACCAAAGAGGAGTTCCTGAAACGGATCCTCCTGGAGGGGTCCGATTCAGCCAAAATATTAAAGTGTGCCGACCGCATCAGCAACCTCACCGACCTGCATCCCGACATTTTTGACAAGGACTATATTAAAAACATGATGGCCGATACCAAGAAATGGGTGATCCCGATGGCCCAGCAGGTGAACCAGGACATGCTTTTTGAGTTGAGAGACCTCATCAAACGGCGGGAAACCAATTTGAAGTACTCCTCCGCGATTTGGCCGATGAAACGGAATGACAAAGGTTAAAAACAGTGAAAATCACGAAGTGGATGGAGCCGGGCAAATAAACAATAATGCCAGGAAAAAAAGTTGCTGACTTCTCGCGTTTTCTGCATTACTTTTGTTTCCGAAACCGGATTAAGCAGTCAAACTTTAATCCGGAACAAAATGAAAACAATTCAAAAAATTATCCTGTTTTTAGTAGCGTTCATGCCAGCGATTGCCTTTGCGGCGGCAAAAGAGATTCCGTTTACCCTGGATGACCGTGACCGGCTCATTCGCACTGAACAGAAGGCAGAAGCCCTGCAAACGGAAATGGCGATCAGGTTTGAAGCAGTTAACAAACAATTTGAAGCGGTTAATAAACAATTTGAAGCTGACGGTAAACAATATACAGGTTTCCGATCGGAAATCAATGCCCGGTTCGACCAGCTTTTCAATTTTCTGTGGGCCATCATCGGTATTTTTCCACCATGATGGTAAGCATCTTCGGTTTTGCTTTCTGAGACCGCAAACTCTCTTTGGCCCCATTGAAAAAGGAGGATCAGCGGATCGTTGCCGTTCTGGTGGATTTCGCTAAAACCCAGCCAAAACTTTCTGAGATACTGAAAAACGCAGGGTTGCTTTGATCCATTTGCATCCGGCCTTCCAATTATACTTCGCCTGGTTGAATTTGCAAACTCAAACGCTCAGCATCACTGAATCTAAGCAGGTTGGCATTTGCAAACCTGCTTAGATTCAGTAAAAAAGGATTTGAATATTGGTCAGTGAACCAACGCCTCTTCCAGGATATCGGCTTCCACCCTCAAATTGTCGATGATGAAGTTCTGCCTTTCCGGAGTGTTTTTCCCCATGTAAAAGGTCAGTACATCCAGCACCGCCGAATCTTTGGTAAGGATGACCGGGTCGAGGCGAATATCTTTGGCAATAAAATACTTGAACTCATCGGGTGAAATTTCTCCGAGCCCTTTGAAACGTGTTATTTCAGGGTTTGCCCCGAGTTTATCCATGGCCGCGCGCTTTTCGTCTTCCGAATAGCAATAGATGGTTTTTTGTTTGTTGCGAACCCGGAATAGCGGGGTTTGAAGGATGTACAAATGCCCGTTGCGAACGAGGTCGGGATAGAACTGCAGGAAAAAAGTGAGCAGCAGCAACCGGATATGCATGCCATCCACATCGGCATCGGTGGCAACCACCACGTAGTTATAACGAAGGTTCTCCAATCCTTCCTCCACGTTCAGGGCGGCCTGGAGCAGGTTGAATTCTTCATTTTCATATACCACCCGTTTGCTTAATCCAAAGCAATTCAGTGGCTTGCCCTTCAGGCTGAATACGGCCTGGGTATTCACATCACGGGCTTTGGTGATGGAGCCGCTTGCCGAGTCGCCTTCGGTGATGAAAATGGATGACTCATACCGGCGGTCATCATGGTTGTTGTAGTGAATCCTGCAGTCGCGCAATTTTTTGTTGTGAAGGCTGACTTTTTTTACACTTTCCTTGGCGATTTTTTTGATGTTGGCCCACTCCTTGCGTTCCTTTTCACTTTGCATGATCTTACGCAGCAGCGCTTCTGCCGTATCGGGATTCATATGCAGGAAATTGTCAAGCTGTTTTTTGACAATATCCATGATGTAATTCCTGATGGTTATGCCGTCAGGTTCAACGTGGATGGAGCCGAGTTTTGTTTTTGTCTGTGATTCAAAAACAGGATCCTGTACCTTGATGCTCAGCGCAGCGATCAGGGATGCTTTGATATCATTGGTATCGAAATCCTTTTTATAAAAATCGCGGATCGTCTTCACCAACGCTTCACGGAAGGAGGCCTGGTGGGTGCCACCCTGGGTGGTGTGCTGGCCGTTGACAAAGGAATAGTATTCCTCGCCGTACATTTCGCAATGGGTGAAGGCACATTCAAAATCCCCGTCGCGCAAATGGATGACAGGATAAATGACCGTGGTGTCGATGTAACTGTTGAGCAGGTCGAGCAATCCGTTTTGTGCATGAAACCGCTCCCCGTTGAAAATGATGGTAAGGCCGTTGTTGAGGAACACATAATTCCACAACATCTTCTGCACATATTCGGGAATATAATGGTATTTGCCAAAGATTTCCTCATCCGGCATAAAGGTAACAATGGTGCCTGACCTCAGTTCCGCAGGTTTTTCAGGATCATCCAGCGCCACATCGCCCTGGTGGAATTCCACGATATGGGTTCTGCCTTCGCGGATCGCCTGCACCTTGAAATAGGATGACAGGGCATTTACCGCTTTGGACCCAACCCCGTTCAACCCTACTGCCTTTTTAAAAACCTTGGAATCATATTTGGCCCCGGTGTTTATCTTTGAAACACAGTCAACCACTTTCCCCAACGGGATGCCGCGGCCATAATCGCGCACACAAACCAGCTGTTCCTTGATGGTCACTTCAATGGTCTTGCCAAAACCCATGACGAACTCATCGATGGAGTTGTCAAGAATCTCTTTGATCATCACATAAATACCATCATCCGGAGAAGAACCGTCGCCAAGTTTCCCGATATACATCCCCGGACGAAGGCGGATGTGCTCACTCCACTCCAGCGACCGGATGCTGTCTTCGGTATAGGTTTCCTCGTTGCTCATTCTGTCTATGCTGTATTATCCTTCGACCTTGTTCTGTATTCAGCGGCAAAGATAAAGGAAAGGCCTGTCATCACTGCACAAATCTCATGACAATTTCAAATAAGTTATGCACAACTCAAGGAAAATGTGTTACTTTGTATGCAGTTAAAAGTTAATAATTTAAGCATATGGCACTGGTAATACAGGAACTGAAGGAACACATCGGGTGGATCACCCTGAACCACGATGCAAAAAGAAACGCCCTGAGCATTGATTTGCTCACAGAACTGCTTCACGCGCTAAAATCCCTGAGGGATGAAAAAGCCAGGGTGATCATCATCCGGGCAAACAGCGGGATGAAGGTATGGTCGTCAGGGTTTTTCATCGATGAGCTTCCCCGCGATGGCAGTGATCCGCTGGCGTATGACAACCCTTTGCAGAAGGTAATCCGTGCCATCCAGGCAGTCCCGGTGCCTGTGATCGCCATGGCCGAAGGCAGCATATGGGGAGGCGCCTGCAACATCGCGTTCGTTTGCGATATCGTCATTGGGACCAAGGATACCTGCCTGGCCATCACCCCGGCAAAAATCGGGGTACCTTATAATACCTCAGGAATATTGCAGTTTCTTGACATCATTGGCTCACATATCGTTAAAGAGATGTTTTTCACTGCCGAGCCAATCAGTGCACAAAAAGCCTGGGCCCTTGGAATCATCAACCACCTGGTGGATGCCGGAGACCTGGAAAATTTCACCACCAGGCTTGCCAACAAAATCATCGCCAATTCTCCGCTCAGCATCCAGGTCATCAAAGAGCAGCTGAATATCCTGGGGAATGCGCTGCCAATGACCCCGCAGACCTTTGAACACATCGACATGCTTCGCGGCATCGCGGGAAGAAGCTACGATTATACAGAAGGGATCAAAGCGTTTTATGAAAAGCGGAAACCTGAATTTAAAGGGGAATGATACATCCTACGTCTTACGTGCTGCTATTTTTCTAATTTCCCCAAACAGCAATCTGATCTCCGCGCCGGTCAGCAAAAAATCGCGTGCGCTGAGTTTCGTCATCCGCGAAAAAATAATAAATTGATACAGGGTGAGGAAGGAATAAGAAACGGAAGCGGATATCCCGGCACCGATGATCCCGTACCTGGGAATGAGCAGCAATCCCAGGCCAATTGTAAATACCAGTCCAACCGCAGAACTGATGGTGTTATGGTAAGGTCTGTTGATACTGGAAAAAAAGCCGCTGAAGATCATCGAAACACTTAGGGCTACAATGCCAACCGCAAGCGAGGCGATCACCAGCCTGATCTCGCCAAAGCGGGCCGTGAATATTGATACAAAAACAAATTTGGGTATTGCTACCAGCAACAACATGGCAAAACCGGTAACAATCCAGGTGATTTTTGCAAATGTCAGCGTGAGCCTTACACTGTAATCATAATTCATTTCATTGGAAAGCCTGGAATACTGCACCGTGGCAATACTCCGGCTGATCAGCCACAACCCCTCTGCAAGCTGCATTCCGAGCGACAGAATGCCCACCGCCCCCCTTCCGGCATAATAATCCACAAACTTCAGACTCAGCCGGTAATTCATCATCTGGAAAATATTGGCAAACTGAACATAGGTGCCAAAACGCAGGATTTCCTTTACCAATTCCTTCATGCCGGTGAGCGGAACTTTTTTAAATGACGGGTACAGCATGATGAGCCCCAGCAACATTGCCAGGCAATAGGAGAGGAATATAGCCCAGTAATAAGCCATGACATCATGCAACCTGACGCCAAAGAGCATCAGGAGAAGGATCAGAAAAAGCACTGCAGCCTGGATCAGGCTGATAAGATTGTAGTGTTGAACACGCTCAAGGCCAAGCAGCAGCATGTAATTGGCTGACGTAAACGACATGACCAGGGCAAGGAATAAAACCTGCGGGAAATATCCTGCCGGAATGATCTCCATGACAGGAAAGATCCGGCCAAGCAATTGCAAAAAAAACGCGATGAAAACCGTAACCAGCATTGACCATGCATAAGCCGGGATGAACAACCGGTAAATGCCGGTCCTGGGGGTCAAATAGATCAGTGCGGCCCCGGCGACAAAGTTTGTAAACAGCTGGATAATGGCCACGGAAAAGATAATCAGGCTGATGGTGCCGATCTTTTCGGGGTCAAGGTAATTTGCATTCAGGATCCAGGTAATGAATGCCAGTACAGCTGTGAATGCCCTGACTCCGATGGTTCCCATGATTTTCTTAAACATCTCCCATTCCCTTCCTTCTTGTTTTTTTCACGAACTGCCGGAGAAAGTAAAGGTGGTTGAGCCGGTATCTTTTCCCATCGATCAGGGTATAGTTCCCAACCCCTGAAATGGTATGCAGCCCCCTGTTATAGCGGCTGCCCGAAACCGGTTCAATGTAATGAACGGTTTCTTCTGCAAAATCATCGGGGGTAAGACGCAATACCTTGTTGATCGCAATCTTTCCTCCATAGGTCACCGCACAATCCTGTGCCGGACGGTACAAAATATTTTCATGGATGAACGGGGTACCGGCAGGCCGGGCCGAACGGATGTCGGTTTTTACGGGATTGAGCCGGTGAGGCTGATACGCGCCGTTCAATTCCGTGGAAAAATAAAGGAATAGATGTGTGTTCGAATATTTCCGGACTGTAAAAAACAACCACCAGTAACCTTTATAGCAGAATAAGGTAGGATCGATGGCTTTCACGTGATCGACCAGGGTATGATCTTTGCAAAACTTCGCGGTTGTAGGGTCCCGGCGATAGAGGGTGATGCCTGAGGACGCATGAGATTCAGGCAGGCAAAACACATCGCCATGATATTCAATGATATATGGATACGAAAGGTGGTTTTCGCTATCGATCACCCTGACGGGGTCGGTAACCCTGACGGGGTCTGTAACCCTGACGGGGTCGGTTGCCCAGCGGATCTCGTCAATGGATGCCTTTTGGGTGAAATAACGGTAATGCTCCGCAAGGATGTGCAGTGTGCCCTGCTCCATGAAACCGGCAGGATCGGCAAGGTAAGCCGAATGGGATGCGGGTGGCATCCAGGTGATATCCGAATCCCTGATTCCTTCACGATCCAAAGCGACTTCGTGGATTGGTTTCATGATCACGCCAACATTCCATATCTCTGCCGCCAGAAACTCACGGTAGTAGAATTTAACCCTGTTTTGCAGCAGTAAAAAAAGAAATTGCAACATCTGCATGTTCCCCGGAATCATGTAAACAGGGGCGGCAGTGCGGCTGGCGGGTGTGTTGAACAGGAGAGCCATTTGATTTGTGTCAGAAAGATTGCCGGCAATTTCATCTGCAACCATGGCAGGCCATGCAGAGGAAACTGTTAAAAGGAGGTTGAGGCTCTCCCTGTATGAATGCATGATTGTTTTCAGATATCCCTTTTTCAGGACGAGTCCTCCATCCAGCTTATTGGTAATACGTTGCAGAATCGCCCCGCTCACCGGGTCACCCCTGAATATTTCCCAGAATCCGGGAGGTCCGCCCCGGTAAACCATCTCATCATCATGATGAAATGACCACACACCAAAACGGGCAGCACTTAAAATGTCACCCCTAATGATATTAAATCCAAACCGGAGGATAAAATCCAACTCAAATTTACGGATAGTGCCAAGATCATTTTCCATGAAATATTCGGAAAACCCCTTCTTTTCAATGATGCACTTTATTGTTGAAAGGTTTTCGAGTTCCTTGTGCAAACCGACCTGCCTTTTTGCCTCAGGACTGAAAATCCGGTTTTCAAGAACGGTAAAGAGAAAGGTACCCCGTTTTTTGTTCATCATGCGCCTGAGCCACTTTGCCTTTTCCACCGGCCTGCCATCAATGATCAGCAGAACCGGCTGATGCCCGTGGTTGATCAGGTCAATGATCGCATCAGCCTGCCAACGCTGGAAATCCTTTCCGTTGCACATGATCCCAAATCGCAAAAAAGGCGATTTACCGCGAAGACGCAAAGGCGCAAATACTTCAGGTTCAATCATATATTCTAACGTCGTCGCGAATTTGGGGTGATTGGAATCAGTTCCTTGTATAATGAAACAAGTTGTTTCCCAACCGTTTCTTTAGCATATTTATCAGATATTCCATCCCTGATCATGGTTTTATCATATTCCCTGCACAAGTCGAGCATCTGGCACATTGCATCGGTCATGGCTTTTTCATCACCCGGGCGAACAACCAATCCATTCGAATCATTGATCACCCCGGGGGCTATGCCAACCTCCGTGGCAACCACCGGAACCCCGCATGCCAGGCTTTCCATCACCACGGTGCCAAAGGTCTCATACCTGCTTGAAAGCACCGAGAAATCGGCTTCCGCCAAAATTCCAGTCAACTCCCCGCCTGTTTTGACACCCGTGAACCGTACAAATGAATCAAGCACCCCGAGGTATCCTGCATATTCTTTCATGTCATCCCAGTCAGGCCCTGCTCCTACCATCAAACAGATAAAATCCTGCCGTAAAATGGACAGTTCCTTTATGGAACGTAAAAATCCTGAAATATTTTTTGATCTGTCTTCAAAACAGGAGATATGCACCAACGTTTTCATGCCTGTTTTTTCACCGGATGATGGTGCGGTCGTGCAGGCCATGTCCACCACATTGGGGATCACCCTGAAATCCGGGTTGTTCAAACCACATTGCTGCATGGCCTGGCGAAGCGGGTCCGAAACGGCAACCACTGCTGCTGCCCTCTTCACCACGAAAGCGGAAACCAGCTTCCTGAACCATCCGTGGTAGGTATTGTTCTCCGGAAAATACCGGGACCAGTGTTCAGAAATGACCAGGGGAATATGGCGGCGATGGCTTATCTTCCACCCGATAAACCCCATGCGGGTGAGGATATGTGCATGGACCACCTCGGGTGAAAATTTGCGGATGCTGTGAAATGCTTTCTGATGGGCCTTATAAAAATGCCATAGATTCAAGGCTTTCCCGATAATAGATGATTGCGAACCACTCACCCTGTAATAAACACGCAAAACCCTCACCTCATTTTCCTCGCTGAATTCAACTTCAATCTTGTTTGGGCAATGAGGGTCGGGATGAACATAGATCAATGCCACATCACAAAAAGGAGTGATGGCCTCTGCCTGCCGCTGGATGAATAGGCCGGGCATCGGGTCGTAGCGGTTGGGGTACCACTTTGGTAAAAAAAGAACCCGGATTTTTCTGTCCACGATGATAACTTCTAAAATGGTTTACGCTCCAAATATCAACAATCTCCGTGAGATCAGAAAGGAAAGTGATCAATAATTTGCATTGCATGTTCCAGCCTGGCTTTCCCTGTTCCGTGTACAACTGCAAACGGGTATTTCCGATTTTTCATTTCATTGTGATACAAATCAAAGAGAAACTGCCGCTGATCCGGATGTTCACGCAACGGATCAAACTCCCAGGGCAGGTCAATATCGCAAAGGAGGTAAAGGTCATAAGGATGTTCATCGATGGTTTTCAGGATCCATGGATCGCACCGGCCATACTTCACCTCGCTCCAGATTTTCGTCACCAGCAGTTCGGTATCGCAGAAAAGGAAATTACCTGGATGTCTGCTTTGTGATTCCTCAGCTGATATCTGGCCTTTTGCAATCAGGAGGATGTCATTTTCTTCATAAGGCCTGCCCAACTGATCGAGGTATTCCCGGGCATATTCCGGGACCCACCGGGTTTGATAGGTTGCTGCAAGCTGTTCGGCAAGCATCGATTTGCCTGTTGATTCAGGACCGGTGATGGCTATTTTCCTGATCATCCGGCCAGTTTTGTTCTCCATTCCCTGAACCCCAATACCGCAATGATGGTGAATACGAGGTACTGAAAACTACTGAAATAGAGGCCTTCCCAGGCACAAAGGCCGATCATGACCGAATCCGCACTGATCCACAGGATCCAGTTCTCGATTTTTTTTCGCGAGAGCAGCCATTGGGCAATGATGTAAACTGCGGTGGTCGCCGCATCCCAGGAAGGGATCCGGCTGGTGGTATATTGAACCAGCAAAACCCGTATGATCACGAAAAAAACCACGGCAGCAATGCCATTCAGCATCACCTCTTTCCTGGAACAGCGGGTAATCCTGATCGTGTCTTCATTGCTGTCCTTCCGGGTCCAGTTGTACCATCCGTACAAACTCATGATGAAGAAAAAACCGTTAATTCCGGCGTTGGCGTAAAGTTTTGCATAAAAGAAAATATAAACATATATCAGTACATTCACTATTCCGATCGGGAATGCCAACACACTCTCTTTCTTCATAAACCACACGCAGGTCAATCCGAAGGCAACCGCAATCAACTCCAGGTAGCTTGTCTGGAAGGGCCCGATTTGTATAAGGGAAGTCAAATCCATCGCACAAAGGTAATGTTTATGGGGTAACCGGAAACACGATGGGTTGCAACCTTTTTTCAATGGTGTCGTAAAACGAAGTACATTTGTAGTATAATCGCGGAATTCCGGCCTGCATGTTCCATCTTGTCCACTACCAGCTTCCATTCATTGTCAACCTCCTGATATTGTTGCTTTCCGCCAAACTGCTCGGAGAACTTGCCGAGCGGTTCAAACAGCCATCCATGATCGGCGAAGTCATTGCGGGTGTCATCCTTGGCCCTTCGCTGCTGAATATCATTTCCAGTCCGGGAGAAATTAAAGTCATCGCCGAGCTGGGCGTGTTTATGCTCATCGTACTGGCGGGCATGGAGATCGAGGTGGAAGAGATCAGGAATTCCATCCGGGGGAAAAACATATGGATCGCGTTGCTCGGGTTTATCATACCCATGGCCAGCGGCATCGCCATCGGGCTGATTTTCCATTTTTCCAACACCTTTACGATTTTTCTCGGCCTTTGCATTGCCATCACGGCCTTGCCGGTAAGCATCCGCATTCTGATGGATCTGGGGAAGCTAAAAACCGACGTCGGGCAACGGATCATCTCCGCCGCGATATTCAATGATATTGTCGCCCTGCTGATCCTGGGGATCATCCTCGATTTCAATGATGAAACGAAAAATATCAGGGATCTCACTTTCTCCATCCTGTTCACTGCCTTGAAAGTGGGCATTTTCACATCCATCCTGGTGGTGGCCTATTACTTTTTCAAACTTGCCAAACGGAAGGTCAATGTCATCAATCCCAGGATTAACAAATTCCTTCGGTACCTGCGTGGGAAAGAGTCGATTTTCGCCCTTGTCATCCTGTTTGTCCTGATCTTTTCAAGTATTTCAGAGCTTCTTGGGCTCCATTTTGTTGTTGGTGCCTTTTTCGGTGCCATCCTTCTCCCCCGGAGCATGTTTGCCAACCGGGATTTCGAAAAGGTACAACGCAGTATTTCAGGGATAACCATGGGATTTCTTGCTCCCATTTTTTTTGCCACGATGGGGATCTCATTCAATTTCTGTGCCCTGGATAATGGCCTGCTGCTCACGGTGGTCCTTTTTTCGTCCTTCTTCAGCAAGATCTTTGGTGGCTTCCTCGGAGGAAAAATGGCAGGGTTCAGCAACTCCAAGTCGCTTACGCTCGGGCTTGGCCTGAATGCCAGGGGAATCATGGAACTGGTCATCGCCAACATCGCCCTTGCCAAAGGGTTCATTGATGTCTCCATGTTTTCAATCCTCGTGCTTATGGCGCTGCTGACAACCATTCTCACCCCATTTTTGCTCAAGGAAGGGTTCAGGCAGATTGACAGCAGGAATGTTAAAAACCCCAATAGTTTTACATAATTTTTAACAATCTCTTGCTAGTCGGGATTTTCTTGCTAATTTTCCGCCTCCGTTCCTGCGTATCCGGACACGGCGCCAACAAATGATTATAATATGTTTGGTCTCGATACTACATTCACGATCCTTCTTTTAATTTGCCTGTTATCTGCTGCCGCTTTTGAGTTCATCAATGGGTTTCATGATACTGCAAATGCGGTTGCAACGGTAATTTACACCCATTCGCTCAAACCGACAACAGCAGTTGTCTGGTCGGGTCTGTGGAATTTTATCGGGGTGAATGTTGGCGGAATTGCGGTGGCCATGGGAATTGTAAACCTGTTGCCCATGGAGATGATCATCGATCAGAATCTGCTTCATAACATTGCGATGATAGCAGCATTGATCGCCACCGCGATTATATGGAATCTGGCAACATGGTATTTAGGGATCCCTTGCAGCAGTTCTCATACCCTCCTTGGCGCTATTTTTGGCGTCGGTCTTGCATTCATGCTGTTACCAGGAAGCCATGCCGTTGCCCTGAACTGGCAAAAAGTCATGGATGTGGGATTATCCTTACTCATCTCCCCTGTTTTTGGCTTTGGCTTCGCCATGCTTCTGATGTTTATCCTGCGTAAGGTTGTAACGAATAAGATAATCTTCAAGGAACCGCCTGCCAAAAAAGCTCCCCCAACCTGGATTCGTGGTATCCTCATCTTAACTTGTACAAGTGTGAGCTACGCCCATGGTTCAAACGATGGTCAAAAAGGAGTTGGACTCATTATGCTGATTCTCATAGGTTTTGCCCCAACTTTTTTTGCACTTGATCGCAGCAAAAAGGCTGAAGACCTATTATTGGAAACCAGGAAGATAGAATGGACGATCAGTAAGATAGATACGACATATTTAAATCTCGCGAACAGGAAAAATTACCATACAATCATCCAGGACCTTGAGATGATCAAGGCTGAGCTGACTGGTGTCAGTTCCTTTGACAAACTGGATAAGTCGGTCAATTTCAAGATCAGAAAAGCTATTTTATCCGTAGCAAAAAAATCAGAAGGTGTTGTCAAGAACCTTGCTGAATCATCAAGATCCCGCATCAAGCCTGCCGTTCTCGCAGTCATGACCTCCAACCTCAAGAAATTCAAGTCAAATACCGAATACTCTCCCCGATGGGTGATCCTGCTGGTTTCTCTGTCACTTGGCTTTGGCACCATGATCGGTTGGAAAAGAATAGTGGTGACTATTGGAGAGAAAATAGGCAAGACGCATCTCACTTATGCCCAGGGTGCAAGTGCCGAAATCGTAGCCGCCAGTACCATTACGGTCTCCACCATGTTAGGTCTCCCGGTAAGTACCACACATGTTTTATCATCAGGCATTGCAGGTTCAATGGTTGCAGGTGGCGGTAGACAAAACCTGCGGATGGGCACTATAAAAAATATCATGATCGCCTGGCTGATCACCCTTCCTGTTACTGTGGTTATGTCGGGTTTGCTCTTTTACATCCTCCGGATGATCTTTAAATAATAAATCCGAATATGCTTGACCTCCTTAAAAATTTCCTCGATATCATCCTTCACATCGATATCCATCTTTTTAAATGGGTCCATGATTACCATACCTGGACTTACCTCATCCTTTTTATCATCATTTTCATGGAAACCGGGCTTGTGGTGACACCTTTTCTGCCAGGTGATTCTCTCCTGTTTGCCGCCGGGATGGTGGCCGCCGGAAGCATTCCTGCCGGAGCCGATCCCGCTGGAGCCATGGCCGCAATGCCTTTGCACCCGCTTTCCATTTTCATCCTTATTCCACTCTTAATCTGTGCCGCCTTCGGAGGCGATAACACCAATTATGTTGTCGGGAGGTTGCTCGGAAAAACTGTTTATGAAAAAAATTACCGGCTGATCCGGCGGGAATACCTGGATAAAACCCACGCCTTTTACGAAAAGCATGGCGGAAAAACCCTTATCATCGCCCGTTTCATGCCCATCATACGGACTTTCGCCCCCTTTGTAGCCGGGGTCGGCACCATGAGCTATTTTCGCTTCATCTCTTTCAGCATTGTAGGCAACATTCTTTGGGTCGTATCTTTCAGCCTTGCCGGATTTTTTTTCGGGAACATCCCTGTTGTGAGGAATAATTTCACGATTGTCATTCTTGGCATTATCTTTATTTCATTGCTGCCGATGGTGATCGCATTGATAAAGAAGAACCTGGGGAAGAAGGCAGCCTGATCTTCATGAATTGTTTACCTTTGCATCCTGTTTCATCACAGGTTAATGCGTTACCCCTATGCGGAACCCAGCACATAAATCTCACGGCCAGGCCATTTCAGCAGCAGGGTTACTGATCACCCTCGGGATCATCTATGGTGATATCGGAACCTCGCCGCTGTATGTCATGAAAGCCATTGTTGGCGGGGCAAGTTCAATTACCGCACCTTTCATCATGGGTGGGTTGTCCTGCATTTTCTGGACCCTGACACTTCAGACCACCGTTAAATATATCATCATTACCCTGCGTGCCGATAACAATGGTGAAGGCGGCATTTTCTCTCTGTTTGCCCTGATCCGGAAAAGGGCCAAATGGGCCTATCTGTTTGCGATCATCGGAGGAAGCACCCTGCTGGCCGATGGCGTAATTACCCCCTCAATTACCATAGTTTCAGCGGTAGAAGGGTTATCCATCGTGAACCCGCGTGTCCCTGTGCTGCCGATCGTCATCGTGATCATTACCGCACTGTTCTTCGTGCAGAAATTCGGGACCAAGGCCGTCGGAGAATCCTTCGGCCCCATCATGTTCATCTGGTTTGCCATGCTGGGAGTTCTCGGGTTCTCACAAATTATCAAGAGCCCGATGATCCTCAAAGCCATCGACCCGCATTACGCTTACGTTTTCCTTACCAAGTATCCCCAGGGATTCCTCCTGATGGGAGCGGTATTTCTATGTACCACAGGGGCTGAGGCACTCTATTCCGACCTGGGACATTGCGGGTTGAAGAACATACGCATCACCTGGGTTTATGTTAAAATCACCCTGCTGCTCAATTATTTCGGGCAAGGCTCCTGGATCATCCTGAACTCCGACAGCATCTATGACTGGACAAACCCCTTCTTTGCCATTATGCCGCACTGGTTTCTGCTCATCGGGGTACTCATATCCACGGCAGCAGCCATCATCGCCAGCCAGGCGCTCATCAGCGGCTCCTACACCCTGATCAGTGAAGCCATTTCCCTTAATTTCTGGCCGAAGATCAAGATCAATTACCCGACCAACATCAAAGGACAGATGTATATTTCCAGTATCAACTGGATGCTCTATTTTTCATGCCTTTTTGTTGTTTTGTTTTTTCAGCGGTCGTCCAACATGGAAGCTGCCTATGGTCTTTCCATCACCATCACCATGCTGATGACGACAAGCCTCCTGAGTATATACCTCTATTACAAAAAGATACCGATCTACGTGATCATTGTGTTCCTGATGGTCTACCTGTCCATCGAGGGCTCCTTCCTGGTTGCAAACCTGAACAAGTTCATGCACGGAGGTTGGTTCACACTCCTTCTTGGCGGTTTCCTGTTCATGATCATGTATGTTTGGTTCAGCGGCCGACGAATCAAGAACAGTTTTATCGAATTTCTTCGGATTGAAAATTACGTGGATGTTATCAAGGACCTCAGTAAGGACGAATCGGTGGCCAAGTATGCAACCAACCTGGTTTTCCTGACCAAGGCCAACAAGGTTACCGATGTTGAATCAAAGATCATCTATTCGATCCTGAACAAGCATCCCAAACGGGCCGACCTCTACTGGATGCTGCATGTCGACATCCTTGACGAACCGCATGTGCTGGAATATAAAATCACACACATCATTCCCGGGACCCTGATCAAGGTGGATTTCAAGATCGGGTTTAAGGTCCAGCCCAGGGTGAACCTGTTTTTCCGGCAGGTGCTTGAGGAATTAAGCCATAACCAGGAGATCGATATCCTGAGCCGCTATGAATCCCTCAGGAAGCACTATGTCAGCGCCGACTTCAGGTTTGTGGTCATCGACCGGATCCAGAATTACGACTTTGATTTTCCACCCCGCGAACAGTTTATCATGGACCTGTATGCCATTTTCAAGCGTTTTGGCATTACAGAAGTCAGGGCATTGGGACTGGATACCAGCAATGTGACCGTTGAAACTGTTCCGCTATATGTTGACAGGGAAATTCCGATCCTGCTATCGCGCAACGACCAGACAAAGCGCATGGGTTGATCCGGCAACCGGCTGACTTATTTTCTGGCGATTGCCTTCAAAGCGGCTGCCACGATATCCGGCACATCAAGGCCGAATTTTTTCAATAATTCTTCGGGTTTTCCGCTTTCTCCAAAAACATCGTTCACAGCAACCATTTCAAGAGGGGCAGGATGTTTCAGGGCCAGCAATTGAGCAATGCTGTCGCCAAGTCCGCCATTGCGCATGTGTTCTTCAGCCGAAACCACACAACCGGTTTTGATGACAGAGGTGAGAATCGCCTCCTCATCGAGGGGCTTGATCGTGTGAATGTTGATGACCTCCGCACGGATGCCCTGGTCTTCCAGGATTTTACAAGCCTGCAGCGCATTCCATACCATATGCCCGGTGGCAAAAATCGAAACATCGGACCCTTCGTTCAGGAGCAATGCTTTACCGATGACAAATGGTTGTCCTGCAGGCATGAAATTAGGCCATTTGGGGCGCCCGAATCTCAGGTAAACAGGCCCGGAATGGTCTGCTATCGCGAGGGTGGCTGCTTTGGTCTGGTTAAAATCGCAGGGATTGATCACCGTCATGTTCGGAAGCATCTTCATCATGCCGATGTCCTCGAGATTCTGATGTGTTGCCCCGTCTTCACCAAGGGTGATTCCTGCATGGGAGGCACAGATTTTCACGTTTTTATTTGAATAGGCTATCGACTGCCGGATCTGATCGTACACCCTCCCGGTCGAAAAATTGGCAAAGGTTCCTGTAAATGGAATTTTACCGCCAATGGTCAATCCTGCGGCAATGCCGATCATGTTGGCTTCTGCGATCCCTACCTGGAAAAAACGGTCCGGGAAATCGCGGGCAAATGCATCCATCTTCAACGAGCCGATCAGATCGGCGCATAATGCAACTACTTCGTGATTCTTACTGCCAAGTTCATGCAACGCTTCCCCAAATCCGGAACGGGTATCTTTAGAGCCTTGATTGATAAATTCTTTCATGTCAGTTCGGGTATAATTTTATATTGATTGTCTGGCCTGGTTCAACTTTGAATGTTTTTTCAGTTGTATAGGATGATTGATTGGAATATTTTGAACGGAAGACCACCCGGTAAGAACCCGGCTGGAGGTAAAGTGTTTCTTGCTGAGGCTGGTTGTCACGCAGATTATATAACCACAAAAGGTTGTTTTTATCCTCCAGGTAAAGGCTTCCATAGCCATTGGTCGATTTTTGGATCACTGCGATGCCTGGCAGCGGTATTTCTACAGTGGTTGTGTGGCTTTGCCTGATCTTCACATCTTTGACACTGATCCTTGGAAGACACAGAATTTCAACATCATAGGACCCTGTCAGGTATTTTTCTGTCTGATCAAATTGTTGCACGTTGATGGTTTCCAACTCCCCTTTCTTCCTGATGATGCAGGGAAGGTACTTCAGGGAACTGTTACTGCTGGCTTTGAACATCAGATATCCCTGGGGTGCATCGATGCCTACAATGTTGTGTTTCCCGGGAGTCAGCTTCACCGAATCCATGTGAACCGGTGGAATGGTATGCACAACGATGTTGTAGCTGAGGAGCGGGTCGATGTCAAGAGTGTCCGGCAAACCTTTTGCATTGAATGAGTGTATGAAATTATATTTGGCCATTCCCGAAAGAATGTCATAAAAAGTCATGTTCACATTGGTTTCGGTTGGTTTACCGTATGCATCCAGCAGGTTCACCTGGATGCTTGTCGGATTCAGCGTTCTTGAAATGATCACATTGAGGGCATTGCGAAATTCTTTTTCATTGGAAGCATCAAAATAGGTGCCTACACACTCAAACTGTTCCCTGAAATTTTTCCCGATCCCCACAATGAACGGTTTTAACATGATCCCCTTTTTCTGCAGATCAAGGGAAACGGCGCAGGGGTCACCCCCGCACTCTTCCAATCCATCGGTAATCAGGATCACCACATTGCGGCAGTTGTCACAGGGAGGAAAATCCTTTGGGGCCTGTGAAAGAGCATACGCAATCGGCGTGGTTCCCTTTGGGATGGTGGTTTTAAGCACGTGTTTTATACGGGTGATGTTGTCCTTGCCAAATGGCACTTCCAGCCGCGTGTCGTTGCAATCCTGCGGCGGAAATTGCTTCTGGTTGCCATACATGCGTAAAGCCAGTTCCAGGTTGGTTTGTGTGCGAAGACTATCCAGGATGTTTGAAAAAAGTTTGACCGCAATATCGAATTTTGTATCACTCTGCCACCGCCCATACATGCTTTGAGATGCATCGAATACGAACAGGATCCGGGTAGTTGGCTTGGGCTTGCCCTGGTCCCTGGTTCCCTGCGAAAAAACACAAAGAGAAACCGACAAACAAAAAAGCACCAGGCTGATTTTCAATTTTCGATTTTTCCTAATAGTCTCCCAGCGTCTCATGCAATTGCCCTAAAGCATTTTTTGTCTGTTCATCATTGGGGAAAGTTCCATGCCATTCATGGTTGTCAGTCATAAAGTCGACACCAAAACCCATGTGGGTGGTCATGAGGATCATCACCGGTTTCCCCTGGCCTGTATACCACTGCGCTTTTTTAAGGGTGGCAACAACTTCAGTCATGTCATTGCCATACACCGTCAGTACATTCCAGCCAAAGGCTTCAAATTTTGCATGAAGGTTGCCCAGGGGTAAAACTTTATCATTGGGGCCGTCAATCTGTACACCGTTGTAGTCGACCACGGCGATAAGGTTGTCAACGGATTTCCCTGCGGCATACATCAAAGCCTCCCAGTTCTGCCCCTCCTGGAGTTCACCATCGCCCATGAGACAATAGACCAGGTGTTCATCCTGGTTAAGCTTTTTGGCCAGTGCCGCTCCGATAGAAACCGACAATCCCTGTCCCAGCGAACCCGAACTCATCCGGATACCGGGCAAACCTTCGGCGGTAGCCGGGTGTCCCTGTAACCGTGACCCCAGTTTCCTGAAAGTTCCCAGTTCGCTGATCGCGAAATATCCATA
This sequence comes from uncultured Bacteroidales bacterium, assembly GCA_903903985.1. GTDB lineage: Bacteria > Bacteroidota > Bacteroidia > Bacteroidales > FEN-979 > CAIVAT01. The sequence goes on along the minus strand of CAIVAT010000118.1, from coordinate 19,773 downwards.
CCGGGCTAAAACGCTGTACCATCCGGCCGACAGGTGACCGTTTGAAAGGAAGAACAGATCTTCTCCCCGGCCATCCAGCGTAAAATGCTCATGATCGGGCTTCATGATCTTGAAATAGAGGGCAACCAAAAAGTCGGTACTCCCAAGCGGGCCACCGGGATGGCCTGAAGATGCCCCATGGACCATGCGGATAATGTCGCGCCTGACCTGGGATGCAATTTTTTCTAGTTCCTGAATTGAAAGCATTGCTGTAGTTGAAGATTTATGAAAAACATGACACGTGACGCGTGACAGTGAATTTGTTCTTGTGAAAACGAAACCAAAGCAAAGATATTATAATAAGAACAGCAGGTCGGGTGCATGTTGATAAAAAAAGAAAAGATTTGATTGCTGTTGTGTGAAATTGAGATTGAAAGTTATGACTTTTGTGCGGCGATGAAATATATATTTCTTTTACCGGTATTTGTTATTCTGTCAGCCACTCCGGGCAGAAGCCAGGGGGTGGAAAACAATTGGGTGGACTCTGTCTATGCTTCGCTCTCCACTGAACAACGCATCGCCCAGTTGCTGATCATCAGGGCCTATTCATGGAAAGATTCCGTATATAACGACAGCCTTCTCCGGGTCGTTAAAAACAACAACATCGGTGGTGTCTGTTTCTTCAAAGGATCACCGGTTAAACAGGCCCTCCTGACCAACCGGCTGCAGGCCGGAATACCAACACCCTTGCTGATCACCATTGATGCCGAATGGGGACTGGGAATGCGGCTCGACAGCGGATTTTCATTTCCGCGGCAGATGGCGCTGGGAGCAATCAGTGATGACTCGCTGATCTATGAGATGGGTCGGTTAATCGGTCGAAGTTGTCGCAGAATGGGCATTCATGTCAATTTCGCCCCCGTTGCCGACATCAATAACAATCCCGCGAACCCGGTCATCAATTTCAGGTCGTTTGGTGAAAACCGCGATCGGGTTGCACAAAAGAGTATCCTGTATATGAAGGGGTTGCAAAAAGAAGGGATCCTGGCTACGGCCAAACATTTCCCCGGCCACGGAGATACCGATTCCGATTCACACCTTACCCTGCCGGTCATCAACCATAAACGACAACGCATCGATTCTGTTGAGTTGTATCCATTCAATGCGCTCATCCGTGAAGGAGTCAGGGGAGTGATGGTTGCACATCTTTATATTCCTTGCCTGGATTCATCCGTAAACACCCCGGCTACCCTTTCAAAAAAGGTGATCAACGGCCTCCTTAAAGAGCAACTCGGCTTCAGGGGGTATGTCTTCACGGATGCCCTGGACATGAAGGGGGTGACCGGTTTTTCGAAGCCCGGTGAAATTGAGGTAAAGGCTTTGCAGGCCGGGAATGATATCCTGTTGCTGCCTCAGCATGTGGATATTGCCATCCGTGGCATTAAAACTGCCATCGACAGCGGATGGTTGTCGGAAGAATTACTGGAAACCAGGTGCAAACGGATGCTGTTGCTGAAACTGGAAATGGGGTTGAACCGCAAACCGCTGATCAGCCTTGAAAACCTTGTTGCCGACCTCAACCCCGTGAAGGCTGAAACTTTGCGCCAGAAAATGGTAAACGAATCCATCACGCTTGTAAAAAATGAGTTGCAGCTGATCCCATTAACCGGACTGGACCATCGTAAAATTGCCGTGCTCTCCATCGGCGACACCTTGCCAAACATCTTTCAGTCAACCTTAAACCGTTACAAGTCCATGGGGATGTTCCATGTTCCGCGTAAATTCCCTAAGGCATTCGCCGACAGCATCTTCAAACAGGTCACCGCTTTTGATATCGTCATTCTCGGCATTCACGGCATCAACAGCAACGCATCCGACACATTTGGGCTCACACACGACATGATCCGGCTTATTGACACCATCAACCGTGTCAACCGCACCATCCTCACCCTCTTCGGCACACCCTATTCCCTGCAAAAGATTTCAAATTTCTCCAGGTCAGAGGCCATCATGGTAGCATACCAGGATAACCCGACGACAGAATTTGCCGCTGCAGAAGCTATTTTTGGAGGCATGGGCATCAAAGGGAAACTGCCTGTCACTGCTGCAATTTTCAACGTTGGCACCGGTGAGGAGACCGATAAAACCAGGCTGGAGTCCATACAGCCTGAAGAGATCGGGATCCCGCGGAAATCACTGGATGTGATTGACTCCCTGGCATTAAATGGGATCTACACACACGCCTACCCCGGATGCCAGATCCTACTGGCAAAAAACGGAAAGATCTTCTATGAAAAAGCATTCGGTCAACCCCGGTATGAAGATACGGCGAAAGTTACTGTCAATCACATCTATGACCTTGCATCTGTTACAAAAGTTGCCGCCACAACGCTGGCAATCATGAAGTTGTTTGACGAAGGCTGGTTAAAACCCGGTGACAGCCTCGGGAAATACCTGCCATTTCTGAGGGGAACCAACAAATCAACCCTTTCCATCCGTGATGTGATGGCGCACCAGGCCGGACTTCAGGACTGGATCCCATTTTATAAATCCACCATCGTTAACGGACAACCTGATCCCAGCCTGTATCAACCCCGGCAATCAAGTGAATTTCCAACCAGGGTAGCTCAAAATTTATATATCCGTACCGGTTATTCCGATTCAATTTACAGGCGTATTGCCGATTCGCCCCTGCGGGCTTCCCGCGATTACAAATACAGTGACCTTGGCTATTATTTGCTGCGACTGATCGTGGAGCACATCAGTAACCAGTCGTTTGGCAGGTATCTTGACTCCAATTTCTACAAACCGCTGGGACTGTCTACCATGGGGTTCAATCCCCGCGAAAGGTTCGCCCTGTCTCGGCTTATTCCCACTGAATATGATTACGAGTTCAGGAAACAGCTGGTTTGGGGAGATGTACACGACCCGGGGGCCGCGATGCTCGGAGGCATTTCGGGGCATGCCGGGTTATTCAGCGACGCTTACGACCTGGCAGTGATCCTGCAAATGTTGTTACAGGACGGTGCCTATGGCGGAAAGCAATACCTCTCGCCGGAAACCATCAGGGAATTTACCCGGGTTCAAAGTCCCGGCAAAGGCAACCGCCGGGCCCTGGGATTTGACAAACCTCCATTGAATCCGGTGATTGACGGTCCGACATGCAAAGGAGTTTCCCAGGAAAGTTTCGGTCATTCCGGGTTTACGGGGACATACATCTGGGCCGATCCGGCCAAAGGCCTTGTTTATATTTTCCTCTCCAACCGTGTTTATCCCTCGGCGGCTAATCAGAAATTATCGGAGATGAACATCCGCACAAACATTCACCAGGCTGTATATGATCTGCTGCAAAGATATCAGATCAAATAGTTATCTTTGCCGGCTGTTCTGCGGAAATCTGCGAAGTATATCCACGAAATCTGTGTAAACTCTTTTTTTACCAGCTACCGGGGAACACTCTTTTGGCTCAAAATAATGAATCATTCTAGAAATTGTTAATCATGAACGCACAGTTGAAATCAATAATAATCTGGGTAGTTGCAGTCATTTTCACCCTTGCCAGCGCTTTCTACCAGAAGATGACCGGTCCCACCTACCCGGTCCGCGGGCATGCAGAGATTGGAGGAAAAACAATCAAATACCGGCTCATCAGATCATACGACCTCTCAGATGATGCCCGGGTGACGGTCATGGTCCCTGATACATCCATTAAAGGTGAAATCAGGCTGCGACGGTTTAAAAGTTTCGACAGCTGGCAGGTACAGCCGATGCGGCGCAATGGGGATACCCTGATCGGCACATTGCCCCACCAGGCACCTGCCGGGAAAGTGATGTATGATGTGACCCTGATCAAAAGCGGTCAGCGTGTTCTGCTGAATGATCATCCTGCAGTGCTGCGTTACACCGGGTACGTTCCAAGGTATATCCTGCTGCCGCACATCTTCTTTATGTTTTGTGCAATGCTTTTCTCGGCCCTCACCGGCCTGCTGGTCATTTTCAATGGCAGGAACTCCTATCTTTACGCATGGTTCACCGTGATTTCTGTTGGAATCGGCGGGCTGATCCTTGGCCCCATCGTGCAGAAATTTGCTTTCGATGCCTACTGGACAGGCTGGCCTTTCGGACACGATCTCACCGACAACAAGTCGATCGTGGCTTTTATTTTTTGGGTCATCGCCCTCGCAGTCATGAAGAAAAACCGTGAAAATAAGCTATGGCCGATCCTGGCATCTGTTGTATTGCTGGTGGTATTCCTTATCCCACACAGCGTTCTTGGCTCAGAAACCGATTTTACCAAAGATCAAAAAAATATTGAGGCTAAATAATGTTGGTAACAAAGTAACAGGGTAACAGGGTAATAAGGTAACAATTTCAAAAGGTTGGTATACTTGTCACCCTGTCACCCTGTTACTTTGTCACCCTTTAACTTCTTGACTTTGCGACCAGAGACCAAATAAACCAAGTTATGAACATCACCAACATCATCATCTTTATTACTGCTGTCATTTCCATCGTTGCCATGAATAGCGAAGAGCTGTTTTCAAAGCTCAGGTTCAATGCATACGATGTTAAACACAGCAACCAGGTTTACCGGTTTTTCACCTATGGATTCCTGCATGCCGGTTATGTGCACCTGTTCATCAACATGCTGGTCCTCTATTCCTTCGGCATCATCGTTGAGTTAAATTTTAAAACATATTTCCCTGGGAAGGAGGGTTTGTACTACGTACTGCTGTACCTTGGCGGGTTGATCCTTTCCATTATCCCCGCCTATGGAAAACATAAAAATGATGTGTTCTATAATGCTGTCGGGGCATCAGGAGCTGTTTCAGCAGTTGTCTTCTCAAGCATTATCCTCTTTCCTGCCGGGAAGATCTTCCTCTTCCTCATTCCTGTTCCGATACCTGCACCTGTTTTCGGGGTCCTTTATGTTGCCTATGAATATTACATGGCCAAAAACGGCCGCGACAACATCGGGCATGATGCCCATCTATGGGGAGCTTTGTTCGGGGTAATATTCACCATTGCCCTGAAACCCGGACTGATTGCGATTTTTCTGCAACAAATCGGGGGGTGAACTGTGAGACGTAAGACGTAGGATGGTTGATGAACACCCGTCCACCCATCCACCTGTCCGCTACTTTTTCAAACAGATCCTTGCATCCACTGCAACCACTTTATCAGGTGACCCCAGCAGTGGGTTGAAATCGAGTTCGACGATCTCCGGTGCGGCGGTCAGAAGAGCCGAAAGCCGGAGCATGATATCAGCAAACATCTCTTCATTGACTCCCTGCTGGCCGCGAACGCCCTGGATAATCCTGTAGCTTTTCAGGCTGCGGATCATGGCCCTGGACTCATCCATCGTAAGGGGGGATAATCCCGAAGCAATATCTTTCAGCACTTCGATAAAGATACCTCCCAACCCGCAAAGGATAATGTACCCAAAACCAGGTTCAAATTTGGCCCCCATGAAAAGTTCAATCCCTGAAAGCATGGGTTGGATAAGAATGGCTGTTGTGTCTTTGATCCCCATCATCCGCTCAAATTCATTACTTACCTTGTTTTCATTGTTTACATTCAATACAACGCCCCCCACATCCGATTTATGCACCGGGCCAACAACCTTCATCACCACGGGAAAACCCAGTCTTCCGGCTGACCTCACAGCATCATCAACCGTTGTCACCACAGCTTCGCCCGCCCTTGGTATTCCGCATGCATCCATGAGTCCCTGGATGGCTTCCGGAGGAAGATAACCATCGGGCGATTGATCAATAATGGTACGGATCTTCACCAGGTCAACCCGTGGCAGCTCCGGTTCAGCCGGGGCCGGCTTTTGGGTATGATATACTTTCGCCACCGCATTGCCAAATACCACCTCATCAGGGAAAAATACATTCCCCCTTGAAACAAAGTCACTGACCTCATCCCGTGCCGTGAGAACAGATGGAAGGATGGGGTAAACCGGTTTTCCTGACGATTTCATCTTTCGATCCAGCAGCTCATATACATCGAATACGGGCGTCAGTCCGGGTGTTCCGAAAATCACTGCCATTCCGTCAACCTCGCTAAAATACCGGTCGGTATAATCAATGATGGTTCCCAGTTGTTCTGCCGTACCGGTAGCAAGGAAGTCGATCGGGTTGCCAACGGAAGAACCGGGATACAATTGGGCCAGGAGATCACCCGATGCAGGGTTGTCAATATGCGGAACATGCATTCCGGCATTTGACAAAGCATCAGTGAGCATCACGGCAGGGCCGCCAGCATGCGTGATGATGGCCAGGTTGTCGCCTTTCAGTTGCGGGAAGGTAAATACGGAAGCCACGCTGATCAATTCTTCCCGGCCGTTGCAACGCACAATGCCTGCTTTGCGAAAGAGCGCACTTACAGCTTCGTCGGGACTTGCCAATGCACCCGTATGCGATGAGGCCGCACGACTGCCGGCTTCAGACGATCCAGCCTTCACTGCAGCGATGCAGCACCCTTTGCGTATAAGCGAAGCGGCATGCTTTAACAGCATCTGCGGTTTTGATATTGTTTCAATATACAGCAATTTGATCCGGGAACTGGTCACCGGGTCGAAACTTTCATCGAGATGCGCCAGGATTTCCTCAACACCAAGCTGGGCGCTGTTTCCGACGGAAAAAACCTGTGAAAAAGTAAGCCCGTTGGGAATACCGGCCTCCATGATGAAGACCGCGGTGGCGCCGGATCCGGAAATAAAGTCACAGCCTTTGGGATCCAGCGTGGGAATTGGTTTGGTGAATACGCCATGGTAAACAGGCGTGAGCACCCCGATGCAATTGGGGCCGATCAAAGATCCCCCGGCCGCGCTGATGGTTTCCACCACCTGCTCCTCAAGGAGCTTCCCTGCATGGTTTTCCTCACTGAATCCTGCCGAAAGAATGATAAATCCGCGGGTATTTTTCCGGCTCACCAGCAATTGCACGGTATCAGGAATGTATTTAGCAGCAATGGCAAGGATGGCCAGGTCCACCTCCGGCAGCTGGGCCGGGTCCTGGAAACTTTTTATTCCCTGGACCATGGATTCCTTTAGATTGGTAACATAGAGATTGCCTTTGAAATTCCCTTCGATCAGGTTGCGGAGCACCGCCCCGCCCGGTTTCTGAACATCATTGGAACCGCCAACAACAACAATGCTTTTGGGATTCAGGAGTGCCTGGTTGATCATGCTTTGAGTTTTAGCAAAAATATTAAAATTATCCCTGAAAACCGGTATCTGGGTTAAACAGAAAAATGATTTTGCTTTTTTGCCTGATTTGCAATATATTTGCTGTCCGTTTCTGTATCAGAACCCTTGTAAAATACCTGTTCCCCGCAGGCCTGATATCAACAAGATATTTTTTCCCAATGATTTTTCCCCTTCTTTCTCTAACCTTCCGCTGACCTTCATCTGACCTTTCCCTGGCGTGCCCTCTCCGATCTTCCGGACAGGATGATAATAAGTCTCAATGCATGATTCAGCCGTTCCAGATCCTCAGCTGGCTTTTAAGCCTCTTCTTTCCTGATTGCAGCACATTCGGCAATGCGAAATTGACCAAATTTTGACAATCAAACGGCCAGGTAAGGGTTACCATGGTGATATTCCCCGCAACATCCATTGCCCTGATGAACACAGAAAGACCCGGAACAAATCCAATATCAGACTTCAGCCGATAATTCCAGGCGAAGTGACCCGATTCCCGGTCAGCATGGCCGTTTTCGAGGATTTCTGATGCCGGCGAGATGAAAGAGACCATCACCTTTTTAACTTCAAAATTATCGGTTGCACAGATGATTATGTTCCTTCCTTTTGTGCGGTTGACATTCCTGAAGTCGGCGCTCATGATCTCCGGCGGATGGAAATAGTCGCTGATGGCCATATGCCAGGCTCCCAAACCATGTTTGTCCGCTGCTTTCCTTGCGTAAAATTCATTCAACTCCGGGTCGCAGATTGCCCATCGGCCATACCTCTTTGACTCTTCCACCCGTTCGAGGTGCAGCTTCTGAGGTTGTGTCCATACCCTTCGGGAGATATCGGGTTTCGGGCGCATTCTTCCATCGACGGTAAATACAACATGGCCCATCTTGCCGGATGAGCCGTATGTAATGCAATTGTTTTTTGTACGGGCCATGAGATCAATGTGTTAAAAGACGTGACACGTGACGATTTGTAGATACAGTTATTTTAATTGACAGCAGAAGTGTTCAAAAGGTTGCACCCGGTTTAAAGTATTTTTCAAAAGAAAGGGCAGCGGGGTGAATGACCTTTGTAATTGAAACGGATTAAGCGTTATAAATTATTTCACTGCGGAAAACGTGAATCATTTGCCATTGACTCCTAACGCATGCTGATCAGGATTTCACAGGGTAAAGGCAGGAAGGGCAGGATTACGATTCAACCATTACGCCACACTTTTGAAATCACTGGTTTGAGCACAACACCAACTTCCGGTACATCCTGGAAATGCTGGGTCATTCCAGTCCGAAAACCACGCAGATTTACGCCCATATTACCACGAAGGTGTAGGATCAGATAAGGATCCCACCGGATAATTTACTGCCCTAAAAAAAATATATAATCATGCAGAATCAGGAAAAGTTATTTAGTATCTTTGTGCATATATGCACTATCTTGTTGATATTCAGAACACGACTACAGGTTGCCTATCAGCAATACCGGATACTTAATCGTTGGGCACAATGCAATTATCCATTTTGAAATGAAAAAATCAGTAGTTTACTTACTTTTGGTGGTAGCATTGGTATGTTGCGTTGAAACTAACAATTCACGAGTCAGCAATCATAATTCTAAAAGATTATCATTGAAAATATATGGTTGTTTATGGTTTACCACAATGCACCATGCTCCACGGATGAATTTTGGCCATGTGATGCTTTTTATAAGAGGAAAAACCAATGCTGAACGATTGACCGTTCTCACTTATGGCGACGGAAAAAGAGGAGATTTTCCACTTCTGATTAAACCAGGTGGCGCATTTTCTGATACCATAAACATAAGTTTTGCACCAATGCAATTTGGGACTGATCTTACAAAACCATTTCATTCAGAAACAATAGTGAAAGCTTATTTAGATTCAGAAGAATTTGATACTACATTGTATAGTGGCAACCTGCAATATGAATAAAAAATCACTGTGCCCAAAAACCTTTCAACTGCAATAAAACCAGCATTAACAGGGCTTGGCAAATGTTTATTTTTGCTGCAGTTGCAAGCCATACGTTGGCAGTAACATTAAAAGACAACAAAACTCTTATAAATGGAATATCAGATAATAACAAAGAATAGAATGAATCCAAAGGTTGATATATATTTAAGCAGAGCCAAAAAGTGGCAGGATGAATTTGAGAAATTGAGAATGATCATTCTTGATTGTCAGCTGACCGAAGAATTTAAGTGGGGTGTTCCTTGTTACACGTTTCAGAAAAGAAACATAGTTTTAATACATGGATTTAAGGAATACTGTGCAATACTGTTTTTCAAGGGGGCCTTATTAAAAGATACCTTTGGTATTCTGATCCAGCAAACAGAAAATGTGCAGGCATCACGCCAGGTAAGGTTCACCAATATTGGAGAAATAGTTGAGTTGAAACACATCCTGATAGGTTATATAAATGAAGCCATCGAAATTGAAAAAGCTGGTTTGGAAGTGAATTTTAAAAAGAATACAGAATTTATAATTCCTGAAGAGTTTCAAAACAAATTCGATAAAATCCCTTCCTTGAAAACTGCCTTTGAAGCTTTGACACCAGGGCGGCAAAGAGCATACATCCTTTATTTTTCTGCACCCAAACAGTCCAAAACCAGGGAATCAAGGGTTGAAAAATGTACGCAGCAAATTCTCAATGGTAAGGGATTAAATGATTAATTAATTCGATGAGAAACTATATTAGTCAACTTTAAGATATTACAACATATTGCGTTTGAATCAGAAATTGAAAAAGAAATTGCCAAAATTATTGGAAGGTATGGTGAATGAATGAATAAAGCCCTGCTGCCAACGAGCCTGCAGCCGAGCAATGCGGGGCATTGTGGGGCATTGTGGGGAGGAGAGTGGTGGGAGCTGCTAAACATGGGACGAAATTCGAATATCAACCTGCTAATGCCCGCACTGAGACTGCAAGCGGGGCGTTATGCCCAATGCGATGACAATACTGCAAAGTTCATGAACTTTTCACTGTAAAAACAAAAAACAGATATGCCCATCACAGAAGAATCGAGGAAAATAATTTTCGACAAATTGAAAATGAACCTGGAAAAATATACTCCACCCATGGTAGTCAGTATTGATTCACCAAATAGTTCATTTGAGATTATTGGCAACAAGCCAGTTCCATATGGATATAATAAAAAAATGGTTCCTGGAATGTTTTTCGCCCAAATAGCCCAGCGAAGGGACAGTGTAACATTGCATTTCTTCCCCATATATATGGATTCAAAAATGAAAGAGGTTGCACCTTCGTTGAATAAATTTTTAAAGGGAAAAACATGTTTCCATTTTAATAAAGAAGAACAAATTAACGAAATCGAACTAAGGATACTTCTTGAGATGGGCATTATTGCTTGGGAAAAACTTGGATATATGAAATGATTTCTAATTTTATTCTTGTGTAGGAAAGCACTGGGCATAACGAACTTGCACCCGCCAAAAAACATGCAATGGTGAGGCTTTTAATGGGTTTCCCTTTTCTGTGGTTGCAAACAGGCGTTATGCGGTATCATGTTAATTCTTCAGAAAAAATTGATAATGCGAAAAAGTTAATTTAAATAGGTAGTAATTATGGGGAAAAAAATTGGACCTATTTCGTCTGTAATCATTTTGATTAACCTTATAGTTAGTATTAATCTGCAAGCTCAGGGAAAAAATAAAATACCCGGCTTAGATACTTGCATTTCCAACATATTTAAAAATTTAAAAATGGGTACAATGCCGGGAGCTTCGGTATTGGTTGCCCAAAACGGAGATATTGTTTACCAAAAAGGATTTGGGTATGCCGATATTGAAAAGAAAATTCCGGTTACGCCTGATACAAAGTTTAAAATAGGCTCTATTTCAAAACAATTTACTGCTGTTGCAATTCTCAAACTGCAGGAAGAAGGAATGATAAAGACAGAGGATAAATTATCAAAGTACATCCCCGATTTTCCACGAAGCAACGAAGTAACCATTTATCAACTTCTTACGCATACCTCCGGAATCCATGATTATGATTTTCAACCTGATTTGGATGTAACCAAACCGATTTCTCCTCAAGCATTACTTGATATTATTGAAAATGTTCCATACGATTTTAATCCGGGAGAACATTACCAATACAATAATTCTGGTTATTTTATTTTAGGATATATCGTTGCGCAACTTTCAGGTAAAACTTTAAGTGAATATCTTAACGAAACATTCTTTAAACCCCTGGGAATGAACAATACAGGAATTTACGAAACAAGTAAAGTATTGGGATACGAGGCTCAGGGATACAGCATGAATGGTGAAGCAGTAAAAAAAGCAGACTTTCAGGAAATGTCGTGGGCTCTGGGGGTTGGGAGTATCTATTCCACTGCAGAGGATCTGTTTAAATGGAACGAAGCTGTTTTTAATGGAAAAGTACTATCGGATGCCACATTAAAAACAGCTTTCACACAGTCGGTATTAAATAACGGTGGCAAGGTTGACTATGGGTTTGGTTGGTTCTTAAGTATGAACAGGGGGCTCAAATTTATTCAACATTCCGGTGTTTCCTCAGGTTTCTATTCTTATCTTGAACGCCAACCGGAAAATAAACTTACCATTTGCGTGTTGTGTAACTCGCTTCCAACGCCCCAGGGAATTAATCCAATATCAAATGGTCAGGCAATATCTGAATTTATACTTTCAGATAAAATGGAGAAAAATAATATTGGATTAAATGACACAACTGTAAGTGAAGACATTTTGGAAAAATATGTGGGCAGGTATAATTATGGTCATGGCATGGCCATGCTGGTAACATTGAAAGGCAAACAATTATTTGGACAAGTTACAGGTCAGGCCCCAAGTCCATTGACACCCATTTCTGCAAAAGAGTTTTATTTCAAGACCATGAATGCAAGGATTATATTTGTATCAGATACGTCATCAATTGCAGAGCGCTTAATTCAATATCAAGATGGTGTGTCTTTTGAAGCAAACAGACTAAAAGATGAAATGCAGGTAAAAATAAATCCGGACTTTTTTGATAAATTAACCGGCAAGTATGATTTTGGAAATAATTACGTAATTGAGATAGTAAAAGAGAATGACAAATTATTTGTATTAACGCCGAATATGCCTAAATACGAGTTGCTGCCCACAAGTGAATTAGATTATTTTGCATTGGAAGTTGCAAGCAGGATCTCATTCATTTTAAACAAAGATGGAAAAGCAGAGTCATTAACTTCAACATTTGACGGGATGACTTTGCCAGGTGAAAGACTTGATGACAGGCAAATTGTGAAATAAAAAAAACGCCGCCTACCAACACCTATGCCCAATTGAGCGGGAATTAGTATACATTGAGAATAATCCTGATCCATTCAATAAAAATACAACATTTTTGTCTAATGCCTGATTTGCTTAATTTCACGGCTCATTTCAGCTAACACCCAATGGATGCAGATTTTGACATCAGATATACTGATCGCACGATCACACCATTTGGAGGTCTGACAACCGTAAAGAACTTCTATCAGAACAGCGGCCTCAAGGATGTGATCACTTCCCTGCCCTTGCCACAGCCAGGCTCTAACAGGGGATATGATCCTGTGGATATCATCGAGGGCTTTCTGGTTAGTGTTATCCCTGGTGCACGCCGATTGACCCATGCGGGACTGCTTCGGCATGATAAAGTTGTCAGTGAGATGTTTGGTTGGACCAAAGGCATGGCAAGTGAAAGCACGTTTAGCAGGTTTTTTAAGAAGTTTGACGTTGAGTTAAACGATGAAGTTTTTATTGAACTGAACCGTTGGTGGTTTACCAAACTCAAGATAAAACATCACACGGTGGATATCGATTCTACCGTCATTATTCCAAAAAATCGAAAATATCACCCCAAAGTCGAAATTTTTGTTGAAGAACCAGTTTCTAATGAATTAATCAGGATAAAAGAAATTGGTAAAACACAAAATTAACAATTGCCTACATGCATTTAATAAAAGCAAGTGAATATGAACAACCCTAAAATGCAAGCTATGAAAAAATCATTACTTCTGATTGCAGCTTTAATACTGCTAAACGGATCCGTTTTCAGCCAGTGGGTTCCAAAATCAATTGGTTTGCTTCCCGAAGGTTATGGCGTAGTTCAGATGCAGGCGGCCAATAATTCCGTCATCTATGCCCTGGCCTCTGATTATTTGCAGTGGATGGTTGGCTTCCCAATTTCTCCCACAACTCTTGTTTGTATCTTAAAGAGTAGTGATGGTGGGGATAATTGGAGTATTGATACTGTGACAATTGCAACAGGTAGCATTCCAATGGATTTAATGGTCGTTGACGAAAACACTGTCTATTTTACCGGGATGGACAGTTCTTCGAATTTTCTTTTGTTTTATACAACAGACGGGGGTTCCTCCTGGAATTACAAAGTACAGGAACAAGTCGCCAACAGCATTGGTATGTTTATCAAAGCATTTGACAGCAACAATTTTTTATCATTTGGCTGGGGACAGATGGTGGCAACCTCTGATGACAGCGGGAGTACATGGAAGGCAAGAACGACCCCGGCCATGCTGCCTGGTGAGTTTTTTTATGTGTGCAGCGGAACCAATGATATTGCAATTCAGTCGAACCATGCATGGGTTCCAACATCCAAGGGGAGAGTATTCACTTCAACAGATAAAGGCATTACCTGGAGTATTTACAATTCTTCGTTGTACCCTAACCGCTGCATTCATACCATAGCGTTTACAGATTCCCTGCATGGCATCGTGGGATCATCCTTTACCAACGCACCCACTATAGCACCGACAATGCTTGCAGGCACTTCCGACGGGGGTCTTACCTGGAACAATCTTTCTGCTCCTCCCCGTTATATTGAAAATTTAACCTCCGTTCCAGGACAGGCCGGAACTTATATTGCAGTGGCTGACACCCAGGTAACACAACCGGGCTCAATGTATACCCTGGATTATGGAAATTCATGGACAATTATTGATTCAGTCAACTTTTACAATTCTGTCACTTTCTTTGATCAAACGCATGGTTGGGCAGGTCTTGGAAAACCTGCAGAAGCCAATTCACCTGCAATTTATAAGTGGGGAGGTCCTGCAGTCGGTTCTAGTAACATTTCAGTGAATAACGCAAAAACTAAAGTGTTTCCAAACCCGACAAACGATCAGATTACTGTTTTTAATATATATGGGACTTCTGATAAAACCGATATATCTGTATTCAATTTTGTAGGGAAACGAATGATGACTTGCCAAATCATTAAACAGAACAGTGCAGTGCTTGATGTCAGCAGGCTGGAAGCTGGGGTATATTTTATAAAGTTGCAATCAGAAACAGAAGTGAAAGTGCTTAAGTTCATAAAAAATTAACGCATGCTAACGAAATTGCAGCCGCAAGAAAATCTGCATTCAGAGGCTTTGTGAAGGTTATCATTTGTTGCAGTTGCAATTGTGCGTTAGCACCAAACCGATTAATACCTCTGCTATTCGATAAATAAGTTTTTTACCTTTGGATAAAGCAAACCCCAACAAGAATATTTCAACTGAAAAATCAGATACCATCAAAGAATCAGTGAGTTATAATAATTACAAAAATGAAATATTATTTGTTTCTTTTATTGGCAGTTTTGATTAACGGTTTCACATTTGCACAAACTCATGATACAATCCGGTTTGAAAATTTAGTTGGCTTAATTAAAATACCTGTCCAAATAAATGGCAAAGTACATTATTTCATGTTTGATACTGGGGCAGAAGTAACTACTATTAGAGAAGATGTGGCAGCCGATCTGGATAAAACCACTTGTACCAAGAAAAGGTTGAAAGATTCAAATAATAAAGTGACAATTCAATCAAAGTTTGTTGTTCATTCATTAAAAATTGGCAATAGTGATTTAAGTAATCAATCGATTTACACATTTCCAAACAATCCATTGTTTAATTGTTCTGGATTTGAAGGAGCTATTGGCATTGATATTATAAAACAGTTCGATTGGCTGATCGATTTCGATAAACTTTACATAGTGAAAACAGACACTTCAGTTACTGCCAACAGATTTAATGATTTTGCAGCGTTAGATTTCTATACAAATAAACTCCGGCCAAGAATTAATTTGAAAATTGGAAATAACATTATTGATTTTTTATTTGATAGTGGAGCAAATGAAAGCGGCATTGATAAGAAGAACTACAGGAAAATTAAAAATGAAATAATAAAATCATATGATGAAATTTCATCGGTGAGTGGTGCAAATTCATATGACCAACAATCAAAAGAATCATTTTTTTTAATTGCTACTCACCCTGATAATTTAGATTTTACAAATCACAATGTTATGTTTAACACAATTTCTGTCGGTGAGAACAAAATTGGCAATGATTTTTGGGGACGTAATCAGATCTTTTTAAGTTGGACAAAAAGCAAATTACTATTTAAAAAAGCAAATACTGAAAAGAAAAAAACATTTGGCATTTCCTTCAAAATTTTAAATGAATCGATGATTGTAAACTCATTGGTTTATACGGAGCAAATTATTAAAAGCGGAGTGAAAACAGGTGATAAGGTAAAATCAATTAATGGCAAATCATATAAAGATTATTGTGAACTGATGATGTATCAGTTATTGACAAAAGAGGACATTTACACCATTGAAATGCAGGATGGGAAAAAATTTACCTTTAAAAAAGAAAATCTATATTAACGTCTTCCAAAAAATAATGCTTCCCCTGAACGGGTAACGAGACCCAACATGAAGTCATAATGCATGAAATCCATAGTGGCGGTTAAAAAGGATTTATTGGGATGATTCTAATTTTGCTGAATGTATTATAAATGATGCAGGTTTAAGCGCAAACGCTCAATTGCTTTTTAGGGCAGACGGGGCTTTGGAAAAATTCATGGCAGATAGATATTATGATAGAGGAAATGGACGGGGGACGCTGGAAAAGTTTGTAAGTAAAAGCAACGAGGTTAAAGACTTTAACGGATTGAAGATTAATACGATTTATGATGGATATTGGAATTTATCAGAGGGGGTTTTGCATTATGTCCATTTCGTAATTGAGAAAGTTGAATTTGAATAATTAACTTTCACCAACGAACCGGCGTTAGCGGATATAAATAAAAAACACATGGCAACAAACTGTTTAAAAATTGTATTTATTTTTATCCTCATTGTATTTACACCTGGTTGTCAAAAAAATATAGACTACCGGGATAGATATACGGGTAATTTCACTTTTTCCATCAATGAAGATACTGGTTATCCGGGTGGGGACAGCGTTCACTATGATACGGCGTTTAATTACGCTGGTATGATCACCAAGGGAACAGATGCAAAACAAATTAAGATATATTATACTCAAAACGGATGGGCTGAGGCCATCATTGGAGAAGATGGCACACTGTCTAAACCAACCTCCTCAGGACTTGGTTTAGGCTTTTCCGGGAAATTTGAAACCAATGATAAAATCACATTTATATATGTTATGCCGTTTGCAAAATATCAAAATGTAATTGGAATGAGAAGATAATTGATAACAATTCATCCGGAATTTTCCTGATCCATTGGCACAGCAATTAAGCCCATACCGCATACTGCCGGGATTGTCAACACAATCAAGAGATCACCGCACATGGCTTATCTGCAACGTTTTAGGTTATAAACGGAAAACTGAGTACTAACTTTTTAAGGAAGAATTTATGAACAAACAAATTACTTTGACTGCAATTTTAGCATGCATTTGTAGCCTTGGGAATGCTCAATGGCAACAATTGGGCGGTTATTCAGCAAACGGAAACGCATCATCCATGATTGTTATCAATGATACAATGATCGTGTCAAGCACCGGGAATGTTTACGATATGACCCCAGGACTCTTTACTTCAACAAACCATGGAGTTACGTGGTCGGTGAAAAATACAAATTTAGGAACAGGTGCTTCCCCTTTGATTACAGATGGAGGATATTTGTATGCAGGCACATGGGGACAAGGGGTCTATTTGTCATCCGACAAAGGGAATACCTGGATAGTTAAAAATAATGGATTACCATCAAGTTTTCCTGTACTCGATTTGATAAAAAATAATACCGACTTATATGTATGCGGAACCGGTGGTATCTTTCATTCCACGGACAATGCTACAACCTGGGAAAACATCAGTTTGGCGGGTACTGTTCAGGCTACTTCTGTTATTGCCACCGGGGATACCATTATATCAGGTATTGTCTCACAAACCGTTGCCGGTGTATATAAATCAAACAATAACGGAGCGATTTGGACACTTATAGATCCTGCCACGGGTCTAATCGATACCCGGATACGCAAATTTGGTTTAGATTACCATACAATATTTGCCGCATCGGACGGTGATATGGGAACAGGAAACGTATATGTTTCAACCGACAATGGTAACAGCTGGACAGCAGGCAATGGCTTAAACGATCAAGGGCACAATTATCCTCAAAAGTTTATCGCTTTCAACGGGACAGTCTTTCTTGCGACTGCCAATGGGGTGTATAAATCCAATGATTATGGATTAAATTGGATGAATACCGGCTGCATCAATGCAATGTCTTTAGCAATTATCGGAGATACTTTATTTGCCGGCACAGGTTATCATGGCATTTGGAAACGTCGATTATCTGAAATAATCGGAAGCATTGAAGATATAAAAGAAAACAGAAGGTTAGCAGCTTATCCAAACCCCTCATCAGATAAGATAAATATAAGATTCATGAAGTATTCCCCTGTTGAAAACACGGTAGTTTCAATTTACAATATTCAAGGTGAATTACGTTCTCAACAACCTTTAAAGAAAGATATTACGGAACTCGATATCAGTGGACTCGAAAAAGGAGTTTACGTAGTAAAACTAATAAGCAATAAAGCAACAGAGGTAACAATGTTTGTGAAGAAGTAAATGTGCAACCCATAACCTGCCGGTAAAACCCAGGCTCGGCTATCCTGGGATTTCCAGGGCGATCCCAAAATATCTGCACAGGTTTTATCAGCCAACCGTTGGGAACCAAAATGAGAAACGCTACGAAAGAATAATTCATACCTGATATTATGCTACGTTTTCCCATTTTTATAATTTTGCTTTTTTTATTTCAAACAATATTTGCTTTAATGGAAGCTATTCAATTGAAATTTTAAAACCGAAAAGATTAGATCCTGAATTAATCAATGGCATAAAAAAATCGATTGAATGTGATTTTAATTTCTTCAAACGTTGCGATTTGCTGAATCTTGATCCATCAAAGCAAAATGTTGGTTTAATTTTATCAGAAAGAAAGACAGATGAGGCCTTAGAATATTATTCGAAATCATTAAGAGAGAATGTAGACATATTGAATGGAAATTTTCCAAATTCCTCTTTTAGATATAACCTTCTAAAAATAAGTAGAAAAAAGATCAAATGACATACCACATACAAATCAACTAAGCCCATATTGTAACTTTGGCACAAAAATGAAAAACGTTTCGAATAATTAATTTGTACGTAATATGGCGCTAATACTGTAACCAATGAAAAATTGAAACATCAACATGGCCGAAAATGAAATCATCAAACACTCGAGAAAAGTCTTTTCGATTATCCGAACTTCGGGGAAAAGCATACGATATAAACTTGGTGAGATCCTCATTGAAATTCTGATCATTGTCATTGCCGTAAGTATTTCGATCTGGGTACACAACTGGAACGAAAAGAGACATGAAAAGAGAGAGGAGAAAGAGTTTTTTACCGGGTTGAAGAAAGATCTGCAAAGCGACATTGAAAACATGACGAGCAGCCAGAAATTTTACGAGTTTACCTTACAAGGGATATCCTATTATCTGAAAACAGGCACTGGCCAAATCATAAACCGGGATAGCATTAACAAATATTCAGATTGTTTTTTCTCCAGCACTGATCTCGATCCGCATATCGCAAGATATGAAGCACTAAAAAGCAGCGGAAGGTTCATTATCATTGAGAACAAGGAGTTATTGAATGATATCATTGAACTGCATGAGAGCATTATCAAACGGATCGGGGAGCTTAATGCCAGGTATGACCAGCACAATCAACAGATAGCTTCCTTAATTTCCCGGATCGCGAACCTTGGGGAAAACGGGGAGGTAACCAATGCTGTCTCCATCTTAGGAAGAAGTGACTTCAGGATACTTATGAGTACGGGCAGGGGACTGATTGCGAATAACATCATTCCCATCCATAAGACAGGGGTCAGCAAATGCAATGAGATAATATCCCGGATTGATATGGAGCTAAATTAAAAGGTTGGAACATTCATTTCCAGTAATTGGAAGTAATTAATGATTACTTATATCGTTGGAAATTATGATCACCGAAAATCTCAAATTTCATGCAGCACTATTATGTTTGATCGGGAAATTACCATACAAAACATCTGTGAACCTCTTTAAACGGAACCACCGGGGATAATCGAGTAGGCTGCCCCACCGGCATCGCCGGCAGGGAGAGCCTCTCACACCACTGATCGTACGGGCCACGTAATCAGCGGTTCATTAAACTGTGGGGAAATTCTCATGTAAAGATCGAGTGCGGACTGGTAACCCCTTTT
>CAIVAT010000117.1 GCA_903903985.1 uncultured Bacteroidales bacterium | reverse complement strand
CATTGTCTTATGATTACCTTGTGGTTGCTTTTGGAGCGGAAAAACTACAGCATAAGGGAATAAATCACACCCTCTCGATTTGCGGTAAGCCGGAGATGGCGATGGAAATCCGCAACAAAATTGATGCCCTGGTTCAAAAAGGCAGCGGTAAAATCGTGATCGGTTTTGGGGGAAATCCAAAGGATAAATCGGCTGTTCGTGGCGGCCCCGCTTTTGAACTGATCTTTAACATCCACAATTATTTGAAATCCAAAAAGCTGAGAGATAAATTTGAACTGACTTTTTTTGCACCCATGGACGAGCCGGGAGCCAGGATGGGAAAAGGCGCTCTGGCGATGATGGATAAAATGTTTACTCAATATGGCATAAATAAAAGATTTGGTAAAAAGATCGCAGAATTTGTGAACGACGGAGTGATCTTTGAAGACAATTCAAAATTAGATTCCGATTTTACGATGTTTATTTCAGCCGGAACCGGACCTGCAGTGCTGAAAAATTCTGATCTGCCACTTTCGGAAGCCGGGTTTATAAAAATTGACAATTACGGTCAGGTTCAAGGATATCCTGATGTTTATGCAATTGGTGATATCGCTGCTCTTGAAGGCCCTGAATGGATTGCGAAACAAGGCCATATCGCCGAACTCATGGGACGTAATGCTGCCTATAATATTATTCAGGCAGATAAAGGAAGCAGCAAACGAAAAGGTTACCAGGAACACCTGAATATTCTATGTGTGATGGATACCGGTAACGGAGCTGCTTTTGTTTTCAGAAGCGGAACAAAAGCATTTATGATCCCCATGCCCGTTGTAGGGCATTGGTTGAAAAATGGTTGGGGTATTTATTCGAGGCTGTCAAAAGTAGGGCAGTTTCCGAGATTACCAGGGTTATGAAATTCCTGATTCTTATTGTCCTTTGGACTGCCTTCTGCGTTCTGCACAGTTTAATGATCACTCCTGTTTTCATTGATTTTGTGAAGAAGAATACAGGAACGTCCTACCGATATTATCGCTTGTTCTATAACATTTTCTCAATTCTTTTCCTTGTACCTGTAGTAATCTATTCCTACTCCATCATGGAAAAACCGTTTTTCACCTGGCATGGGTATTATCTCTCAATAAGGTATTTGATGTTGCTAGGGGGTTTATGGATTTTTTACGCGGGTTCAAGGCATTACAATATGAGGACATTCCTTGGAATAAACCAGATACATGAAGGTGTAAATCATGGGTTGATCAATACCAGTGGTAAGATTGAAAAGGGAGGCATCATGGGAGTTGTAAGGCACCCGTTTTATTCCGGTTCATTTCTGCTGATCTGGGCCGGTAATCTCGATACCACACGATTGATCATAAATATTATCCTGAGCCTTTACCTGGTTGTGGGAGCCGTGCTCGAAGAACAAAAACTGCTGGCAGAATTCGGAGATGTTTACAGAAATTACCAGAAGGAGGTCTCCATGCTTTTCCCATGGAAATATTTAAAGAGTCAAATCAAATCCACTTAATGAATTAGTCGACAACTCCCGCCTGTTTTGAGAAGATTAGTCGGAGGGCCGTAAGCAGAAGAAAAACACCGAAGATTTTTTTCATAATATTCTCCGGAAGTTTTAAGGCGATCATCGAGCCAAAATACCCGCCTATCATGAACGTCACAGCAATTATTACCGCATACCATATATCTACCTGGCCTGCCTTGTAATAATTATAAGCTGCAAACAATCCGATTGGCGGCAACATTACAGCTAAGCTTGTTCCCTGGGCAGTATGCTGATCCACGCCTAAGAAATACACCAAGGCCGGGATCATTATAACAGCTCCGCCAACACCAAAGATTCCACCGAAAACACCAGCCATCAGTCCAATGGCAATAAGGGTTAACACTGTTGAAATACTCATAATTCAATATTCAATTAATAAAAAAACCGGCCTGCAGGTCTAATTTGCTGAAGGTATACTGAAATAAAACGTACTGCCCTTTCCTTCCCCGCTTTCCACACGGATCGTCCCACCATGCTTTTCCACGAATTCTTTGCACAGAATCAGCCCCAGTCCGGTGCCGGGTTCTTTTTCAGTGCCCTTGCGGGTCGTATCAACATCTAACAGAAAAAGACTCGCGGATATTTCCCTGCTCATACCTATTCCTGTATCACTGATCGAAAATTCAACCCTGTTGCCGGGGATTTCAGCTGTTTTAAGGTGAACTTTTCCTCCCCTGGGAGTAAATTTTACAGCATTCGAGAGTAAATTACGTATGGTCGCTCCAAGCATATATCGATCGGCATAAACGTTGATATTTTCAGGGATATCATAGGTGATTACTATTCCCTTTTTTTCAGCTGCTTCAATTTCTGATGCTATATTCCCGGAAATTTCAGGCATCAAAGGGAATTGTATTGGTTCAAACGTAGTAATACCCCTTTTCATTCGCGACCATTCCAGCAGGTTTTCAAGCAAATTATAAAGGTTGGTGGCAGAGGTTCTCATGGTCATGGCGATCTTCTGAATCTCCTCCGGCTTCATTGAATAAAGGTCATCGACCATCATTTTTGTAAGGCCCAGGAAAGCGCTGAACGGATTGCGGAGATCGTGGGCGATGATAGAAAAGAACTTATCTTTCTCAGCATTGGTTTTCAGTAATTGCTCATTTTTAAGTTCAAGTTCCTTTTCAACCCACTTACGCCTTGTGATATCCTTAGTGCTGGTACGAAAACCAAGTGATTTTCCATTTGAATCTAAAATTGGCCGCCAGGAAATCGACGCCCAGAATTTTGAACCATCCTTACGATTGATGCGGATTTCCACATCATCGCCGCTTTTCCCCTGTAAAGCATCCCTAAATTTTTCCAGCACCAGGGGAATATCCTCTTCAGCAATCACCATCGATAAATAATCTTCCGCAGTAATAATTTCTTCAGGAGTGAACCCTGTCAATATTGTTGAATAGGAATTCATCCATACCAGTTTTCCTTCCCGATTGAACCATGCTTCCCAGCTTGCAGCGTAGTTGGCGATTGCTTTAAATTTCTCCTCACTTTCACGTAAAGCCTCCTCTGCCCGTTTACTTGCCGTGATATCTTCGATAAAGCCTTCAAAGTATTCGATTGCACCTGAGGCATCAAGCACTTTACGTCCGGTCATGTCAACCCTGATGAGACTATTATCCTTCTTCCGCCATATGACATCATCGTAATGGATCCATCCATCGGCTTTTATCAGGGCATTTATGATCCGGGGTCTCACCTGCGGGTCAGCGTAAATCTGGGTAGTCATGTCAGAAGTGGCCTTTATAATCTCCTCAGGGGAGGAATACCCCAGCATTTCGGCCAGGGCCGGGTTTGCCATTAAAAATTGTCCATCCCCTAAGGAGTGAAAAATTCCAATCGGTGCATTCAGGAATATATCCCGGAGGTATTCGTCACGATCATGCAACGCCTTTTCGGTTTGCACACGCTCAGTGATATTGGCTGTAATCCCGTTAAGGATTGCATTTTTTTCAGCCTCATGAAGCTGCAGCTTCTGCAGCTCGGTTATGAGTTCTTGCCTGGTCTTCGACTCGAAATTCATAATATTTGTCTTAAATCCATGCTTTCAGGAAGATCGCCCGAACTTCCTATTAACAAAGTTACTGGATTATCGGTGCAATACTTGACAGGGTCGGGAAATCTGATCCCCTTATCAGAGATCAGAATGAATGTTTTTTTCGTACTGTCCGATAATCAATTTTGCCTGATCCAGATCCAGGCTTGAAACAACAACTTTGACTGACCCGGCTCCTCCGCCTGCGGTATACCAGGGAGCCAGGGTGCCTGTATTTTCATCCAGCAAAAATGTTTCAATTTCGGCATTCTCCATGAGGCTTTTAACCAGTTCGGCTTCCCAGATACTTCCTGAATAGACTTCTACCGGAAAAATTTCGTCTTTCGTTTTCATATTGCCTGAAAAGAATTTCCCTGATAATTAAACGTATTTGTTCCCATTAAATTATCCTCGGCAAGGATAGCCTTAGTCATGATGTTTATTATTATTTCGTCTGCGGATGTGGTACTCCGGTTTTATTATTGCATGCCACATTAAGGTTTTCCTATAATAATTTGATAAATGGTTCTGTTTTTATCACCTGTTCGGGTAAAATACCTCATTTCAACACCCCTCTTAATATCCCGGCTTGCAGTTGCTGTGGATAAATTTTTAAAAACATTCATGTAATCTTTCCTTGTAAATTCATGAAAGCCACAC
Organism: uncultured Bacteroidales bacterium; assembly: GCA_903903985.1. Taxonomy (GTDB): domain Bacteria; phylum Bacteroidota; class Bacteroidia; order Bacteroidales; family FEN-979; genus CAIVAT01. Next base: position 7,486 of record CAIVAT010000117.1, on the reverse strand, counting down.
ATCATGAAGTATTCAATACGTTCTGTCTCCGTTAATATCCTATTATTAAAATTCAGTAACTCCGCCAGAGCATCATCAATAATCTTCAGCATAAACTCAATAAATGAGGCTGAATCACCCAACTTATCACAGTTTGCCAGGATATTATAATAAGATTCCTGCGACTGGCTTATCAACGTCTCGAATGGGAGAAATTCAAAAACAGGATACTCTTTTAATAAAATAATGGTCTGCCAAAGCCGCCCCATTCTTCCATTTCCGTCAAGAAACGGATGGATAAATTCTGTCTCATAATGGAAAACACAGCTCTTGATCAGGGTCAGTTCATCTTTGGTCTTTAGATATTTAAACAAGGTTTGCATCAGAACAGGCAAATTCTTTGCAGGAGGAGCAAGGTGAGTAACTTTTGATCCCTGGTAAATACCCACTTGTTGGTTCCTATACCTTCCCGGATCCTTGATCAACCCATTCATCAGCAATCCGTGAGCTGATAAAAATGACTTTGATGAATAAGGGTCAAAGGTGGTTAGTGTATCGTAGACATTTATCGCATTCAGCACTTCAAGAATATCCTTCTCAGGTCCGATAACTCTTTTATTATCAATCAAAGCAGTAACCTGGTCCTGTGTAAGGGTATTACCTTCTATTTTAAGCGAATAATGGATTGTTTTGATCTTATTCTGCTTCCGCAGTTGAGGTGAAGGCCTGTTTAAATAATTGGCTTTGACCTCACCAATCTTTTCTGAAATTGAGGAAATTTGTTTCAGGATTAATGGTGTAATGCTGTAAGGAGGTCTCATTGATACTATCATTTGATACTATCAAAAATACGATTTATTTCTCCAATTTCAACATATTATTACTTGAATATTTTAAACCCATGTGTAAGGATAAAAAAGCATCAGTCCAATATTTGTTACTTCCTGATCGAAAAGGCTGTCATGGGAATATTTTAGGCCGTAACACTTAAATCAAAGCAAATCCATAGGACATGGGAATTGTAAAATTCGTTTTACCTTGAAAACCTTTTATCCTGTCGATTGAAACCTTTCCCTGTGGTTTCACTTTTTGGTAGAGCTCTTCATAATCATGAAAAAACTGGACGGTATCGAATTTCTGAATTTTCTTGACACAAAATTCGTGAACCGCTGCCCAGCTTTTAACAATTTTCTGGTCTTCATCCCCGAAAAACGCCCATTCCGAATCCGGCCAGTGATCTAAAACAAGAATATCAGGCGCCATGGTCAATGCATGTTTCAATGCAGAGAGCGGGTCCTCCATTTCATGAAGACAGAATTCGAACATCACCACATCACCTTCAACACCTGAACGATTAAAATCAGAATGAACCAGTTCGAATTTATCATCAAGACCTGATTTCACGAGGTTTACCTTTAGTTTGTCGAGGGCTTCTCTGTCATAATCGACTGCAATAACATGTTTTGAAACACGGCCGTATTCAATAAGTTGCCCTCCCCCCGCGCCAACGGTGACAATGGTCTTACTGTTAAAATCATAAAATTCAAGGAGGTTCCTGATAATTATATTTATATCAGTAGCCATAAGCCGTATTTTTCAATTGAGTTGATGTAATATGTATTTCCCGAAATGGGAATTGTCATCTGCACGACTAAAGTAAGATTTTTTCAGATGTGTTTCGAAGATAGAGGGACAATCAAGCTGTTTTGATTAGTACTTTACTTTAAATTCTATTGGTAACAAGGGAATCATGATTTAATTTTATTGAATAAAGAAATAAGATATTGATCGTAATACCCTCTGATTGTTTCTTCCACCTCTCCCAATGGTTTCACCGGAACCATATCCACTACCTCAGCGTATGTGAGGCCTGAAGTAAACAGGGTTTCGCAGCTTCCATGAAGCATCTTTGAAATTACCGTCTCTGCTTCCTTTTCTTCCATACCGAATTCAATCGCAAGTTCCTTTAGTTTTTGTATCTGGAACCAGAAATAGGTATGCCCCATTGCGCTGATCATGGCATAGGCTTCGATTTTGAAGTCCTTCACTTCAGGGGAAACGCCAAACGGTTGCATCAATGAGATCAGTAACGCCTTGTTATCCTCAGCCATAGATGGAGAAAAGCAAACCGGATTGATTCCTTTGTTGATGATGGATGATGCGCTGGGGTTTACGCGGGCAATATTTGGGAATCCCCCCAAAGCCTCCGACATCTTGAGAATTGTAAATTTAGGGGCCAGTGAAACGAGGATGGAATCCGGTTTCAAAACATCCTTGATCTTTGCCAGCGTTTCCATCATGACCGGCGGGTGTACTGCAAGAAATACCACATCGGCACTGGCTGCCTTGGCGAGGTCGGTTGAAGTGATGGTGATTCCCTCAAATTTCAATTTCAACGCATTTAATACCGCTTCCTGCGGATCGAATACGATAACCTGTTTAAAGGTTTTTGAAACATTTCTGAATGCTGTGAGGAGGATCTTTGTGATCCTTCCGCCACCGATGAATCCGATTGATTGTGTTTCCATTGTTTTAGTCCTCCATTGTATTGTTTGATATTAATAGATCAGATTGAAAATATAGCCCACAATTATTATCCCGAGGGAAACTACCCCGACGAAAGTGACAATCAACCTAAGTTTGAGTACTTTTCGCAGGATGATCATTTCGGGAAGGGATAAGCCGATCACCGACATCATAAAGGCCAGAGCAGTGCCCAGGGGAACGCCCTTTTCAATTAATACACTGACGATAGGGATGATGCCTGCTGCATTCGAGTATAAGGGAACACCAATTAAGATAGACAATGGAACTGAGTACCAGGCCGATTTTCCCATAAGGTTTGCCATGAAGTTTTCGGGTACATAACCATGAGCTGCAGCGCCGACCGCAATTCCAAGAATGATGTATACCCACACTTTCCCAACAATCTCTTTCACCGCAGTATATCCGGCTTGTATTCGATCACTGAATTGAAGTTTTTCTTCATCTCCTTCAGCATGGCCTGCCCTAATTTCGTAAACCCAGGGCTCGACATAGTTTTCCAGCTTGAGTTTGCCGATTACCCATCCGGCAGTGATGGCAATGACCAGCCCGGTACCAACATAGATCGCGGCTACCTTCCAGCCGAATAATCCAAAAAGCAGGATTACGGCTACCTCGTTGATCATGGGGGCTGCAATCAGAAACGAAAAGGTGACCCCTAACGGGATACCTGATTCGACAAATCCAAGGAATAATGGGATTGCAGAACATGAACAAAAGGGGGTGACAATTCCGAGCATCGATGCCATCACATTGCCGGCAAACAGAGATCTGCCTTCGAGCGCTTTCCTTGTCCTTTCGGCGGTGAAGAAACTCCGGATGATTCCAACAACGAAAATGATAAGCACTAAGAGCATTAGAACCTTAGGGACTTCAAAAATGAAAAAACGGAAAGATTCTGCGAATCGGGTTCCGCTCTGCATCCTGAATATATCGTCAATCAAGTAGTTGGTGCCTGATTGAAGATTAAAATAGATCAGTATCCAAATGCCCGGGAGGATTATTGGCAAGAGCCATTTGCTTGATTTCAGAATCATTTTTATTGTTTTGATTCATTGTTTGCAGAAAGACGAAATTATAGTTCAAAAAAAATAAGAATGTAATACGTCCCAACCAGAATAAACAAAACAGCCACCATCCTGCGAAACCACAATTCAAACACTTTGATCCGGTTGTAAATTTTTCCTACATTTCCCATAGCATAAGCAAGAAGCCAGGCAAAAATAATCACAGGCAGACCTGTGGCGATAGCGAAAATGAAAGGCAGAAATAACCCGCTGGCGCTGGTGATCGTCATTGGAATGAGGATGGCGAAATAGAGCACACCGCTGTAAGGGCAAAATGCCATGGCAAAGATCATCCCCAGCAAGAGTGTACCCCGGTAACTTCGTTTGCTGTGTTCGCCCATTTTTTCAGTCAGGCCTGAAAAACCAGGCATTTTTACTTTGATGAAATCAAGCATAAAAAGACCAATGATGATCAGCAAGGGCCCCAGCAGCTTCTCTCCCCAGCCCTGGAAGAGCATAGAGACATGCATTTTACTGGCCCCAAAAAACAGAATTACCCCTAAACCGGTATATGAAATCGCCCGGCCAAGGGTGTAAATAAGTCCTTTGATAAAAACCCTGCGGCGGTTCTCAATATCACGGCTGATAAACCCAATAGCCGAAATATTGGTCGCCAGGGGGCATGGACTTATAGCCGTCATCAAACCCAAAATAAAGGCTGTTAAAGCCGAATACTGAGAATTCTCAAGAATCGCTTGCAGATATTGCATATCAGCAGATTATTTCATCATTCCATCCACTGCTTTCCTGATCTCAGCAGTCAATTTATCCGGGCTGTTGTTGGCGTACAAAAATCCTTTTTCCGTCAGGTCAATTTTTTTATCCCCGCAAATCACCAGCAAGGTTTGTCCATCAACTTTATACCTGGCGCCCAAAGCTTCTCCGGCTTTCTCATCGAGATTGACACTTTGGAAAGAGATCTCGCCCTTTTTGACTTTTTCCGGATATAAAGTTTCAACCGCTTTCTTGGAAACATTTTCCAGATTCTGACAAGTTGAACACCTGCGGGTAAAATGGAAATAATAGACCTCAATTTTAGTCGTCGGGAGCGGATTACCGGCAAACAAAACGGGAACCACGATTATCATCAGGAAAAAAAGCATACTCTTTTTCATAAACAAGGATTTATTTTGTTAATATTTGTTTGATTTCATCGGATGACGGAACACGACCTTTAACTACCACTTTCTCATCCACAACCAGGGCAGGAGTTGACATCACCCCATATTTAATGATCTCCATGATGTCTTCCACCTTCGAAATAGTCGCATTGATGCCATTTTTCTCAACCACCTCCCGGGTGATTTTATCAAGTGTTTTGCATTTTGAACAACCGGGACCTAAAATTTTAATATCCATAAACTATCTGTTAACTTTAAATATAATTTCACAACTCTATCGTTCATAAAATATGCCAAACAGACCCCTGGCCTCTTCCCAATTCTTCTTGTTAATACAGTATTTAATATACGGTGGATTAATTTCGCCCTGGATCAGGCCTGCCTTCTTCAACTCTTTAAGATGTTCCGAAAGAGTCGATCGTGCAATAGGCAATTCTTCTGCCATGTCGCCGCTATAGCAGCATTTATCAATGTTATCGGCCAGAAAGTCAAGAATGAAAATCCTTACCGGATGTGCCATTGCTTTTGCATACCGGGCCATTTTCTCCTGAGATTCAGTATAATATTTCTTTTCCGTAATCATTATATTTCGTGTTTCGTAGAATAACGAAACAAAAGTACATTTTATTTTTAATACACTAATCTTTTTAACATTATTAATTAAATCGCTTTATTATCACTAATTGAATTTATTTTCTTACTTTTGCTGCTTAATTTTATGATGTATGTGGATTACGATAATAGTACTTGCAGCACTGGTGGTTCTTTTCGGACTGTTTGTTATTAATGCCAGGCAGAAAATGAAAAGCCTGAAGGATGTCAAAGACAGTGAAAAAATTAAGATACTTACTGACCAGAATTTTCAGAATAAGATAAAAACCGGTACTTTTCTCGTAGATTTCTGGGCTGCCTGGTGCATGCCATGTAAAATGATGGTTCCGGTTCTGAATGAAGTTGCCGAGGAGGCTGGCGAGAAAGTCACCATTGCAAAGCTTAATGTAGACGAACAAAAAGCTACGGCCGCCAGGTTCAGCGTCCGCAGCATACCAACGATGATACTGTTCAGGAACGGGAAAGAAGTCAAACGGATTGTCGGGGTTAAAACGAAGGACTATTTGTTAAAGGAGCTCGATCGCAGTACAATTGCATAAACAATGAAAAAAGCATATTTCATCTTATCCGTATTGATGGTATTCGGTGGATTCAGCGCCGGATTTGCCCAGGGTAAAACTGTGGTTTCAACACCAAAGATTGAAGTTTACTACTTCCATCCCACCGAGCGCTGCCCGATAGACCAGTCGATCGAACAAAACCTGAACAAATTGATGCAGAACAGCTTTGCGAAAGAAATAAAAGATGGAAAGATAAAATTCCAGGTCATTAATACCGATGACAAATCCCAGGCTAAAACCGTGGCAAGGTTCGATATCAACGTCCAGGCTCTTTACCTGCTTACCCACAAAGAGGGTAAGGAGATAAAAAACGACTTTACGCGTTTTGCCTTTGACTACGGCCAGAGCAATCCCGACCGCTTCAGAGCAAGCCTTAAAGTGGAAATCGAAAACGCATTGAAGTAAATAATTCAGCCCTGCCGTTCAGATTTTCCTACCATAAACCGGGTAAAAAACCATGCAGCAAGAATGAATACCGGCCAGGCCAAAAGCCAAAGGACTTGTTGTATCATGGGTTAGGTTAATTAATAAACATGTGACTCGGACTGCAGTTCCTCTGTGCTTATCTTCTTTTTATCGATGGCTCTCCATACATACCAGATATAGGCCAGAACAAAAGGTACAAGGAGTGACACATAGCTCATAGCCGTAAGGGTGTAATGGCTTGATGAGCTGTTTTCAATTGTAAGGGAGCTTTGAAGATCCCAGTTTGACGGATAAAACGCAGTATGGTTAAAACCAGCGAGCAATAATAACGCCCAAACTGTAAGCACTGTGCCTGTCCCGCTCAGCCATATCCCTTTCGTATGGCATTTTTCAAAGCATGCAACTGATCTTATAATTCCTAATAACACCCCGGCAACACCCAGTATGAAAAGTATTGCGACAACAGGCAGGGCGATCAGGTTGTGCAGGTATTTATAAGGTTCCATGCTTACAATACCTGTTTTGGGATCTACTGCAAAACCGCTTGAAAGAAGGAGCCATCCTGCAAAAGCAAGAAAAAAGACCAGAAAAGGGATGGCATTATAAAGGAGCTGTTTTTTCAACCTTTCCATGATTGCCGCATGATCCAAACGGTTCATGAAGTAAAGGATTGCAAGCACCCTCGAAAGGAAAAAAACAGCGAGTCCAAGCGAAAGGTTCACCGGGCTAAGCGCAGCTTCGAGCCCGTGTGCAGGTCCTTTCCATTCGGAAATAACCGGCATGTTACCTGATGTAAGATCTAAAAGATTCATTTTATTCACAGAAAAAGCAGAGCCTGTAAAAAAGGTTGCTACTGCAGTTCCCAGGAGTAAGGTCCCAAGAAGTCCATTAAATATGAGAAATATTTCAAAGGTCTTCTGGCCCAGGAAATTCCCTGGTTTCTTACGGTACTCGTATGAAACAGCCTGTATGACAAAGGCAATGAGAATAGCCATCCAGACCCAGTAAGCTCCTCCGAAACTTGTTGAATAAAACAAAGGAAAAGATGCAAAAAAAGCACCACCGAAAGTGACGAGTGTTGTAAATGTCAACTCCCATTTTCGACCCAGGAGATTGACCAGCAGGGTTCGCTCCTCTTCCGATTTTCCAAGAGTAAAAATTAATGTTTGTCCTCCCT
>CAIVAT010000116.1 GCA_903903985.1 uncultured Bacteroidales bacterium | reverse complement strand
TCTAAGTGATTGAAAAACAGTGAATACATTAAATCTGACTTAAGTACATGCAAATAACGAGTGGTCCTGTTCCGGGCACAAAATCATCTCAAAACCCACGTTTAGCGTGGGTTTTGTTTTTAGGGTATCATAAAAAGTACCTAAAACTTTTTTTAATCTATCATTTTGTGGGTTTAATACTTTCCATGTTTGTTATCCACTTTCCTTCATTCTTTCCAGTTCCACAATGGCTCTTCGGACGACTAAATAAGAAAATGACATCTACCCTTACCGGTCCTTTTAAAGGTTCTCCTGGGACGTGTGAACGCACCTGTGAAAGGAAGTCACCCTTGTCACCCACTGACGGATCATACACACGGGTAAACTTCCCTGCAATAGTATGCCTGTGTCTCTTTTGCGCTCTGGGTTCCCCCAGTATTACAATGGTTTTTTCCTATTTCATCTTATATTAGTTTTAAATAAAGAAGATCCCCGAAAGAGTAGCAGACTCACCCGGGGACCACCTGATGATTAAATCAATGATTCTTTAGCCTGATGCAGCGTCTTGACTTCGACAACCACAGTATCATCCTGTACCACGTTATCTTTTAACCGATAACATTACACTGAGTATCTTTATCGCCAACATACTCAATACAGAGTTGAAATCCTTTGGAAGTAAGAAAGTCAATAGCAGTCTTCTGCTTTTCTTCGTCCAGCAAATTAAAGTCCTGAATGTAGACATACCGGAAGTTCGGATTCCTCGAAGACATCAACATCGGTACGATCGTAATCAACTCCCCCGTGGAAAAATGGGGCTCCTTGATGAACCTCCTACAGAATCAATGATTTCGTTCAATTAATGTAATAATTTTGGAAAAATAGTAAATCAAACCTGATTTTCTCAAAAAACCGGGGCAAACAGGCATATCAAATATTTTTCCATCTACCTTTTTTCCCTTTAAAAATACGTTCAAGAAAACATACATCATAGATATCATACCTTAAAGCGAACTATTTTGGTTAAACATCTCCCTATTATTCCGTTTCAAATTTCACCTAAACAGGCAAAAAGTGGTACCCTCGGGTAAGCGTTTGAAAATGAAAAACAAAAAGTGACCTCCCAAATAAATGATACCGGGGGGTGTTTTAGAAGACCTACCTTCTCTGGGCGTGACTTTACGATAAATTTTGAATAGGGAATGGTAATGGATCCATGGCGGTTAAGATGCTATTGGCCAATCCACTTGGTTAAACAATTTTATACATATGCAGATTTTAGCATGTGTTTATTCTTTGCCTTATTTAGCTAGGACAAGGAAGGTATTTACCTTTTGTCTTGTGCAGCATCGCCACCTGATTTGGCAGTTTACTTGATTTGGAGTAATTGATGTTGTACTTTTATCCAACTACACAAGATGCTCGTGGCCGAAGGGATACTTTGAAAGAGAAATGAAAACGATACTTGGTGAAGCTGATCAGAAGATCACCAAGAAGCTTGTCAATGCAGGACTACCGTTGGAAATCGCTGTGCTTGATCACCTTATCATTACAGATGATGGATTCTATTCATTTGCAGACGAAGGAGTCCTATCATTCTAAATTATATTTAGGGTCTCGGAAAATGAGAGAGGTTATGCGATTTGAGGATTTTACCTCCTAATCATGGATGGGAAACATAATGCTTTCAGATAGTTATCCGGCAATTTTAATTTGTATTTGTTCTAAATAAGAAATGTGGAGTATCTTTGAAAAATCAATTTCCTGTTTCCGTGTTCAGAAAGTTAATTGAACGAAAAGGAACGTGGTTAATTAACTTTAAATCTGACTATCATGAAAACAATAACTTATTTAATCAGTGCCATTCTGCTATATAGCACCACATTGTTTGCCCAGGTGGGGATCAATACCAACAACAGCGCACCGGATAATTCGGCGATGCTGGATGTTAAATCAACAAACAAAGGTTTCCTTCCTCCCAGGATGTCAACAACCCAAATAAATGCCATCCCAGCCCCTGCGGAGGGTCTGGAAGTATATAATACCACCATTCACCGAATGGTCTTTTTTGATGGTAATGTCTGGCAAAGGACTGACGGCTTCCACATAGGGGATTACTATGCAGGCGGCATTATTTTTTACATTAATGCAACAGGGGAGCATGGTTTGATTATGACCCCGAATGACCTGAATACAGGAGAACCGTGGGGCTGTTATGGCACCTTCATTACGGCCTGGGACGAAGGGATAGGCGGTGGACAACCCAATACCTCGAAAATTGTAAATAACTGTGGAACCGGTACCGCTGCCCAAATTTGTGATGCTTTGGTATTGAACGGTTATAGTGATTGGTATTTGCCATCGAAAGGAGAACTCTATGCGATGTATGTAAACAGTTTCGTTTATGGTTTATCTGGTATCTATTGGAGTTCTACCGAGGACAACTTTCAAGGTGTTTGGATCATGGCGTGGACCTTGGATTCCGATGGTAATTTTGTATCGTATGACAGGAATATTACTAACATCAATGTGCGTGCTATCAGGACTTTTTAACAATTTAATCAATATCGCTTTGCGGTCGAAGTTTTTTAAGGAACAATGGCATAGTATTGCTCTTTAAAATTATGCACATGGATACGCCTATATCATTTAGGTCGTTTCAGGGGTGAGTGGGTGTATTATACCAAACATGGTTTTGCGTCTATTGCAGCCAGAGGGGTCACACGGATTTTGCATTCTGGACAGAGTATTCGACAGTTATGCTCATTGACCTTTTATTAACAGGTTGTCGATTTTATTTTCTCGTCTGGCCTTCTCAATCTCCTTTCCAACTATTATAAAATTCAGGAACCCTTATTGGTGGCGAAAATATATCGAGTGGGTGGTAACTGAGGGTGGCTTGAAAGAGATCGTTCGGCTACAGGGTCAATAGGTGGCTAAACCTGTAGTTTTCCCCTGAATATTCTCGAGTTAATCAGGTCAGTATTTTGATATCACCGGCAAAATTGTTGAGCCCAATTAATTTTATGCCGGACTTGTAAATCAATAATTATCTCTTGATTTTTGAACAGACTCAAGGGTGCTCTAAACATTTTTTGATTATTTTGTTTATTTTTATTGGCGTTTAATATTTATAAGTATAGGAACAACAATATATAGTACACTTAATATGTGGCTAACTTCTAGCATGTTTCTAATATTCATTGTGTTTTTGTACGATATAATGGTTTAAAAATCATGCTATAAATTTAATTGGATATGATAAAAAACTATTTAAAAATTCAAATTGTTTTCTTAGCCTTTTTGATGTTCCCAACAGGGAAAACGTTCTGTCAGATTAATCCTTCTGTTCATATTCAAAAATTATTGAAGGAATATCAAAAAACAAATAATGATAGTGTTAAAATTGAAAGACTATCTGACCTGGCGTTTTTTTATTTCGATTACCTCGATGATGCGTGTAAAGCCGACAGCTTGAGTGATCTTGCTATTCAGATTGCCGAAGCCACCCGTAAAAATGAATTGATGATACTTGCCTATGATAAGTATATTCAATCCAATGACCTTGGAAAATATAACCAAAAAGCGCTGGAATATGCATTAAAGATAGAGCAAATCTCAGATATCATCAGGAGCCCTGAATTATCATATTTAACCAGTAAAAACCTTGCCCGGGTTTACCGAGAGGGCTATCAATATGACAAAGCACTTGAACACTGCTTTAAATCCCTGTCAATTGCGAGTATGTTGAAGAACAGGGTTCATGAAGCAGAAAGCTATTTGGAAATTGGGGAAAATCTGGAATGGAAAAACCAAAAGATCGAGGCCTTCAGGTATTATATCAATGCCATGAGTATTGCTGAAAAGGAGAAAGACGATTACTTGCTTATAGAATGTTATAACAAACTTTCCCGTTACTATAAATTCATTTACTTATTCGATAAAGCAATAAAATACAAATTGATGCAATGTGTCCTGGTCAATAAAAAAAAACCGGTTGATTCTGTTGCCTTGATTTGGATTGAGTATGACTTACAAGCAATTGACAATAGTGAAAGAAAAGGTCACATCAGTGAAACGAACGTGCAAAAGGTCATAGATTTTGCCATACGAAACAAGTATCAACGATTGTTGAATGCGGAATTTTCCCTCTACCGGTCACAAATGATTGATGCAGGCAGGATTGACCTGTTGAAAAACTTTTACATTAAAAAGTTCCCGGGTGAATTAGAAAAAATTGCTGTTTGGAACCTTGGTTTGTATTACAGGATAAAAGCATTTTTATATGAAGAGGACCGTCAGCCTGATTCAGCTCTTTATTTTTTCAACAAGGCTGAAAAAATAGTGGTTTCCGATCAGAATATGATTTTTCAATCTAAATTTTATTACAGGTTCGGGCAGTTTCTTTTACGGAACGGTAATACAAAAAATGCACTAAACAAGTTCATCAAATCATATGAAATGGCAGACAAGGTCGCATTTTTTGATTATATGCTTGTTGCATCTACACAAATTCAATCACTTTATGCCGCATCAAACGACTTCAAGAACGCATACAAATATTCCGTTTTGAATAAGGTTCTTGGAGATAGTATTGCTAACCTTGCGAAAAAAGATCAGATTTTAGTGATGGAGATCGATCATGAATCCCAGCAGCGAGCATGGCTTATCGAACAAGAAAAACAGGAGAATCTACGGCGTCATAATTTGCAATATATGGCAATGACCATTTGTATCCTCCTGGTATTTGTAATCCTGATCTTGCTGGGTAGTTTTAGTGTCCCAGAATGGCTTATCCGTGTAATTGGGTTCTTTTACTTCATTTTTCTTTTTGAATTCATCATCCTGCTGGCCGACCATAAAATCTATGAGATTACTGCCGATGAACCATGGAAGATCATCCTTGTCAAGATTTTCCTTATAGCAATCCTGTTTCCATTACATCACGCAACAGAGAAGAAAGTCATTACTTATTTACTGAACCACAAGCTTCTCAATCTGTCTCAGTTTTCTCTTGGAAGCATGTTAAAAGAAAATGCAAGAAAACTCACCCGCAAATAATTTTGTAATAAAATACACACCTGGGACAAAATTTTAATTGGCCGAAGATCGGGGAAGCTTAGAGATCATCAGGGATTGCAAAGTTGAGTTGTTTCCTGAAAATCAGGCACTGCACCATCTACCTTGTAGTCGATCAACGTTCCTGAGCCCTGGTAACCGAAAATCATAAAGTAGTAAGTCGTATAAGGGTTCAAATTCCAAAACACCGCTTCCTGCAATCCGGCAGGAACATTTTTATCGGTTGGGCCGTCTGGGACTGGTATTCCGTCAACCGGCGTTTCAATACTGCCAAATCCGAGGTTGCTCATCCTGATCAGATATCCCGTTGGCACCACGCTACCGATGGCATCTATCCAATGCACATGGATGTTGCATCCTGAAAAATTGCTTGGATAGTTTGTTGGCTCGGGTAAAAACGGCAAACCATCTTGTGTGACCGTAACAACAACAGGTGTCAGCCCGGTTGCCGACACGGTCACATTGGCAACGCGTGAAAGGTAAGTACTGTTCTGCATATAATTTACTGTAATGATCCCGTTTCCTGTGCCTGAAATTGCCGGTATACACCAACTTTGATCGCTTGAAACCGTCCATCCGGTATTGGATGTAACTGCAAAGGATGTACCTCCTGCAGCCGCAGTGACTGGCTGATTTGCAGGAGCAACTGATAATGAAGGAATAAGAGTGGTGAGGGTGAGATCATTGCCATTTGAAGTGCCGAGGCTGTTCACTGCAACAAGGCGGTAATGATAGAGGGTGCCAGGGGATAATCCGGAAATATTGCCAATTACATTGATGATCGAAGAACCGGAACCAGCGGCGGTTGTTGTCGTTGAATTCCCATAGCTGGTTGTCAATCCCCAGTCAAAATGATAGTTCGTTTCCAGAGAATTTGGATTGATCGTCCCATTGAGCAATGCAGCAGTAAAATTTACGGATGACGCAGCCTGGGTTGTAACACCCGGAACTGATCCGGCAGGAGTAAAATGAATATCGATTATGGAATGAAGCTCCAAATGATTCGGAGCAGCACCGGTCTGGCCATGGGGTGGATCAACAAAAGCGACGCCTGTCACCGTTACCGGGGGAAGATTCACATTGTTAACATTTCCGTACCCAATGTTTTGTACTACCCAGTTTCTTGCGCTGATGAATTGAGTTACCATGGGAGAGGAGGCGACGGATGAACAGGTTGGATCGGGAACCTCCCCAACCAGTGTGTTTATCCCATCACTCAAAACGAGATGAAAATCATCGTCATCCTCGTCTTTTTTTATAGTGATCGTGCATGAAACAATATAGGTTGAATCTTCTACAGGCTGGTACCTTGGCATGGTGGCACTTGGCGAGGGTGTGGAAATTGCCACCAGATGCGCAATGGATGTCCTTTTGGGAGTCCAGTCAATGGTGTTTGCCAGGGGATCGGTAAACACTTTCACCGACCACCGTTCAACGCCTCCGCAAAGAACATCCTGATTATCTTCTTCATATTCTGTGGTTTGATTACTGCTTTCTTGTCCAAAAAGACTACTGTGGATCATGAAAGGCAGGAGCAATGCAATCAGGAAAAATTTCATCTTTTCAATTTAGTGTCACATTTGAAAAATTAAAGTATTGAATGCAAAGGTACCAACATATCAGTCGGATTTTGATTCACCAGGATTTTCATGGAGTAAAGTCAACATCTGTCGATATTGCAGTGGTTTAGCCGTCTCATTTGATTCTTTCCAGACTTTCATGGATGAATTTTGGCTCTTTACCATAAACGGCAATCCCAATCTGGTATGTTTTAACTTCATCGATGTCGTGCCATCTGTCGACAAATTCCGCCACAGGGATATATCCAACATTGAATAAAGCCGGGTCACTGATCAGTACTTTTTTTTCGGTGTAGCCAATGACAACGACAAAGTGACCATCGTTCCAACAATCCCTGTAATGGTTTTGAAAATCCTTTTCTGAACCCCATGCCTGTATCAACACAATAACCGGAATGTTTTTGTCAATATAGCCAAACAATTCATCCGTTGTCATTTTATGCTTTTCCTTGGTCGAAAATCCCTTGTAATGAAAAAACGCCACGATGTCCTTAATGTAGGTTCCTTCATCTTTAGACGTTTTAAGTAAGGCGATCAATTCAGATTCCCTGAAATCCTCCCCATAATAAGCCATGACGGCCTGGACAGCACTTGGCCCACAACTATATTCAAAAGATTGTCTTGTATTCGGGAAATCAAGAAGTTCAACTTTTTTCTCTGAACATCCGGTTATCCCGCAGGCTATTAAAATGAATAATTGAATTTTTCTCATGATTAAAACAATGACACCGGTTATATTTTCGTTAATTGGGCTCATCCCCCGTCGCTTGCGACGGGAAGAGAAATATTTTACCAATTTGATCCCTCGCTGCTCTGCGGCGAGGATGTTTATTCGTTCATGAGACGAAATTACTAATTTCCAGCCAAAACCAATATGATTAACCCATGCGGGAAGCTGGGTATCTAAAGTTTATATTAAATTTGTAGATTACGGCAGACGAGCCAACTGTGCTCCGTTAATCAACTGACGAATTTATCCATATGCAATTATACCTGCCCGCTGTGATTATGAAAAGGGCAAAACAATTTGCAGATCAGTAACATGAACCCGGGATATCAACCATCCAAAAAACGATTTGTTAAATTTTCAAGATGAAAACTGGAATAAAAATTGGGATTTTTCTATTATTACTGATCTCCGGTTTCATGTTTAGCTCACTTCAAACTCCCTCAAAGTGTGGAAAATGGCGCTGGGATATAAAAACATTAACCGATAAACATGGCAGCGCATTGTTATTCAAAGGGCCTTTACCGTCCTCAATAGATGAATTGGTCAAGGAACCGTCACCGAAAATTTTACATCATGATAGTCGTATCGACAGTAAATTGCCACGTTTCCCTGATGAAAATCAGGTGGTGGAAATCATCGCCTACGTGATAAAAGTCAAGTATGAAAAAGATGACCATGACCTTCATTTTGTACTAAAATCAACAACCTCCGGAAACACCATGATCGGAGAAATCCCTGATCCAAATTGCCCGACCTTTGATGAATTCCCGGTTTGGAGGGAAATATTAAAAAAAACAAGAAAGAATGGCAATAAAATATGGGATGAATTGAAAGAGCATAGCGGGGCTGTGAAAGTAAAGATTACCGGTGTTCCTTTCTGGGACAGTGAACACAACAACAGGCCGACAGGTTCAAGCCGGTATTTCAGGGAAATACACCCCATCTTAACAATTGTTCCGCTTTAAGAGTCTGGCAGATTCATCATCCTGTCCCTGGCAATAGAAACCAGTTGTAGAAGCAATATCATGTATTCAAAGCGCATCCCGGCCAGATCTCGCCTGCTTAACTTTTATCAGGGATTTTGATAATCGTTATCCTGTGATCAGGAATGACAGCGTACCTGCCTTTCATGATCCGGTTGATGGTTTTAATTTCGGTGGCCGGACAGATCAGCACGATGATACTGTTTCCATTTGTTAACTTTGTATCAAATTAATCTTTCATGACTATTGTTGATATTGTTCGGAAATTCAAGGTCTCGATTGCGCTGGTACTCTCCTTTGTTTTGATTGAAAACATTTCATGGATCATTGAACCTACTTTCTTTGGGACCTTGCTTGATGCACTGATCGAGCGGTTTTATGACAAAGAAAATGTGAACTATATCCTTCCCTTGCTGATCTGGGCCTCTATTTATTTGCTTAATGTTGGTGGTGGCACCCTTCACCGGTATTTCAGTGGCATTGTATATGCCAGGGTATATGCTGACACTGCCACCAATGTAATTAACTACTCCAGAAAAAAAGGATTTCCGACTTCAACGGTCTTTGCCCGGGCAGACCTGGCTAAAGAATATATTGTTTTCCTGAAGGAGCGGCTGCCGGAAGTCATATGGCAATTGTCTGCCACTTTTGGTGCCATCATTGCATTGTTCTTCTACGACTGGCGGATCGCAGCACTGGCCGTTTTGGTAATCCTTCCCATCGGGCATATCAACAACGTCTACCGGAAACATGTGGTAAAAATCCAACAAAGTCTTCATGACAAGCGCGAGGACCAATACGGAATAATCGAATCGGGCGACCCGGTCATCATCAGGGAATATTTTTTTAATATGGTCCAACCGCAGTCAAAAATCGCAAAATGGAGTTCCATCGATTTCCTGGTCATCAAAGTACTCCTTATGTTCATTTTTATCGGGGTGCTCTTCATTGCCGTGGATGTCGACAATTTTTCAACCGGAAAAATTTATGCTATTGTATCCTATATCTGGACTTTCATCGCTTCAACCGATTATATCCCTGGCCTGATGGAAAGCATTACCGCTGTGAGGGAACTGAATTCCAGGCTGAAAGAGGAAGAAATATAACACTACAAAGTTTCAACAGAATCAGATTGCATTATCACATGACGGTTGCGATGATGAAATGAACACTTTGACGCGCTGGAAAATAATTGTTTAACAGCCGAATCGCGTCCAACCCATTGATAAACAATAAAATTTTACAAGATGGAAAAAGAACCGGGATTTCGGGAAAACCTGTGGCTTCATGAAGTTTTAAAAAAATCCACGGGTATCTCATTGCATCAAGGATTAAAATGGTTCATGGCAATTCTGTTGATAACACAGTTTATACTTGTGGCTTCAGAAAAAATATTTTCTCAGTCTGGCAGCGATGTGCAGGCGTTTGGTATCAATGCGGGGGCATTTACAAACTTCCCTGCCAATCAGGATTACCTTAAAGATAACATGGCTGTGTTTTACATTGCTCCTTATATTCAGACAGGGAAACATGAGTTTTCTGCAGGTTTTGTTTTTCCGTTGCAGACCCATGGATTATTTTTCAGCGATGACAACATTCATCCCAGGTTAGGCGCTGAAGCAGGTTATAAATTCTATATTTTTGATGTTTACGGCAGGGAAAACCTCTTTGTTCATTACTCTTTCCAGTATTTAAGATTTATGGGTTCCTATGATAAATATTATCAGGGGACTGTTCAGCCGTATCATTTTACTGAAACCAATGTTTATATCAACAATGTGATTGGGTTGGGCTATAACCTGTTCTTTGACAACAATGAAAGATTTGGATTTTATTATACACTCGATTATGTAATCTCGCAGGCCGGTTATAAGATTGGCACGCCAAAATCAAACCAGAACACCTGGACAACCCAATTTGTCTGGAACAACATAAGCACCAATATTGGCTTCAGTTTTAAGCTTGGTTCGTTAAAAAAGAAAGATAAAAAGTAGATCGCCCGAACCGATGAGGTCTTAATATGCGAACGACGCAACGGAAGAACTGATTGATTCCGAAGATCATCCCACGTTTCACGGGAATAATAAGCAGCATATCATTGTATTGAAAAGCCACTTCCGGGCTTTGATCAACATGATGTGTACCGTCGTTTAACCTGATTGTTGTATTCGAACCAAATGAGTTTGCCCGCAGGTAATTTTATCATATAATATTCGTTTGCTGTTTACATGGACTATCCCAACACCTTTCCCACAATGAAAAAAATAATGTTTGGCCTGATCGTTTGCTCCGCCATGATAGGTGCCTGCAGTAAAAGTTCCACAAATCCAAGTTTTACGCCCGACTGCAGTGGAGCTGTGAAATCATACAGCAATGATGTTTTCCCGGTATTTCAAAGTTCGTGTAATGGATGCCATTCCAATTTTTCAAATTATTTTCTGATATCAGGAGATAAATCAGCCATCAGGAGTAAAATAGTTGATGGGAGTATGCCCCAAAACGGTTCACTATCCACAATCCAGAAAAACAGTGTTGTTTGCTGGATTGACAATGGGGCACCCAATAATTAATCACCCGCAGCAATGCTCATATTGTTTGTTTGTCTATTGTGGTCCTAAAGACCAGCGTTGATGTGGTTTTATGCTGAAACATAAAATGATTGACCGGCAAAGGGCAACGATGGCAATGTTCCTGGCAGACATTTCTTTGAGATAATGAGAATTGCTGAAAGCCAATCATTCGCTCAAATTTCAAAGGTGAATTCGCGATTCATTTGCAATAGAAAAAAAAAGCTGCCCTGAATGATCAGGACAGCTTCGTTAAGCGGTTTTTGTAAAAGGTTACTTTTTAGGAGTTTCAGCTTTCTTTTCTGCAGGTTTTGCAGCATCTTTTGATTTATGTTTTACCGGTTTAGCTTCTTCCTTTGTGGCCGGTTTATTTGATGTTGATGGTGCTGAAGCAGCCGGTTTTGCTGTTTCGGTTTTTACAGGTTCTGCTTTCTTTTCAGCGGGTTTCGCTTTTTCTTGTGTCTGGGCGAACATGGCAAGGCTGAACATCCCCATCAGGGCAAATAACATTACTTTTTTCATAGCTGATAAATTAAATTGGTTGAAATTTAGGTTAATATTAAAATAAAAGTATCTTTTGGGTTTCCGCTCCCTGGCAACATTCCAGGATGCTGGTCGTTTTCATTCCGAGGAGGTTTTCAATCAAATCCGCCTGCAACTTCTTCGCAATGTATTCTTTTAAAATTTTCAAGACTTCAGGAACTTACATCTTAGTGTCGATCTGAAATAAACTAACTCCGCAGAAAGTTGCTGATAGAGTTTTTTTTCATTTGATCATTACTTATAAAAAAATGATGCTGCAAAGTTGCATTGTGATTCTGTCGAAATCCTGAAGTTGAAAAATTATTTCAAAATGACCCGGCTATTTTTTATTATAATTCAGGACAATTTCATTTTAACAGTATGATGGGTCCATAGAGGCTTTGTAGGTTCTTGCTTCATCATTCAACAATTCAAGTTCCTGATTAATATTCGTACTTTTACTTTTTATTGCCTCAACCCCTGCAGAGGCTGTCTTAAAAGCCTCACTGGGTTGAGGTGGTTGGGTTAATACCCCGTTGGCTTGGAGCGAGGATGTTCATTTTATATCCGTATTTGCAAATAAACGCTTAACTTACCGGCTTGCTGCTTTGGATAATTTCCGAAACCGATGAACAGGATCAGGAGACACAACAATTTGTATATTGGCATGATGTTCATAGTCATCATGGCATTTGGATGCGTATTCCCTTTTACAACAGCCAGTTATAAATGGAATATCAAATACGATAAAAACAAGCTTGCCTTCAAGAAAAAGTTCCTGCAAAAGGCATTGCCACCCTGTTCAGCCGGCCGGCCACCCAATATCCTGTTGATCGTGGTGGATGACCTGGGTAAATCAGAGATTTCGTGTTACGGGTCCACTACTGTGAATACGCCACATCTGGACCAACTTGCCGCCGAGGGGATCCGGTTTAACGATTGCTATGTAACCGCCCCGGTATGTGCTCCGTCGCGTGCTGCACTTCTTACCGGCCGCTACAATGAACGTTACGGGTTTGAGACACAGCCGATGGAGATCTATCCCAACAACCTGCCATCTTACTGGATAGGAAAGTACCTGATGAATACAGGGGAGTTTGTCCTCGATGAAAAACCCAGGTTCCCCCCTGAATGGCAGATACAAAAACAGGGACTCCTTCCCACAGAGATAAACCTTGCAGAATTCCTGAAAATGCGAAGCTATTCTACCGCATGCATTGGCAAATGGCACCTGGGATATTCCAAAGACCACATCCCGAATAACCGGGGATTCGATTACCAGTATGGTTTTTACGGTGCATTTTCACTTTATTCTGAGAAGCGGAAAGATCCCAATATGGTCAACTATATCCAGGACTCATACAGCGCAAAGCATCAATGGAAAAAGGGCAGGAAGGAGACCAGCGCCATCCGCCGGAACGACAAGATCATCAAAGAGAAAAGATACCTTACCGATGCGATCAAGGATGAAGCCATTTCTTACATGGCCATCCATAAAAAGGAACCCTTTTTCCTTTATGTAGCCTTCAATGCAGTGCATGTTCCTTTCCAGGCGCCCAGGTATTATTATGAGATATACGACGATGTGAAGGACGAGAATAAAAGGGTCTATTATGCCATGGTATCGGCTCTGGATGATGCTGTTGGCGAGATGATGGAAAAACTCAGATCACTTGGCCTGGAGAATAACACGATCATTTACCTGATCAGTGATAACGGGGGAGCCGCATACACCAGGGCCACGGATAACAAACCTTATAAAGGAGGAAAACTGACCATGTTCGAAGGGGGAGTTAACGTGCCTTTCTTAATGAAATGGGAAGGAAGGCTGAAGGCCGGAACGATATACAAAAACCCTGTCAGTTCAATGGATATCTTCATGACTACCATTAAACTCGCTGAATGTGAACTGCCTGATGACCGGGTATATGACGGCACTGACCTGATGCCTTATCTCACCGGCAGTAAAGAAGGGATGCCCCATGAGCAATTTTACTGGAAGGCCGACCATATCAAGGCCATGCGCATGGGCGACTGGAAGTATATACAGAGTATTCGCGATGGCTGGATCGAGCTGTATAATCTCAGGGAGGACAGATATGAAAGCATCGATCTGCATGAAATAAAACCGGAAGAACTGGTCAGGCTGAAGGAAGTGTTTGAAATTTGGAATAAGGACCTTATGCCGCCGCTTTGGCCCCGTATCATGGATTATAAAATCATTATCGGAGGGAAGGAATACCTTTTCCCCGCCTGAAAAATAAATGCTGTCATGGATCCGGTCAGGAAAATTTTGCTGATGTCATTGCTGTCGCTCTTATTGGGCCTTACATCTTTATCTTGCAGGGGGCAGTTTTTCTGGCTGGGATTCCAGGGTGGTGAAGGTGTGTCATGGTTTTCCAATCCGGGAAAGGAAAGTATCCGGTTATCGCCGGGTGCAGGAACAAGTTTCGGATTCTTCATCCGTTATGGTAGCCGGCCCTATTACCAGCTGGCAATCGAGTGGTTGTTCTCAACAAATCAGATGAAGTTCGAGGTCAAACCCGGCAAAACTGCCCATGACAATGTTCCATTCCATAACCTTAAAATTCCGTTTACAGCCGGGTATGAGATCATTCACAGGCCGAGGTTCAAATGGAGGGTAGGAGGTGGCATGTTTATAGGAACAAATACCATTGTAACATCTAATTCTTTTAATTTCACCAGGCAGGATATCCTGAATCCTCAATTTGGGTTAATCTGTGAAACCGGCATTCAGTATTTGAATTTCCTGGTCCTGATTGAGTACGACTACTCCCTGAGCAGGTTTTTCGACGAAAATGCAACAACCTATGGATTTAATGTACGCTCGCACCTGCAAATCTTCTCACTGAAGGTTGGGATGCAGTTTTAACAATTGATTCGTAGACATTATTCCCTATTGCCTGATGATTTTTCCAATACCGGTTTCTTTTCCCTGGGCAACTCTGATCAGGTAGATGCCGGGACTTTGGTTGATTAAAGAAAATTCATGGATTTTGCCTGACCGGATCACTTTCTCCCCGATGATTGAACCCGTCATGTTATAGATTTTCACGACCACCGGGGCATCTATGGCTTCCCCAGCAAATTCAATGTTAAATTTTCCGCTTGTCGGGTTGGGATATACTTTAAAGAAGGATCCAGTCATTGCGTTTATCGGTTCCTCCTGGTCAGCAGCGACTGCCGGCATGGCAGGAGGTTGGCAAAACGGGCCGGTTGGGGCAATATGACCCCACAAATAACCTCCGGATTTTACGAGGCTGGTTGGCAGAAAATGGATGCTCTGCCCTGCGATCATCACAGCACTGCCTTCATTTTCAACCATGAAACGAGTCCCGCCTCCTCCAACCGCGATGATCTCCGCGGCGTTGAAGCATCTGCTTTGTCCGCCCGCAATGGTTCCTATGATCGTAATATGCGGGGAAATGCCATTCACAATCATGAACAAAGTGTCGGATGCAGCCGGATTGCCCAAAACACAGTTTTTGCTCGAGGTCACCACGCAGGTCACCCTATCACCGTTGACTGGTTGACAGGTATACGCTGAACTATTGATTCCTGCATTAAAGCCATTCACCTGCCATTGGAAAGAAGGGGTGTCACCTCCGTTTACCGCTGTGGCTGTAAAGGTGACATCCTCCCCGGCAACTGAAGGGTTGGCGGATGCATTTATAGAAACACTTACCGGTACAGGTTGGGTAATACTGATCACAATAAAATTATACATCCAGTTCGTACATCCTGTTGCAATATTTTCAGCACGTGCCATGATGTACCCGGGTAATGTCTGGAGACCAAAGGAAAGCGGGCCGCCCGTACCCGGTACCGGTCCTGCAATCTCCCCGGAATAGCTCCAGAGTGTATAGTTGACCCCTGTTTGCGAGCCGGAAAGACCGACCGGGACACCGGTACCGCCGGCACAATAGCTGCCGCCGCCGGTGACAACGAAGCAGATGGGTAAAGGAACAATTGCTGTGGTTGCTGACGAGGAAGAGGTACACCCGAAAATGTCTGTTGCAGTCACTGTGTAGGTTGATGCCGTGTTGACCGTGATGGTTTGGGTCGTTGCTCCGGTCGACCAGATATAGTTTGAATATCCGGTTCCTGCATCGAGCGTTGTTGAACCCCTGACGCAAATACTCCTGGATCCGCTTATATTTACCCTGTTATCGTTTACCACAGTGATAGTAAAACTGCATGTTTGAGGAGGATTTATTCCATCACAGGCTGTGTAGGTAACGGTTGTTGAACCCATCGGGAAATTTGATCCCGGATTATAATTGCTGGTAAAATTGACCGGGCTGAGACAATTATCCGGATCTGAAACTACTGGCAGCGTCCATGTTACAAACGCACTGCAATTACTGGCATTAACCGGAACAATCATATTCCCCGGGCAACCTGAAATGACCGGCGGGGCATTGGGCTCTTCCTTCAGCCTGATACCCCAGCCGGTTTTTGTTGTGGTGCCATTGCCATCTACCTGCAAAAAATAGGTGGCTCCCGGGATAAGGCAGACAGGAGCAATCCATGCTTTGTAAGGGGATGTTGATACAGTCGAGTCATCGTTGGCTGCGATAAGGGTGGCGCCTCCTCCAAAGAGGTCCTGGCATGTTTCTGCCCAGTAAAGGGCAAACTGGTTGTTCCACTGGTTTAATAGCGGATTATTCCCAATGGAGATCCTTCCCGATGGCGGGGCAACGAAGTGAAACCAGATGGTATTGCTCATGGTTTGTCCAGGGCACCATCCTGTTTGCGTGGTACATCCTGTTCCCGGCGGCACCGGCTCGCCCGCTTCTGTTGTTGCGCCATAGTTGGTATAAGGACCGTTTAATCCGATTGACAGGGGTAGGGATGAGCACACGTTATCGCCACCCACTGAAATCAGGGTAGTGACAGAGTTTGTAGCGGCTGTACAACCGTTTGGCCCGGTAACAAGGCACCTTACAAAGTAGATTCTGGCAACAATCATGGGCAGGATCACCATTTCTGTTGTCGCCCCAACAATATCAGAATATCCTGACAGGCAACCGGAGGTAGAAATTTGCCATTGAAAAGTTGCTCCGGAAACGAACCCGGCAACTGTGTAAGACAAATTGTCATAGGTGTATCCGGTGGAAGGGCCTGAAGCGATGCCACCTGGAGAAGCACTCACGGTAATCCCCTGGCTCATGGTACATGCGCTGCCGCATTCATCGGTAACGGTAACTGAAAAATCATGGAATCCGCCGGCAAGGTTGGCCGTCACATTCCGGGCATCGGGATAAACTCCGCCTGCCCCATCGCTCCAGGCGTAATGCAACGATACTCCGCCACCGGATGTATTTGCCGTGACCATAAAATCAACGCCATCACAGGCAGGTGAACTGGTGATGCTTACGCCTGTTACAGGAGTGGCAATCGGAACAAGTACACTTCCGGTTGCCGTGCACCCGGCATAGGAAGTGGCTATGACTGTATAGGTTTGCGGAACCGTGATCCCGGTCGCTGTGGTTGGGTTGGCGGTTGTGCCTGTCAAGGTTCCAGACATTGGGATTTCACTCCAGGTATAGGTGAATGGATCGCTGCCCCCTTGAATGCTTACGGTGTAATCTTCAACCTGCCCATAGGTGGAGATACCGCAGGGAGTTGCGTTCGGACCATAACCATTGTCATATAACCTTACCCTCATCCGGGTATTCCCATTCAGGGCGGTAAATGGAACGATCACAGTGCCGCTCAACATGGCAGTAGTTGTTCCCGAACAGGATGGACAAAATGAACTTACCGCTGCCGAATACACCCTTTCATCCGGGTCGGTAAAAACACCGTCCTGGTTCATGTCGATCCAGACCAGCACACGGTCATCATTGGCATAGGCCAATGAAACGCTGACCGTCATCCAGTATGAAATGCCGGCGTCCAGGATGGTGCTGACGGAAGTGAAATTCTCGTATCCAGCAGTGGAACTGGATGGATTGTAAATGCTATTCAGGGTTACGTTAGCTATTTTCTCATATGATGTATTGGAGGCAGATGCAGTGCAATAAGAGGAATACGGTAGCGTTGCATATGCCTGCAGTGTTGTACTCCCATTGCTGCAAACGATGGATGGAGCAGCCGTTACACTGTACATTGTAACGGCGGCGCCAACAGTGACTGCAGCACTGGCTGAGTAGGTGCAACCATTGCTGCCGGTGCCGGTCACCGTATACACCGTGTTTATTGCCGGGGAGGCATGGACAACCGCACCAGATGTAACATCCAGGCCGCTTGACGGACTCCATGAATAGGTGCTGGCTCCGCTTGCCGTCAAAGTAATTGCCGGACCGGGAATGCAATAGGAGGCAGAGGCCGGAGTAACGGCCACATAGGGTAATTCATTGATTAAAACAGATTTTTCTGCTGTTGTGAAGGATAAGTTACTGGAAGAACAGGTGATGGTGCATATATAATAGGTCGGGACTGATAGATTTCCTGTTGCTTGTGTAGAGAAAGTTCCCAGGTTGGAATAGGGTCCGCCGGCCGTGGTTGAGTAGCCCCATTGATAGGTTATTCCGCGGCCTGCATAGGCTTGGCTTAGTGAAAGTGTTGTTCCTGAATAAGCGCAAACAACGGCAGGTCCGGATATGGTTGATGCTGCAGGCTGGCCTGCGCACCAGGGCAATGGCTGGCCTTCAAATTCATCGGCGCCGATATCCGGTGCTGTCCCTGTGCCAGTATATCCCGGGTTTCCCTGGCGCACATCACCATCAAAATCATCAGGGTAGCCTGCGATGTTTGTACCTCCACTTTCAATGGCAGTTAGAACCGATGGATCGATATGAAGGAATCCTGCATCCGAACCGGAGGTGCTGAGCCACAACGGGTTCTCGGTGGCTGAAAATGCATCAGCAGGGGAGACCCGCATTTGATAATTTAACAAGGTCTGGTCGGAATTTGTTCCATCATAAAATACCAGGTTGGTTGCAGAGGGGGTGCCGGCATAAAAGAGGTTATGGTCGGAGGTGGAGGCATAGTTTGCCAGCGCTGTCCCCGACCTCCGGAATGCCGCGCTAAGTCCGGTTCCTTTTGCCGTGGAGGTATTCACAATGATGTTGTTTCGCATATCCAGCGTTGATGTTGTTGGTGTGGCGCTGACAGTATGTTCGATGCCGGTGGTTCCGAAATTCGTTCCGGTTGAACTGAGGTTTAGGAAAATGGTGTTGTAATAAACTTTGTTCAGGGAGTTCAATGTCGTGGAGCTGATGTCAATACCCCTTACGGCATCGGGGCTGTTCACGCCGGTTAATGCATTCGTAAGACCGATCAGATTGTTATAAACATTGTTTTGAGCTCCGCCGAGAACCCGTATTCCCGCGACGAATGTGCCTGTTCCTGTGCAGGAAGAAGTGAGGTTGTATATCTTGTTTTTATAGATGCTGTTCATCCCCCCCGAAACGACAATACCGGTTACCTGGGCACTGCCGGAACCGGCACCGGTCGACATGCCGTATATTTTATTTCCGAAAATGTAATTCATGCTGGTTGCATCAGTGGATTCAATGTTGATAGCTGACATGTAGGGTCCACTGGATCCTCCCGCGCTGAAATTGATGTTGGTTATCGTGTTGTTCGAAACCACATGGCCACTTCCAGCAGAGAGGAGAATGGCATTTGACATGGCGGATACACCAGTTGATGTAAAGGAATAGGTGTTGTGGTCCAGGGTCCAGGGACCGGAGGGATCATATAGGTAACTACCGGTAATATAACTCGCACAGGTCACGTTACAGTTGTTATTTGAGAAGGTTCCATAAGCTTTGGCACTTGAAAAGAGGGTGACCCTTGAGTAAATATTCGGGGTATTTACAAAAATGGTGTTGTTGCTTATGTTTTTATAGGTCTGGGTGGCGCCAATCCCATCCTGTTCAAAAAACATGGTGTGGGTCGACCCGCCTGCGATGGGTCCGGTAAAAGTGATGTTGTTGTTTGTTACGTTGATCTGCGAAGATGAACCCGATGAAGAGGTTGCATAGGTAACATACGTGTTGCAGGGACCTGTCAGGTCCCAGTTGATGGTATTCCCATCAATGGTTAACATATTGCTGAATGTGTAATCGTGATGGATCCCATAGACATAGGTAGAAGTTCTGATTGTTGAACCGGTTGTAAGCAGTTGGTTATTGCTAATGATGCCTGTTCCGATGTTGCCGGATCCGGCCCAATGGGCACCGAGATAAACTACGTCGGCGGTGTAAGTTCCACCCGTGGAATTTTGTTTGATGGTAATAATGTTATCCTGGATCTTCTGAATGGAATTGGCTGCAGGTGGGGTCGTGGGGCCATTGTTGATTGCACACACCCATGATGAATTTGAACCGGCCGAGGTGGCCTGGCTGAGTGTGATTAAATTGCCATTCGCTTCCGAGGAAATACCATTCAGACTATTGATGATTCCCTGAACCCTGCCGGAAACACTGGTATTAACACTTTGAGTGATACTCATTGTATTATTATTACATGCGGTGGATCCTTCAGGTGAACCGACGCCAAAATTGATACAACTTGAATAGGGAGTACCGGTGGCGTAGGTGATAATATTGATCACATTGTTGCTGATCATGTTCGTGTAGTATACTCCATAGGGTGAAGTACTGTTATCTATCCGGATTCCCGTTACAGATGTCAGGATGTTGGTTGACGTTACTGAATTGTACTGGATGTTAATATTGACTCCATTCATATATTTGATTCCTGTAGGATAGTTGTTGAAACTTGCCCACCCGGCATCGGAATAGAGCGTACTTTCGAAAGTGACCATGTTTCCCGTCAGGCTGGAATTGCCTCCGATTTCAACACCCGAATCGATGATGGAGGGAGTATTGGGAGTGGAAATATACTGTATGCCAAAGGCCACATTTGATATATTGTTCCCATAAATTTTCATGCCGCTGTTCAGCCCGCCGTTTGAAACGGCCGGCGCGACCGTGGAATAATTGTTGTATGAATGTTGCGTTGTCGAATAAATTCCGATCGAATTCTGATAGGTGCTTCTAAGGGTGATCGTATTGTTCTGAATGGTATTGTTTTGCGCACCGTTGCTGGTAGAACCATAAAACACTGCGACCCCGAATTCGGTCATCGTGTTGTTGCCTACAGCCGTAACCATATTCCCTGCATTTTCCTGCATTGTAAAATTCCTGATGGTAATGTAATCGCCTCCCAGGATCCTGAAAATCGCATCGAGCCGGCTCCCGGCAGGTTGCGGGGAAAATGCCGTCACAATGCCGGTGTTCCCCTCGATGATGATGGGATTTGTTTTAGTGCCGGCTTTGGTGATCAGGTATCCGGAGGATGGCGCTGTTTCATTCCCTGTCAATGTGATGGTAACAGGGTCGGTAATGGTAGCACTGTTCAGCGCTGCAATGGCGGTGGCCAGGCTGGGATAGGTTGGAGAAAGCCCTGACCCGCTGTTTGTGGTAACCTGTGCTAACGTGGTTTGCGTAAACAGTGCAGCAGCTGAAAAGATCGTAATCAAAAAGAATAATTGCTTTTTCATGGCTTTTTTTTTATGATTTCATGTAAAACGATCCGGTGAAATATGAAGGGTCAAAATGTTCGCTGGCTGGCAGGCGATAAACGGATGTTGTAATCGCCATTATTGATGGAATTCCATGAAACAGGATGAAATATTTCATTTGATTGGTTATCTCAGCATTACATATAAAAAAGCCTGCATGACAATGTAAACTCCAAATATTTTAACCGGATCACATGAAAATGAATCTCCTTAAGTTATCTTTTGCATTTTGGCGCCTTAGCGGTGAATACCGGCTCCTGATACAGCCTCGATATATCTTTCCATGGATACCGGAACAAAAATATTGACCGGTCTGCCTATTTCAAAATTGATTTTTCCTGACGATCTTCAGGTTAATTGCAAAAATTACTAAAGAATCCCCCTTAAGCCGATTTTAACCTGAATTTTACTAAGGGGCATAGATGGGATCAATCAGCTTGTTTGCACCTGAACCCCATTACAATTTTTATGAACCTGTGAAGCAACCACAAGGCTCAGCTATTTTAAAATAAACAGTGTGAATTGATTTTTCCTGCCGGGATAAGGGAAAGCAACGGTTTTATCAGCCAGGAAAGAAGTTCAGGTATTCATTTTCGGATTAAGAAAGGAACATAGCAGGAACTTTTACATTGGTATGTAACTTTTTCTTCACCGCCAAGACGCCAGGGTGCTAATTATTGAAATTCAATAATTATTTTTCTCGTCTTCGCGCTTTTGCTGTGAAAAAAGTTGGATTAATGCCTATTTCCTTGACAACCAAAGATCAGCAAGTGCAATGGCCGTAATAGCCTCAAGGATAGGAGGGATCCGGAGGGCAATGCAAAGGTCGTGACGTCCTTCAACCTTAAGTTCTTCAACCTGGTTTGTTTCGAAATTGAAGGTCTTTTGAACTGCAGGGGTACTCGATGTGGGTTTCACCGCAATTCGGAAAACAATATCATTCCCGTTGGAAATCCCTCCGTTGATCCCGCCGGCATGGTTGGTCGCCGTGGTGCCATCGGCAGCAATGATCGCATCATTGTGTGTTGATCCGGTCATTTTTGCCGCACTGAAACCGCTTCCGAATTCAATGGCTTTGACTGCCGGGATTGAAAAGGCCAGGTGGCTGATGACTGATTCAATGGAGTTGAAGAATGGTTCACCAATACCAATGGGAAGATGGGTGGCACAACATTCCACAATACCCCCGATTGAATCGTTGTTTGCCTTGGCCCGTGCGATTGCTGCATCAATTTCCTTTTCTCCCCCGGCTTCGATAACCCTTGCAGTGATCGCAACAGGCTGAATGATCCGTTTGGCGATAACTCCGGCGGCTACCAGCCCAAGTGTCAGCCTGCCTGAAAAATGCCCGCCGCCCTGGTTGTCATTGTTACCATTCCATTTTTTTTGCGCCACAAAATCGGCATGTCCCGGCCGGGGTATGGTTATAAAACGGGAATAGTCGGAGGAATTGGTATCGGAATTTTGAAATAACAGTGCAATCGGGGCACCGGTGGTTTTATCGTTGCAGATTCCGCTCAGGATGGCAACCTGATCTTTTTCTGCACGGGCGGTAGTCCCGGGCGCACCGGAGCGGCGACGGGCCAGGTCGGCCTCAAAATCAGTGGTGGTGATCATGATTCCGGCAGGACAACCGTCAATGATCATACCGATACCGTTGCCGTGCGATTCGCCAAAAATTGATAACCTGAATTGCATTCCAAACTGGTTCATCTGTTTATTATTAGGGTTTTAAATCCTTTGGATTCAAAAAATAATTTGTATAAAATTCTTTACCGATCATCGTTGCAATTTGCGCTTGGCCCAGGTTTTCCGTGCAAAGACTGCAACTGGCCACTTCACGGTAATAGGCTTCCCGCTCCCGGTAAAGATCCATCGCCTTCTGAACAGGTTCTGACCTGTTTATCAGGGGCCGGCCTGTGCCTGAAATCCTTGACAGGGAGGTCTCCACCGAATTGTACAGCCAGCAGGTTACGGCATTTCTTTTCAGCAGGGTCCTGTTTGATTCCCTTACTATAATTCCTCCGCCACATGAAACAACCTGGAACTCACCCGTTAAAATTTCTTTCAAAATTTCCTCCTCCAAATTACGAAAAAATGTTTCTCCATGCCGGCTGAATATGGTTGGGATATCCATGGAAACTTTTTTTGCGATGCATTCGTCGATGTCTATAAAAGCGAGTTCGTATTTATCAGCCAGCAGCCTGCCAACGGTTGTTTTTCCTGTTCCCATAAAGCCGACAAGTGCCACATTGTTTTTAAAGCGAACCATCTGTTCCGGATTCCCGGATTTGATCATTGGCTGTTGTTCAGATGATTTCATGGAAAAAAAAACGATTTTACAATTTCATATTTAATAGTAACGCCGACAATTCGGCAAAGGTCATTTGAATGATTTCTGCCGTGCCTAACCGTTTAAGAATAATATAATCAATGAATTGCTGATTTCGTTTTTTGTCGGCGCGCAGCGATTCTATTATTCCGGGAAAAAGTTGCCTGCCGATCGAAACAGGAAGATACAACTTAAGCAGCAGCGAACAAACACGATCGGTTTCGGCAATGGAAATATCACCTTTAACCTGGGAAATTTTCATCGCAGCAACCATTCCCATGCTGACGCCTTCCCCATGGTTATGGTCAGAACTTATTCTTTCGATTGCATGCCCGATGGTATGCCCGAAGTTAAGTATTTTGCGGAGGCCCTGTTCACGGGCATCCATATTGACAATGTTCGCCTTGATCGAAGCACATTTAAAAATCAGTTTTGCCAGTTCATCTGTATCGACCTTCAGGTATTGATTGATATTCAGATCGAAATCATCTAGAATCGATTTGTCGCTGATCAGCCCGTACTTGATGATCTCCGCAAACCCGGCATTCAGTTCACGCAATGGGAGCGTGGATAGAAAACGAACATCCGCCAGTACGAATTCAGGCTGGTTGATGGTTCCGATCATGTTCTTGAACCGGTGAAAATTCACGCCGTTTTTACCGCCTATCGACGCATCGGCCTGGGCCATCAGGGTGGTTGGGATAAATCCAAATCGCAATCCACGCATGTATGTTGAGGCGATAAATCCCGCCATGTCGCACACAATGCCACCTCCCACACCAAGAATAAAAGTGTGCCGATCTGCTTCAAGTTCAATGAGCTGGCCATAAATGCCCGCAACGGTATCCAATGTTTTTTCGGGTTCGCCCGACCGGATGGAAATCAGTTTGAATTGGCTGAACAGGTTTCCGTACAGCCTGTTTACGTTTTCATCGATCAAAACAATGATGTTCGATGATGGGAGCAAAGAACCCAGTCTCTCCAGGGATTTTTCGACAAAAATATTGGAAATCTGATCGTTGTGTTTAATTTCTATCGCATCCATCCTGTTATCTTTGATTATTCATGATGGTATTCTGGTTGTTGATCGATTCGATATGGATTGCATTGAATACAATATCAATAAATTCCTTGCTCAAACTGAACTGAGCTGCTTTTTGCTCGGCTTTGCTGATGATCTCTTCCCACCGGTTTTTTTGCAGGATGGTGATGTTGTTCTCTTTTTTATATTTTCCGATTTCCTTGGCAATGGCCATTCGCTGACCGAGCAATTCTATGAGATTCTCATCATAACGATCGACTTTTGCCCTGAGTTCTTCCAGGATATGAATGAAATTGACATCGGTCGAGTTACGGTCACGGTGGATCAGCTTTGAAAGCAGTTCGATAAGTTGCACCGGGGTAATTTGTTGTTTGGCGTCGCTTAAGGCCATATCCGGCGCCGGGTGCACCTCGATCATCAGTCCATCGTAATCGAGGTCCAGGGCTTTTTGAGCAACCTCCAACAGGTATTCGCGGGTCCCTGAGATATGGCTTGGGTCGCAGATCATCGGCACATTTGGTAAACGGCGTTTCATTTCAATTGGAAGCTGCCACAATGGTTGATTTTTATAACGAAGTTTTTCATAGCTGGTAAAGCCCCGATGGATCAATCCAATATGCTCAATACCAACCTTTTGAATCCGTTCATAGGCGCCATGCCACAGTTCAACATCAGGATTCACCGGGTTTTTAATGAACACGGTCACATCGACTCCCGATAATGCTTCGGCAATTTCCTGCATCGAAAACGGATTTCCTGTTGTTCGCGCACCAATCCACATAATGTCAACCCCATACTTCAGGGCTTCGTACACATGTTTCTCGGTGGCCACCTCTGTTGCGGTTTTCAATCCGGTTTCCTGCTTCACCTGTTTGAGCCATTTCAACCCTTCGCTTCCAACGCCTTCGTATGATCCCGGACGGGTACGGGGTTTCCAGATGCCGGCCCTGAAGGCATTCACTTTCCCGGTTTTGGCCAAATCCCTGGCACAAACCATCACCTGCTCTTCCGATTCGGCACTGCAAGGACCGGCGATGATAAATGATTTTTCAACTTTAATTCCACCCGAAGATTTTGGTGATATATATGGATTTTTCATTGGCTTATTTGTTTAAGATTTCCCTGATTCTGTTTGATTTTTTGATCACTCCATGCATTTCCGCAACCCGGTGCTCTTTTATGAATATTTTTAATTCCTGCAGTTTGTCGATGTAATTGTTTAATGCGGTCAGTACATTGTTATTATTCTGCATGAAAATCGGGGTCCAGGTATCTGCGGAACTTTTTGCAAGTCTTACCGTCGATTCAAATCCTCCGCTGGCCAGGTTGAAAATGTTCTTTTCATCTTTCTCAATATCCATGACCGTCAGGGCAAGTGCAAAGGAACTGATATGGGAAATGTGTGAAACATAAGCCACATGCACATCATGACTGGTTGCGGACATTTCAACAACATTCATATTTAAAACGGCATACATTTTCCTGACAATGCCGATGGCTTCTTCATTGCTGTCTTCAATATTGCAGAGGATGGTTGTTTTCTTCTCAAAGAGGCCGGAAAGTGATGCTGCCGGCCCAGAGAATTCAGTTCCCGCCATCGGGTGGCCGGCTACAAAGTTTTTCCGGTTTTTATGCAATTTTACCCGTTCTACAATCCGTTCCTTGGTAGAACCCATGTCAGTTACGGTTTGCGTCGTGACCCTGTCGAGTATTTTAGGCAGAATTGAGATTGTCGCATCAACAGGCGTGGTAATAATGATGAGATCTGCGTTATCTATGCCTTCGGCGGTCCCGACAATTTCATCGACAATCTTCATTTTCAGGGCAATCCCTGCATTTTCAGGATTTGTTTCAACACCATAGATATAATCTGCGAATTTTCGTTCTTTTAAATCCCTGGCTACCGATCCGCCGATTAAACCCAATCCAAATATTGTTATTTTCATCTGTTTTTTTTCGTTTTAGGGCCTGATTAACCTTCATCTGCTGATCAGCAAAATCCGTTGCTTCGCTTCCAATAACAGCGATTCATTTGCGCATAGTGATATTCTGATATACCCGTCCCCCTGGGTGCCAAAAATGAACCCGGGAGTGAGGAACACCCGTGCATCCTTCAAAACCAGATCCGATAATTCCATGCCATTTCCGAATCGCCCGGGAACCCGTGCCCAAACGAACATGCCAGTTTGATCCGGTTCATATTCACAATCAAGAATATCGAGGATTTCATATACCATCTCCCTGCGGTGAGCATAGGTTAAATTGATCTCTGTGTACCATTGCGGAGGATTCCCCAATGATTCAACTGCAGCCAATTGCAGCGGCAGGAACATTCCTGAATCCATATTGCTCTTGACTTTTAAAATCGCATCGATCAACGCTGCATCTCCGGCAACCATGCCAATTCTCCAGCCCGCCATGTGCTGTGACTTGCTCAGTGAATTGAGTTCCAGGGCTGTTTCTCTGGCCCCTTCGGTTTCAAGGATACTCAGCTGCCGGTCATTTAATATAAAGCTGTACGGATTGTCGTTGCAGATCAGGATGTTGTTCCTTAAGCCAAAATCAACCAGGTTTTGAAACAATTCACGTGTTGCCCTGGCGCCGGTTGGCATGTTGGGATAATTGACCCACATCAATTTGACATTCTCCAGGTTTTCCTTTTCCAGTGCAACCAGATCGGGCATCCAATGGGTTCGTTTGTCCAGAGGATAAGGCCTGATCACGGCACCGACCAGCTTTGAAACGGATTGATAGGTCGGGTATCCGGGGTTTGGGATCAATACTTCGTCCCCTTCGTTTACAAATGCCAGAGAAATATGCATGATGCCTTCCTTTGATCCCAGCAAAGGCAAAATTTCATTTGAGGGATTCAGCGTTACATTAAAATATTTTTTGTACCAGGCTGAAAAAGCATTTCGCAATTCCGGTATGCCCTTATAACTCTGGTATCCATGATTTTTAGGATTTCCGGCTGATTCAATAAGTTTTTCAATTGTGTTTTGTGAGGGCGACAAATCAGGGCTGCCAATCCCAAGATTGATCACATTCAGGCCCTGCTGGTTCATCGTTGCAATTTCGGCGAGCTTGGTTGAAAAATAATATTCCTGGACGGAATCGGTTCTGTTTGCCGGTTTTATTTTCATTTAGTTTTCATCTTTGCTGCTGAATATCTCTTTTGCTTTGTCATACGCATGATATTCCCCAAGGATCTCCATGTCGCTTGTCAATGGCTCAATGGCAATGAGGGCCTGCGTATATCTTTTATAGTTGTTAAAAACCAGGTCAATATGAAATAAATACTCCCATTCCCTGCCAATGATCGGCATCGATTGAATTTTTGTCAAATTCATGTTGTAAAATGCGAGGACAGACAGTACGTTTGAAAGGCTGCCGGATTCATGGGTCAATGAAAAGCAGATCGATGATTTATCAATATGAACAGGAACAACGGATGATTGATTCGCAGGTTTTTCTTCAACAATTAAAAATCTGGTATAATTCCTGGTATTGGTTTCTATGCGCTCAGCGATGATATCAAGACCATAAATGGATGCAGCCAGTTTACTTGCGATGGCGCCTCTGCCGGTTATTCCTTCAACTTTGATTTTTTTTGCACTCAGGGCGGTATCAATGGATTCAATTATTTTTATGTCTGGATACCGGGCAAAGAATTCCTCGCATTGCTGAATGGCCATCGGATGGGAATAGATCTCTGTTAAATTTTCAAGCTTCTGACCAGGAAGAGCCATTAAATTTTGCTGGATTGGAATAAACATTTCGCCTGAAATATTCAATTTTGATTCCTGAATAATTTTATAGTTTGGCAATATGCTTCCCACAATTGAATTTTCAATGGCGATGATACCAAATTCAGATATTCCGTTTTTTACTGAATTAACAACTTCTTTGAATGTGTCACATTCTGTAATTTCTATTTCTTTGCTGTTAAAATAAGCCCGTGCTGCTATTTCGTGGAATGCGCCTGAAATACCCTGGATAGCAACTTTTATTAATTTCAAATTATTCATTGATCCGAAATGTATTAAAAAAAAATCCCGACTTCAGGTGTCGGGATTTAAAATTTTGTCATGCAATTTTTATCTATCCAAACACATTGTTTTATGGTAGTAATAATAGAAATTAAAACTAAAAGCGAAGGTCGGGAAATATAAATCCATGATCTGTCCTGTAATTTTTTAAATGTACACCTGTTTTAACGGTCTTGTTTTCAATGAAGCTGCAAATATAGTTAAAAATCATTACCGGCTGAAAAAATTCCGGTTTGGATAGAATTGTTGATCAGGGCTTGTTTTTCTGTTCTTTTTCCAACTTGCTTAACCGTTCGGCCAGTTCAGGCAGGTTGCGGAACCATGCGATGGATTTCCTGAATTTGGTGGCTTCCATTGCGGGCGATCCAAGGAAGAACATACCTGACTTTACGAGGCTTTTTGTCACACCGGTAGCACCTCCCATGGAGGTATTGTCAGCAATAGTGAGATGCGGGGCAATGGCCACATGTCCGCTGATAAAGCAATTTCTTCCGATTTTGCACGATCCGGCAATCCCTGTCGCAGCGGCAATACATGTATTTTCGCCGATTTCGCAATTATGGGCGATGTGAACAAGGTTGTCAAGTTTAACTCCCCGGCGGATGATGGTCGACCCAAAGGTGGCCCGGTCGATGGTGCAGTTGGCACCGGTTTCCACATCATCTTCGAGGATTACATTGCCGATCTGGGGTACCTTCACATTCCTGCCATCCTGCTGGTTGAACCTGAAGCCATCGCTCCCGATAACCGTTCCGGCATGAAGAATGCAATTCTTTCCGATGACATTATCCGAATAAATTTTAACCCCCGCAAAAAGCATGGTGTCATCGCCAACAGTTGAATTTTCACCAACAACCACATGAGGAAAGATCTTTACATTATTCCCGATAACACAACGGTCGCCAATAACGGCATACTCGCCGATATAGACATTTTCGCCAACAGTCGCGGAAGAAGAGACTGAACTTAGTGCCGACACCCCTTTTTTATCATATTTAATCTGGTTGTATGCTTCAAGCAGTTTGGCAAATGCAACATCGGCGCTCCCCACACGGATCAGGGTTGAGCTTATGGCATGTTCGGGTGTAAAGGAATTGTTTACAATGACGATGGAGGCCTTTGTTGAATAGATAAACGGGGTATAGAGCGGATTTGACAGGAATGTAATTGAACCGGGTTCACCTTCATCAATTTTAGACAAACTTGTAATGATTGCTTCGGGGTCGCCTTCAATGGTTCCGCCAACCATGCCCGCAATTTGTGCTGCTGTGAATTTCATCATATCAAATGGTTAAGTTTTCAAAGGTTAAGTGACTATTGCTCCCCCATCCCCCGGCCCCCACAAAGGACGGGGAAAAGTCCCTCCCTTTGCGGGAAGGGATTGAGGGTGGTATACATTGAATTTAATGCAGGGCCTGCATATATTCAATTTTATTTTGACAGTTTATTCCTGTAAAGATTGCAATTCTCCGCTTCATAAACATGAATAAAATCCTCTGTCAGGCATTTATGGAGTGTAGCGAAAAACCAATCTTTCTTCGGGTCAAATTGTCCGATAACAAATACGTAATCCAGCCTGAGCGATGGATTCCCTTTAACTAATTCAAAATTGATATATTTTTCAGGGGTTACCGGATTGCCCAGGTAATAGTTCGGTTTTGATTTTTCATTCCATTTCACCGGGAAATACCCCGACTGGCACTCATAATTATACACCATGACAATCGGCTTATCCACGGCAATGTAATCAACAAAATGGCCTGTAAACCAATTGTCCATGCAATAAATCGGAAGAACGAGGCTGTTGGGCGCCACATGATCAGCCGCCTTGTTGCATGCTACGGCCAATTTCGCCAGGTTTTTAATGGTAGAGGAATAATTATGAAGGAGCATGGTGTTCGCGTAGAGCGTGACCGTTGCCGCCAATAAGCCAAAATACCAGGGGATGCGAAAGGTTGAAATCCACAGGATGGCCAGGAGAAAAATAACGAACCCGATCCTGAGGTTCGTATAACTGGCGGTTCCATAGGCATCCGGCAGTTTGAAATACAATGCCAGCAGTACAGCCATGGAAGCCAGCAGCCACCAGAAGTTTAACCGGGGAAGGAGTTGATCTTTTCCCTCCGGGCCTGCTGCAAACCGTTTACTTATTTTCAGGATCAGCCTGGCAAGAAATGCAAGGCCCCCGAACCCAATCAGCGCAACGAACAGGTAGAACAGAATGACCGTATGGCGTCCTTCAACGCTGGCATTGAAGGAAATGAGGGGCCGGATGGTTACCAGGAAGTTGATCAGTTCGCCGCGGCCTTTAAACAGGATATCCCTTGTTCCGGGGCGGGAGTAAAAAAAATAGGCGAACAGAATTAAAGGAATCATGGCAGCAACCGTGACAACAAGCGCTTTTTTCAGGAAATTCCATAAAATGATTTTATTCCTGTTGCTTTTGCAGATCAGGCCTGCGATCGTTCCCGTAAGGATGTGCATGGCAATTGCAATCAGCAGGATGCCAAAAATAACGATGTGTGAAAAATAGGTTATGGCAACAAGGAAAGTCAATGTTGAGATTTGTTTGACGCTCCATGGGCGGTTTTCATGACGTAACCAGTAATTAAGGGTGATCAGGAACAGGAGAATTGCCATGCAGAAATTGAAGAACCCGAAGAAAAAAAACATGGAGTGGGTAAAGGGAAATACCATGAAACTGAACAGGGTGTTTTTTGGTGAAATTGTTTGCAACAGGATACGGAAAGCAAAGGGTGTTCCGATCAACAGAATGATCAGCAGTATTTTCTCGGCAAGGAAAGCAGGCATCACGACCGTGAACAGGGAGATCAGGAGATGAGCGGTCCAGTTGGGTACCGGTTCGGGGTTGATGATGAAAAATTGATGAAAAAGGCTGTTGTTATGAACTAAAAGCTGGTTAATGATATTGGAATTTGCAAGATGCGATGCCCCATCCATGCTTGGAAAGAATCTTGTTGCCACAAAAGGCAACAGGTTCATCAGTGCGAAAATGGTAAAAATCAACAGTTCAGCACGCTGCCATTTTTTTTGATTTTCCATGACCTATTGTTCGGTTTGGAACATCAAAAAATCGCGGATCAGTGGGATCTCCATGGCAGGGATGCCATTTTTCACGAGGAATTGCGAATCCTCATCAAATGCTTCCATGAGTTCGGGTTGGCCTGGCGAGCTTTGCAGCAGCGATTGCCTGTACAGATGCAATGCCTCCTGCCGCTGTCCAAGGCATAACTTCACATGAGCTGCATTCATGAGGTCGTAAGCGGACGGATTTGAACTCAGGCTCATGATCTGGGCATATAATTCGACAGCCTGATCCGGTTTCCCAAGAACAAACTGACAGTAGGCAATGGGCCGCAGCACTTTGAGGTTGTCGGGGGCAAAAAACCTGAGTTTTGCATACTGGTGCAAGGCTTGTTCATAATCTTTGAGGTACAGGTAGCACTGTCCGACCTGTATTTGCAGGGAGATTTCTTCGGGTTGGAGCGCTGATGCCTCTTTAAAGTAAATCAATGCCTGCAGGAAGTCCTTCAGCTTCAGGCAACACCATCCAAGTTTTTTAAGGATCCACTGGCGGTCGGCATCATAAAGTTCTGCTTTTTTGTAGTATTCAACAGCCTTTTTAAACCGGCCGGTTTTTTGAAAACAGTAGCCTATTTTCTCGAAATATTCATGGCTGGGTCCGTTTGTCTCCATGATGCCTTCAAAGGAATCAATTGCATCATAATAGTGTTCATTGTCAATATGAAAGGATGCGATTTTTTCAGTAAACACATTGCGTGCAAAGCAGGTTTTATAGAAGTACAGGTGGCCGATCCGGATCCTGAGCTGGAAAATATCCTCGAATTCATGCCTGGAAGGGAAAAGTTTGAAAAAACGATAAAGATCCTGGATATACTGGATAAAAATGGAATTATTGAGCAGCGATTGATCAAGCAATTGTTCTTCAGAAGCCATCTCTTTCATTTGCGCGAATTCGGCTTCAAAATTTGTCACGATCATCGTTCTTTGCTGATCGGGGATTGCCCTGAAATTAATTGCAAACGAGTATTTATCAGAGTTGCATATGTAAAATGCCTTTTCAAGACTTTCGAGCAGGCGGGTATTGATATCTTCTTTTTCGGAGAAACTGTTTTTTATTTCAGGGTGGTCTCGATGAAAAGGGACAAACCAGTTGCTCATGCCGTTAAAAAAATCGAATCTTTTTAACATCTGGAAGGTGCTCATAAACACATCTCCTCCTTCCATCTGCATTTTGGAAAATTTTTCAATTTTCTCAAACAACCCGGGTACTTCCTCGATCATGTCCTTCCAGCCCGGGTTTTTCCCTTCAAGTTCTTCATCGTCTGCAAGATCATTCAGCTGGAGTTTGTCTTCGATTTTAGGCATCATTTTTTTCATCTCGGGCAGAACCTCCTCTTCAAATTCACGGGTAATTTTATCCGTTTCCCTTGCCATGAGCAACTGCATCAGGATCAGCTCGATTTCGGCAGTGATCGTCTCCTCATCCGACAGGTTCTTCAGCCTCAGCATCAGTTCAGGATAAAAATGCAGCCGCTGGTCGTATACCAGCAAACCGAGGATCAGCCCGGTGAGGGCGCGCTGGCATACCTGGTTTTCTCGTTCTTCAACAAATTCGAGTAGCAGGAGCATCTTATGTTGATCAAAATGATTCAGTACGCTCAGCGTTAATGCGCTGACAACCAGGCATTTTTCATGCCATTGAACCAGTTCCGACCGGTTGATCTGACGGATCAGTTTGATATGTTCGTTGGTCAATTTACCGGTGAGCCAGATCAGTTTGAATATCTGGTCTGTCTGTTTTAAAGGCAACAGGTCAGTTTCATCGATCAGCTTGTTCACTTCACGATGAAAAAACATCTCCTCGATCTTACCTGCGATATTTTGCGGATCATCGCCGAATTCATTCAGCAAGGTACTTTTTTCAAATCGTTTTCCAGGAAGTTCGGGATCAAGGAGCCCTTGCCTGACATCATCGGCCATACTCAGCATGGCGGAACAAAGCCCGTATAGTATATCCTGTTGTTGCGGATCATGGTAACCCTCAAAGGCATAGCGGAGAAGGGTTTTATAATTTTCAGAAAAGGTTTCCAGCTGGTAATAATAATCCGATTTTGTATACGACCGTGATAATGTTTCAAGTTCATCCAGCGCATTTTTCAGCTGTTGGGTGCAAATCAAATCGCACACCTTTTGATACCGTTTTTCAATTTCCTTGCGGTTCATAAGCAACTTTTTTCAGCAACTGCAAAATTAATACTTAAAAACGGACTCCGGTCGTAATTATAATAGACTGCATGACATCACTGGTATTGCTGTAAAATTCAAGACTGCCGGGATAACTTTCCATATTCCGGTATGCCAGGCGAAGAAATCCGATTTTAACAGGCTTGTATTCAAAGCTCAATCCAAACCCGTTGGTTCTGAGGCCCCGGTTTGTCAGGGCATTAACTCCTGTCAGGAATCCATCCGGGTCGTTGAGGAACTCATATCGTCCGGATACGGAGAAATGTTGATTAAAGGTATAACTGGCCTGTATAAACCCCGAAAACATGGAGGCAGTTTCATTTGTATCCGGTGCCATTTGCGAATTTGACTGGGCTCCAAAATCAAGCTGACCAACCAGTTCGAAATTTCTAACCGGATCGTAGGTCACGATCAGGTTGTTATATAATATATTGTTTTTCCTTTGTGCATTTTTCAATGCCTGGTTCCCAAAGAAGTTGTTGTAGGTGATCGACAGATTATTCAAGGGGGTATAAGTGAAAAACATGATCCCTGCTTTATGGGTATTCTGCGCATAGGCAATGGAAAACGGATCACCGACCATGATTCCTCCGCTGAATTTTTCAGAAAATTTATAGGAAAGTTTAGCACCAAGTACACTCCCGGGTTCAAAATACCCGCCAACGGTAACAAAACTGATCTGGTTGAGCACGCACCAGGATGATTCATATCCTACCGGGTTGAAAATGTAGCCGAAATCAATCCAGAGATTCTTCACAATCCTGAATCCAAAATTGGCCTGTCGGATCGTATTGATCCACTGATAATTTGCTGATGCCAGCAAGTTGGGTGCGTCACCATATTGAAGTGAAAATTTTCCCCTGACTTTCTCTGCATTGTAATAAATTTCCAGGGCAGCCACATTCAGTCTTGTCTGTTGTGCCACCGGGCAATTGCTGGAGAAGGGAACAATGCTGGAGGTATCCTTGCTGTCATTTAATGTAAAATTCTCATAGGCATCAATATAAAAATCGAAAGTGAAGTGTTTAAAAGTGTTTAATATCTTGCTTCTCATTTCATCTGTCAGGCTGTCGGCAATATTCTGTGCAGAAATATGGGAAATGCTGAGGATTACGGTTAAAAAGAAAACAGTGACCGCTATAAAACTTTTCATGGCTTTACTATTACAGGGACGTTTTTTTTTGAAGATAAAGATATTGAAAAAAATATCCGGTGCGGCAACATAAATTTTATTTTCCGACATCCCTGAAATGCGATTGTAAAAATATCCAGACACGATGAATTCCTGTAAATTTTATTCATGAATTTAAGAGGATGTTTAAAATTCCCATCCTCTCCCCTTGGAGGGGAGGGATAACGTCCTTGAATGCAGAATTCTAATAAATTATACCAGGCTCTAAATTATCTTAGATTTTAAATGCTTTTTTATGGGATTTTCATGCAACGATCTTCCTTAGCCGGGCGTCCTGAACGGCAGGAGGTCTGGATCTGCTGTTGCAGTTGGTATGGTTTTAGTTGAGGGTGGTCCCGGGCCTTGATCAAAGAGGGGAGGGTTATTTATTGGTCATTTTTATACGGGATTATTTTCGGCGGCGAACTTTCCGGTCATTGAATTGTGTCGCCTGAAAATATTTTTGTATTTTTATCGGACAACAGTGTTTTTATATTAATTTTATCTTTCAGGGTTCAAGCTCTATATTGTTAACTGTAAAAAAATATACTATTATGAAAAACAAAGTTTTACATGGAGTTTTTGTAGCATGCCTCATGACATTCATAATTTCCTGCTGCCCCAAAAAAGAAGAACCCGCTGCAGTAGTGGTTGACAAAGAACAAATTAAAAAAGAAATCCAGGCCAAGGAAAATGAATTTGCTGAAACCTATAATGCCCGGGAGGTGAAAAATATAGGCTATTATGCTGAAGATGCGACCACTTTTCGTCAAAACAAACCACCCTTGGTTGGCAAAGAAGCAATTGTGGAATTTTTAAAAAGTGATGTCTCCGACTTTTCAAAATCCAATAAAATTTCATTTACAACCAATGAAATTTATGTGTCTGATGACGGGAACCAGGTGGTTGAAATTGGCTACTATAAAGTACTTGACGCTGCCAACACCGCCGTGAATACAGGAAACTATATGAGCCTGTTTGTAAAGAGAGATGGTAAATATGTCTGTCTGAGGGATATGAGTGTTTCTGATGTTCCAAATGAATAAAACAGGATAAGGAAATTTTATCGTCTTCTGCCGCCTCCACCGCGACTGCCGCCGCCTCGACTATAACTGCCCCCGCTTCTGGAACCACCACCGCCACTGTAACCACCCCCGCTTCTGGAACCACCACCGCCATTGTAACCACCGCCACCCCTGGAACCACCGCCACCACCTGAACGGGAGGATTCCATCGAGCCTGTTGACGCTGGTCGTGCCGATGCCGAAGTTCCACCAGACTGCCGGGTTGAAGCTGAAGCGCCGCCTG
This sequence comes from uncultured Bacteroidales bacterium, assembly GCA_903903985.1. Taxonomy (GTDB): domain Bacteria; phylum Bacteroidota; class Bacteroidia; order Bacteroidales; family FEN-979; genus CAIVAT01. The sequence continues at coordinate 94,066 of CAIVAT010000116.1, read as the reverse complement.
ACGGGCGCGTTGAATGTGAAGCTCCCCCTGATGGACGTGTCGAGGCAGAAGCACCGCCTGCCGGACGTGTCGAAGGGGAGGCCCCGCCTGCCGGACGTGTCGAAGGGGAGGCCCCGCCTGCCGGACGTGTTGAGGCGGAAGCGCCGCCTGCCGGTCGTGTTGATGCATTGTTGCGGTTATAGTTTCCGTTGGCATTGTTGCGGTTCACCGTAGTGGATGTATTTCTGGAATGATTGTAATTATTATAAATGTTTGTATTATGAATGACTGTTGTATTACCATGATAACCATATACCCCTCCATGGTAATAAGCAGCATGCATCCCCCAATACATGCCAACCGCCATTACCGAAAATGCTGCAAAATAAGGCGGATAATAACCGTAATAATAAGGCGGAATATAAGGCACATAGGCAGGTGAATACACATATTGTACAATTGGTGCAGACTCAACAATCACAGTGGTTGTTGATGCCGGTACATTTACCGTAACGGGGTCTGCGCCGGTATATCCTGGATTAGCAGTAACCGAAGGAGTTGCAGTCCCTTTAGGTTCAACAATATAATCCTTGCCATACAAAGCTTTATCTCCCACAATTTGTATGGTGACTTTTTTGTTTTTATCCTTTGATACCAAAATGACGGCAACATCCTGTTTTTCACTTTTACTGACATCAACCTGGAGGATAAATGTGAAATCCTCTCCTTTTTTCTTCGTCTCCACCTTGATAAAATCGACTTTCCCATCTAAATTCAAATCCAGGTTATTGATGCCCGTTTTTTCTTCATTTAACGATTTTTCAAAGTCTTCAATGGTCTTTGACTTTTGAAAAAGATCCAATACGGCATAAAGGTTCAGGTTGTCACCCGGCAAGCCAAGTAAAGTCGAATCCTTCACCGCCGGATTCTCTGTTTGAGAAAAAACAGGAAAGCTAAGTAAACTCATCGTCAGTATGAAAACTGATAAAAAACTGTTTTTCATGATAAGATGATTAAGATAATAAATGAATTCACGCATAAATTTACAAAATAATTTCAATGATGCGTACAGAAAATGCATAACGTTCCATGATTTTCTTTATTCACCGCACTTGCGGCGTTTTTAAGGTACGACGATTTCTTCGTAAGGATTACAGATTTTATAACAAGAAGTCTCTCGCACAGATTCGTTAATAGTCCATCAAGATCATAAGCACATAAGACTTTTGCATTCCATATTCCGGAATAAATGAAAATTGAACTATTTTTACCCGGGAGGAAACAGTATGGAACAAAACCCTGTTAAAACAACCCGTTATGTTGAAAAAAGTATTATTAATACTGCTGCTGATCCCAGTCTTTCAATTTAAAGGCCGTGCCTGGATTTATCCTGAACATCGGGATATTATGTTACTTGCCATTCAAAAACTGGATTCGGTTCACCGTGCAGCACTTGACCGCATCTATGCCTGGGCCAGAACCGGCAATGAATCAAGGCTTAATACATCAGTTATTGATCCTGATCAAACGGTAAATGTGAAGTATCTTGATTATGCAGCATGGCCAGGTATTGCAGGAGATCATTCCACTTCCGCAAACAACATGATATTCAACATCCTTCACACCGATTGGATCCTGGAAGTTGCAAACATAACCGCCAACCTTAAAACGGGGATCGCAAAATCAAAGAACAGGAGTGATGTTGAAATGTACCTCAGGGATTCAGATATCAAACTTATGCGGGCCGATCCCGAATATGTGACACGTGCCGGGGCGAACAATGTTCATTTCATGCTGGCAAGGCCAGATGTCAAAACGTCTGTAATTCCCTATATGCTGCATTGCATAAAAGAAGACAGCAGTGAAGTCAACCTGGTTGGTACCTACTGGTGGTATCATACAAGTGCCATGTTTAAGGCCCAGCAACTCATGCAGGCAGGTTTAACAGCAGAACAGCGGTCATCACTTGCCCTGTCTGCACTGGCAGATGAAGCGTTTGCCATACATTTTCTTGAAGACGGGTTTGCATCAGGTCATGTGGCAGGTGTGTGGGGTAACGCATCCTTGCGCAAAGGCACGCATGATTATTACAATGAACATGGTCTGGAGGTCTCGACCTGGAATGGCGACCGCCTGGTGATCAAGGGGGATGCCTGGATGCGCCAGGAAGATGCTGACAGAGCAGCCCAAACCGTTCGGCAGAGCCTGGTTCAATTGGTGGATGCGGCAACCCTGACGAATAAACCGTCGCCGCTCAATGACCGGTTGGGATTTCTTACCCCCGACACCTTCAACATTGCCAAAGCGATTCACATGCCTGCCAGGCATGGTGATCCTGCCTTCTCCGAGATGTTTAAGCAGGTGTTGTTCACCACCCCCATGCCCGGGCTGGCAACAGGTGATGGGGAGATTCCCCGTTTCCGTTCCGAACTCGGAGCCTTTATCGGGTTTGCCCCGGCTGTCAGGCTCAATATTTTAAACGGTGGGTTTGGCACTGACCAAAATACAACTGGAACTGTTCCCGGGCTGGAAGTGGCGCTGCATGTTGGTCTGGGAATGGAAGGGGTTCTGAACGAATCGGGCGACGGACTCGTTTTTCTCGACCTCGGGTACCGGATCGACGGACCTTCCACCGTTAAATATCATTATGATCCGAAAAATTCCCCTTACGGTTCAGTTATATCGGTCATCCCCAGCAGGGATGCTTTTTATTTCCGGTTCCGGATGCCCTTTTATCTCATCCCTGGAGACCTCCTTCTTGCCGGACCAGTCGTGTACCTGGCTTCAAAAGAAAGTTTTAATAAAATGGTTGCTTCAGCCGGACAGGGAGGACTCATTCCATGGCAAACCGGCCTGGTCTCTTCCATCGGGAGGTTTCAGTTCATCCTTGGCAGGGAGATCGGGGTTACTTTCAATGGATTCATCCTCGGTGGTTCACCCATGGTGGTCCCTGATAAGAGCCGGGGCGACGGTGCAGCCTCCCTGATCTCGATGCACTCCACTCAACTTGAATTTCCATTCCTGGAATACCGCCCGTTCAGAAATTTCTCACTGAATCAAAGTACGAGTCTTGCCCTTCAATTCAACTTCGGCCTCGACATTCCCGGGAAGGTAACGATGCTCGACCCGGCCGATGCACCTGCCATGCAGTTAAAAAACATATGGTTTATGGGAATCAGGGTCTATTTTGACTGGAGGTATTATGTTGCAAATAAGTGATCATTTTAACAATAAAAGGCGTTCTATTATGCGAATCAGAATGATGTTTTTGATAATTGCTTTTTCTGCATTAACCAGCCTGGATTTAAAGGCATGGGAAAAGCAGGATGCCAATCATATTCAGGGTGACAGTTTATCAAACACCGGAAAGGCTGAAAAGCAGGCAGTCCTCACACCCTTTCATTGGAATGTGATCAAGTTCAACCCGACTCCCATGCTCTTGTGGGGTGATGGAAAGAACATCACCCTGAGTTATGAGCGCCTTATCAAAAAAAATCAATCCATTGCTATACAACTCGGGTACCTGGTTCTTCCGAAATTTCTCAGCGATACCCTCCTTCAGGTGGTTAACCTGAGTTCGCATTCACGGCACGGAGTTAATATTGCATTTGATTACCGGTATTACCCCGGTTTGAGAAACCGGCGCCCTGCCCCTGATGGCTTGTACCTTGGGGGATATTTATCTTATTATGGATTTAAATTCACGAATAAACTGGACATACTAAATACATCAACAGATCAGTCTGGTTCAATGAATGGCAGGCTGAACATGATCAACCTGGGGATTGAGATCGGATATCAGTTTATTTTCTGGAAGAGGTTTTCACTTGATATGTTGTTATTCGGACCTTCATTGAGCTACTTTTCCAGGAATCTTAAGTTTACCGGCAACCTGGATCAGGATATGATCGACAACATAGATCAGGAGTTGGCCGATCAACTCCTGAACCGCTTTCCTGTGCTTGGCTATCTTTTCGGAGGTCAGACGGCTACATTTTCAAGATCAAATTTTCATTTTGGTACGGGATTCCGCTACTGTATTCAGCTTGGTTTCCATTTCTGAATGATTTATTGCTTCTGTATTGAGTTTTGCCATAACAATTCTCCGTGGGGGTTTCTGCTCATGAAGCGGATACCTGCCTTAAAATGAATAACCAATAGAATAACTGATGCTCCGGTCATTCAGCGCAGGTCGGCCGCCCGTTGGTTTGCTCTTGGTCATTAAACAATCCGGACCGAAAAAAACCTGATATCTTATATTTTACCACCAGGCGGTATGCCAGGCTGTAACGGTGCTGCAGGATGATACCTGGAAATGCATCAAAATTGATGGAGATCTTGATTTTGGGAGAACGTATTTTTCAGACAGATCAGCTGATTTGCAATCAAAAAAAATTCAGGGAATTCAGTGAAAATCAGAACGGTTGCCTTTTCAGGGCTTTACCGTTGCAATCCTTGAGTTAACCTGAATATTGTTCGAATTAAGCCCCGGTTTTTGGCCATGAAGGTCGAAATCAAGTTTCACCTGGGGCCTGAAGATCAGGCAATGAGTGGAACCACCGAAATGAAACATTCCAAGCTGGTCGCCCTTGTTGACATGCTGCCCGACTTTCACCGTAATATCACAGGTGGAAACCTCTGCCATTCCTACAGCCATAAAACACATGAGACCGATAGCCGGGTTATCGGCTTCGATAAAAATCATGGCCCTGGTTGCCACTTCGGTAATATATCCCTGTGATTCGTTTGGACCTGACGGGTCATAACCCTCCGATAAGGTCTCTGAATAGTAGGTTCCATCTTTTACGTACGCCTTTACAATTTTACCGCTCACCGGGCTGTGCCACCGGTGATAGCTTAATGCGCTTAAAAAGGCCTGGTAAATGGTGCCGCCGACAAATTTATCCACAAGAGCATCATTATCAAGCATGTGCTGCAGGGAGTACGGTTGACCTTTGATCCAGAATTTGTCTATCTTTTTTACATCATACGCTATTTTATACGGAGCAGATTCACAGGCATTTATAATTACTGACGGGTCTTCCGGGGATGCAATCGGACGCAGTCCGTCTTTGAATTCCCTGGTAAAAAAATTATCCCATGATTTGAAGCCATGGTATGGTTTACCCGGGTCGCATTTGAACTCTTTTTCAAAATCAGGCATCGCCTTTTTGGCATCTGTGCCAAACCAGCCATGATGCGGATCATCGCTTAAAATGTAACACGATGCCGGTGAACCAAGGAATTCAGCCCATTCATTCAGGATTTTCTTTAACTGGGCATTTACCCTTTCGTTTATAAAAGCGGCAAATCCGGCTGTGGTTCCCATTGGCCAGTCGAGAATGGTATTGATGGGGAATCCCACCAGGCCTGTTTCATTAAATTCCGGGGCCGAGGTCATGATGGCATTGATCAGTTCAAGCATGTGAAGGTAATCCCTTACCTGGGGTGTTCCGGTGGGGGTTTTGCTGAACCGTGAATGGCTCGATACCTGCTCGAACATTTTAGTAAAGAGCATATAGATCTCCGGGTCACTCTCAATGAGGTTTTTAAATTCCGCTATCACCGGCTGCAGCGGTTTCGAACTGGTATCAAGCTCGTTGACACGTGCCTCCATCCACAGGTTCAGTGTTGCCTGATCGGAGGGAAGCCATTCGGCAACCCGGTAAGGCGTAGGTTTTCCGGTTGATACGATTCCCTGAATTGTTTGACAGTTGGCAATCGATATGACTGAAAATACAAGAGCGAACACGCTTAAAAAACGGGAAGTTGTTTTTCTCATCGCCTGAGGATTTTAGTTAACCAATGGTTTGAACGTTTTCTCCATGATCTTTCCAGGTTATTTCCATCCGCCGCCCAAAGCGGTGTAGAGGTTGACGATACCGGTAAGTTCATTGCTTTGTGCCTGTGAAAGGGCAATTTGTGCGGAAAACAGCATTTGTTGGGCATTGATCACATCAAGATAACTCGCATAACCTGCATTATACAACTGGTTTGAGAGGTCGAACGCCGTTTGTGCCGCACTGACGGTGGCTTGCTGGCTCACGACGATCTCACCCTGCTTGGTATATTCAAGAAGTGCGTTTGAGACCTCTTTGAAGGCTGTTATCAGGGAATACTGGTAAGCATAGAGCATTTGTTGCTTTTGCGCTTCGGCTTTCTTAACGCCCTGCCTCAATTGCCCGCCGTTGAAAATTGGCGCCACCAGGTTTCCCAATGCACTGTAAACCAGGTTTGTAGGGTTAAAAGCAGCACCAATACTTCCGGAGATACCCAGCGAAGGCAGCATGGTGGCGCGGGCGACTCCGATGTTGGCATTTGCAGCTACCAGGGTTTGTTCTGCCTGGATGATATCGGGCCTGCGCAGGATCAACTGGGCAGGAAGACCGGGGGTATGCATCTCCGGTGTGTTCAGCTGGTCAAGCATTTTATTTCCACGGACGACTGCATGGGGAGGTTCCCCAAGAAGGATGCTCAGGTAATTTTCACTTTCCCCGATCCCCATTTCCAGCATCGGGACTTTTGTCATGGCCTGGGCCAGTTCTGCCTCTGCCTGGGCGACAACCAGCCCCGATGCAGTGCCCGCGATCATTTTATTGCGGACCAGTTCCAGCGATTGCTGCCTGATCACAATATTCTCCCTTGTGATCCTCAGTTCATTGTCATATTCAAGGAGATTGAAATAATTGGAAACAATTTCATTGATCAGTGTGATCCTTACTGCCTGCTGATAAGCTACCTGGGCAAATAAGTTTGCACGTGCTGCCTCTTTGGTGCGCCTGAGCTTCCCCCACAGGTCGATTTCCCAGCTGATCTGCCCGGTGGCTGAAATGGCACTGTATTCAACTGTATTGCCTGATTTTCCGGGAAGGGCCGACTGTTGCCACCCGCCGGCAGCTTGTGCTGAAATCTGCGGCCATTGCTGGCCCCTGGCCTGTTTAAACGCAGCCCGGGCCTCTTCGATGCGCGCAAAGGCGGTCAGGATGTTGTAATTGTTTTTCAAACCGGTTTGCACCAACCGATGCAGGACGGTGTCCTTAAAAAGTTTGATCCATTCAATGTTGGCCATGCTGGCCGTATCACCACTTTGTGCGAATCTGAACAGGCTGTCGGTTTTCACGGCAGGACGCACATATTTCGGGCCGACTTTGCAACTGCCCAATGCAAAGAGTATGGTGAGAACGAGAAACAGGATGGGGATTTTGGAATATCTATGATTCATAATGATTTACGATTTACGATTGCTGAACTTTATTTCGCTATTTCGCTACCTCGCTAATTTTTTTATGTTTGAATTTATTTTCTATTTTCTGGAACGCAACATAAAGCGACGGAACTACCATCACACCGCATATCGTCGCAACGAGCATTCCTCCAAACACCGAGGTTCCAAGTGCATGACGGCTGGCCGCGCCTGCCCCGGATGCGATCACCAGCGGCACCACCCCCAGGATGAACGCAAAGGATGTCATGAGGATCGGCCGGAAGCGAAGTTTTGCTCCTTCCCTGGCGGCCATGAACAAATCCATGCCCTCTTCATGTTTGAGTTTGGCGAACTCTACGATCAGGATTGCGTTTTTAGCAACAAGACCGATTAACATGATCAATCCGATCTGTGCGTAAATATTATTCTGAAGTCCACTGACCCATTGCAGGCCAAATGCGCCAAATACGCCGAAAGGAATTGCAAGCAGGACCGGGATCGGCAGGAGCCAACTCTCGTATTTGGCTGCCAGCAGGAAATAGACAAAAATGAAACACAAGGCAAAGATAAAAGGTGCCTGTCCGCCAGAGATCAATTCCTCTCTTGTCATCCCGGAATATTCATAACCAAAACCATATGGCAGGGCTTTTGCACTTACCTCTTTGACCGCGTCAATGGCCTGCCCGGTAGAATAGCCGGGGGGGACCGCAATGGTAAAGTCAGCCGAACTGAATAAATTGAAACGTTTGACAATATCAGGTCCCTGGATGGGAACAATCTCAACCAGGGTCCCCAGAGGCACCATCATTCCCGAATTGCTTTTTACAAATACTTTGCCTATGTCTTCTTTATTGGCCCGGTAAATATCTTCTGCCTGTATGATTACCCGGTAGGATTTTCCGAATTTATTGAAATCATTGACATAAAAGCTTCCGAACAGCGATTGGAGGGTGGTATAGATGGTATTGACAGGAACACCGAGGACTTTCGCTTTTTCTTTATTCACCACAAGCCGGAGTTGGGGAACATCATTCCTGAAAGGAGTAAATATACTTGCAAACTCTTTCCGTTTCATGGATTCAGCCTGGAAAGCAATCGCAACCTCTGACAATTTATCAATACCTGCACCATTTTTATCCTCCAACTGGAATTCAAGCCCTCCGGTTTTACCCAATCCTGAAATTGCAGGGGCATTGAAAGCCATGCAGACCCCCCCGGGGATTTTATTGAATTTTGCCTGAACTTCCCGGATTAAAACACCTACATTACGCTTGGTGCCGCGTTCTTTCCAGTCTTTGAGTTTCACAAAAGCCATCCCGTTGGTGGTGCTGACGGTGTTGTCAAGGATGCTGAATCCGGGGACAGTGGTATAAGATTCCACCCCGTCTGTTTTGGCAAGGATCGCCTCAACCTCACGCATTACCGCATCCGTTTTTTGAAGTGAATATGCCTTGGGGGTTGAAACATTGATAAAGAAATATCCCTGGTCTTCGGGAGGCAGGAAGCCGGATGGCAAAAATTTCATGACCACTACCGCCAATACGCAAACAATTGCCAGGAACATGATCGGCTTTGAGAGGTGGTGCGTAAAATTATCGGAGATTTTCAGGTACCCTTTGGTGGTTTTATCGAATCCCCTGTCAAATGCCCTGAAGAATTTCCCCAGCAATCCTTTTTTCTCTTTTTTGGGTTTGAGCAGCATGACGCAGAGGGGAGGAGAGAGGGTAAGCGCCAGGAGTGCCGAAATCAGGATGGATGAGATCAGGGTCAGCGCGAACTGTTTGTACATGACACCGACGGTGCCGCCAAGGAACGAGACCGGGATGAAAACCGCACACAGCACCATGGTGATGGTCAGGATTGCAGGGGTGATCTCTTTCATGGTGTGTTTGGCGGCTTCGAGCGGAGTCAATCCCTCTGCATCGATCTTTTCCTGTATTGCTTCGAGGACGACGATAGCGTCGTCGACCACAATTCCAATGGCCAGTACGAGTGCAAAAAGCGTGAGCATATTGATGGAGAAGCCCATCAGGGAAAAAGCGGCAAGCGCCCCCACAAGGGATACCGGAACTGTAATGGCCGGTATCAGGGTGGCTCTCCAATCCTGCAGAAAAATAAATACGACGATGAAAACCAGGATAAATGCTTCGATCAGCGTGGTGATGACCTCCTCAACCGATGCCGTCACGAATTCAACCGTATCAAGCCCTTTGACATAGGTTATTCCCAGCGGGAATTCCTTTGCAAGTTCTTCCATGGTTGCATCCAGTGTTTTTTTAAGTTGCACAGCATTGGAACCTGGTGCCTGGTAAACTGCAATGGCCGGAGCAGGTTTGCCATTGAACCTGCCATTGGCATCGTAGGTTTTTAATCCCATCTCGATGCGGGCAATATCCTTCATGCGAACCAGCGATCCATCATTGTTGGCTTTGATGATGATCTGTCCGAATTCCTTTTCATCCAGCAACCTTCCCTGGACACGGATCACGAGCGACATTTCCTGTCCTTTTGCTGCCGGGTTTTTCCCTATCTGTCCGGCTGCGGCCTGCACATTCTGATCCTTGATGGCACTCTGAACATCCTGGACACTGATCCCAAGGCCGGCCATTTTATCCGGGTTCAGCCAGATGCGCATCGCATAATCATCCCCCCCGAACAGGGTGACATCTCCGACGCCCCTGATTCTTTTGAGAACGTTGACAATGTTAATGTTGAGGTAATTTGCAAGGAATTTGGTGTCGTATGCCGTATCGGAAGATACCAGCGAATAGAGCATGAGGATGCTCGGATTTTTTTTCATCACGATGACCCCACTCTGGATGACCTCCTGCGGCAGCACATTCATGGCACGTTGTGTGCGGTTCTGAACATTGACCGTTGCCATATCCGGGTCGGTACCAACCGAAAAATAGACCGTAATCGTACAGGAGCCGTCATTGGCACACTGCGAGGTCATGTAGGTCATGTTGTCGACCCCGTTGATCTGCTCTTCAAGCGGTACCGCAACGGTCTTTTGCACATCCTCGGCGCTGGCGCCGGGGTACACGGCCGTAACCTGGATGGTTGGTGGCACGACATCCGGGTATTGCGCAATGGGCAGTGTGAAAAGGCTCAGGATACCCACCAATGCGATAAGGATTGCGATTACCGAAGCGAGGATCGGGCGGGTGATGAATTGTTGTAACATATTTTTTTAATTACGAATTACGAAAAACAAATTGTCCTAACGCGTCATGGCTTATTTCACCATTTCACCATTTCTTTGTTTTATTCCGGTCTTGCCGGAACTTGAATGGTATCCTGTGTCAGTTCCGGCTTGATCTGCATCCCTTCCTTGAATTTCTGAAAGCCTTCCAGCATGATCTTGTCACCAGGTTTCAACCCATTGAGTACAATAAAATTCTGGCCGATGCTTCTGCCAAGAACGACCGGAACCCTGGTAACGTTGTTCTCTTTGTCGACAAGGAATACAAATACTTTCCCCTGCACCTGGGTCGTTGCGCTTTGCGGGATGACGATTCCATTTTCCTGTTCCATGAGAATGATGTTAACCGTTGCAAAATTACCTGGTTTGATGAGCCCCTGGGGATTCGGAAGGATGGCCCTCATGGCAATGGTTCCTGTAGCAGTATTCACCTGCCGGTCGATGAAATCAATTTTTCCGGGATGATCATAATCCTGTTTGTCCGACAAGGTCAGGTATATGGTAAATGTCTCCGGCTTGCCATGCAGTTCGGGATGAGCATCAATATATCGCATGATTTTGAGATAATCCGTTTCGTTCATCTGAAAATTGATATACATCGGGTCAACCGCCGAAACAGTGGTGAGGAGTGTTGATTCACCTTTCCCTACAAGGTTACCGGGATTGATATTACAGGCGCCTACAGCCCCGTTTATTGGCGACCCCATGGTTGTATAGGAAAGATTCAGTTTGGCCTGGTCGAGGTTGGCTTTAGCGTTAGCAACGGCTGCACGGTCCTGCTGTTCGGTGGTGACCGCTTTGTCGTAGTCATTCTGACTGATGGCATTTGTGGAGAGCAGGGGTTTAAGCCTGGCCACGTCAAGCTTGGCTTTTTCCCATGCTGCCGTCTTGTTTTCAAGGTCTGCTTTTGCAGAAGCGACATCATTGATATATTCATCCGGCTCTATCGTAAAGAGGGTCTGTCCTTTTTTTACCATGGAGCCTTCCTTGAAATCCCATGTTCTAAGGTACCCTGCAACGCGTGCCCTGATCTCAACCGTTGGAATGCCCACTGCCTGTCCAACCGTCTGGATATAGATGGGCACTTTTGTCGGTTTGATCTCCATCACTTTGAATACCGGTGGAGTACTTTCCTGCTTTTCTTTTGATTTGCAGGATGTTATAAAGACGATGGCGAGGATCAATGTTGTTGCAGAAAGCAACATTTTTACGGAGAACAATCGGTTCATAGATAAATTTTTTTGAAGGATCTGATTATTATTTAACAAATATAAAACAAATTTTAAATGATAAAACAGATGAAAATTAATTCGCAAATTATTAATTATCCTTTGTGGCTGCCGCATGGCTGATATATTTTCCAACCAAAGTTGCAATGACCACGGCGATATACAACTGCCCGGTGATGGCGATCATCATCGACAGTGACCTTGCAACGGATGTAAGTGGCACAACATCTCCATAGCCAACGGTTGTAAGGGTAATGAACGTATAATATATGATTTCGTGGTAGAAAGTGTCGGTCGGCAAACAATTTTTGTCTAAAGTGTTGAAATTGAACGCCCCGGGGTTTAAAGCCATCATGAAAGCGATCATGATTGAAAATACAAGTCCGATCATCAGGTAGGCGTTAATGGATTCCAGAATGACGGTGGGCGTTACCGTTTTGGCCTTGCTTACCTGACGGACCAGGTCAACGACAATAAAAATATACAGGATAATATTGATGCCTTTTGAAAGACTTGTAATAATACGCAATTCCATCACATCACCTACCCATACCATCACAATGGCTATGATGGTGTAGGTAAACAACATCTTCCAGTTTATTGAAATCAGTTGGGTTGCCAGTATAATGATGCCTGAAAAAAGAATACTGTAGGTGAAACGGTAGAGGTGTGACGGGATGACCGGCACAAGGAACAACGTGATAAAAAGCACAACAAACAGTGAGTTATTTGCCATGGAAAAGGACAGGATCTGTTTCTTTTCTTCAATCAGATCAACAATTTTCATAATGATAATTGTTACATGGTTTGAGTAAAATTTAACAGCCAAGGTCAGCCTTATTTTCGCCAGGTGCTGATCAACCCCCGGGATCCTGACTGCAAACGGTTTATTTCAGGCAGTGCTTGGAAATCCTGGAGCAATTATAATGAATTTGGAAGCAATTTACAATAAAATGAGATTCATATAAATACCAGGCGGGATTCCCTCTTGCATAAATTGGCTATTTTTGCGCTTCTATAATTTTTCCGAATGGTTTCCTTAAAAAGATCTCTCTTCCTGATTTTATTGGTATTGATACCTGGTTTATTATCTGCCCGGGACACCATTTCGAAAACGTCGCACCATGCAGATCTCAGGATACCATACCGCACCGGAGACGGCAAGGTGTACGATTGCGGTAATTCCATCCTGCGGGAAATGGCCAAAGATGTGCTCCGCGAACCCTGGCTGGTGACGGTCCGCGTTTCCTTTGAACTTGGACTGGATGTGGTTAAGGAAGGAGACCGGAACCAGCTTGTCATTTCGTTGCGGCGCCCTGGAATTTCCGGCGACACGATGTATCGCCACTTCCCGGTTGCATCTGAATTATTTCCATCACACATCAGCCTGAAACTGAGGTGGGCAAACAGGGCAGATACCTCAGGGTACACGGAAGAAGCACTTTCCTTTAAACACATATCTTTAGAGGATAGCCTGGTAGATACCCTTCCCGTTGCATCCTTTGACCCGCAGGTGGATACCCTCCTGGTAAGGGATGTAGCGCTTTTTTATGACTCCCTGGCGCTGCAGAATTTCCTCAGCCGCATTGAACTCATCCACGACTATTATGCATCACTTTCGTTGCTCGACTCCTTGCAGCGGTTCACGGCTGACTTGCAGCTCGATAACCATAAGTTATTGCCGGTTAATTTTTTGAAGGTGGAAGAACTGAACAGCGTGATAGAACGGATCGATGCACGTGACTTCCCAGGGAGGTTGCTCCGCAATGATTATGATCCGCTGTACCTGGTAAAGAAATACCAGGAGACATACAAACACTCGAAAAGCCTGGTCTATAACTTCATGGATGAGATGCACAAAACAGCCGCCATTCCATGGAATGGAAATGCAGACCTTTTAGCTGATTATTTTACATCCAGGATATTTTCCTATGTTCGCCGCTCTTACCTGATGGATCAGCAGCAGGGCCGGATATACGGGGATTGCCTTAACCACTTTTTCGATCACATCGCTTTTCCGCAGGAAGATAGCATTCCCGCGATGATGCTGGCAAAGATGTTTCCGGATGCACGGCAGGATACCATCACCCGGTATGTTTCCACGCGGATTTATGCGTCGTACCAGCGGCTGGCGGCGAAACTCATGGACCAAAGCCAGTATGCCGAAGCATTCTCGGTGATCGAGAACGGGCATCTGTTCGCAACAAAGAACCCATCCATGGCAGGTTTTGTCACAGATGACCTGCTGCAGTCGAAAGCCGCACAGGGAATATGCGATTCCTATCTCGGTATTGCTTCATCGTGCATCGCGAGCCATAAGTTCCATATGGCCGAGACCTACCTTCACAAAGCGGATCAGTACGCCGTGACCCATGCCGGATATATCCGTTCCGATTCTTCGTACAGGAGGGTGTTCAGCGAACTCTTCTTTTTGAGAAATGCGGATTGTGACCAACTACTGGAGCAGAAAAAATATGGCGAAGCCCTTGAATGTTATCAGCAGTTTGAAAAGACCTATTCATCGCATGATCTGGCACTTGTGAATACCCGGCTGAATGAAAAGAAATCGATGGCCATGATCGGGCTGGGAAATCTGTCAACCATGCTTACGGAAGATGCCCTGAAGCGCAAAGAGGCGGATACAGCCCTTTTTTATTACGAGAAGGCAACTGCATTACGCCATGAGGCCAGCATTCAGGAACCTAAGGACATCAGGCTTGATTCACTTGCCCCTGTCATGGCTCGGATCAAATTCGGGCAGATTTTTAAAGAGGGCGCCGGGGCACTTGAGAAGCGGCAGTTTACCCTGGCAGTAGCCCGGTTGAATGAAGCAAAATTGCTGAGCGGGCAATATAAATTCGATTGTGGCCGCGAGTTTGATTCGATATACCGGCAGGCCATGAAAAATTTGCTGATCGTACAGTTAAGCGCTTCTCAAAAGAAGATCTGGGCGAACCAGTTTGATTCGGCGCAGATGGCGCTTCAAAAAACAGAGGAATCGGGATTTGACTACGGGCTGTTGACCGATCCGGATTTTATATCCGCCATTGAAAAATTCAAGGTGAAGATCCTGGAACAGCAATGCAGGAACCTGCAGGATTCAGTTGACCTGAGAATGATCAGGGCCGGCCGGGGCATTGCCCTCCGGAATTTTGTGAATGCCACGGTTTACCTCAACCAGGCCCTGGATTTTGCCCGGTCGATGCCTGCATGCCGCATTGCGGAAGAGCCCATCAGGGATTCGATTTCAAAATACAGCCATGCGGCCGGTTTCCAGCAGAAAATGACAGATATTCAATCGCTGGTGGCTACCGGGAATTATGCGGAAGCAATACGTGAACTGGTTGATAACCAACAGGATTTTCTGAATTATCACCTCGGCAGGTTCGGCCTCGAAATGGAAGGAATTTACGATTATATCCGTGAACGGAACAATCCTTATCTTTCTGAAAAGGCAGCAATGTATTATTTGTCGGGTGAAAATTACGGGGAAGCATTGAGGTTCTTACAATTGGTCCATGACCAGGGATTTCAGGAATACACAATGAAAGGCATACAGAACCAGCTTGGCCAGAAAATCGCCCGGGATGATTACAGGAAAAGCCCGCAGGACGATGCACTGGAAAACCTTGCAAAATACAATGCAGTGAAAGGATGGTTTGACTCATTCCGCGATTCTTACCTTGACGAATGGCACAGGCTTGTTAAAGTTGCCGGTAAGGCAGGTAATTGAGGATTACCAGGGATAAATAAAAGAAATGCTAAGTCTTGGCGATGAAAATCCATCTCAGCAACGAAGGAAATACAAAAAGCAATATCGGCATGGCCATCACGAACCCACCAATCACCGCGATTGCAAGAGGCTGCTGCATCTGGGCACCCACGCCCATTCCCAGCGCCAGCGGTGTCAGCGCCAGGATTGCACCAATGGCAGTCATCAGTTTGGGACGGATGCGCAGGGAAATGGCATATTGAATGGATGCATCTACATCGCCATTCGATGATTTCATGTTCACCCAAAACTGGTTAACCGTAAAAATTGCATTTTCGGCAATGATGCCGACAATCATGATGATCCCGGTATAACTGCCCACATTGAGCTGGATCCCGGTAATATACAAGGCCCAGATACAGCCGGATGTGCCGAGCACAGATACAAAGATGACCAGCAATGAGATGCGGAAATCGCGGAAAAGAAAGAGCAGAACTGAAAATACCAGTATGGTTGCAGCCAGCAGGATCAGCAGCAACTCGCTGAATGAAGATTGCTGCTGGGCCCAGGTGCCGCCATATACAAGGTAATACCCTGAAGGCAGCATCAGATGCTGTTCAAGGGTGTTTTTAATGTCTTTGACCGCACTGCCCAGGTCACGGTTTTCAAGCCTTGCGGTGACCACGATGTTCGATTTGAGATCCTCCCGCGTGATATCCGGCGTTCCTTTTGAAAGTTCAACCCTTGCGAAATCCTTCAGCGGGCGGAAGGCGCCATCCGGGGCAAAGATCGGCTGACCCAGGATCTTCTCCAGTGAATTCTCTTTAAAATCATTAAAACGCAGGAGGATCCGTAACATCTGTTCGCCCGACTGTACTTCTCCGACCTTCACGCCTTCATTATATGATTTCAGCTGGATCTGCAGGTCATTCGCACTCAGATGGAACTGGGCAAGTTTGGCTTCGTCGGGAATGATGGAGATTGCCGGCCCTTCGTTCACAATGCCATTCTTAAGGTCTGCAATGCCTTTGACGTTCTCAAGCAGGCCCTGTGCCCGGATTGCCAGGGTCTCCAGTACCGCTTTATCGTTTCCGAAAATTTTTATTTCAACCGGTTCAGGCCGGCCGATCAGGTCTCCGAGCAGATCGGCAATACGCTGCCCGAATTCGATGGTCAACGCGGGTTCCCGGGCGGAAATTTTCTCCCTCAATTCGGTGATCACCTCTTCAGTCGAACGGTTAATTCCTGGTTTGAGCTGAATAAGATAGTCTCCTTCATTGGGAGGGATGACCCCGCTTGCCATGCTGATGCTGGAACTCATGTTCGTGCCTGTCCGCCGCATGTATGTTGCCACATCCGGGTGATGAAGCACAACCGTGTCAACCCTGCGCATCATGGCATCGGATGCGTCGAGCGCCGTGCCTGGCGGGGTAAGGTAATCGAGTACTATGGTGCCTTCATCCAGCACCGGAAGGAAACCGGTATTCAATTGCGGGATGAGAAGCAGGGCGCTTCCGGCAAGCAGTACGATGAAACCAAGCGCATAGGCTGGTTTGTTGAAGAACCAGATCAGCCAGGATAAATGGTTCCCGGTCTTTTTTTCGCCCTGTGCCGAAGCATGTTTCCGGTGTTTGTAACCAAGAGCCAGGTGAAGCGCCGGCAAGCCAAGCCATGTAACAAAAAAGCTGCATACCAGGGTGATTTCCATGGTTGTGGTTAGCTCCCTGAAGAAACTCCCGGCAACCCCGCTCATCAACACAAATGGAATGAAGATGACGATGGTGCTCAGCGACGAGCCAACCATGGCAGGGAAGAGCATCCGGATGGTATCCCTGACAACGGTACGCACATCTTTTCCGGGGTCCTCTTCATGAACCCGGTGGATTTGCTCGATCACCACAATGGCATCATCGATGATCAGGCCGATCGAAGCGGCAATTGCACCCAGCGACATGATATTGAGCGTAATTCCAGCGAGATAAAGCACCGCCAGGGTGAGGGTCAGCGTGACCGGAATGATGATGATGACGTTCAGGCTTGCGCGGAAGGAGCGGAGGAACACGATCACCACCAGCAATGCCAGGAATAGTCCTTCGTATATGGCCCGCAGAACACTGTTGATTGAATCGCTGACAAATACTGATTGATTGTAATAGGGTTTCAGGATCATTCCGGGAGGCAGTTGTTCCCGGATCTCCTTCTCTTTTTCCAATACCTTTTCCGTAAAATCCAGGAGGTTTGTCCCTTTTTGCTTTACAAGGTCGAGAATAACTGCCTCATGCCCGTTTGCATTGATACGGATGAACTCCTGCTGTTCCCGGAATTCGATATGTGCAAAATCTGAGAGCCGGATCACGCGGTTGCGATCGTTCCGGATAACAACATTCCGCAGATCCTCCAACGATCCGATGCGGCTGTCGGTCACCGTGAGGTACAATCTGCGGTAATCGGAGAGCAACCCGCTGGATTCGATGAAATTTGTTGCACCGAGCACATCAATGATATTTTGTGGGGTCAAACCAAACTGGGCCATCTTAAAAGGGTCGGGGATGATCACAAATTCCTTGGTCTTGCCACCCCTGACCACCACATTGGAAATGCCGGTAACCTCTGAAAAACGAGGCCGTACAAAGAACATGGCTGCATTGCGCAACTCCACCTGGCCGTATTGATCGCTTTCAAGCGTATAACCGATCACCGGGTAAATATTCTGGCTCATGGCCTCGATGGTCAGGTTGGTGGTTGAGGGCAGGGTGTTTTTAATTTCATTGATCCTTGCCTCCAGTTGCATCCTGGCAATATCTATGTCAGTTTTCCATTCGAAAAACGCTTCGATGGTACAGCTTCCGCGGTTTGTGGAACTGCGCACCGTTTCGATGCCGTTTACACGTTTTATGGCAATTTCCAGCGGCCTGGTCACGGTGATCAGCATCTTGTCGATGGGCTGTTCCCCGTTATCTGCAATGATCCGTATCTTGGGGAATACCACATCCGGGAACAGGAGGGTTTCCATTTTCCGGTAGGCGAATCCGCCAAGGAAAAGAATCACCAGCAGAACGAAAATCGTTGGTTTGGTGTATCGTTCCATTATTCGTGCCTGATAATGCTGACGATGGCTGTATCTCCCAACCCGTAATTTCCGCTGGTCAGGATCCGGTCAGTTGTGGTAAATACGGGGGAAACCACCTCGATGCTGTCTGTACCGGTGATCCCTGTTACCACGGGAACTTTCACTGCCATGGTATCGTTGATCATTTTCATTACCCAGAACTTTTCCATGATTTCATCTGTGAGCAGGCAGCTCCTGGGGAAGATCACAGCATTTTGTTTTATCTTTCGAACGATTTTTACCCTGGCAAGGAGGTTCTCGGGGATACCGGTTGCGGCACGGGGTTGCAGCACCATGCGCTGAGTTTGGGATGCCCCCGACATGGAAGGAAGGAGGGATTTGACGAAAGCTGGTATCTCGGTGTTGTCAGGTAAAATCAGCTTACAATCCTGACCCGTGCCGATCAATTTTTTCATTTCATAAGGTACCTCCAGCAGAAATACAAGGCTTCCCGGCTGGACCAGGGTGCACAATGCGTCGCCTTCCTGGACAAAATCCCCCTGAGGATGGTCAATCACAGAAACAACTCCATCAAGAGATGCCCTCACTTCAACGGTACCGCTGATATTCATAGCGCCTGCGCTATCCGGTTGCAAAGCTGCAGATTCCTTCGTACGGACAAGGAACACGACTTGATTTTTAAGCACTTTATCCCCCGGTGAAAGGGAACACTGATCAACATACCCGGTTACAGGTGACTTTACCGCGGCTTTCACCAGGAAAGCCGAGGTGGCCATCAGTTCTGTATATTCGGCCATTTCACCTGTTCGCGGGGAGGTCAAAGTCACCGGGACAACTGTTCTCAATGCCTTTTCATCCTGGCCCGCACGCTCGTTGCAGGATGAAAGGGTTATCAGGCAAATGAACCCGGTCAGGAATAAGTTGAACACTTTGTCGGTCATTGTTTCCAGAAGTTGATCTCGTTTAAAATATATTGTACCCTGATCTGGTTTTGCAGTCCGTTATGTTTGACCATCATCAGGTTTTTTAAGGCAAGGATATAATCTGATATCGGCAGGGCCCCGATGTTTAACAAGGCTTTATCGGCATCCACCAGTTCCTGAACCAGTGAAACCTGCTTTTCGTTTTCCTTCATGAACGAACGCGTTGTTTCGAGTTCATGCTGCAACTGTCTCAGCTGAGCGTGGTACCGGAAACGGAAATTCTCCTGGTAACTTATCCTTGTTTCCTCCCGCATCCGGATCTTGTCGTAGTTGATCTTCCGCTGATTTCCGTCGAATAGGGGGAGTGTCATGCTCAAACCACCGCTGACCCCTATGTTTTGATAGATGAGTCGAGGTTCATTGTTGACGATCCCTCCATCGGCAAACCAGCTTAAAGCAGGCTTGTATTTGTTGTCGTACTGCAGTTTCTCGTTTTTTATCAAGAGACTGTCGAGGAGGAAATGCCTGAAAAGCAAGGAGTTCTCTATTTTTCGCGCCACCGTATCCATGATTACCGGTAACTGAAGATCGCATGAAGTGGTATCATCGATGCCGCAAATCAGGGTGAGGTTCCAGAATTCTTTCCGGTATTGGAGATCGAGGTCACGGATGTTTTGCTCCAGGTTCCGTATTTCGATTTGCAATGAAAGATAATCGGTTTGCCTGTAGATTCCTTTTTCAGTCCAGATTTTGACAACCTTTGCTTCATTCGCAAGGCTGGCAAGCACCTCCTGCTGAAACTTTCTCTCTTCCAGAGCAGCGAAAGCCGCAAGGTATTGTGCAGTGATCGCTTTTTTCAATTCATTGATGCTGATATTCCGTGTGTTGGCCAGGTCGCCCGACTCCAGTCCATATTTTTGAATGGTCGCTTCCCTGGTTTTTTTATTAAAGATCTGCTGGCTGATGTTGATCGTCCCCGACAGGTTCTGGCCGTTGGTGATCACTTCGCTGTATCCCCATCCGTTTATCGTGGGTGCATACATCAGGTAACCGTTAAAATTTACCTGCGGCAGGATCGCTGCCCGAGCGATCAGGCTGTCGTAGCGGGTTGACAGGATCTGGTTCGAGAGATCTTTTAATACAGGATTGCTTGATATCCCCTGGTTCAGGTATTTGTCCAGTGAGCACTCCTGGCTATATACTTTCATACACAACAGGAAAGCGATGAAACTCAGGAGTGAAATTCGGGTTGTCATCTTTTCCTGTTGCTGTTTTTATAAAATTTTCCTGGTACGGTATCTGACCATTGACAGCCAGGGAAACAAATTATTCTACAACGAGTTTTCCGTTGGCATGAAAGCTACCTGCATCAAGCTTGTAAAAATAGATCCCGGTGAGATTTTTAGCCTCTTTCACCGGACCGAGATCCAGGATATACGTATTCGTTCCCTGGATGAAATGGCCCGGGGTGAATTGCTTCACGAGGCTGCCATAGATGTTATAAACACTTATCACCACGGATGATGGTTGGGGTAAATTAAAAACGAGATTGAACAGTCGGTTTGAAGGATTCGGATAGACCAGCACATGGTTTTCCTTCAGATTGTCAATCAGCGTGTTCTCGTCAATCCCTGTGAACTGTGGCTTGGGAATTTTAACTGTGGTATACAGCCGGTATTCTCCGGGTTTGAAGGCAAGAGCGGCAGCCACATTCGTCACATTCAGCGTATCGCCGGAATAAAATTCGTACCATGCTCCGGTTTTGGTGAAATTCGGGGTTACACTCCTGTCAATTACATCGAAGTTCCCCAATACGGTTGCATCCATGGTGGAATGTTGCAGCCAGATCCGCTTGATTGCGCCCACTACATCAATGGAATAAGTTGTTGTGGAAAAAACCGGTTGTGTTACTTTCAGGTTGGCGAGGGTGGCAAAAACATTTTTTACATACCTCCTGCGCCAGTCGTTCAGGTAATTCCAGCGAATGGGTTTCGGGTCAAGCCGCGATGCCGAAGTTCCGGAAGGGTAATTGATGGAAAAATCGTATCCGAGCTCTTCGAACTGCCAGATCATTTTTGGCCCGGGGATGGTGAAAAAGAAATTGGCATTCAGTTCAATCCTCTTGAACCCGGTGGTGGAATCTTTCACATTGTATGGAGGTTTGCTGGCATTGCCCGATGTGATGTTTTTATACATGACCCTTTCTTCGTCGTGACTTTCCATATAGGTCACCAGGTTGGGTTGGGTCCATGAGCGGTTCTGGTATGAACCCCAGGAATAATCGGAATTGGTGCCAGAATTCCATCCTCCTGCGCCCTGTATGTATTTGCCGTTCAAATTTCCCCAGAGCAGCATGTTATTTGCGGCGAGCACTTTCTCTTCAGAATTGTCGGCAAAATGTTCAAGGATGACATATGCGTTCGGTTTGACCGAATGGATCACCGTTGCATAGTTCTCCAGGATGGCAATACGGCTTGCATCGTATTGTCCCCAGAGGGAAACGTTATCGGGATAGGAATTTTTCTGCGTGAATCCTTTTGACAAATCGAACCGGTAGCCATCAACGTGATATTCCGTAAGCCAGTAGCTGATGAGCCGCTCCATATACGTTTTGGTTGACGGGCTTTCGTGGTTGAAATCGTACCCGACGCTGTAAGGGTGGGTTGCGACCGGGTTGAACCAGGGATTGTCGGCGGCAGGCCGTTGCAAATTGTAATCCCAGTAAAGCCTTACGAGCGGGGAGTTGCCGAAATGCTGGTTGCATACAATGTCGAGAACCACGGCGATTCCCCTGGCATGGGCCGCTTCCACAAATTGTTTCAACCCGTTTTTGGTGCCATAATATTTATCCGGGGCAAATGAAAAATCAACGTTGTATCCCCAGCTGATGTTCCCCTCAAATTCCATGACGGGCATGAGTTCAATGACATTGACGCCCAGGTTTTTCAGGTAACCGAGGGTGTCGATCAGCGACGGATAGTCATGGGCAACGGTAAAATCGCGGATGAGCAGTTCATACACCACCATGTCGGTGACTGCAGGCGGCGTAAACAGCATTTCGTTCCATTGGTAGGGATCCTGGCCCGGTTGAAGGAAGGTGGCAACGCCTGTTGTTTTTCCCGATGGGTACGGTTTGAGGTTTGGATAGGTGGCTGGAGAAATGTATTGATCATCGGGATCGCTGACCTTGTCGGCATAAGGATCGCCAATGCGCAGGAATCCATCGACCAGGTACTGGAAGATATACTCCTGTTTTGGTACAAGATTGTTGATGTTCAGCCAGAAACGCCTGCCATCGGGGGTGACGTTCATGTAGAGGGAGGAATCAATTTGCCAGTTATTGAAGTCGCCGATCGCAAAAACATTGTCCTTGTTTGGGGCAAAAAGGCATAAAAGCACCGAGGTTGAACTGAGGTAATTAATGCCATCAATCATTCCTCCCGGAAGCTCGGCGACATGCGCGGGAGGAATGACCGTATAGGAGAATGAATCGGCCGCAGATCCCAGGGTATTCCGGGCTTCGATCCTTACCCAGTGTTTCATCCAGTTCATTCCGAAATTATCGGCAAGGATGGTATCCGTGATCTTATTTCCGGCGGCGGTTTTGATGAGGGTACCATTGACAAACAACTTCATTGATTCGGCGGTGGGGCTGATTGCCGAAATGGGGATCGGGGTATTTTGCTTGAGGAACAGTGTTTTATTGGTCGGAAGCGTAATGTTCACGGAAATGGAACTTTGATAAACATCAGCAAAAATATCGCTTCCATCGGCATTCTTACCGGTTTTAGAACCATCCGAATTGCGGAAAACAAAGGCCATTTTAAGAATTTGTTCAGTGGGAGGAACACCATAGTATTCGCGGATCGAGGGTTTGATCGTGAGTTTGTACTTGTTGTTCCCAAGAGGTGTCAACAGTGCCTTTGGAATATTTTCAGTCCATGCGGCAACCACATATTTCCAGTCGGAACCGGAGGTGCTCAGGTTGGTGATTACCCCGGTGTGGGCGTAAATGGGGGGAGCCACATTCAACAGGCCGGCGCTGCCCTGGGCTGCATCAAAGATCACCGTAACTGAGTCGCTGTCGATCGGAAATACCGGGGTAGTGGTGATTACCTGGGCCTGGCTCACTGCGGAAATAAGGCCGCTGGCGAGCATTGAAATAGCAAGGAGGAACCGTTTCATGGGAAGGGGTTTTGAATCGCAAAGTTAAATAAAATGAAGTTCAATTTAATAATAGTATCGGTGATAAGGAGAAATCCAAAATCCAAAATCCGAAATCCAATTTTTTTATTTCACGGAAACGGTCACAGCATCCCCGGTCAACCTGTCACCTGATGCGCTGATTGCAACCGACCCAATTTCATGTCCAGACCGGATGATCAGCATCGCTTTCCCGAAAAACAGGTGAACCTGGCTGGCCTGGAATGGTTCCAGCGACAAGGGGTTGCCATTCCCTACGCCGGCAATCGTTCCGGGACCTGTTAAACCCATGTTTACCAGGTTATCCGCCAGCGGGCAGGGGTTTCCATCCTTATCCAATGCCTCAATTAAAATATACGACAGATCATTCCCGTCGGGCCGGATGGTCTGGCGGTCGGGCGTGAGTTTAAGCCGATAGGGCTCCCCGGCGGTTTTAATTTCTGATTCACCGATGATCTTGCCGTCCATGGATGCAACAGCTTTCAGGGTTCCCGGCTGATACTTCACTTCATTCCACATCAGCCGGAACCTTTCCACGGAATTAGTTGAACCTGGTATTTTACACTTTTTCCCCAGTGATTTCCCATTCAGGAACAGTTCTGCACAATCGCCGCTGGTATAAACAAAAACCGGGATATTGGCGCCCTCCTTGCCGGGCCAGTTCCAGTGCGGCAGGATATGTACCGTTGTTTCCTGCGGATTCCAGTAGCTTTTATACAGGTAGTACCGGTCCTTGGGGATGCCGCATAAGTCCAGGATGCCGAAATAGGAACTGTGTGCCGCATCCTTGTCGGTCAACCCATGTTCTTTTGTCCACTCATTGTTGTATGGAGTGGGTTCGCCGAGGTAATCAAACCCTGTCCACACAAATTCGCCTGCAACATAGGGCTCATCCTGCTGCCACATGAAATCATCGTCTGCTATTTCCGCCCAGGAAGGAGCATTCAGATCATAGGAACTTACCTGCAACGAATTGGTAAAATCCGTCTTCCTGCCGGGCAGGGGCAATTCATAAAAACCGCGGGTGCTTACTGTTGAAGCCGATTCGCTGATGATCACTGATTTGGCTGGTTCCATCTGGCGGGCCAGGTCGTACCTTCGGCCGTAGTTCCAGCAATGCACATCATAATAGTCGAAGTGACGCTTCACCGCACTGTTGCGGTTATCGCACACCATGGTTACCGGGCGGGTTTCATCATATTGCCTGACATATTTGAACATCGTGTTCATGCGCTGAAAACCATTGTTGATGTTCATCTGCACATCGCCCATTTCGTTGCCGATGCTCCAGATAAAAACAGAAGGGTGATTCCGGTCACGAAGCACGAAATTTTTGATATTCCTTGCGGCAAATTCCTCAAAATCAGTTTTTTCTGTAATGTCTGCTTTTGAGTCATACTTGTCGAAAGCTTCATCAAAAACCAGCAAGCCCATTTTATCACAGAGATCCAGCACTTCAGGTGCGGCAGCATTGTGGCTTGTACGGATCGCGTTGCATCCCATCGCTTTCAGCAATTCAAGCTGCCGTTCCATCGCCCTGAGGCTGAAGGCGGCACCCAAAGGACCAAGGTCGTGGTGAAGGTTCACCCCTTTGAGCTGAACCCGCCGTTCATTGAGGTAAAACCCGTCATCAGCAGTGAACCGGATGGTACGGATTCCGAATGGTGTCGACAGGGTATCGAGTATTTCTGTCCCCGAACTGACAATTGTTTTGACCGAATACAGCACGCCATGGTTAACATCCCATTTTTCAGGGTTCATCACCTGGATGGTCGCTTCAAAATCTGTATTTCCGCCGGCCGGAATGTTGCCCATGACCTTTTTCCTGGAAATCTCTTTCCCGGAAGGGCTGATGAGGCATTGTTCGACCAGGATTCCATTTGCCGGTTTTCCCGATTTATTTGAAACCGTTGTGATGATCTTCACATCGGCCTTTCCTGGCTGTACGACCGGCGTAGTGATATAAGTTCCCCAGATGTCCGCATGCACAGGGTTCACGACGAACATCCGGATCTTACGAAAAATTCCTGCCCCGGGATACCACCTGCTGTCGTGGTTGCGGGTATCTGCGTGAATGGCGATGGTGTTGGGGGCATTTACCATAACCAGGCCGGTGATATCGAGATAAAACGAGTTATAACCATAATCCCAGCTTCCGGCCGGTCGGCCATTGATGAAAATTTCAGGAGAGGACATGATGCCATCGAAAAGAAGGTAAATGCGCTTGCCTTCAAAGGTTGGAGGAATATCGAGTTTGCAGCGGTACCATCCTTCACCTTTCCAGGGCAATTTCCCGGTATTCCCGTCGCCACCTGTGACAAAAGGCCCGGTGATCGCCCAGTCGTGAGGGATGGAAACCGGTTGCCACTGAGAATCATCAAACTTCACCTGGTTTGCGGTTTCAAAGTGTCCTTTTGCAAATCGCCAGTTGGACTGGAGGGTGTAAACCTCTCTGGCACTCAATGAATAGGTGAGAAGGAGGAATGAAAACAATGCAAACAATACACGGAATGCAGGGGCCTGATCTGCCGGCAGGCAGGATACCCCTCCCCCGCATGGGGAGGGGTGCAGGGGTGGTGTCATGGAAGGCCGGTGGTTAGCAAAATAATGGCTATCGGTAATATTTTTCATGTTGGCTGTCATTATTACTGATTGATTCATTTTATCTTCCGCAATATAGCGGCAGAGAGGGGAGCAAGATTAATTTGCCCCTTTATTGCCTTATCGGTTAACAGGTTCAGAAATTCGCCCGTTTCCGTCAGCGGAAAATTCTGATCGGTTTGTTCCAGGTTAAAGAGCACCACGATCTCGTTGCCGGTGTCAAATCTTTTATAGACCAATTTTTTTCCCTCTGCCGTCAGGAAAGCAATTTCCCCGGTTGCCAGCACCGGATTTTCTTTCCTGATCCGGATGAGTTTCCTGTACCAGTCGAACTGTTGCTGATTGAAGCCGATCGGATCAAATGATTTAGGACCAGGCTGAAAATTGTTCCGGGTCTCCGGCGAAAAAGTGAATTCTTTCCACCACAGCGGTTTACGGCAATGTGGATCATCGGCGCCCCACATGCCCATCTCTTCCCCGTTCCAGATATTGGGTGCACCGATGGTGGTGAATTCATGCACAAGGTAAAGCTGAAGCCGCCGGTAGGTCTCCTGATCCGGTTTTCCTGTCTTATATTCCGGATCATCATTTGGAGTCGCCTTGTATTTGTAATTGTTCAGATTGTAAAAGTCGGTGAGCAACCTTGGCCCGTCATGCGACGACGAAACATTCATCATGGCATGGAGGTTGGCAACAGGCAGCCTGTTCCATTGAAATTCAAGGCTGTCCCTCAGCGCCCCGGCCTCGCCCTGGGCCTTCATGGCCGGGTTGGTCCCGGCGAAGAAGTACCGCGCAGGCTTATACACCTGGTAAAACATCACGGCATCAAATACATCTCCGCTGGCATAAGGAACCGGGTCCATCATTTTAACGGGCCATTTTGCCCACCAGATTTCCCCAACAAGGTAAGCCTCCGGCTGTATTGAAAGAACGTATTTCCGGAAATCACGCCAGAACCCAAGTCCGATCTGGTCGGCCACATCCAGCCTGAAGCCATCAATTCCTTTTGATACATCCCCATCCGGGGCCAGCCAGCGTTTGGTCACTGCAAAAATATGCTGCCTGGCGCCTTCATTGATATTCCCTTCATAGGGATAACCGCTGATCCGCGGGAATTTCATATCCACCTTTCTGAGTTCCGGGAGATTGTCGACACCAGCCCACCCGGTATAGGAAAACTCATTTTCCGGTGTGGATGGATTGTCAAATGATTTGATGGCATACCAGTCTTTATATACAGATTTCTCCTGGTTTTTCAGAATATCCTGCCAGGCCCAGAACATGACCCCGGTGTGGTTCCACGAATAATCCATGATGATCTTCATGTTGCGCTTATGAACCGCTTTAACCAGTTTGAGGAATAGTTTATCTGCTGCGGTCCATCTCCATGTTGCAGGATCGTTTGGTTTTTCGCCTGCAATGATTTTGTTGTCACCCACCGGATCTGGGCCAAAATTAACATCGATGTGATGGTAGTTCCGGGCATCGTATTTGTGCAGGGAGGGTGCATCATTCAGCGGATTCATGAAAATTGCCGTGATCCCAAGTTCCTGCAGGTAATCTAGCTTGTCAAGCACTCCCTGCAAATCACCCCCGTACCGGCGGTACTGAGCCATCTCGCTGAATGGTTTCCCCGTTTTCAGGGCCCAGTCCTCCTGCTGGTACCAGTCCTGGGTCCATGGTGTAATGGCCCACCCGGCAGGAGCAATCATTTTCAATGGCGGGATGTTGATATTCTCCGGACGGGGATCATTGGTCTTGTCACCATTGTAAAAGCGTTCTACGAAAATCTGGTACCAGATCGCACGCTGAGCCCAGGCCGGCGGCTGATTGAACCCGAGGGCATTCGTTTGTGCCATCATCGCCAGGTTGCAACTGGTCAAAATCAGCAGAATTACCAGGAAACGTTTCATAATTCATTTGTTTATTATCATTGTAACTTTTTACTTTTTAATTTGCATTTTGCATTTTACATTTTGCATTTTGCATTTTAAATTTTCCAATCCCTTATTCCCCCAGCAAAAAAACCACCGGAATCTCCAGCCTTTTGCTCCATGCCCGCTCACTGTGGTCCTCCCCCGGAAATTCAAGGGTAACCCAGTTTTTTGATGTATATCCTTTTGCCTTCATCACCAGGTCGGCTTGCTGCTGGTATGGTTTGTAGGTGGCATCCAGTGTTCCGGTCCCAAAGTCAAAATATATTTTATGATTGGCGGCCGATGGCAGATGGCCTTCCAGGTATTTCACAAAGGCTTGGGGAACAGGATTTTCCGATGTTTTGTAGGATCCGGGCCAATGGGTTGAAAGGCAGGCCGCGCCACCAAAGACTTCAGGGTATTCACAAATGGCATACATCGAAATAAGGCCACCCATGCTCGAGCCTGCAATGAAAGTATTTGCACAATCGTGCAATGTGGAGAAACTGCTGTCGATGAAGGGCTTCAATTCCCTGACAAGGAACTTCAGGTAATGATCGGAGACAGGTATGCCTGCCAGTAACTTACTTTTCCCTTCGCCGACAGTATAGTTTAACAGGTCTGATTTTTCACCGGGTGTCAGATAATCCAGCGCTTTCTGTGG
The DNA here is from genome assembly GCA_903903985.1 of uncultured Bacteroidales bacterium. Lineage (GTDB taxonomy): Bacteria > Bacteroidota > Bacteroidia > Bacteroidales > FEN-979 > CAIVAT01. The sequence continues at coordinate 65,360 of CAIVAT010000116.1, read as the reverse complement.
AAAATATTCAGTGTGACGGTATTCTCCAGTGTTCCATATTCCCACGATGATGCAGTCCCTGATCTTCTTTTCAGCGAGCAGGTTTCCCACGACTTCATCTACCCCCCAATCCTGTTTGTTCCAGGTTGTCGTTGAATCAAAGAGCATCTGCCCGTCATGCATGTATAACACGGCATATTTTCTACCGGCATCATACCCGTCGGGCAGCCATACATCCACATTTCTGGCAGCAACGAATGCAGAAGGGAAATTTTCAAACCGTTTGACGGTGCCTGATGAAAGGTGCGGCATCGGTGGTTTAAATGTCATCTGCCGCAGGATGGTAGCGCCGATGGGTTGCAGCATCACATTTTCTGCCTGGCCGTTTGTTTCATTGATCAAAGTCGTTTTCAATGCGATCCGCTGCCAGTTATTCCCGGTTCCGACCGGATCGGTCCAAACGATTTCCGGCTTGTTTCCTGAACAATACCGGTACCTCACCCTGCTGATGGGCTCATATTTCAGATCACGGAAGCCTTCAATCGGGAAAACTCTGGCAACAATTTCCCGGCTGTCGATGGGCAGGGCGAAAACAAGCACGCCGTATTTGTAGTAATAGTTGTGCTGCAGATCCTGTTTGATCTCTGGTTCAGCCTGCAGTTCCAGTTGGATGACCTCGGTTCCGGTCCAGGTTTTACTGACGAGGATGTACCCGTTGCGTTCAATGTAATCACAGTTCATTTTTATTCCCTTTGCCCATGATGGTTTTCTGATTTTTATCATGAAGGCCAATGGCTTTTTTACCGAAACATGGTACCGGATGGAATAACCGAGGGGATACCCGGTTTCCTCAATGATGCTTACGCTTTCGCCGTTTACCTGCGTATGCAGTTCGCAAGGTCCGGGAAGCGTTGCTACAAGCCCATCGGAATCCTTCATCCACATGGACCTGACATAATACGGGGTGATCCGCCCGGCGTTGGGAACACAGCAAACAGCCACATCCTGATGGGCTGGTGAATATTTGAACCGGGTTTGCCTGCCGTCATCATCTGGTTCCCCGTTTTTCGAACCATCCATGGAAAATGAATTGTCGGTTTTGCAATAGGCAATGCAGCTTTGATCGGGATGCCTTGCTCCCTGGGCTGCATTGAAAAAGATGTTTTCAACCTGGTCACCGAATGCAGCGTCCCCTGTTTTCTGCAGGAGGCTGCAATACCCGTCCATCAATTCCTGGATGGAGCAGTATTCATATCCTGTGTTTGTTGCATCTGCCTTTCTTCCGCCGATCCATTCATCGCCGATGGGACCGCCGGCCGGTGTGATACAGTCCTGGATGCGTTGAAGATAAATGTCCAGCGCGTCTTTCAGTTTCGGATTCCCGGAGGCAAACCAGGCAACGGTAAGCGGGCGCAGGTGCTCGTAGGTATGAACGCCATGCTCCTTTAATTTATAGGAGGGGTCTATGATTTCAGGATACCGGGCATCTTCGTTCAGGACATTTCCCGAAAAATCCTGGTAAAGAAACAATGCATACTGCAAGTAAGTTTTATCGCCTGTGACCTGGTAGAGCCGGTCGAGTACATCCGTGAACACAAGCCCGTGCGTCAAACCACCTGCAAATGGTTTTTCCGACCGGAACGGAGATGACTTGCCAGCAGGGTAATTGGCCATCACATCTGCCACTGCTTTTTCAATGCTGGTAAGGATATCCTTGTTTCCGGTGTATTCATACCATGCAAGCAACCCTCTCAACACGGTTGTTTTGGCCCATAATTCACCGTTTTCATCCTTGAAATGATAGCGGAGGTCTGTGGAATAGATACCCAGGTAACCATTTTTATCCTGTGATGACAGGATATAGCGGATATATTTTTCAATTTTCCTCAAATGAACCTGATCGTCGAGCAGGATGGCATTGCGGATGTAACCATCCCGCCAGTTCGATTGGGTTTCACTGTTCCACCAAAGGTATTGCGGGTCCAGTTTCTGCCCGATGTTGCCGATGTCTTTGGATTTTACTGATTGTGTCAGCCTGTCTTTCCCGTAAATGCTGTCGTGCATGAGATCAGGAACCAGTTCGTCAAGATGACCGACGAACCCGTCAAGGTCCTTGCGCATCTGTGCTTTTATCCATCCCAGGGGTAAGATCTCCCCGAACGGGAGTAGTGTCATTTGTTGTGAAACCGGTCCAATGGTTTGAAACGGGTCGTTCACCTCAGGCTGACTTTGAACGGTGCTTCCGGTCGCAAACGACAAAAGGCATCCAAGACATACAACAAAAAATTTATACATGATTCGGGAATTAACAACATTTGACAAAAATAAGAAGGATTAGGCAAAATGACACCAGTAGTTATTAATTGATGGAATTTTGATTCTAAAGGGTCCTTTACATGCAGACAAAGGTTTCTTGATCGTAACCGGTATGATTGTGCCAGAACAAAAATAAGATTGAAAAGGACACATTGGATGTTATCAGTGCTTTTTTTTCAGAAGCGGAATTAAATCGTAATTTTGTACAACAATTAAGAATGTGAATTAAATAACAAAAGAAGAAAATGAGGCCGGAAAAAATTACTTCATGGGCATTGCGGGCAATCGTACTCTTTACAACCACCTGCTTTTTGATCCTGTCGTGCAGTCAGAAAAGTTCCGATCCGGGTCCGGTCGTGTTCCTGTTAAAGTTCCTTATCAGTGGGATAAATTCTGCATGGGAACAGACCTTTCCTATGTGAATGAAATTGAGGATTATGGAGGTCATTACAGTGATTCAGGAAAAAAGGCCGATCCCTTCGTGATCATGAAAAACCATGGGGCCAACACCGTCAGGGTTCGGTTGTGGCACAATCCCACCTGGATCGCTGCAATAACCGGTGGAAAATTATACAGCGACCTTTATGATGTAGAAAAAACCATCAGGCGTGCAAAAAATGCAGGAATGGCAGTCAGTCTCGACATTCATTATTCCGACACCTGGGTTGATCCAACCCACCAGGAAACCCCTGCCGCATGGGTTGGCCTGTCGCTGAGTGCGTTGAAGGATTCAGTCTATCATTATACCACGGGTGTTCTTGAATACCTGAAAACAAAGGGACTCACACCGGAAATGGTCCAGGTGGGCAATGAAACAAATTCGGGGATGTTGTTCCCGGCAGGTGAGGTGAAAAACGATAACTGGCAATCATTCGGAGTATTACTGAATGCCGGGATAAAGGCTGTGAGGGATTTCTCGGCTGCATCGGAGATCAAGCCCAGAATCATCCTGCATGTTGCCCAGTTTCAGAATGCAATATGGTTTATTGAAGGGATCACCAGGAAGGGGGGGGGCACCAATTTCGACATTCTCGGGATTTCCCATTACTCAAAATGGTCAACCATGAATGGCATGGACAAGGTCACCCAGGTCACAAAGGCTATCCGGTCGATTTATGGGAAGCAGGTGATGATTGTTGAGACAGCATATCCCTGGACCAGCGACGATGCCGATACTTACGGAAACATCATGGGTCAGGCGGACAGTGTTGCAGGGTATCCACTGACAAAAGAGGGCCAGGTTCAATACCTGGAGGCACTTTCACAGGCAGTTATCTCGGGCGGGGGAACGGGCATGATGTACTGGGAACCGGCCTGGATAACCTCTCCCATGCAGGATAAATGGGGTACCGGTTCATCCTGGGACAATTGCACGCTCTTTGATTTTACCGGAAATATTTTACCCTCAGCTGATTACATGAAGAAAGTTTATAAGTTCTGAGAGGAGGGATCGTGGCATTGTAAATATGATAAAACAATCTAAATCAAATCTTTATATGTTGCAAGATCAAACAATTTTTGATGCTGCCTGTGAAAAAAAAAACTACTGATTTTTTTTTATGAAAGAACGTTAATTTTTTGTTAATTTGCACCGCTTTAATTTTAGATGAGAGATAATCAATAAACGGAATGTTAAACTAGTTAAAATTAAATTTATGAAGAAACGTGTACTATGGTTACGTTATCTGTTTCTTGTGGTCACCTTTGCATGCGCATCGGTAGTTTATGCACAGGAAGTAGCCTTGACAGGACTCGTAACGGATGCATCAGATGGAAGTTCAATACCGGGAGTAACGGTTGTTATTAAGAACACAACAAACGGGACCGTTACGGATATTGACGGTAAGTATTCGCTTAAAGTTCATCCGGGAGCGGTCCTGGTATTCTCCTACGTAGGCTATGAAACCAAGGAGGTTGAATTCACCGGACAGAAAACAATAAACATGTCCATGGTTACCGGTGTAAAAAGCCTGAACGAATTAGTTGTGATCGGTTATGGTTCTGTTAAAAAGCAGGATGCAACCGGTTCAGTTTCAACCCTTGGCGAAAAAGACTTCAACCAGGGCAGAATTACTTCCCCTCAGCAGGCAATCATCGGTAAAATTCCGGGTGTCCAGGTAACCACTCTTGGAGGTACTCCCGGCGGTGATGCCGTCATCCGCATCAGGGGCGGTTCTTCACTAACGGCTTCGAACGATCCTCTTGTTGTTGTCGACGGTGTTCCCATCGACAATGCCGGCACCTCCGGCGCCCGTGGATCCCTGAGTATGCTCAATCCGGATGATATTGCCACGTATGTCGTTCTGAAGGATGCCTCAGCAACCGCAATCTACGGTTCACGCGCTTCCAACGGGGTCATCCTGATCACCACTAAAAAAGGGACTGCAGGAAGCAAGAAATTTGGTGTGGAATATTCCGGAAATGTTTCCGTCGCCACCGTGCCAAAAACCACCAGCGTCCTCAACGGCGATGAATACCGTGCCCTCGTTAAACAAAGATACCCCGGCCGTGCCGATGTTCTTGGTCTCCTCGATACAACAAGCACGACCTCGACAGACTGGCAGAAAGAGATTTTCCGTTCGGCTGTCAGTACCGATCAGAACATCGCAGTTACAGGCGCTGTAAGCACGATGCCTTACCGCGTCTCCCTGGGTTATTCTTACAATGATGGTACGATTAAAACCGATAACATGCAGCGGGTTTCGGTCGGCGCCAATCTCAATCCGACCTTCTTCAAGAACTACCTGAAACTCAATGTGAATGCAAAGTACCTTTATGAGAAGAACCGCTTTGCCGATCAGGGCGCTATCGCAGCTGCCATCAGTTTTGATCCCTCAAAACCTGTACTGGAAAACCGCACCCTTACCAACCGATATTATGGCGGTTATTGGGCATGGCTCCAGCCAGCCAATGCTGATGGAGAGCAAAACCCGGTTAACCAGGCTACAACGAACCCGGTGGCTATGCTCGAAATGCGTGAGGATAAATCGGATGTGAACCGTTTCCTTGGAAATGCACAGTTGGATTATAAACTCCACTTTTTCCCTGATATGCGTGCGGTGCTGAACCTCGGACTCGATTATACTAAAAGTAAAGGAACAGTCAACATCCCGACGGATTATACCGGAAACTGGCTTGACTCCGGACTTGCCCGCAAATACGATCAGACCAAGAAAAACAGTGTCCTCGATTTTTATCTCAACTATGTGAAAGAGGTAAAAAGCATCAAGAGCAAATTCGATGTCATGGCCGGTTATTCCTGGCAGCATTTTTATGTTGAGAACAATACCTATAATTCAAACAATGCGGTCATTTACGATTCAAGCCGCAACAATACCGTTCAGTCAAAGCAGGAATATTACCTGGTTTCATTTTACGGCCGTTTCAATTATACACTGGCCAACAGGTACCTGCTGACCTTCACCCTGCGTGATGACGGCTCTTCGAAGTTTTCAAAAGATACGCGCTGGGGTCTTTTCCCCTCCGTTGCCCTGGCATGGAAAATCAACGAGGAAGCATTCCTCAGGGATTCCAAGGTTTTATCACAGTTGAAACTCAGGCTTGGCTGGGGTGAAACCGGACAGCAGGATATCTCCCAAACATGGTATCCCTATTTGCCGATCTATACCCTGAGCGATCAATATTCCACCTATCAGTTTGGAAACGTATGGCTCAGGACCCTTCGTCCGAACGGATACGATGCCAATATCAAATGGGAAACCACCGCTACCACCAACATCGGTCTCGACTTTGGATTCCTGAAAGACAGGATCACGGGATCTGCTGATTTCTACATCCGCAAAACTTCCGACATGATCAATGAAATTCAGGTTCCTGCGGGCACAAACCTTACCAATTATATCGTTACCAATATCGGCGATATGGAAAACAAGGGGTATGAGTTCAGCCTGGGTGGCAAACCCATCGTTTCCACCGACTGGAAATGGGATATCACTGTAAATGCGGCATTCAACAAGAATGAAATCACCAAACTGACCGCGTATGATGATCCTGCTTTCCTCGGAAACTTTACAGGTGCTATCTCGGGTGGTGTTGGAAATACCATTCAGATCAACAGCGTTGGTTATCCAATCAACTCCTTCTTTGTTTATCAGCAGGTTTATGGTGAAAACGGCAAACCGATCGAAGGTTTGTATGTTGACCGCAACGGCGATGGTAAAATTACCGATGCCGACCGGTACCACTACAAAAGCCCGAACCCCACTTCTACCTTCGGAATATTTACAACACTGAGTTACAAAAAGTTGTCCTTATCAGCAGCCGGTCATGCCGCAGTAGGCAACTACATATATAATAACGGTTCAGCTAACCGGGGCGTTTATTCCAATCTGTATCGCCCGGAAGGTCCTTATCTCGGCAATGTAACCTCTGATGTATACGATGTGAATTTTGTAAATCAGCAGTACCTGTCAGATTATTATATTCAAAACGGATCCTACTTCAAACTGGACTATCTGACTTTGGCTTATGATTTTGGTAATGTGATCAAGAACACTGGCGGCCTTCGGGTTTCTTTTACCGTAAACAACGCGTTCACGATTACCAAATACAAAGGGCTCGATCCTGAAGTCAACAACGGTATCGACAACAACGTGTATCCACGTTCACGGGTGTTTGTTTTGGGTGTAAATCTTTCACTGTAACCTTCTAAAATTTATATAAAAATGAAACGAATATTCAAAATAACAAGCATGGTTGTGGCATTAACCATGTTCTTTGCCTCCTGTGTCAAGGATCTGGATACACAACCCATTGATCCGAACGACATGAACGCCGCCAATGTCTACAAGGACCAAGCCGGTTACAAACAGGTTCTTGCCAAATTATACGCCGGCCTTTCCATGTCGGGTCAGCAAGGCCCTGCCGGGAAACCCGATATCAAGGGAATCGACGAGGGATTTGGTGAATATATCCGTGGTTACTGGTATCACCAGGAATTGACTACAGACGAAGCCGTTATCGGCTGGAACGACCAGACCATTAAGAATTTCCATGGCCAGAACTGGGGATCCAGCGATGTGTTCATTGCAGCCATGTACTACAGGGTCTTTTTCCAGGTCTCTGTTTGCAATGAATTTATCAGGGAATCCACCGAAAGCAAACTTGCTGAGCGTAATATCACGGGTGCAGCTAAAACAGCTGTTGAGCAATACCGCAACGAAGCCCGGTTCCTGAGAGCATTGAGCTACTATCATGCACTTGACCTTTTCGGTAATGTTCCTTTTGTAACGGAGAACGACCCAGTGGGTAAATTTTTCCCGATTCGGATCACCCGTGAAAACCTGTATGCTTATGTGGAAAGTGAACTGCTCGCCATTGAACCCCTGATGTCGACGGTGAAGGGTGAAGAGTACGGACGCGCCGGACAAGCCGCCGTGTGGACCCTACTTGCCAAACTTTACCTGAATGCGGAGGTTTACACCGGACAGGCTAAAAACACGGAGTGTGTTACCTACTGCAACAAGGTGATCCAGGCCGGTTATTCGCTGGAACCCAATTACAAGGATCTTTTTACTGCCGACAACAACAAAACCACTGAAGGAATTTTCATGATCAATTTCGATGGTTCCAAATCACAATCCTGGGGTGGCACCACCTTCATCATTCACTCAGCAATTGGCGGCAGCATGGCTCCTGCCGACTATGGTGTTGCCGGTGGATGGGGAGGTACCCGAACCACAAGCGCCCTGGTAGATAAGTTTCCTGTTCCGGGAGACATGCCCTGGTCGTCACCCAAACCTCCCAAGAGTGTGAGAAGCTATCCCATGCTTTATGTTCCTGGTTCATACCAGGGATGGGATCCTGCAAAAACCACCACCGTGCTGAAATCAGTGGCAAGCGATAATAAATTCGAAGGTTATCTGAACTTCGCTGATGCCAATACGGAATTCAAATTCTGCCAGAATCCAGACTGGACCGTAAACTGGGGCGATGATGGTGCCAATGGTACCCTTGAACCTGCCGGCGCCAATATCAAGGCAGCTGATCCTGGATATTATAAACTCAACGTTGATATCAACGCCCTGACGTATACGATGGTGAAAACCACCTGGGGGATCATTGGCTCGGCAACACCCGATGGCTGGAATTCAGATAAGCCGATGACCTACGATGCCACCAATGATGTTTGGACGATCGTAATCAACCTGACAATAGGTGAAGTTAAATTCCGTGCAAACAGTGGCTGGGATATCAATTACGGAGATGATGGTGCCAACGGCATCCTGGAAGCTGGCGGAGCAAACATTGCAGTTCCTGCCGCTGGTGAATATAAGGTGACCATGAAATTAGGCGCTCCGGATTATACCTACACGATTGTACTGAACACACCTCCTCCGCCACCATTGGTCGATTCACGCCGTATGTTCTATACCAACGGACAATCGCTTGAAATCAATGATATCGGCATGTTTACCGATGGCTATGCCGTCCCGAAATTCACCAATGTCACTAGTGCAGGCGTGGCTGGAAGTAATGCTACCTATACTGATACGGACTTCCCCATGTTCCGCCTTGGTGATGTTTACCTGATGTATGCCGAAGCTGTCCTTCGCGGCGGTGGCGGCGGTGATCTCGCAACAGCCCTCACCCTGGTTAACAACCTCCGTATGCGTGCCTACAGCAATGATGAACGTGGCAAGATAACTGCTGATGAACTTACGCTTCCATTCATTATCGATGAACGGGCCAGGGAATTGTATTGGGAAGGACATCGCAGAACCGACCTCATCCGGTTTGGTCAATTCAGCACGGGCGACTATGTATGGCCGTGGAAAGGCGGATCAAAAGCCGGACAACCGGTTGCTCCATTCTATAACCTTTTCCCAATTCCGTCATCTGACGTGACCGCCAATCCAAATCTTAAACAAAACCTTGGATATTAATCTGTTAAAACTGATATACAATGAAAAAACTATCAATATTTTTACTGGTCATTGGGTTGTTCAGCTTGCTGTCGTGTGAGAAGGACGAAACCAAAACCATCCTGAAATCCTCACCGGGTGCACCCACCCTGACGGTTCCAGGCGGTGCTTCCCTGGTTCTTTTAGAAGCCAATGCGCTGGAACTGTTAACCTATAATTGGGCAGCTGCCGATTATGGTGCGCAGATCATTCCTTCGTATACGATTGAGATGGATAAACAGGGAAACAATTTTGCCGATCCATCATCACTGGGTGCGATCAACACCAAACTCGCATACGCTGTACTTACCCAGGATCTGAATGCCAAACTCCTGCCGTTGTTATTTGATCCCAAGGTAATGGAACCATTACCCATGGAGTTCAGAGTTGTAACGATCGTGAAGAATAAAGACGGGGTTACGATTGATTCCATCAAGCCGGTTTATTCGGCAGTGGTTAAACAAGCGATCACGCCCTATTATGTACCCATCGTTTACCCGTTATTGGGTGTTCCCGGGAGTTACCAGGGATGGAATCCGGCAGATTCTTCAACAACCATTGCGTCGTTGAAATCCAATGGCAAATATGAAGGTTACATGAACTTCCCGGATGCCAATACCGAGTATAAATTTACCCAGGGACCAAGTTGGGACAATAACTGGGGTGATACCGGTGCAAATGGAACTCTGGATAAGGGTGGTGATAACATCAAGGCCGCCGAAGCCGGATATTATAAGCTGAACGTTGACCTCGTGGGATTAACCTATACGGCTGTTAAAACCACATGGGCTGTTATCGGCAGCGGTACTCCTGGTGGTTGGGATACAGAAACACCTATGACGTACGATGCCACTAATAAAGTTTGGACGGTAACCGTTGCGCTGACAGCCGCCGAAATTAAATTCCGTGCCAATAATGCCTGGGATATTAATTACGGGGATGATGGAGCGAATGGGTCACTTGAAGCGGGCGGTGCCAATATTGTCGTACCAGCAGCCGGTAATTATATTGTGACACTCAACCTGAGCAATCCGATTTACAAGTATAAGCTTACGAAAAACTAATCCTGTTTTGTACAAAAAAAACTGCTCCGAATCCGGGGCAGTTTTTTTTTTTGTCACTTATCACTTGTTATTCTTAAACAGCTTGCTGCATCCTATTGACTTTCATAAACCAGGTATTGCCAGGGTGAAAGTGCAATTTTCTCAGCTGCTTTAAATTCCTTAACCTGGCTTGTAAAAAGCTCCTTGTATTTTCCTGTAAAGCTGTTTCCTTTGAGGGTCAGCGACTGATCAGTCTCGGAAAAGTTAAGGATCACCAGCATCTGTTTAGCTGATTTTTTACGGATGAAAGCATAAACAGCTTTGTCGTTACTTGTGGCAACCTTGATGAATTGACCGCCACTGTCGCCGGTCGCGACAAGATCATTCCTCTTTTTCATATGCATGAGGGTGGTATAAAACGATTCCAGCGGGAAATCTCCCCATGGGATTGTGTCCTTATCAAAAAAGCGCAGGCGTTTGCTCATTGCCGACTCCTGTCCGCTGTAAACCAAAGGAATGCCCGGGAAGGTGAAGGTAAGTACCGCAAAGGTACGTGCCCCGGCGCCCAGCCTTTCATATTCGGTTCCATTCCAGGAGTTTTCATCATGGTTGGTGGTAAATTGCATCCGGTAGGCATCTGGTGGATAGGCCCTGCTTTCAGCGCTGAATAGCGAGTCAATTTTGTCAGCCGTTTTCTTTTTCTGGGCAATGTCGTTCATCATGCAGTAAAGTCTCCACGAATAGGTTGCATCGAAATATGCGGTATCGTGCATCCGGGGTTTTTCATCTTCGGCCAGCATGAAAATCTGTTTTGCCTGCCTGAGTTTTGGAATGGCGTCGTGCCAAAAGGATATCGGCAGCATTCCCGCAACATCACAGCGGTAGCCGTCGATATCGGCCTCTTTGATCCAGTATAGCAGGGCATCGGTCATGTATTCGCACAAACCCGGCTGACTGTAGTCAAGTGCAGCCACATCGGTCAAGTCGGCAGCAGGGGCGATGATCTTCCCGGTAGAGTCCTTCTTGTACCATTCGGGATGTTTGGAAATCAGCTTATTGTCCCATGAAGTGTGGTTGGCAACCCAGTCAATGATCACCTTCATTCCAAGTTCATGGGCCTTTTTCACAACCTCAATGAAATCCTTTTTGGTTCCGTATTCAGGGTTAACAGCAAGGTAATCTCTTACTGAGTAGTAACTTCCAAGGCTTCCCTTGCGGTTTTTTGCTCCCAGTGGATTGATGGGCATCAGCCAGAGGATATCCACTCCCATCTTCTGCAGCCGGGGCAACTCCTTCTCAAAGGCATTGAAGGTGCCTTCGGGTGTGTATTGCCTGATGTTCACCTCGTAAATTGTTGCATTCCGACTCCAGGAAACATGAGGAGAAGGACCGGTGTTTTCAGTCGCAGCCGGCCGGTTGCAGGCTGATATACCCATGATGGCACCGATAAAGATCAAAGATAATTTTTTCATGCGAATTGTTTTTATTGCCGGTTAATACCAAAACTTTCGACCAGTCATTATTTCCCTGTGAACCTCTGTATTTGCTCAGTGATACTCGTATGATTATTTTTTTTATGGAGAACCTGTGAGGATTCACAGAGGCCACAGAGGCAAAATTTGTGAATAATATCAATCAAGGGTTGATATTTAAACATATTTCAACCCTTGATTCGCAAGAACAATCGATGTCGGATTTATTAATTTGATAATATTTCAAATGAATTCCCTTTGAGTTCCAGGCTCACCTTTCCCTTTTCGGAAACGAATTTATTTCCAAACTGTGCGGTGAATTTACCTTCCATATACCGGGTTGGTAGATCGAATTCGATTTTCCTTGAAGATTTATCTTTATTGAAGACAACAATAACCGCCTTGTCGAAATACGACCGGAGGTAAACGAAAACCTTTTCATTGACTTTCAATGTAGTGAAGTCGCCATAAACCAGCGCCATGTTTGAATTTCTTAAATGGGCAAGTTTGGCGGTTGTCATTTTAAGATTCAGTTCATGCTTGTTGAGGTTGTCAAATTTCATCATGCGCCGGTTATCAGGATCGGCGGCACCTGCCATTCCCTGTTCGTCTCCGTAATAAATAACCGGGATGCCGGGGATGGTCATGTTAAACGCTTCAAGTGATGCAAGTTTCTGGTATCCCATGGTATCTTTGACCTGGATATCCCTTTTCCATCCTGCTTCGTGGTCATCTTCAGTAAAACTAAGTGCCCCGCCGGCATAGGAAATAAACCGCGACATATCCTGGTTCCCGGTGATGTTGCCCATCAGGTGATGCTCTCCGTAATAACTGAAACATTGCTGCAGGGAATAGTTTAGATCGCGGAACGAGATATTATCGATTGCAAAAGCCGATTTTGCATCCCAATACAGATTGAATTCGAACTGGGCGTCGAGCATGCCCGGGTTGATATAACTGCCAATCAACTCACGGCTACCGAAGGTTTCACCGATTTGATAAATACTGCGGTTTTCGGGGATTACTACCTGCTGGTTCAGCTTTTGGGTCAGCATCCTCCAATAGTTTTCCGGAACATGCTTGGCTGCATCGTGACGGAAACCGTCAAGTTTATATTCTTTGATCCAAAACGCGGCAGAATCGGAAACCATGTTCGCTACTTCGGGCTTGGTGAGATCAAAGGTAGGCAGGAACACGTCGAACCATGTTGTAAGCCGGTATTCATCCCATATCCGGATGTTTTTCCTGTTCCCTGGAAGATCGACCTGCGTAATCCAGTCGGGATGGGCTTTCAGAACAGGGTATTCCTGGTGCACGTGATGGGAAACAAAATCGAGGATGACGTTGATGTTCTTTCCATGGGCTTCATTCACCAGCCTGTGGAATTCATCGGCATTGCCAAAACGGGTGTCAATGGTTGTAAGCGTGATGGGCCAATACCCGTGATATCCTGAAAATTTGCGGTGAGGTGCTGGGTATTCCCTGTATCCAATGGTAGGGTTTTGCGTAATGGGCGATATCCAAAGTGTGTTGATGCCAAGGTTGGTGAAATAGCCATCCTCAATCTCACGGATGATCCCTGCAAGGTCGCCACCCATGTAATTAACTTTTGGATCGATCTCTTTGTCCTTCACAGGGGCGTCATTATCGGGTTTGCCGTTTTTAAAACGGTCGACCATCAGGAAATACATCACCATCGCCTCATGGTCGTTCCTGGTCAGGTTTTTTGCATCCGTGAGCACCTTCCCATCCTTCAATGGCACCAGGATTTCGTTTGAAATGCCTGCGTTGTTATAGGCCCATACACGGATAAAACTGCGATCGAACTCCCTGGCTTTTCGGGGAATTTCAATGGTAATTCCTGCACTGTCCCTTTTCCAGAATTTCTGATCAAGCAGATGATTCTGCCACAATACGAATATCGAATCAGCCTTATTTTTCAGGCCGATCACCATTTTTCTTCCATCACCAACCGAAGTGAAAAGGAGAGGTAACCCGGAGGGGTTGAGGTTGCCGAGGGTCAGCAGCGAATTGTACCCTCCGTTGTTGTTGCTCACCGAATCGCGGCAGTTCGGGTCTGTCTTTTCTTTTCCGTCAATAATCAGCTTGTACTGGTATTTCCCGGGAAAGAGTTGAAAGTCAATATGCCATTTGCCATCTTTTTCAAAAAGATATCCTGATGCCGCATTCCACTCATTCATCTGGCCCTTGATCTGGATGCGTTTATATTTTTTGTTTTGAGGATCAAAGGTAAACCGGTATCTCATTTTGGTCGATTTTTCGAGCAGCAGGGAATAGGGGAATCCCTTTGACCATATTTTCAGCACGGAGAGTTTTGGAAAATCCCGGCCCGCCGGTTTGATGACCATGAACACCGAATCGGCAGAAATTGCAGCATGAAGCGATTTGTCAAGCTCCAGCGAATCAATCCAGGTTGGCTTCACAAGGTAATCGGAGAGCTGAATTACCGTTGAGTCGGCATTGATCAGGATGGGGGCGGAGAGTTTGAGCATCTGTGGCTCTTTTGACAGGAGCAGATCATCATTTGATTTACAGCTCCAGAGGCATAAGGCCAGGCCTGCGGCAATAATTGGTAAATGTTTGATTTTCATGATTGTTTAATTGATTTTGTTAGTGGGGTGCGCCCGTAAAAATACAAAATTTCGCACATCAGGCACAATAGGCCACATGGGTGGCACATTCGCACGATTTTCTATTGTGATATTCTGTTGTGACTATGTGTTTAAAAAACAGGTTTATAGTGCCTGAATGATCATGCTGTCCTTGATTGTCCCGCCTTGTTTCAGCGTTAAAATATACTGTCCCGCCGGTTTCTTGTGATGATATTCAACAATATTGTCTTTTGAGGAAACAGATCTGGAAAATAAGGTTTCTATTTTTTTACCGGCCAGGTCATAAAGGGTTATTTCAACTTTTGACCCAATGGGTGCCGAAAATGGAATTGTTGTTTGCCCGTAAAATGGATTGGGCCTGTTTTGTTCCAGCTTAACCTTTTGATTGGGTTGCACACCATTCATCCCGCTCGCCCAGGGGAAAAACTGCATCAGCGGCAACCGCAGGTGTCCCCTCCAGTTGCCCCAGCTATGGCCCTCGTGCCATTCCCTGTATTGATATGGGTAACCCTTTGCTTCCAGGATATCCCTCAAACCGTGAACCATCGGGATCAGCATGGCTATATCGTAAATGCCGATGTCGATGTACAGTGAAAGGTTTAATTTAGGACCGCCGGAAAACGTTTCACTGATGGCCGGGATGACATCGCTCGACTGTGCCGCAATTTTTCCAAACTGTTCCGGATGTTTCATGCCGATGTAAAGCGAAATATTTCCGCCATCGGAAGCGCCGGCCATGGCTCTTTTTGCGGGATCTTTACTTGTTTTATACCGGTTATCCATCACCGGCATCAATTCATTCGTGATAAATTCGGTGAATGGGTCGATTTTATTTCCTGCATATTCTGCAGCACGGTCTACAGGAGGGACAAAAATCCCGATGACCGGAGCCATCATATGTTCCGAGATCAGGTAATCGAGGATGTTGTTGGCTTTGCACAGGGTGATGTAATCAAGCCCATCATGAAATAACATGACGGGGTATTCATCACTGCCAGCTGGATAGCCCGGAGGAAGGTAGACCCGTACCTTCCGGCTGTTGCCAAGAATGGTGCTTTGGAAAATCGTGTCTTTCAAAATACCATGGGGTATGGTATTATAATAGGCGATCTCTGGTGGAAAATTGTAACCAGGCATCCGCAACTCCGAATTGGGCCCAAACCCGCCCGCGCAGGTATATGGATTTTTCGGGTCCAGGATCCAGTCTGAGCCATTGATGACGAATTTATAGTCAAGCCTTGCATCCCTTTCATAGGTCGTTGTAAAGTACCTGAAATTCGACCCGCTGACGTTCGTAAAGAGCGCGTCTGGATTCCAGCCGGTCGCATCGCCGGCCATGGCTGCCGATTGAGCTGGTGAGTTATATATGAAATGCACCAGGGTATCGTATTCAACAAACGGGAACGAATTCCCGGCATTCATAAAACTGTCGGCAACCGCCTGCCGCTCCGATACCGGAAGCGAATTTAACCGGTCGAGCAGTTGCGCGAAGGTCTGGCCATTCGATGTGTGACCTGCAGCAACGGACAGGATCAGCAGGAATATCGTTTTAATCAGCCTGATGGGAACCATTACTTTTTATTTTCAGATACAAATAACCACAGAACTGCCGAAATTGCCAGTGAAACGCCACTGATCACGAAAATTATTCCTTTATCGCCTGCATTTTTAACAACAGTCCCGATGAGTGAGCTTGCAACAAGTTGTGGCAGGACAACCGACAGGTTGAAAATCCCCATGAAAAATCCCATGCGGCTTTTATCCACTTTTTCCGACATGATTGCAAATGGAAGACTTACAACCGCAGCCCATCCCAGTGTGAGGACGCACATCATTGTATAAAGCATGAATGCGCTGGAGGCGAAAAATACGATTCCAAAATAGCCGAGGGCCATGATGGCTACCATCGAAGCGTGTGTTTTGACCCTTCCCAGTTTCTTGCTCAGCGGTTCCAGCATGAAAGCAGGCCATATTGCGCCAACAGCATTGAGGATAAAGAACGACCATCCGATCATCTGCCCGAGTCTCGCATTGCGATCAGCGACTGCCATGCCCTGCATTGCCGGTAATTTTTGTTCGAGAAAGGCAAACATATAAACAAACATGGTTTGAATGCCCAGCCAGGAGAAAGCATGTGCAAAATAGATCCTGTAAAGCTGGTTGTATTGAAGCAGATTGATCTTTAATCCGTTGCTGAACTTTTTCCAAACGGATGAAAAAGTAGTCCCAGCTGAAAAATTGACCCGGAACCAATTTAAAAACCGAGCCCATGTTCCGCCGGATCCGGATTCATGTAATTTTCCGGCTTCCTCATTCAAAAAACGGGGTTCCTCAATGAAGAGCAATGGCCCGATCGAGAAGATAAGAACGATGATAACCCCGGCATAAATCAGGAAATAGTTGCCGATCAGTGCACCCATCAGGTAGGCCCCGCTTCCGAAAAGGTTCGATATGGATTGCATCCAGGTATAACCTTTGGTGCGTGGCTGACCATCGGGGGTGACATCGGCAATGATCGACCGCGTTGGATTGAAGCTGATGTTGATAGAGAGATCGAGTGTCAGGGCAACCGTAACGGCCACGGCCATGATGCTTGCAATCCCGAAGAAATTACTGATCTTATCAATGTTGGGCAATGCAAAGATCATCAGCGCAGCAAGCAATCCCCCGATGATGATGAACGGCTTTCTCCGGCCACCCCAGAACCAGGCCTTGTCGCTGATCAAACCGATGATTGGCTGACCAAGGATCCCGGCAATGGGCCCGGCTGCCCAAACGATCCCGATCTGGTCAATTTCCAGGTTGTATTTGGTGCGGAGAATCCAGCTTAAAACCGCTATCTGGATCGACAGGGCAAACCCCATCGCTGTGCTGGGAAGCCCGAGAATAATGTAGAACGAGTTGCTGAGACGCTTTTGGATTGATAACATGATTTTTAATTTACGATTTATGAAATATGATTAATTACCTCTCCCTGAATCCCTCCCCTCCAGGGGAGGGGGGATGGGGTTATTTAAGCTCTATTATCATCACCGACTTTCCGGCCAGAGTCAGCTTCGAAAGGTCTTTAATGGAACTTCCACTGATTACTTCGGTTCCCGCCTTGTACTTCTTCAGAAACTCTTTATATCGTTCGGTATCGATCGTCTTGGCTTCTTCATTGTTGTTCATGACCACCATCACCACTTCTTTTGCATTGTAACGGAAATAGGCATATATTCCATCCCTGGGAATAAAGTGCCGGAGTTTTCCGCTGTGAATGACCTCTTTCGATTTACGCCATTGCAGAAGCCTGTGGAGGTAGTCGTACATGTCATTTTCTGTATCAGTGCGACCCTGGCTGGTGAATGCGTTATGTGGATCCCCGGGCCACCCTCCGGGAAAATCTTTGCGTTTGCACCCATCGCCTTTGTCGGTACCGGTCGACATGAGCACCTCGCTTCCATAATAGAGTTGCGGAATTCCGCGGGTAGTCAGGATAAATGCCATTGCCATTTTAAACTTTCGGGTATCGATATTTTGAGAGTCAAGAAAGCGGTTCACATCATGATTTTCGGCAAAAACAACAAGGTTCGAAGGATTCGCATACGATAGATCCTGTGTGAGAATGTCATACAGCCGAAGGATTCCGGTATTCCATCCATCTTTTTCATTGAAGGCTTTACCAATTGCATCATACATTGGAAAGTCAAACACGCTGGGCAGCCATGAATTATACCCGTCTTTGTTCCTGGCATCTTTTTGCCAGTAGGCGACAGAGGCTGGGAAGTTCATCCAGCATTCGCCTACCATGTTGAAGTCGGGATACTCTTGTGCGATCCGTTTCCCCCATTCCGCCATCATGTCTTTAAATGCGTACGGGTGCGTATCGTGCCTGATGCCGTCCAATCCTGCATATTCAATCCACCAGATGCTGTTCTGGATCAGGTAATTGATCACGAACGGGTTGTGCTGGTTCATGTCGGGCATGGTTTTATCAAACCATCCACGAACAAATACATTGCTGTCGGCTGCAGAGGCATACGGATCCGAGGCTGTTCCTGCCCGGTAGTTGGTGCGCGTAAATTCTGGCCACTCATTCACCCAGTCGGCCGAGGGCAGGTCTTCCATCCACCAGTGTCCGCTTCCGCAATGGTTGAAGATCATATCCATGATCACCTTCATCCCGCGTTGATGGATTCCATCACACAGTTTCACATAATCATCGTTGGTGCCGAACCTTGGATCGATTTTATAATAATCGGTTGTGGAGTACCCATGATAAGAATAGACTTTCTGGTTGTTTTCAACCAAAGGGTTGATCCAGATGGCGGTTGCACCCAGGTCGCGGATATAATCCAGGTGATCCGCAATGCCTTTGATATCTCCCCCGTGACGTCCGTCTTTGTTGGCACGGTCAACCGTTTCGATCATTCCGGGCATGTTGTCGTTTGATGGATCTCCGTTGGCAAACCGATCTGGCATCAGGAGGTACAGCACGTCGGAAGCCGAAAATCCGTGACGGGTTGCAGAACCCTTTTTGCGGCCTTTCAATTCATAAAGGTATTTGGCGATCACCTTGCCTTTTGATTTAAATTGAAATGAAGCAATTCCCGGGCGTGTCCCTTTCCCAACCGTCAGATCCAGGAACAGGTAGTTGGGATTGCTTAATTTGTTGATCTTCCTGATGATCAACCCGGGATAGTCAATCGAAACCGTGGTAGTTGAGATATTTTTTCCATAAACCAATAATTGAAGGTCCGTGTTTATGAACCCCGTCCACCAAAAGGGCGGTTCAACCCTTTCAAGGGTAATTTCCTGAGAATAAATAGCAAACGGGGAAAATAGAACAAATAAAAATATCAAACGAAACCTGATTAATTGATTATTATAAATATTATCAATCATGATAAAAAATTTTAACCGCAGAGTACGCGGAGACCTCTGCGACCTTTGCGGTTCTTTTTACTTTTTACTTTTTATTTTCTTACTTCTTCCATAAAGCAACGTGAGATGTGCCAGCTTAGCAGCCAGTTCCGGGCTGAAATCATCAGGAAGTGCACGCCACTGCCAGTTGTTTTGTGTTGTCCCTGGCAGGTTCATCCGTGCAGTGGTGCCGAGTCCGAGCAGGTCCTGCATGGGAACGATGGCAGTATAAGCCACCGATGACCAGGCAAGCCGGATAAATGACCAGTGGATGTCGTGATCAACCGTATTCATGTAATCGAGCACATACTTGCGGTCGTCGGGAGTGGCGGCATTAAACCAACCAACAACGGTATCATTGTCATGCGTCCCGGTGTAGACGATACAATTTTTAACGTAATTGTGAGGGATATAGTCGTTGGCCTCCGACGAATCGAAGGCGAACTGCAGGATTTTCATGCCGGGAAGGTCGAAACCATCACGAAGCTCCTCAACATCAGGAGTAATGACACCCAGGTCTTCAGCGATGATCGGTAAAATGCCAAACTCCGTACGAAGGGCATCAAAGAATTCTTTTCCCGGGCACGGGATCCATTCGCCTTTGATGGCAGTTTTTTCAGCAGCAGGTACGGCCCAGTATGCCGCAAAACCCCGGAAATGGTCGATGCGAATGATGTCATAAAGGAAAAGACTGGTCCGGATTCGATCGATCCACCAGCGGTAACCCGTCTCTTTTAGCACATCCCACCGGAAAAGCGGGTTTCCCCATAGCTGGCCGGTTTCGCTGAAATAGTCTGGTGGTACACCGCCAACACGGATCGGGTTCAGGTTTTCATCAAATTCAAAAATTTCAGGATTGGCCCAGGCGTCTGCACTGTCGAGGGCAACGTATAGCGGGATATCACCGATGATTTTCACCTTGTGGGTATGGGCATAGTCTTTAACTGCAATCCATTGCCTGAAGAAGAGGAACTGCATGAATTTATGAAAATCGATCTCCTCGTGAAGCAGTGTCTGGATGGCCTTGATGGCTTCCGGTTCCCTCATTTTAAGCGGATTTTCCCACAGGTACCATGGTTTCTGATCCCGGTTCGCCTTGATGGCCCTGAAAAGTGCGTAATCATTGATCCAGATCGCCTGGTCTTTTAAAAAATTCCGGTAGGCCATTTTATCGACATTGTTCGCATTCAGGGTAAATGAATGATAGGCTTTATGCAGCAAGGGCAACCGGGTTTGCTGTACACCTTCGAAATCGATGGTGCTCTCAGGAAAATGGGGATAATCAGCCAGATCATCAGCAGCAAGGAGCCTGGATTTAACAAGGATATCGAGATCAATGAGGTTCGGGTTGCCTGCATGGGCTGAAAAACATTGATAGGGTGAATCGGCATAACCGGTAGGACCCAGGGGTAAAATCTGCCAGTATTGCTGTTTTGCCTTCACCAGGAAGTCAATGAATTCATAAGCCGATGTTCCCAAAGTTCCTATTCCATATTTACCAGGCAATGAAGTGGGATGGAGCAATATTCCTGATGCGCGTTCATTCATCATTTTAGCTGTAGTATTAAATTATTAATGAGGGTTCATATTGATTATTGAAAATTTTATATTCACGACCGGTTGAATTTGATCAGGCAGGCTGAAGCTTTTTATTATTTTTGTATGTTACAACAAGCAGTGTGGCTATGGAGGCAATGGCAAAGGAGAATCCTCCGATGAACATCGCACTCATGGGTTTACCTTCAAAGAAAAGTCCAACGACATACCCGAGCAGGCTAGATGCAATTACTTGTGGTGCAACGATGAACAGGTTGAAAATCCCCATCATGACCCCAAGTTTATCGGGAGGTAAAGCGGGTGCGAGCATGGCATAAGGCATGGAGAGAATGCTTGACCAGGCGATACCGATGCAGGCCATTGAAAAGAGTAATCCATATTTATCGGTCATCAATGGAATGCTGAGCAGTCCGATGGCACCCATAGCCAGGCATAGTGCATGGATCATCCTGGGACTGGAAAATTTCGTAACCCGCATCAGTGCAAAGGAAAATAAAAAACAGACGGCATTGTACATGGCGAAACAAAAACCTGCCCAGGCCCCCGAAGCTTCCATTTCCACAGTTCCTTCATGGGCATGGAACACATTGCCCGAAATTGCCGGTGAAAAATAGACCCACAGGCAGAACATGCCGATCCAGGTAAAGAATTGCACCAGCCCCAGTTCCCACATGCGCCTGGGCAAGTGCCCAAGAAGTTTGACGATTTCTCCCATGCCTAAGGTCCAGTCGAACTTCTGCGACCGGATCGAACCAAGTTCGTTCTCATCAGGCGGAAGTTCTTTGGTGGTGAAAACGGTCCACAGAACAGCGCCGATAAATGCCACGGCACCGATGTAAAACGATAATGTGACGGATGCGGGAATATGACCCTGACCGGCCGTATCCCTGGCAATTCCGAACCAGTTGGTCATCATCCATGGAAGCGCCGAAGCGATCGTGCCACCCAGGCCGATGAACAGTGACTGGATGGCGAAACCCTTCGAATTTTGTTCTTCCGGCAGGTTGTCAGCCACCATCGCCCTGAAAGGTTGCATGCTGGCATTGATCGTTCCGTCGAGTACCCATAGCAGCCCTGCTGCAATCCAGAAAGTCGGAGAATTGGGCATGAATATCAGGGCAAGGGATGCCAGGATGGCTCCCGCCAGGATATAGGGCCTGCGGCGGCCCAGCCTTGTCCAGGTTCGGTCGCTGGCCTGCCCTATCAGGGGTTGTATGATCACTCCGGTAACAGGGGCAGCAAGCCAGAGAAGTGCGATTTGACTTGGCTTGGCCCCAAGATAAGAATAAATTGCGCTCATATTGGCCATCTGCAAGCCCCATCCGAACTGGATCCCCAGAAATCCGAAACTCATGTTCCAGATTTGCCAAAAGTTCAATGCAGGTTTTTCCTTCATCAGGTTTTATAATTTTATCATTTTCAGTGTTCAAAAATAAGAACTTTCTATTACTTTTATGGCCCAAATTTCATGTATGATCCGAAATCTTTTATTGATCAGTAATTCAACCAATGCCGGAGAGGAATATCTTGCCTGGCCACGTACCCATATCAAGGAATTTCTCTCGGGATTCGGGGTGCGCAAAGTACTTTTCATCCCTTATGCCGGCGTAAACCTGACCACATCGGGTGTTGAAAAATCATTTGATCTTTATGAAGACCGCGTGAAAAAGATCTTCAGGGAGATGGGGTTCCTGTTGCATTCCATCCATCGAGAACCCAACCCGGTGGTCGCGGTAAATGAAGCAGAATCGATCGTAATTGGCGGCGGAAATACATTTCACCTGGCTTTGATGATGCAGGAACTGGGTGTGATGGAAGCCATCCGGCGTAAAATTTCCAGGGGAATCCCTTTCGTTGGGTGGAGTGCAGGCGCAAATGTTGCTTGTCCGACCATGAAAACCACCAATGATATGCCTATTTGCGAACCACCTTCGTTCAATTGCCTCAAATTTGTTCCGTTTCAGATCAACCCGCATTACCTTGATGACAATCCGGAAGGCCATGCCGGGGAGACCCGGGAGCAGCGCATCCTGGAGTTTCTCACGGTAAATCGTGAGGTTACGGTCGTGGGCCTGCGTGAAGGATGTTTGCTTAAAGTGATCGGTGACACCATGAACATGACCGGCAACCGTTCATTGCGTGTATTCCGGTATGGGATGGAAGCGCAGGAGTTTCAGGAAAACGAGAATCTGGATTTTTTGTTGAACACACCCTGAACCCCTCACCAGCCAGGGAGCAGATTGTCGTTCCTTCCCTATGAGGGGACGGGGTCAGGCGGATGATGGTTTAATACTTTATCACCCGCACCATGCCAGTCTGTCCCGATTTTGTCGTAGCCTTAATAAGATACAACCCGCGAGGTAATGACCCGCATGCAATCTTGAGCGATTTTAAACCGATGTCATCTTTTACAAGGACTGCCTGATTTAAAAGGTTTATAACTTCAACCCGCTCGATCTCTTTTTTTGTTTCAATGAATAAATACTCGGTGGCAGGATTTGGATACACCCGTGTGATCAGGTTATGATCACCAAATCCCAGATCCCATGCAGAAATGTTGGTTGAGGAAACAACCCTGACCGGTAAACCGGCAGCTGAATCGCCGCTTGCAGCCATCGGGGTGACCTCGAAAACAAGCCATTTGGTGATGTCGAGGGTGTCGACCACATAGGTGATTTTTGTTGCAGAATCAATGGGAACCGCGTCGGTGCCCTGGGCATTGGAGCTTCGCAGCCACCGGTACGTGGAAATCCCCTCCGGAATACCATTTACGTTTTCATAACCATAAACGCCGCTGAGGAATTTTTTATAAATAAGGAGTCCCTGGATATCAACGTTATAAACCCATGGCCGCATGGGAATGGCCGGGTTGTAGTTGTTGTAATAGCAGCTGAACAGGTTGGGATTCTGATGGATGGTATCGTGGAAAGCATAAGTCCGGTTGGGCTTTCCAGCAAGTTCGGCAGTATTCCAGTTTCCGTTGATCCTGTATTTGAATTGCAGCGGACCCTGTTGGATCCAGGTAGTATCTATAAACAGGCCAAGAGAATATATCGTGTCTCCATCCGTATCGAATAAAACATCATTGGCCCCGTTTCCATTGAAATTACCGGCAACATCCAGGTAGTCGCCTGCCGCATCGAAATGATGGGCTTTCACGTAATAACCCATGTCGCATTCGAAGGTCATCAGTCTTTTAGCCGGGTTGTAATTGTTATAATCACTTGCTACCTCCAGCAATGTATCCGGGATCCGGACCATCCGGTTTGGCAGGTAGAGCAATTCTGTATGCCCGGAAGCACTGTCTCCTTCATTGATGCGATATTTGTATTGCTGCACCGAGCCCGGATCAAGAAGTGTATCCACATAAGAAAAATTCAGGGTTGTGCCAACCTGCTGCATTTTCGGGGACCCTTTCATGTTGTTGATGGTGCCGATCATGTAAACCGAATCGGTCAAAGGGTTGAACAAGCCGTATTGCACGGCGTACTTCATGTTTACGGTAAAAGTCGTGATGTTGAGCGGTTCATTGTTCCACCATGCCGATACATTTACCATGCCAGGCCTGGCGGTGACCGAACGGTTTACCGTTTCTGATAACGAATTGTTGATCCTGAAATTATAATGGTACGTTGCACCTGAATCAAGCTGGTTAAAAAGGATCCCTGTATAATTGTACCCGGGCCCCTCGACAAGCGACAGGGGTTGGATATCATGGTCCATGATGAGGTAAACAAAATCTGAATCCGGATTGAAAATGTGCTGGTTTACAGCTTTGGTCATATTCAGCTGGAATGAAACCGACCACGTGGTATCTGGGTTTGCAGCATGATCAGCGAAAGGAAACAGGAGGCACACGGTCGAAATTAGTGTCAGTGCCAGCATGATTTTCCGGATAAAGGCCGGACGAACAAGGAAATTCATATGATCGTAAATTTAGCTCAGGATTATCGGGCAAAGATACGAAAATTATGAAGGCTGGACCACACGTTCGAAGACCAGCGCGGTGCGATTGGTATTATAAATGGAGAGGTGGTGTGAACCATCTTCAGGATGATGCAGGGTCGTGTAGATCAGTTTGTCGTTCACCCTGTCAGGGCCTCCGAATTCAGCACGGTCGGAATTGAGCACGATTTGGTAATCCCCCGGTTCCGGAACCGCAAAAGTGTAATCGGGGATGGACTTGCTCACATGAAAGTTGAACACAAAAATAAGTCCTTGCCGTTTGAATATGATGGTTTGGTTATCACCATCCATGTTCATCTGGTCGCCAAAACCGACATTAAAAAGTTTGTGTGATTTCACCAGGGCGATCATTTCCCGGTCGAAGGCTGCCAGGAACCGGTATTTCAGTTCAGGATTTGCCAGCAACGACCATTGGCGCCGTGCATATTTGAAACTCCAGTTGTTTCCTTCACGCGGAAAATCTACCCAGTCGGGATGGCCAAATTCATTGCCGATGAAGTTCAGGTATGCCTGCCCGCCCAGCCCGATGGTGATCAGCCTGATCATCTTATGCAGGGCGATGCCGCGGTCGATCACGTGGCTTTCGTCATTCCTGCTCATTTTAAAATAAATTTCGCTCTGCATCAGCCGGAAGGCGATGGTCTGATCGCCGACCAGCGCCTGGTCATGCGATTCACAATATGCCACGGTTTTAACGTCGGGTAAGCGGTCGGTCATGACAGACCATAATTCATGGATGTCCCAGTCTTCGTCTTTTTTTTCTTTTAAAACTTTGATCCAGTAGTCTGGAATGGCCATGGCAAGCCTGTAGTCAAAGCCGATGCCGCCTTCGTTCACAGGCCGGCAAAGTCCCGGCATTCCGCTGACGTCTTCAGCAATGGTAACAGCGTGCGGTTTTACTTTGTGTATCAGGGTGTTGGCGAGTTGCATGTAGATCAGGGCATCCCATTCAACCCCATCTTTAAAGTAACCGTCACGATCCCAGACTTCACGGTATCCGTGGTCGAAATACATCATGGAGGTGACGCCATCAAACCGGAAACCATCGAAATGAAACTCCTTTAACCAGTATTTGATATTGGATAGCAGGAACTGCAATACTTCCCGCTTGCCATAATTGAAGCATTTCGAATCCCAGTGGGGATGATTTCCCCGGTCGCCGGGATGAAAATACTGATCATCTGAGCCATCGAACTGGTTGAGTCCTTCTATGGTATTTTTAGCGCTGTGGGAATGCACTACATCCATCAGAACGGCAATGTCCTGTTCATGTGCTTTTTTGATCAGGTATTTCAGCTCCTCGGGGGTGCCAAACCGGGAAGAAACTGCAAAAAAATTGGTTACATGGTAGCCGAAAGATCCATAATAGGGATGCTCGGCAATGGCCATCAACTGGATCGTATTGTAGCCCGAGTTTTTAATGTAAGGAATCAGGTGATCGGCAAATTCGGCAAAGGTGCCGACCGATTCCTGCTCCTGCGCCATCCCTACATGGCACTCATAGATGAGCATCTCATCCAGGTTGCGGATGTCAAAGCGGTCGCCTGACCAGTCGAAGGTCCGGGATGGTGCCCAGTGTTGCCCGGAAAAACCCAGGGTGGCAGGATCCTGAATTACCCGGTGGATATAGGCGGGTATTTTTTCATGCCAGCCAGCATCTGAATGAACCATTACCTTGACCCTGCTCTGGTGTGTAAACCTGTCCTTGTATTGTTCATCCGGAAGGAAAATTTCCCATTGGCCATATTTATTCGGGGTCATCCGGTGCAAATAGCGCTGCCAGTTGTTGAAATCACCAAACAGGTAAAGGTCCTGGGCTTTGGGCGCCCATTCCCGGTAGTACCACCCTTTGAGTGAACGGTCATAATGAAATCCGTAGTACTGGTAGGCATTGGCAAATTCATTCAGACTGTTCCAATTCCCTTCAATTTCCTGCAATGTTTGCTGGTACCTCGTGTAACGGGCAGCAATATCATCTGCAACGGGTTCGAGCCAGGGGTCGTTTCGGACCAGTGCAAGCTGTTTGATTTTTTTTTCTTTCATTGTTCCTGGCAAGATGATCTATCTTAAAATATCTTATTACTATCAAGAGAAAACCTCAACTGTGAAAACGAGCTAAACGAAGAGTGCAATGACTAGAATAAGGATGATCACCAATGGTGCAACCACCAACACTGTTTTACGGTCGCGGGCGATGTTGGCGTTCATCACATCAATTTGACGGAGACAGGTTTCATCTCCCGGGTGGTATTGCAGTGCAGCCTTGAACTCCTCGCGGGCAGAACGAAACAGGTCGATTTTGATGAAATTCGCCGCCCGTTCTGTGTGTTCCCTGAATTTAAGCTGTTCGTGTGTCAGATGTTCGTTGTGTTCAGAATGATGTGCCATACTATTTGTCTTTGAGACCCAAAAGTAATAAAAAACAACCGAAAATTGAATTAAATTATCAACCGGATAAAACAATCGCGAAAACATCCAATTGTCCGCGGTCAGCCCTAAAGGCTATGTCTTTCCATTTAAATCTGACGTCCCACGTCTTCCTATTTGAATTTATACGTCAGCCCAACTCCCAGCAGTTCTTTGAATTGCGTTCGCGGGCCACCTTTTGGCTGTTTCACCGGATCGGTGACAATATTGATGTCATCGTCATAGATCAGCTGGGTTTGAATGGATGCCGCAAGCCATTTGTTAACCTTTAAGCTGAGCAGGAGGCTCCAGTTGACGTCGATATTTCCGAATTGATGTAAGTAGTCGGTAAAAAGTTCGAGTGTGGATGAAATATTGATATTCTTTGCAAGATCCTTGTTCAGGTCGACCCGGAGATAAGGGCCAAATTCGCCCCGTGCTGTTTTCCCATGATGAAAGCCCGAGGAATCAATATACGAGCGCTCTACGCCATAGGCCCCTGAATCTGCCAGGCGCTGGTCGGTCACAAAGGTAAACCGGCCTGAAGAAGGCGAAAGATAGACGTAGAACCATTTCACCGGTGCATACGTAATACCTGCCCCTGCAATCAGATACCCGGGAGCCATGAATGTGGAGACAACCGTACTGTCATCCGGATAATTGTACCCGGCGGAAAACTGGGAGCGGAAATTGGCCAGAAAAGTGAGATACCATTTCTTATTGGGATGCAGTTCGTATCCGTATGCGGTGGTCAGCTCAATTTTATCATTCGTTTTGTTGTAAGTGGCATCGCTGCCTTTTCCCAGGATATTGAAACCATATCCCAGGTCGACTGTGTTGCCCCATACATGTTTGCCGTTCCGGTAGTTTGCCTTGAAATTCACCCAGGCGACCAGGCCGACCGAGTTTTGACCACCTGCAGCCCAGTTGGTAAAGGAGGCCTGGGTAAACTGCAAAGAGCTGGTGCCCTGAACCAGCCAATGTTTTTTGGAGGTATCTGCCGGGGCTTCGGCCAGTACATCCGATTTGACTTTTGCAACTTTCTGGATTTCCTGGGCCAAAATAGTCCCTCCAAACAAAATACTGAACAGAATTATTGAGATTTTTTTCATTTTATAGCAGTTTTAGGAAGTTAAATAAAGCATCTTTCACCACGACAGGCACATTCGAACAGAAAAGAACCATCATTGAAATTTATCGGGAAGGCAATTTCATATTCGATAAATCAAATCTTTGTGATCTAATGTACCTGATGTGGTCGTTTTCAATAATAAATCGTAATTATTTCTTCAGCAGATCCCTTATCTCCGTAAGGAGTTCCTGGTCTTTGGTCGGAGCCGGGGGTGGGGCAGGGGCCTCTTCCGCTTTCTTTCTGCTGAGGTTCATCACGGCTTTTACCATCATGAAAATCGCAAATGCAACAATGGTGAAATCGACCAGCGTCTGAATGAAGTTGCCATATTTCAAAGTGACTGCTTCCTTTGCAACTTTACCGGTTGCAGGATCCATTACTGCCTCGCGAATGGTGAAGGCGAGGCTTTTAAAGTCCATACCTCCAACCAATACCCCGATCGGGGGCATGATGACATCATTGACAAGTGATCCGACTACCTTGCCGAAGGCAGCACCGATGATCACACCAACGGCGAGGTCGATCACATTGCCACGCATGGCAAATTCCTTGAACTCTTTTACTAATTTCATGGCTGAGTTTTTATTTTAGCCGCAAAAATAATCAGTAACCGGACAAATTCCAAATTAGTATTGCAATTAGATTGCAAAGGAAGACAGGCGGCCACTTTCCACGTCCCATATCGGCAGCGAAAAATAAAAAGCAGCTCCCTCACCCACTTCTCCTTCCGCCCAAACTTCCCCACCATGCCGTTGAACGATCCGCTGAACAATGGCAAGTCCTACGCCCGTTCCTTCGTATTCCTGTTCGTTGTGCAGCCGCTGGAATACGCCGAACAATTTACTTGAATATTGCATATCGAATCCGGCGCCATTGTCTTTGATACAAAATATGCATTTTCCGTTTTCCTGGAATGAAGAAACTGAAATGATCGCTTTCTCCTTTTTGGAACTGTATTTTATGGCATTGGAAAGCAGGTTCGACCACACTTGCCTGATCATCACAGGGTCGGCAGGGGCATGGCAGATCTTGCCAATATTCAGGGTGATCCGTTTGCGGGATGTTTCGTCGGTCAATTCCAGGAAAACAGAAGACAGTACATCTTTCATATTGGTTTCAGATGGTTGTAATTCGATACGGTTTAACCGGGAAAATGAAAGAAGATCTTCGATCAGATGACCCATTTTCAACGAATTATCCTTGATCACAGTACAAATCCGCCTTCCTTCTTCATCAAGGTATTTTGCATAATCCTCCATCAGGATTTGCGTAAATCCGTGAATTCCCCGCAGTGGTGCGCGCAGGTCATGGGAAACAGTATATGAAAATGCTTCCATTTCTTTGTTTGCAGCAAGAAGCTGGGCCGTCCGTTCCTGAATCCGTTGTTCCAGGGATTCATTAAGGATTTTTATCTCAGCTTCTGCTTTTTTCCGCTCAGTAATATCGAGACAGTGGCCGATATAGCCAATGAATTCCCCTTTGCTGTCATAACGGGGGCAGCCATCGTCAATGAACCACCGGTACTCGCCATCATACCGCTTCAACCTGTATTCCATAGAAAATGTCTTTCGACGATCAAAAGCGTTCAGGTAAATTTCCATGCAATGCTGCAGGTCACCCGGATGAACACTTTCCGTCCAGCCGTTGCCCAGTTCCTGGTCAAGGGCCCGGCCGGTAAAAGCAAGCCAAACCCTGTTGAAATAGTTGCAAAGTTTATCGGTTCCTGCAGTCCAGATCAATGCCTGGCCTGAATCAGCGAGTATCCGATAATTCCGTTCACTGTCGCGCAATTTTTCCTCACTCTGGTTGATTAGCAGTTTTTCCCTGGCTTCTTCAAGTGCACGCCTGATGGCCAATGGAAGTCTTTTTGGCTTGTCTTTGAAAACATAATCGACCGCACCCATTTTTATCAGTTCGATGGCCTTTTCCTCCCCGATGGACCCGGAAACGCAAATAAACGGAATCTCCGGGCTGATTTCATTGCACATGCTCAATGCTCCGAATGCGTCAAACCCGGGCAATTTGAAATCAGCCAGGATGATATCGTATTTACAGGTACGGAGTGAATTAACAAATGAACTCTCTGTATCGACACGGGTAATGTCAAATGAAAAACCGGCTTCGATCAGTTGTTCCCTTATCAGTTCAAAGTCCCTCACATTATCCTCCAGGGACAATATATTTAAAATCTCGGTGTTGCTGCTGTTTATATCCATGTCAATCCCGTTTATCTGGTGGCAACTCGTTCAATAAAGCCCAGAAAATACCAATATTTTTAACCGCCTCCATGAAATCCTTGAAATTTACGGGTTTCACCACATAGGCGTTGACCCCCAGTTCATAACATTTCTGCAGATCTGGTTCTTCTTTTGAAGAGGAAAGGATTACGACCGGGAGCGTTTTGAACATGGGATCGCTTCGAATGGCTTGGAGCAATTCATGTCCATCCATGCGCGGCATTTTCAGGTCCAAAAGCAAAACCGCAGGGTTCCCTTTTTTACGCATCTTGTATTTCCCTTCGCAGCGCAGGTATTCGAATGCCTCCACCCCGTCCCTGACAACAACAACTTTGTTTGCAAGGCTATGCTCCTTCAGTGCTTCAAGAGTCAATTCGACATCCTTTGGATTGTCTTCAGCCAGCAGGATTGTTTTTAATTCAATCATGGGTAAAACTCCCTTCTGTTAGTGATATTATTCAACTGTCATTTAATTTATTGCATTAACCGACCCTTGGAGGGTCCGTGATGTTCCTATACATCCCCTCCCATCACCACAGGCAAAGAAAAAAAGATGGTCGCACCCTTATCCACTTCCGCCTCCGCCCAGGTGCGGCCTCCATGCCTCAGGATGATCCTGCGCACATTGGCAAGCCCGATACCGGTCCCTTCAAATTCTTCGGTGGCATGCATGCGTTGAAATACGCCGAATAATTTATGTGCATATCGCATATCGAACCCGGCTCCGTTGTCACGAATAAAAAAGACGAATTCATTTTTGTCTTGATGGAATCCGATTTCTATCCTGGCAATTTTTCTTTGCCTTGTAAACTTGATGGCGTTGCTTAAGAGGTTGATCCATACCAAACGCATGAGTGAATAATCCACCACAACATTCGGCAAGCCGGCAACAACCCATTTGAAGTTCCGGCCATGACAATCGTCGTTCATGTTTTGAATCACGTCCTGCACCAGGTTGTTCATATCTACCTCAGACACCTGCATCTCCTGGCGGCTGTTTTTTGAGAATTGCAGCAGGTCGTCAATCAACGAACCCATCTGGTTTGCTGATTCTGAAATGATATCAAGGTAATGTGTTCCCTGTTCGGGAAGCAAACTGTGAAACCGCTGGATGATCAGGTCAACATATCCGCTGATGTGGCGCAGTGGAGCCCGCAGGTCGTGCGACACAGAGTAAGTGAATGCTTCCAGTTCCTTATTGGATGCTTCGAGCTGGGCTGTACGTTGCGCAACCCGTTGTTCCAGCGTAACATTCAGGTCTTTAATTTCATCATAGGCAGCGAGTAGCTTCTCCCGTATCAGTACCTGGTTTGTGATATCATTGATGGTGGTGATAAAATACATCCCCTTACCCTGCTTGTCCCTTTGCAAGACGGTGGATACGTCGACCCATACCATACTGCCATTTTTATGAATGTACCTTTTTACCCATCGTGCTTTTTCGCTTTTAAAATTGATGAGTGATTCAATGACAGCGGTGTCTTCTTCAATATCGTCCGCATGGGTAATTTCCTGCCATTTGATCATAGACATCTCTTCCATGCTATAACCGAGCATATCGCAAAAAGCAATATTCACCTTCACACTCCCGTCCATGTAGGTCATTGATTTACCAACTGCGGCATGTTCGAAAACATTCTTGAATTTTTCAGCACTCAGCCGCAATTCCTCTTCCGTTTCAAATTTTTCGATGGCAAAACCAAGGTCACTGGTTACTTCATCAAGGAGTTCAATTTCTTCTTTGTCAAAGAAATACGGAATATCCGAATAAATGTTCAATGAACCAATAACCTTGCCGAATACTTTGATGGGTAAAGCAATGGAAGAACGATAACCGTGTTTAATCGCCTCTTCCTTCCAGAGGATCATACAGGGGTCATTTTCGATATCATGGCTCACATGATGCCGCCCTTCCCTGATCGCTATGCCTGTAGGACCATGCCCCTCAGGGATATCGTTAATGGAAATTTCAATGATCTGATTAAGATAATCTTGTTCATGGCCCGCATAAGCAACCGGTACGACAAATTGTTCTTCTGAAACCAATCCGATCCATGAAAGCTGGAATTTCCCAATCCCAAAAGCAATCTGGCAAACCTCCTGAAAGAGCTCATTTTTATCTTTCAGGTGTACAATTGCTTTGTTGATGTGACTGATGACCGCATAAACACGATTCGCTTTTACAAGCATCGCTTCCGCATGATGGAAACTGGTGATATCCATCACCGTTCCGGAAAAACATACCGGTTGCCCCGAATCGTTGTAAATTGGGTTTCCCTTAACCTGGCAATATTTCAACCGTCCGTCATTTGCCAGCAACCTGATTTTCAAATCCAGCGGCTCATGTGATTTAAGTGAATGCTCAAAGGATGAATTGTAGCGTCCCAGATCGTCAGGATGAATGTACTTTCCGTTTGTTTCAAATCCTGGAACGTAATCCGATCGGGATACGCCGAAAATCCGGTAACATTCATCCGACCACCATACCTCATCTGTTTGCATATTCCATTCCCAGCTTCCGATCAAGGCAATTTTCTGGGCTTCGTTCATCTTTGCCAGGAGGATGGATTTGCCGTGCTCGCTTTCTTTCAATGCCTGTTCCTCGCGTTTCCGCTCGGAAATATCAAGGAAGACACCCTCAATCCTGACAGTTTGATTATCTTTATCTTTGACCGTGTGTGCACTTGCCAGGATGTTGACAATGTTTCCGGTTTTTGTTTTAACATCAATCGGGTATTTTGATATATAACCCGAGGATTTCAATATTTCGACATATTCGAAGCGTTTTTGAGGATTCACCCAAAAATCGGGGAGATGCCTCCCCCTCATATCCTCTGTTTTGTCAAATCCCAGGAGGCGGTTGAATGCCTCGTTGTGTTCCAGCAAGGTTCCTTCAGGAGTGACACTATAAAACCCCTCGTCGAGATGCATGATGTGCTGGCGGAATTTCTGCTCACTCTCACGCAACGCAATCTCAGCCTTTTTCCGTTCGGTGATATCAATTGAAAGGATGAATAATCCTTCAGGCGAAGGCTGGATGCTGAGGTCGAACCATCCGGCAGATCTGTCAGGGAAAAAAAATTCATTTTCCAATTTGAGAGGAACACGCTCCTTCATCGTTTGCTCCATCAGATGGAAAAGGTTCGTATTGGTGCCATCCGGCCACACCTCCAAATAGGTTCTGCCTAGCAGTTCTTCTTTCGGTCGCCGGCTGTGCAATCCCGCGGTGCCGTTGAGATAAATATATTTCCAATCGAATCCGATTATCTGGACTCCTTCAAGGATATTGTCAAACGCAGCCCTGAACTTTTCTTCACTGATGCGAAGCTTGTCTTCATCCATCTTGCGGCCTGTGATATCACGCGTTATGCTGATAATATGCGGAACGTCATGCAGATTGATGACTGTGGCTGACATCAAACCGAAAATCTCAGTCTGGTCTTTTATCAGAAACCTGGCTTCAAAGTTTTCACATGACCCCTTTTCCTGCAGAATGCTGACGATTGTCTGCCGGTCATCTGAATTTTTCCAGATATTGATTTCCAAAGATGATTTACCAACAATCTCGTCACGGGTATACCCGGTGATGGTGCAATATCCTTCGTTTACATCCACGATCATGCCATCATTCAAACGGGTGATGACTGCTGCATCGGGGCTTGTGTTGAAAATCAATTGAAGATCCTCTTTGGCCTCCGCCAATCCGCCGTTCAGTCGCTGGTTGAGCATGATGATCAGCCCGAATGTCCATAACAGGCTCACGATAAGTGCATCGAGATAAGGGATAAGATTGAACAATGAAGGGGTGAAAAAATTCTCAACCGGTGTGCCGGTGAAGATCATCAATGCACGGTATGTAAAAATGCCACCGTGCACGATGAATACAAAAGCATTGAAATTGGAAGATGAAACAATGGATTTGGTTTTATGAATAAAAAAACTTTGTGCGGTGATAAATGACATGATCGCCAGGGTGATACTAAACAAACCTGAACGAATCTGAATATTATTGTCAAAGAATAAAAAGTAGGTTAAGAGCATGAAAAATATCGCCAGAACAGGAACGATTACCCACAGGTTGACCTTCAGGTTGAAGAACCGTCTCACCCCGATGTACAGGAAAACAGTTCCGGCAACGATCATGGAATTTTGAATGATAATGATCACCGGCAGCCATAGCGTTACTTCCCGGAAGGGGATGATTCCGAAACCGATTACCTCTGCTGCACTCCATGCCAGCCACCAGCCAGGCCCGTTATAGGATTTATTCACCATATACTGGTGATAGAAAACCAGTACCTGGATCAGATGGGTGAGCCCCAAAAGG
Source organism: uncultured Bacteroidales bacterium (assembly GCA_903903985.1). GTDB lineage: Bacteria > Bacteroidota > Bacteroidia > Bacteroidales > FEN-979 > CAIVAT01. The sequence goes on along the minus strand of CAIVAT010000116.1, from coordinate 30,464 downwards.
ATGACGAGGGTATGAAGATCTATATTCATGGAAACAAGAAGGTTACCATTGCCCAGAACCCGTCAATTGGCGGGTTGCCACAGTCAGAATATTGAAAAGGAAACATCGGATGTTTTTGATGCTTTTAGTTTAGTGAAACAGGTCTGTGTAATCTCCGCCAGTAGGTTTTAATAATCGTAAACAGAAAATCAAATATACACTTTTTATGTGCCATATCAAAGAAATGTTTTTCAATTCCCTGCCCTGGCTTGGGCAGGAGGGACTCATGGGGAACCCTGGTTCGAAAACGCAGCCTAACACCTATTATTTTTGTTATATTTGCCAAATAATTTAAAACAATCTGACGATGGTGCGAAATTTACTTTTTACAACCGTTTTTTCCTTGTTGTTGCTTGCGTTGCATGCTCAAAATATGCCTGTTCATCCTACCGACATTTGCAAGGGAACCTATTATGGGTTGAGCAAACCTTTACGTGATATACCGGCAATGACGGCTGCTGAATTTCATCAGCTTGAATTAAAGGGGTTGCAGCGCACACTGAACAAAGACCTGAAAAACCGTATTTTCCCTTATGCGGCCACCGCATTGCCTAAAGGGATCGATCCTGCAACCCAGGACTTCATGGGCGCTACCATCGGCAATAAAGACCCGCTTAAAAATTTCAATGGACAAACCTCTCCCTATTACCCCCCCGATGACAATGGAGTTGCCGGCCCCAACCATTATATGCAGACCATCAATACGGTTTATGCCATCTATGATAAATCAGGAACGCTGGTTGCCGGCCCGACCAATATAAACCAATTGTTTGGAAATGTGCCGGGAGCCAACCGGAACGACGGAGACCCGATTATTCTGTATGATGAGGCAGCTGACCGGTGGTTGGTTACCGAGTTCTCGATCCCCTATTCAGGGACCAACTATATGCTCATGGCGGTTTCTTCCACCAACGATCCAACCGGTACCTGGCATCAGTATTCCTTCCCGGTGGCTTCGATGCCCGACTACCCGAAATTCAGCGTTTGGCGCGATGGATATTACATGGGCGACAACAATGCTGGGGCCAACGACATTTATGTGTTTCAACGGGAACAGATGCTTACCGGTGGAACGGCGCTGGCAATCGGATTCGTCAATGCCTGGCTCCCGAGCTCCGTGGATGGTTTTATGTGCGTTCCGCCAATTGACAATGATGGCCCGCTGGCCCCCGCCGGGACACCAGGCATGTACGTTGCATTCAATGATGATGCCCTGGGTGGAGGTACCGACCAGCTTTGGCTCTATGAACTGACTGTTGACTGGACGACCCCGGCGAACTCAGGCTTTGTGCGTACCCAACAATTGGATGTGCAGCCATTCAGCAGCAATTTTGGTAATAACTGGAATAATATTGAGCAGAAAAATACAAGCCAGCGTGTGGATGGAATTCCGCAATGCATCATGAATGTGCCGCAATATCGCAATTTCGGTTCCTATCAAACCATTGTTTGTTGTCATACTGTCAATGTTGATGGGGTACGCCATGCAGGGATCCGCTGGTATGAACTGCGGAAAAGCACGGGCAACTGGGAAGTACGGCAGCAGGGAACCTATGCCCCCGATTTACAAAGCCGATGGATGGGCAGCATCATGCTCAACGGGTTCAATGAAATCGGACTGGGTTATTCGGTTTCAAGTTCCACCATGTTCCCCAGTATTTTCTATTGCGGACAATCAGCCGGGGCCTATGAAAGTGCATCAGGCATTCTTGATATCGCTGAGGATACGATCCAGCTGGGGGCATATTCTCAAACCGGAGCCAACAGATGGGGCGACTATGCTCAGCTTTCTGTCGATCCCACCGATGATAAAACTTTCTGGTTTACAAGTGAATATATTGGCAGTGGCGGCAGCCGCAAAACAAAAATCGCCTCATTCAGATATCAATTTGCACCCGGAGTGTTAACACGGCCTGCTTCCGCTGTTACATCTACCACGGCAACCCTGAATGGCATGGTGAACCCCAATGGGATACCAACCGATTACCATTTTGAATATGGCAATACCCCTGGAACGATGAATTTTATCACCCCGTCCGTTTCAGCAGGTTCCGGTTCCGACAGCCTCAATGTAACTGCTGATGTGACCGGCTTGTTGAGCGACACAAACTATTTCTTCAGAATTGTGGCCGTTAGTTCAGGAGGAACCGCTACAGGTCTCAGGGTGAAATTGACGACTCCTGCTGCACCGTTTGTTAACGTTACACCCATCACCCAGAACGTGCCTGCCATTTCGGGCAATACCGAGTTCATCGTTGCCTCCAACACAACCTGGACGACACAAAGCGATGCGTCATGGTGCACCCCTACACCAGCGGGGTCAGGCAATGACACCATCCGTGTACTGTATGGCGATAATCCTACCGTAACGGCTCGTATGGCGTCCATCACCGTTACCGGTGCAAATGCCGGTACGCAACTGGTTACCGTATACCAGGAGGCAGCTGCGCCAGTACTTTCCGTTTCTCCCGCCAACCAGGGAGTTTCACCTGCAGCCGGAATCACGCAGTTCGATGTGGCTTCCAATACTGCCTGGACGGTTACCAGCGATGCATCCTGGTGTACCGTAACACCTGCAGGTTCTAACAGTGAACCGGTCGCAGCAACCTATGAAGAAAATATTTCCATAGCTCCAAGGGTGTGTAATATTGCTGTTACTGTATCCGGACTTGCCCCCCAAACCGTCACTGTAACCCAGGCAGGGGCTGCTCCGATTTTGGCAATTTCCCCGCTGAACCAGAATGTTTCTTCGATCGCAGGCAGTACAGCTTTCGCAATTACTTCAAATACCATCTGGACTGTAACCGGGAATGCATCCTGGTGCGTCTTTACGAATTCAGGTTCCGGAAATGGAACCCTTGTTGCTGATTATACTCAAAATACCACCAATCAGCCCCGGGTGGCAAACATTGAAGTGACCATAGCCGGACTGCCGGTGCAGACCGTCACCGTGACCCAGGCAAAATCAAGCATTGGCGTGGAAGAAAATGTTGCCGGCACCATCCGCATTTATCCAAATCCTACCTGTGGAATTTTTAAAATCGTTCCGGGCCGGGCAGATGGCCGTGCCATGGATGTGAGCGTTCAGGATTACAGCGGCAAGGTCATTCTTAACAAGCACTGCAAGGGCGAAAAAGACTATCAGATCGACCTTTCTGAAGCATCACAGGGCACGTATAACATCATTGTAAAGACAGAAACCAGTATATTGGTGAAGAAACTCGTGATAATGAAATAAAAGGCAGTTTCCAAAGCCAGGTGTCACCGTAAGACGCAACGATGCAAAATAATGTTATTAAATTTCAATTTTCCCTCTTTGCGCTAAAGAAGTTAATTCAGACTTAATGAAAGTCCCTGTTTGAGAAAAACACAGTATTGGTGATTATAAATAAAATAGCCTTTTCCAAATACTCTGTTCCGGCCGGGCTGTTGCTTTTGAATTTCATCCTGAAAGTAATTTACCTCGATAAAACTTCCATCGCAAACGATGAACCTTTTTCAATTTATATTGCACAAATGGATGTTCACTCCATTGTATCGCAATTAAGGGGAGGGAACAACCCGCCATTGTTTGAAATCATTTTGCATTTTTGGATCAGACTCTTCGGTATTTCCGCCTTTTCAACACGATTTTTGCCCCTGCTTTTCAGCGTGGCCACTGTTTTTTTTATTTACAAAACCGGCATTGATTTTTTCAATGAAAAAGTAGCCGTTATTTCAGGGTTATTGTATACATTTTCCAACTACCAGATATATTTTTCGCATGAAGTGAGAGTCTATTCGCTCTTTGCTTTGCTCACGGCAATATCCATGTTTGCATATTTCAAACTCATTGAAAATAAGCATCAGAAACCTTACCTGGTTGTTTTGATCCTGGTAAATATCCTGCTGATCTATGCCCATTTCTTTGGCCTCTTTATTCCGCTTATTCAATTGCTTTGCTGCATATTTTTCAAAGAAATTCGAATAAAAATTTTGAAAACATATTTTATTGTAGTCGGTTTTATAATCCTTTCCTACTTGCCTTATCTGACTGTAATATTGACCAGGTTTATTGATGCAGCATCCAATGGAACATGGGTGCAGCCTTCGGTATGGGAGGATTTATACACCATGTTGTGGCGCTTTTCAAATGCACCTGTTACAACAGTCATTTTCTTAATTGTTCTGGCGGGTGCATTCATTCAATTAACCCGGAAACACTTCAGGGGAATATCCATTTACGGCAAAGTGATTCTTTTTTGGTTTTTGTTTCCTTATTTTCTCATGTTTCTCGTTTCTATGAAATACCTGCCATTCAATGTGCCTGTTTTTTTTGACAGGTACGTTGCCTTTATATCCATCGGGTTTTATCTGACGGTAGCTGTTTCGTCAGACTATCTATTTTCACAACACAGATATGGCAGCTATTTGATTTTTTTGCCGGTCGCATTCATCATGATCACCTGTAAACCCGACGTTGATAATAAAAGACATGTCGGAGAGTTGATGGATAAAGTGAAAGAAATTAAAACCGGGGAAACAGTCACTTATTTCTGTCCTCCAAATTTTGATTGTAACTTTGTTTATTATTACAACGCTGGTTATTTCAAAGATGTAAACGGGACAGATTTTCCCGGTAAAATGCATCAGTTGCTGGCTCAGGACCGGATATACCCGGTAATTGATCAGGATCAGATTGACACAAATTTGATCAGCCATGCTGATAAAATTCTTTTTATCGATGCAGCAGCAGATTTTTTATATCCTGAAAACAACATTTTTACTTTTTTATCCCAGCGATTTCCAAAATATAAAAAATACAATTTCCCTGAAATATTTGCCTTGTATGTGTTTGAAAATTAACCATTGTTGCACTTATTGAATTGACCAGATGCACAGGTGTTGCCATCAGATCTTATTATCGCTTCTTCCTGTTTTGGTGCTGATCGCCTCCTGTTCCAAGGATGGGGGGAACTGCATCACCAATTCAGGGCAGGTGATCATGCAGGAAAGGGAACTTGGAGATTTCGACACGATCGCGATGTATGACCATGTGAACGTAATCCTCACCCAGGATTCTCTCAACCGGGTGACCGTAGAAGCAGGTCAGAACATCATCAGCGGAATAACGACTGAAGTGGTGAACCGTGTGCTGATCATCAGGAATCTCAATCAATGCAACTGGCTTCGCAGCTATGACAAACCGGTCAATGCCCATGTCTCTGTGAAAAACCTGCGCTCCCTTTATTATAACTCCTCGGGGAATATCACCAGCACGGATACCATCCGGTCTCCCATGCTGATGATCGATGCATGGGGCGGATGCGGGACGATTGAACTCACCCTCCGGGTAACCGAAGGGTTTTTTATCCAGCACATTGGAACAGCGGATATTCGCCTCCATGGAATATGCAACATCTGTTCAATTTTTGCAGGAGATTTTGGCCTGATTCAATGCAGTGACCTGCAAACCGGATATTCGTTCACAAAAAATTACGGAACAAACGATTGCTATGTCAAGGCATCACAATACCTGGAGGCGACGGTTGGTTCGGTCGGCAACATTTATTACACAGGACATCCGAATACCGTTACAACCTATATCTACGGTTCCGGAGCCGTGCTTCCGATGAAGAAATAATCTTTCTTCGTGTGGATTACGATGAAAAATCAGAAGATTCAATCCTGATCCGTGTCAGTTTCCTGAAACTGACCATCCTGTTGGCCTTTTCATCAAACAAACGGTAGGTGAGGGTCCTGAAACTGGCCCAAAAGGTCAGGGGTTTGATCTCCCGGAACATGGGATTCTCCCGATGGCACTTTGCCAGTTTATAATTCGGGATCATCGGACTGAGGTGATGGATATGGTGAAATCCGATATTCCCGGAAAAAAAACGGAGTATCCGCGGGAGTTTGTAAAAGGAGCTGCCTTCCAGGGCCATTCTTTTATAATCCCAGTCATTGTTCCGTGCCCAGTAAATCGGGTTGAACTGGTGCTGTACATAGAAAAGCCAGAAACCCATGATCCCGGCAATGGAGATGATGAGCAGTTGGATGAGCAGGAACGTTGTAAAACCCATCAGCAGGCTCATTAAAAAAGCAAAAACAACCAAACCCGCATTGGTGGCGTAAACTCCAATCCGGCCTTTATGGTCCATGGTTTTCCTGGTGAACCGGTTGACGATCACAAACACAAGAAATGCCCCGAGCCCGAACATGGTCACCGGGTGCCGGTAAAAACGGTATTTGATCCTGGTCCATTTAGAGCCTTTCAGGTATTCATCCACCGTGAGGGTCCATACGTCTCCGATATCGCGTTTATCAAGATTCCCGGCTGTTTCGTGATGGATATAATGTTCGTGCGACCAGCTGTAATAAGGGGTAAATGTCAGGATGCCGATAAATAATCCGACCGCATCATTCAACCTGCCTGTCTTGAAAAAAGAACCATGCCCGCAATCATGGTATATGATAAAAAGCCGGACGAGCATACCGGCAGCAGGAATAGAAAGTCCGACAGAAATCCACACGGAAATGGAAAGACTTTCATACATCAAAAACCAGGCAAGAGCATAAAGAAAAAGGTTACCGGAGAGTTGCCACCAGCTTTTCACAGCATCGGGGCGGTTGTATTTCGCTATTATTTTTGTCCAGGAGGTGTTTGATGTTTCACGCTGATTGCTAAGTGAATCCATCTGAAAAATGTTGTTGGTTAATATTCGTACAAAGATACGACAAAAACCGGACGAAATCTTGTTTAGATTAAATTAAAATAGGCAAACTGTCCGGGGATAGCGCCTTGAGCGGAAAAGTTATGTCAGAACATGCTTGAACATGCTTGAGAAAGCTTGGGAAAGCTTGGGAAAGCTTGAACAACCTTACCGGCACCTACAGGCCAGCTTTAGGGAAGATACAGGGAAGGTACCGGAATGTGATCGGCCGGCATCATTTTCTTCACCGCGAAGGAGCGAAGACATGAATGATTGAAAATCATCATTTTATCAGCGTCTTCGCGCCTTCCCGGTGAAGGAGGCTACCTTGTCTTGATCAGTTTGATGGTTTCCGTATAATCATCGGCAATCACCTTTATAATGTACAGACCGGCGGGCAAGCCCGAAGTCGCGAATTCCTGCTTGTCAATGCCGGTCATATTCGAGTTTAGTACCTTGTTCCCGCGCATGCCGTAGACTTCAACTTTGACATTTCCATATTGCCTGTCGCCCTTTTGCACGATGGTGAAATTCCCGCTGGTCGGGTTCGGGTAAATGGTGAACCAGGTTTGTTCGAGCTTCACCGGAGCCTCCTCCTGGACAGGAACAACAGCAGGTATATAGTATATCAAACCGCCGCAATAAGTTCCGGATGAGATGTAGGCGAGCATATTTCCGCCTGGCAACACCTGGGTTCCCTCCAGGAAGGTGATCGACTCCCCTGCGATAAAGGTGGCAGCTCCGCCGCTAACCACTGTAAAGGGCGTAGCGGCTCCGCCCACATAAATAGTCTTGTGGGCATTGTAACAATCCGTTGTTGTAATATTTCCTGAGACATAAATGATCTCGCAAAGGTTATGGGTCAATACAACTGTCCAACTGCCGGTGGTCGCACAAAATGCGGCATCGGTAACAGTCACTGAATAGGTGCCGGCAGTAAGTCCTGCAATATCCTCAGACAGGGCCAGGTTGCTCCAGAGATACGTGTAGGGCGGGGTGCCACCGGTAACAGTAAGGTTGATGTCTCCATCACTAGCCTGCGGGCAAAGCTCATCTCTTACCACAGCCGACAAGATGATTGCGGCTGGCTCAGTGATGGTCCAGCTTCCTGTTATTGTGGCGCTCAGAAAATCGGTTACCGTAACCGTATAAATACCGGCAGTAAGTCCGCTTATATCGGCAGTTGTTGCAGAATTGCTCCATAAATAGGTATAAGGTGGCTGGCCGCCACCGGTCACGGTGGTGATCGATCCGTTCGACATGCCGTTACAGGTGACATTGGCTACAGTTCCTGTCAGGGTAAGTGGAATGTTAAATGGCACACCATCAAACTCATCGGCTCCGAAATCGGGAGCAGTAGCTCCGCCATTGACGGAACCGGTTGGCCCCGGCCTGTTCTGGCCATCATAATCGGTGGTCACGGCAGGAATGACGGTTCCGCCAGATTCTAAATGAGTAGGGGTGGTTCCCATGTTCAGGTGCAGGTTCCCTTTCGGTGCATTGGTAAAAGTGATTGGAACTGCGGATATGCTGTTCCCGTCGCAGGAAGAAGCGGTTTTCCAGGATGCAAATGTCTGATCGCCCGACCAATACCCTATTGTCGCCGCATTGCTGTTAAGCACATTGTAATCGGTAGCATTTGCCCCCCAGCCGATTGGGCTGCTGATTGCTACTCCGTAGTTATTCGTCAGAGCATAGTGTTTCCCTGTTCCGCCCGACCGGGTGTTGTTGAAAATATTATTCCTGGCATCAATCGTAAAGACAGTTCCGGCAGTTGTTGAAAATTCACCTCTCTGAAAACACATGGAAGGTTGGGCGCCAGCGATTACAATGCCCTCGATATTGATCGAATTATAGTATATCTTTAAGGTCGTTGCTACTGAGGCATTGGATTGCGACCAGATGCCTATAAAAGCAGTGTTGCTGGTTTGCCCGTTCCCCAGTGAAATCATGTTGTTGTAAATATTGGTATTGGCACCGCCGCCATCCCTGATGAAAATACCGGTGGCAGTTCCGGGGGCAGTAGCTGAAATTGAAGTACTTGCGTTGCTTAACTCGGAAATAGTATTGTTCGCAACGGTAATGATTCCAGAAGGTGTATTGTAAACGATGCCTGCCAGGGTGTAGCCTCCTGTACCTATGTTTGTCAGGCTTAACCCGCTGATGGTGTTGTTGGATATTACAGGATTTGTAGTTGCGGTCACCAGGATCCCGATACCGGCTAAACCGGCGGATGTATAAGACGTGCCGGAGCTTGCTGAGGTCAGGCTTGTTACGGTATTATAAGAGATATTGGTTGTTCCGCCGGTTGAATAAATTCCTCTTAAAAGTGCGACAGACCCGGAAGAATTCAGATATGCGTTCCTGACAATATTCGGTGCGGTGATCGTCCCGATGGTGACATTCCCGGTTTGAGCGTTGCGGATTCCCTGGAAAAGCGATGTTCCTGATGTGGTGCTGAAAGTCGTACCAATATTCGACAGATTGGCTCCTGTCATCAGGTTCCCCATCCTGAGATTCGGATAGATGGGGTTGCCAATCGTATTTCCTGAAACAACGAATGTTCCGTTGGCTCCGTCCGTGTTGATACCGTTGATACTGCCGCATGTTGTTGCAGTGGCTCCCATCGCGTCAAGGTTTTGAAGGACGTTGTTTTGTATGTTCACCGTGTTTGAGCTGGTCACATAGATACCGCCAATGGCACCGCCGGAGGAAGTACATACCGTATAAATGCTGCTGGCGGGCGATCCGATGGTATTTCCGGTTAGGGTGCCGATGTTGACATTCCCGGTGTTGACAGCGATTCCGCAGAAAACGCCCAATGCGCTTGAGGTACTGCTTGAAGTATAAAGGGCAAAACCCGCGATCAGATTATTCTGGATGGAGGAAACTGTGCCTCCTGCTGCAAAAGCACAATTGATGCCCACATATTTGGTTGCATTGGCAGCGCCGGTCACAGTATATGCAGTGGGAAATATTCCTGACACAGAACCGGAAGTAAGGCCTATCATGTTGGTTGTTCCGGTTCCGAGGGAATTTGCAAATCCGATTATGTTGTCAGTGATGGTATAACCCGAGCCCGAGGTAATGAAAATACCGTTATGGGTGGATGGAGATGAATAAAGCCTGGTTACCGTTTGATATAATTTGTTATTGGTAATGATCCAGGCCGAATTGCCTGAGTTGATATTCATCCCGCAGGTGGCTAAACCAGTGTTGAAATAATCAAAGATGTTATTGTTTAAAATATTGTTTCCGCTGTTGTCGGTTCCGGCACTGAGGTTCATCGAATAAATGCCGTTGAGCGGGTTGCCTTCGCTGGTGGGGCCGATGTTGCAGTTGCTGATGACATTGTCGTCATTCCCGGTTGCGGTGCCTGAACCGAAATAGACTACGCCAAAAATTGCGGTGGCTCCCTGAAGGAAGCAGTGAGTAACTGTGTTGTTGGTAGCATCGGCTGTAAAACGGATCGTACTTGAACCGATCGTGCTGATATTTGTAATGGTGAGCAGATCCAACCCGTCGATCGTAACGTTGTCAGCGCCGTTCAAATCAATCAGATGACCGGGAATATTGCCTGAAATGCTCCGTGGAAGGCCTCCTGTAGGACGGATCAGGATATCGGTATAGGAAGCTGGCCCGCTACCGCTGAAATTCAGCACTGCTGATGCCGTTTCTATCGGGTTTCCAGAAATGCCAATGGTTATGGAGCCGGTGTGTATACCGGCATTGATCGCATCAAATGCCAATTTAAGCGTTGTGTAAGGAGTGGATGGGCCGCCGGTTGAAACATCAACCTGGGCAAAGCAGTTTGTTACACCCAAAAAAGCGAGTAACAGCAACGTGATGAACAAGGTGTAAAACTTTTTCATGGTCTTGGATTTTTGTGAATAACTGTATCGTTCATTTTATGGAAGCAACGAAGATATGAATAAAACTTCAATAAATCAACCCCCTTTCTTAATTAAAAATTTCAATTTCCTCATAACATTCTGCATTGAACCGTGCGTTAATTCTTTACGATGGGCCCTGGTCCGGGAAGATGCGATTTGCCTCACTTCCATGGTATGTTCAAGGGTTTGGTCTGTGTTGATCATTTGTTGTAGGTTTAGGTGGATAACTGGATTTATTGATATGATTCCGCGCCCCGGATATTTTCATGGTCCGGGATGTGGGTAAACAAATCTGTTTGTAAAATGGCTTTGTCAAGATTACGTTCCAGAATGTTCTTAATTCCCATATAAGTTACTTTGGATGCCGCAAGTGCACGCCGACAGGCTGCTTCAAGACGATCATTGCCGTATTTATAACACAGGCGTAGAACGCCCAGGCATGAGTTGTATGTCTGTTCAATAAAGATCTTCTGTTCGAGTATCTTGCTGATTGCACTGGCTGTACTTTCTCCTGTCTGCATGCCTTTTTCGATAAAGTATTCACGGGTATAGCCCTTGATCCTGGCGTAATGATTTTGGTCCGATGGCATATGCTCTTCAAGGGTGGCGTGCCCGTTTCGGTGGTAGTTCCGCCGGTGACAAGCAATGCGAACCGTATCAAGGTAGATTTCCACATGATCCGTGTCATAAATGAGATGTACCGTTTTACCGATGTGCTGGTATGGAATACTGTAGTGATGCCAATCCTCTCCAAGGGTGACATGAGAGTTTCGTTGGACCTTTACTTCAACCTTGTTTTTAGGTACAAATTGCCCGGCAGGTAATGGGCGCAACAAGGTTTTTTCGTGAAGCATGAAGCGGTCTCGACGGCTGTAATCACAACGCTGGAGGTTACGGCTGTTGAACCTGTCCAACTCCTTCCATAAAGCCTCATTCATTTGATCCAGACTATGAAAGATGCTGTTGCGCAATGGAGCGTAGATCCTGTTATAAACAGCATTCACATGACTTTCAACCGAAGCTTTATCCCGCGGTTTTGCCACCCGCGCTGCCATCAGGGTTGTGCCATAATGCAATGACCACTGCTGGGCGAGTTCTTCGAAAGCAGGCTCATACCGGTTACTCTTTTTTACAATCTGTAACATGTTATCAGTCTTGGCTGAGAGAGGAACCCCATCAAAAAAACTTAAAGCATTGTTCAGTGTTTTAATAAGAAATGGCCGCTTTGCAGAAAGCATGGCCTCGATGTATGTGTAGCCTGAAAAGGGCAGTGTACAGACAAGTACCACACACCAGATGATCTCACCCGTTTGATAATCCACAAACGAGATCTTATCTCCTGCAAAGTCAAACATCATACTGGCAGCAGGTTCATGGTCAAAAATCATAACGGCTTTACGGGTTTCAAGAAAACGGCTCAGATGTTCACAAAACTGAGTATAACCGTAACCATCATGAACCATCTGCCGATACTCTTCCCATAAAATCATCCGGGTTGTATGGGGCTTTTTAAGCTCATCACACAATCCTGGTATCCGCTGCTGAAAATCAGCAAATTTTCGATCCAATTCAGCAGAGGGTGGTTCATCATAAACCAGTGATGATAGTTCTTCGTCAGTAAGCTTTAAAAGCTCTTCGGTGCTTTTATTCAACCGTTGAATAAGCTTCACGTAGTCATTCACGGCATTGCGTGACCCGTGAATTTCCACGGCTATATCACGATTGGATTTGCCCTGTGATTTTAATTGCAGAATGCGTCTGATTTGCAACATGGTTATTGGCTTGTTTGACATCGTATAAAGATTTATTCTTTATACGAGCCCATGTTGCCTTTGATACTACTGGCTCACTTTATGCCGGAATGTCAGGTGCGTTATTCAGATAGAAAACCGAATTTTTACACTTCCTTACTTTTTTTAGCAAATAAAATTGGCATGGTTTGCTCCGGAATGAGTGGCACGGTATAGTCCATCAAAAGATGCCAATGATATCTTACGCTCTGTTTTAACTGACAAGCCTTACGAGGAATTCTGGATTATTCTGCTTAACCGTTCAAACCGTGTTATTGGACAAAAATTGATCAGTGAAGGAGGAATATCAGGTACTGTTGTTGATCCTAAGAAGGTGTTTAAAATAGCCCTTGATCATCATGCATCAGGAATCATCCTGGGACATAATCATCCTTCAGGGGTAACAGCTCCAAGCGAAGCGGATCAGAAGATTACCAAGAAGATTGTCAACGCTGGGCAGTTATTGGAAATCGTTGTATTGGATCATATAATCATCACAGATGATGGTTACTACTCTTTTACGGATGAAGGGGCACTGTAATTCTGTATTAATGAATTGCATGAAACTGTAGCAACCTGCACCCATCAATTACGTACACATCTTACCGACATAGGAATGCTCGTTGTACCAGCTCCCGAAATCAAAGTGGCAGTATTATAGTAAAGTTCACGATAATATGCATCAGTTCCGCTTCCATGTGATATCCAAAAATCAGTAAATAGTGTCGGTCCTGTTGACATGTTTCCAGAAGGAAGAGCAGTAAAACCGCTGCTATTTGTCGCTCCAGTATTTGGTGACGCCCAGTGCACTGTTCCTAATTCCTTTAAGTCACCTCCTAAATAAATATTTAAATACCACCATTCGTCAAACGTAGAAACATGCCACCCTGTAGGGCAAATCCCTTGGACACCTTCGGTTATTGAATATTGCATCATTTCATTCCATGTATATAATCCACCATAAGTAGTGCAATTATTTTCAACATCAGCATAACAGTATTTTTCAATAATGTTGTTATTCGTTTGGGAAACTGTTCCATCAATTCTTTCTCCAACATTAAGATTCTCTTTCATCCAACAATTATTACCAATTTGGACAGTATGATATAATTTACCATCTCGGTTATCAATGAAAGGAGAACCACATAATACAGGAGCGATATTATTTGAGCCAAACATCAAGTCCCTCCATGTATAAGTAGTGCCTGTGTAAGCATAAAATTTATGGTCTGTGGTGCAATAGACAATCAGTCCGTCTACAGGATTTGGGATCATGCTTATTTGGTCTAAGGTCATACGTGGGACAAGCACACCTTTTTCAAATGATTTGACATCCAAGATTGCAGAATTATCAGGCTGGCTACCATCAGTATTAACGGCTATCTGTGCAAACAATGCCCTGCTAAACAGCAGGAGTAAAAGAATAAATAGGAGAGATTGTTTCATGGTCAAATGCTATTGGCTGGTTAATAAATGATTTACAGTTCGTTTTCAAATAGAATGGAAGAGTAAATGTAATTAATAAAAACAAAATCAAACAAAATGATAACAGAAAGCGAACAAAAAGCCCTTCAACTGGCAAAGAAAGTATTTGAACATTTCACCCATGATGCACTGCCAATAGCAAGAGAAACCTAAGTGATACATTCCCAATATGGATAAGTCTTAATATGTCCGGTTACGGATACATTCAATCAATCACTGCCCATCCAACGGATCCGAACATTGTTTATGTTGTTACAAGTTCGGGTTATATAAATCCTGCAGGGGTTTATAAATCAACGAATAAGGGTGTCAGCTGGACGAATATTTCTGGCAATTTGCCTTGGATCGGAATTAATTGTATTGTATATGACAAGAACAGCAATGAAGGATTATATGTTGGCACAAAAACAGGAGTGTTTTATAAGGATGCAACAATGACAAACTGGATGTCTTTTAATAATGGTTTACCGAATGTACATATTAGTGAACTTGAAATATTTTATAATCCATTGAACTCTTCTAATAATAAACTTAAAGCAGCTACTTATGGCAGAGGGCTCTGGGAAACACCTGTTTATTGTTCATCTACTCCTTTAACAAATACAGTTTCCGGTACGGTATCAGGAATGGTGTGTTATAATGCCTTGCAAACAATTACTGTGGCGGGGGGTGCTACTTCATTGACAGTGCAAAGCGGAGGTATTGCGAACATGATTGCTGGACAGAATATAAAGTACTTGTCAACAACTTCAGTTCAATCCGGAGGCTATATGTGGGGTCATATTGCACAAAATGGTCCATGGTGTCCCACTCCCTCAATGCCTGCAGTTATAGCAAGCCAAGATGGACCTATTCTTGGTGTAGAAACATCATCCTTCATAATCTATCCAAACCCAACCACTGGAAGCTTCATTCTTGAATTTAAAGGGGATGTTCCGGTTGGAAAAGTTACAGTTGACATCTTTGAAATGAGGGGAGAAAAGGTGTTTTCCGCAGGAATAGCAGGGGAACGCAAACATGAGTTCTCTTTATCGGAGAGACCAACTGGAATCTATTTTATCCGGGTAATCACTGGTGACAAGTCTGAAACTGCAAAGATCATCAAGCAGTAGTTATAGGACGTCATTTTCGTGTGGATGACCTTCGTATAGACTGACCTTGTGAAGTTCTGTTAAGTTAATCGATAGTTCCCGGAGTAGATTAGTTCTACTTCGGGAATCATAATTTTAGAATTATTCCCACCATGAAATAACAGCTAACGTAAAGATCCGGAATATTTCATTTGTAGGCACATTTGTAGGCACATGCATAAAAAAAGTTTCCATGTTTTCTGAAAGCCTCTGTTTTAGTTGTGATTCCGGGTTGATTAAACCTTCTGATCCGACCAATTCTTCAAAGAAATTCAATATATCCAAAAAATACATACTGATAAAAAATACCAAGCATTTGCTCATGCAATTGTCAACATTGACTGTATTAGGTGAGCTAAAAGTTAAAATCAATTGAAGATAAGTCCTGATTTCATAAAAACATGTCATATATTAGGTGTTCATTTACCAGGTAGTTAAAAAGGAGGTAAATAATTCTAACATAACCAAAATAGAGATAACTATGAATGAGATAATCCATGAAATTGTTTTGAGAGCTGAGACATTGCATGAACGGATTGAGCATAAAAACGCGCTCGAAAAACAGGAATTATCCAATATTGCTCAGGCTCGGTTACAGGAATGGAAAGAAGCGTGCGCTCTCGGCGAAGAAGAAATTTTCCAACGAAGACTTGTCAACGATGATATAATGGAATCTGAACTCCTTCAAATCCTTAGTGAAACAACCAATATACATTCACTAACGTTGCCTGAATGGGCCTTGAAATTTGATATGATTCTTGAAAACCTCCTGTTAGTTGATTATAATGACATTAAAGCTGAGGCCAGAATACTCTTACAGGATGAAGAATTTGCAAAAGTTCCCTTCCCTGATCTTTTGCTTCCCTTTGTTAACTATGGGGTTAATGACTTGCAGACCCGAGCCGGCAAAAGCATGGAGATTGTAGGGAACAATGTTGTCACACTTCTTAAAAAACAGCTGTTATTTATTTTATCTTCTTATACTGCTCAAACTTTTTACCTTGAATTTTTAGTTTTTAGAACCCAACGGCAGAGTTCAATGGAGCGATTAATTTCTATCAGCAAAGCAGATCCTGGCACCGGGTTATATGATGAATTTGTGTGCACGTTATTCCAGGGTGGCTGGATGGAGTTTTTTCGTGAATATTCAGTGCTTGCCAAAATGATTGCAATGACTGTTGAGCATTGGGTAAGCAATACTGTCATATTATTGTCCAGACTCACTACTGATATTGATAAGATCAAGGATCATTTCTCTCCTCAACTCCCTTTGGGGAAGGTGGAAACGATCACTGGCGGTCTTTCAGACTCGCACAATCATGGGAAAAGAGTATCAATTCTCTGTTTTGAAAATGGTTTGAAAATCGTCTATAAACCGAAAGAGCTGGCTTTGGAATCCGCCTATTCAAATTTACTGGATTGGATCAATAATTCCGGAGAATTTCCTGCATTGAAACCACTCGAAGTTTTGAGAGGAGATGATTATGGTTGGGTTGGGTTTGTTGAATTCAGGGAATGTGAAAGCGAAGAGCAGATCCGGGATTATTACAGAAGAGTGGGAATGTTAATCTGTATAATCTATGCCTTGAAGGGGAATGATTGTCATTATGAGAATTTGATAGCTTGCGGGGAATTTCCAGTGATCATTGATCTGGAAACCATCATGCATCATACCGCTAAAGGTATAATGGGTGAAGATGTGGAAAGTGCAACCTATCTGGCCTATGAACAGTTTGGAGATTCTGTTTTTAAAACAGGATTGTTACCGTCCTGGAATGCAGGTAAAGGTGATTATTCCTACGATCCAAGCGGAACAGGTGCTGAAGGACTCGCATTAACTCCCTTTTACTCAATTGAGTGGAAGCACCTGAATACCGACCTGATGAATGCATCTTTAAAAAGGATCATTACCCGTGAATTTGATAATATCCCAAGGATAGCAACCCAAAAATACTTACCATCAGCCTTTGAGGTGGAAATTACAGAGGGATTCACCCGGTTGTACAGGTTTTTAATGGCTAATATGGAAAAGGTACCATTGGTTGAATTTGAAGAGCAGGATGTCAGATTCATCTTCCGGAGTACAAGAATTTATGCTTTGATAATGAAAAAGTTGCAGAATCCGAGGTATATGCGGTCAGGTGTAGACCGCAGCATACAGATGGAAGGATTAAGCCGCGCCTTTCTTCACAATAAAGGAAAGAACGATTATTGGAATATCTGTAAATCTGAACTCCGGCAGATGGAAGATCTTGATATTCCTATTTTTACAGCAAACAGTAACGGGATAGATATTAGTACAGAAGGGAAGATAGTTGTAAAGGATTTCATGAATGGACCTATCCTTGAAGAGGTGAAAAATAGGATTAATTTATTGCATGAGGATGATTTAAATATTCAAATTAAGTTTATCAGGGCCTCTTTATTTTTTGAAAATTATAATGAAGGGTTTAATGCCGCTGTCGATCAGACAGGACATAAACAAGTAAAAATAGTACCTCCCGTTAGTCGGGAACAATTGATTGAAGCTTCGAAGAAAATAGGTGGTCAGATTATGGAGAATGCGATACTTTCGGCTGATAACAGCGCATCGTGGATTACTGTAGGCACACTTGTTGAAGCGAGGAAATTGCAGATGTGCCCTATGTCATTAACACTCTATGATGGTATTAGCGGGGTGGCACTATACATGGGCGCATTGTTTAAGGTTACCGGAGAAGAACGTTACAGGGAAATGGCTTATACTGCAATAGCCTCCATCCGAAAATCGCTCAGGATAATGGATGAATACACGCTTCACCTAAAACTATTTCAGATTGGAATTGCTGCAGGCCTCACTTCCATTATGTATAGCCTTGTCCTGTTATCTGAATACCTTGATGACCCGGATCTTACCGCTGAGGCTGAATTACTGGCCGATAAAATAAGCGTTGACTTTATAAAGAGTGGTACAGACTATGATGTCATGTCAGGTTCTGCAGGCGCAATACTCGGTTTTATAAAACTTTACAAGCAAACACAAAACCCTGGAATGCTTGAAAAAGCAAAGATTTGCGGGGACCATCTCGTTCATTCAAGGACAATCATCGGCAAGGGTATGTGCGGATGGCCTTTCCTGGGAGGTAAAATCCTGGCTGGTTTTTCACATGGAGTGGCAGGTATTGCCTATAGCCTTTTCTGCCTATATGAATTGACAAAAGACGAAGGATATTTCAACGTAGCAGAGGAAGCCATCCGGTATGAAGATAGCTTGTATGTGCCGGATATCAAAAACTGGCTGGATATTAGATTGTTGCAAAGATATGGAGACCCTGAAAAACCAAACTTCATGGTTAGCTGGTGCCACGGCGCACCGGGAATTGGACTTGGGAGGCTCGCATCCATACACCTGCTGAATAATGATCAGATTTCGTTTGATATCAACACTGCTATTGAAACGACCCGCAATTATCCTGTAATTAGCGTTGATCATCTGTGCTGCGGCAACCTTGGCCGGGCGGATATACTTCTTTATGCTTCTCAAAAACTGAATGCTCCTGATCTCAGATCAGTGGCATTAAAAATCGCTGCCTCTGTCATTCACAATGAAAACGACAATGGGTATTACTCACTTTACCATTATACCCGGTCGAATATTCAGAATTTTGGTTTCTTCCAAGGACTTTCAGGGATTGGATATGAGTTGTTAAGGCTTGCATACCCCGAAATGATCCGATCTGTTTTGATTTTTGAATAAATATCCTGAATATTTGTTATTCTTTATTATTTGATTTAACTTTGCAAGGTATCCAACTAATTACTTGATTCTAAACTAAGTATGCTCTTTTAGCTTCTTTCTCTTATTTGGTTGGGATTATCAAAAAAATATGATATTGCAATGCTCACTTTAGCGGATCATATTGAAGTAGTTGAAAATGATTTTCATCCCTCACTGTTATCGAAAGATAACATCGGGCAGGTTAAACATTTTGCACTGCAATTTCCTTACGATATCACCAGAGATGTCGGTTTTGAGAGTCATTTGGCTGAAAGCCACGGTTGGGTGGACTTTCTTTTCAGTGTGACTAAACGATCCTCAGGCGCAAAGATCCTGGCCGGAGAATTTCCTTTTACAGGTGTGTCTGCGACCCCTGCTTTGCAATACGCATGGGGAAAAATTCAACGCTTTTCAAGCGAGTGGATTACTCCGGGGAGTTTTTTCAACAATTGCATCGATACCATCTGGTTTGAATTTGATCATGGGGTTGATTCTCTGTCGGAAATTCCAAAGATGTTCCTGGGCATTGCTCAATCCCAGGAGCAAATCTCTTTGAACAGGGTTTCTTTTGCATCTGACCTGCTTTATAATTTCTCCCGGGTATTGTCAGAAAATCCCATCAACATCGATCTCCGGCAGAAAATAACCCAGTGCATCACACTTCTGCCTGAAAAGGCAAGACTCTACCATTTCGGATTTTATCTCTCAACGAAATTGATTGCGGTAAGACTCGTACTGGTTAACATTGAATTCCCGTCACTCATACAGTACTTACAAGCGATTAACTGGACTGGTGACATCAGCAGATTGCAGACAACACTGGGTGAAATAAAAGACCGTTTCGATTATTTTGTTTTTAATCTGGATGTGGGAAGCGAAATTTACCCAAATTTAGGGATCGAATGTTATTTAAACAACATGACACAACCTTCTGATGATGCCCGATGGGAATCTAATCTGAACTGGATGGTAAGTAAAGGATGGTGTTTACCCGGGAAAAAAGACGGATTATTACAATATTCCGGTATGCATAAAGTTGAACACTTCTATAAACTTAACTATCTGAACAGTGTGAACCATGTCAAGATCGTATTTAAAAATGCTGAAGTTGCAGCGGTAAAAGCTTATTTCGGAATCTATATCAGGAACTTCAAACAATAAACATTACTGTCTCTTTTTATAAACTATTATTATGGAAACGAAAAACACAATGAAAGAATTAGAAGAACGGATTATTTTAAAAGCTTTGAAAGATTCAACATTCAGGGAGCAACTCCTCAAAGATCCTAAAGGCGCTATTGGACAAGAATTGGGTATCGCACTACCTGATCATTTGTCGGTAAAGATTGTTGAGGAGAAAGAAAATGAAGTGGTTCTGGTCATTCCTCAAATAGCTCAACAAGAAGATGAGATCACCCAGTTAGAGCTTGAATCAGTCGCAGGAGGATGGACGGGTGACAGTGATTGCGGATCATGTACCCATTGCATGCCTGGTGGTGGTTAATATTCACTCATTACTAAATTTTATTCTATGGAACCAAAACAATCTCGTAAAGCTCTTGAGGAGAAGCTTATAGAGCAGTCGCTGAAAGATGAAAATTTCAGGAAAACCCTCCTTGAAAATCCAAGGGAAGCACGGGAAAAGAATTAGATGTTACGTTGCCAGAAAACCTCGTTATCAAAGTGGTTGAAGAAAAGGGAAACGAGGTGTATTTGGTCATCTCTCAACAAGCTCAACAAGAAGATGAGATCACCCAGTTAGAGCTGGAGTCAGTATCTGGCGGTTGGTCAGGGTCAGATTGTGGTTGTACTCCTCCTTCTTGCTGTGGGATTACCACTGGCTAATCAGCAAAATGGTTGATAGTAGTGGATGTTTTCGGACAAATAGCCACTGCCTGTATATTATTAATTAAACTCTTAATTCACACTCGTAATCAAATTTAGCATGGAAACGAAAAACCAAATGAAAGAATTAGAAGAAAAAATTATTTTAAAAGCTTTGAAAGATTCAACGTTCAGGGAGCAACTCCTGAAAGATCCTAAAGGCGCTATTGGGCAAGAATTGGGTATAGTGTTGCCTGATCATTTGTCTGTAAAGATTGTTGAGGAGAAAGAAAATGAAGTGTATTTGGTCATTCCTCAAAATGTTCAACAAGAAGATGAGATCACCCAGTTAGAGTTGGAGTCAGTATCTGGTGGTTGGTCTGGAGGAACTTGCGATTGTAAACCTTCTTGCTGTACGATTACCGGCGGATAGTCAACAAAAGGATTGATGGTAGTGGATTTATTCGGACAAATAGCCACTGCCTTCACATGCTTATTTTAACTCCTAAATTTAATTTAATTTCCAATTCACCAATTAATATTTAACAAAATGGAAGATTCTATAAACCAGAACGAAAAATCACCTGAGTTGGGGCTAAATCCAGAAAAACTTGATCTTACCTTGAGTGAGAAAGAGTTGGAACAAGTTGTCGGCGGAAATAATCCAACCTGCGGAGAAGTTGGAGGTTTGAATTCGGAGTGTACGAAAACAGGACTTCCGGGTTCAGGTCCGACTGTCGGTTAATCGTCAAAATAAGGATTCTATTTGGCGGTTGCTTAAAAAGTTACAAATAGTTTTCTATCATCTATTCCAATGTTTTTGCTTCCTTATTCTTGAAAAATATAGAAGTTTGGATTATCTTTTTGAGCACTGATACTGTTAATAGACAACACTCATAGTAATATTAAAAGATAATGAATTTTAACAGTAAGATTATCAACGGGCATTACCTGGTAAGTTCTTCCTCTACTGGGGCGATGAGTCTTTTCTCTCCCGCTGAATATCTGGCATTTGAGGCTATTTCCAAGGCAGGTGGTGAAGATCCCGGGGAAGTGGTGAAACGTACTCTTGCGTCTCATGGCTGCAAAGAAGAAGAAATAGCAAATTTCTCAGGCATTTTTCTGAGGAAACTGAAGCAGCAGGGTTGGTTCAGGAATGAGAGGATTGAAACTGAAGTCCCTTGCCTACAGGTTGTTTACCTTACTGTAACTACATCCTGTAACCTTTCCTGTTCGTATTGTTATATAGGTGATAACAGACGCGTTGCTGACCATTCCATGAAAATACGAGAAGTGGAAACTATCATTCAAAAAATACGCAGTCAAAGTCCTTCTGCCCGGGTAATGGTTACAGGTGGTGAACCCCTTACTCACCCAAAAATACTCGATATTCTGGATATCCTGGAAAGCAATAACCTTCAGTTTTCGATCGCAACTAATGCAAACCTGATAGATGAATCTTTTGCCAAAAAACTTAAGGGATATTTGAATCTGGTGCATGTACAGGTAAGTCTGGATGGAATTACCCCCGAAGTTCATTCCATTACCCGCGGAAACAGCTATGAGGCAACAATCAGGGGTATTAATATCCTTGCTAAATACAAGGTGTGTGTTTCTCTTGCACCGACTGTTCATGAAGGAAACCTTCATGAAATACTTGACATAGCGCGTTTTGCATACCGTAACGGTGGCTTATTTGACCCAAATCATCTGCGTAAGTTTCCTCATGCACCAAATGCCTGTAACATCAGCCTTGAACCGGATTCCCTGAGGAATATCATTATTGAAACCTTTGAGAAAATTCACAAAGAATTTGACCATACAGACGAACCAAAAATGTATGACAGCAACAGTGAAAACATCCGGGATACCCGTTGCCGGTATGTTTGCGGGAATGCATGGTATAATGTGGATATCGATTGGAACGGCGACGTTTATCCCTGCCACCTTCTTCGCGAAAAGGAATTCATCCTCGGAAATATACTCGAAGAAGATTTCCCGGATATCCTGGAAAAGGGTAGGAATAGCAAAACCCGCTTAAGAGCATATGAAATCCCGAAGTGTAAAGAATGCCCTTTTGTAGCAACATGCGCAGGTGGGTGCAGGGCATCAGCATTCTATACCAAGGGAACCATTGCTGCTGAGGATGAATTCTGCGATATCCTTTACAAATTTGAAGTTGATAAATTATTCCTTAAGAAAAACATATCTTTTCACTTGTAAATGCCCGTTTCTACTTTAAGAAAGATAGTTCAAAAGGCTACTACTTACCTTTGTGGTAGCGTAGGGAAAGACCACTTATGGAGAGATTTTTCACTGGACCCCGGCGAAAGCGATGAATGGGTATCTGGATATATTGGAGCCATATTGTGTGAAACGGATGATTCTTTGGCAATATTTTTTGCACAGGATGCATGGAATGTCCTTGGTTGGCGATATATTAACGGCAAGCAGGGATGGGGCTACAGCGGAAAAGCAATAGTTGATGCCGATTCCACTATATGGTGCCTTAACCTTGCTGAAATACTTGGGAAAGGTGATCATCTCGTTGCAGAATCTGCAAAAAAGATTCTACAACAACATCTGACTTCAGATGGGGGAATCTCAACGTATACTCGCAATGATATTTCAGGTATGGTGTTAACAGAAGAAATAATTAAAATGCGCCAGGGATGGTTGCAGGCACATAATTGTGTTACTGCGGCTTCCGCTGGTTTAAAAGGGGTTAAAACCTTTACAATACCATATTTGGTTGAGAAACAACAAGAACCTGGCCATTGGAAAGGTTATTGGTGGTACGATGATGAATATGCTACGGGGTTTGCTACAGAGGCAATCGCGTGTTCACAGATTGATCCCAGGGACAAAATTATTGAACTTGCTTCATCTTGGGTGGCTGCAAAACTCCAATCAAAAGGTTATATTTCCAATAAGTTCTTTATCGACGGCTCACCATTTGCAACCGCTCTGGGATTAAGGGTTCTGTTGTTTTCTGAAAGAAGCAACCCAAATACAGCGATGTTAAAAAGAGGGATAAATTGGTTACTACGACAACAAATGCCGAACGGATCATGGCTCTCTTCGGCAATACTTCGTGTGCCATCACCATGGGTGACAGATCCTGACCAGTATTCAGAATGGGAAATTGGTATCAAACAACCATGGGGAGAACTTTGCCTGGATCAGAATGGATTGTTTACTACAGCAACCGTTCTAAAGACACTGGTTATGTATAACAATCTTTTCAATACAGATGAATGAGGTTTAAAAAGCTGCCAGCTTGACCAATCAACCAATCATTTGACGTTTCACCAGTGAAGCAAAGTGCCCATTTCCCAATATCAGATCCTGGTAGGTACCTTCTTCAACAATCCGCCCATTTTCTAAAACATAGATTCTGTCAGCTTTTGAAATTGTGCTCAGGCGGTGGGCAATAACAACCCTGGTTGCCTGTATATTGTTCAGACTGTCAGTTACAATACATTGTGTTTTGTTGTCGAGGGCGCTGGTTGCCTCATCAAGAAAAAGAATCCGGGGTTTTGTAACCAGGGCCCTCGCTATCAGGATGCGCTGCCTCTGCCCGCCGGATAGTGTACTTATCCCTTCTGAAATTGGGGTGAGCATGCCCATTGGCATCATCTCAATATCCTCGCCAAGACCAGCAAGGTTGGCGACCTCATACACATCATCGAGTGTTGCATCTGTAATTCCTGCAATATTCGAAAATATGGTTCCGGGAAAAAGTTGAGAGCTTTGCAAAACGGTACCTATCTGCCTTCTGATTGATTCGGGGTCTACCATTGAGAGATCGTGCCGGTCATAACAAACGGTCCCTGTTTCAGGAGGTTCAAAGCCAAGTAGTAACCGCAGCAGTGTTGATTTCCCCGATCCTGATGGTCCCACAATGGCCACAAATTCCCCGGAGTCGACATGAATTGAAACATTTTGGAGCACCAACGGCGATTTATCTTGATACCTGAAATTCAGGTTGGATACATCAACGGTGCCATGCAAGGGAGCACTGGCAGGTTTGGCCTGATAATTTTCAGGCAAGGTTTCCAGAATAGGCTTGACATTATCGAACAAGGGTATCGCGAGAAAAAATGAGACAATAGCTGCGGCAGCCCCCATACAGGCCATAATAGTAATATTGAGTGCCGTGAAAAAAGTCATGAATTCGCCAGTTGACATTTTTTTGGATACCAACAAATGAATATAGATGAATATAAGAATTAAAACCAGAACCGGAGTAAAGGTAAGTATCTGCTGGACCACAATAGTCAATTTCCTTAAAGCGATGACTTCCCTTTTCTGGTTGGCAAAGCGGTTAGCCCATTGCTCGAATGCATGTATTTCGGACCCGGATGTTTTAATTTTAGTGATGCTGGTTAACAATTGGGTAATGATACCATAAAGAGTATTTTGAAAACCAATCTGTGCTGTTTGCAGTTTTTTCATTCGAACTCCGATAAGTCCGACTACGAACACGCTTAGAAATAAAATCCCAACGGTCAGAAATCCCAGGAAAAAATTGAACCAGAAGAGAAAAATTACATTAAATACGAGCGTAACAGAACTAAGCAAGGCGAATACCACCGTATCCGAGATTGCCTTTCGCAGCATCAGAATGCTGTTGGTTTTTAGTGCAAGTTCTCCTGAAGTATATTTTCTGAAAAACGGAATAGGAAGGTTTAACAACCTGTCCCAGATAGCAGACTGAAGGAAGAAATCCATTTTAGTTTCAATTCGGACCATGGCAATACTTCGCATCAATTGAAACAGGGATATCGAAATTCCGGTAAGTATCAGGATAATACCAAAAACCCAAAGTAAGCTGAGATTCCCTTGAGGAATTACCTGATCGAATACTACTCCTGTCACTACCGGAATGAGCAAATTAAGTAATCCGCCTACCAGGGCAAGGATGCAAACAAAAATAATTTCGTGTCGGCAATTTTTTATGCCAAATTTGATGAGCTCGCTTCCAGTAATCACCTTATCTGGTAAAGGAGGATAAAACTGATAAGCAAATGGCTGAATTAATGCTGATAACGAGGTAGACATTCGTTTCCGGATTCCGGCAACAAGGTCAATGTATTCAATCTGACCTGGAATTTTCTGCACCAGAGCTACCGGATTTTGACCTTCGACTGTAAAAGCAAGAAGAGAACCTGTATCCTTCCGCCACCAATCGGCTTCAAGTCTTACTTTCCTTGCTCTGAAACCTGATGCATGCAAAACATCATTCAACGAAAAGGGTTGCTGTTCTTCTGTTCTGGGTTTGACTGGTTTTTTAACATGAATCCCGGTATATTGTGCAACCAGCTTACATGTTGCAAGCATAGGATCTTCACGGCTTTCGTAAAAACTCTTTCTTATTTTAGTGTTGACTACTGAGGCCATCCTGTATAAAGTATCAGATTGGCTTAGTTTGGCATATCCTGATTTCTCATTCAAAAGGTTTAATTCATCAACTCTGGAAAACTTATCTTTATACTCCAGACAAAGTAGCAGCAGGTAGTAGAACTGTTCGAGCAAGTCCCAGAAAAATGGAATTTTCAATGCTTCATCAGTGGGGTGGCAATGTCCCCGAACTTCATTAAGCGGTTGGAGATACAATTCGCCTGTAACCGGAATCAATGTTTTCATCCCTGTTTTTCGTACTTCATTCAACCCAAGTAAAAGTGCATTGCCATCTGTTATCTCAATCCACAGAACCTGTTTTCTGCTATGAATATATGAATTCGCCCGAAATGATTGATCTAATCCCGCTAGTATACTTTTTCCCGAGGTTTCCATACCGCCGAGCGATACGCCTGTGGCCAAGTGGGTAATCCATCTTTCGATAAGGGGAATAATGATTTGATTATTAGCACTATCTGTAGAAAATTCTCTTAATGCAGACAACCTGAATTCAACTATAACAGTATTTTGTGTTGCTACTGCAAGAAAATGGATATCCGCTTCCTCCTCAATCATTGGAATTGAAAGTAGAATTTCTCCTTTTTCAGCTGTAAAATAATGCGTCCGGGCTCCTTTAGCAATACCCTGCTCAATCCTGACAGAGAACACATCAATTCTTCCTTCAACTATGTACCATCCCCAGCCTGGTTTATTAAGAAGGAAAGGGTGGTTACTTTCTACCCGTATATGTGATTCATTTTTAAAGAGCTGAGCGGCTTTATCCATTTAGATTATATTGAATGGTCATTCTTGAATTAAATCCATGTATAATCCTTTCTCCAATATAAGCGATTCATGTGTTCCACGTTGAACAATCTCGCCCTTTTTTAACACGATTATCTCATCACAATCACGGATAGTACTTAACCTATGTGCAATGATCAGACAGGTGCAGCCTCGTCGCCTCAGATTCAAATCGATAAGATGTTCTGTTTTGGCATCAAGCGCGCTAGTGGCTTCATCTAAGATAATAACCGAGGGGTTATTAACCAGTGCCCGGGCGATTTCGATTCTTTGCCTTTGTCCCCCGCTGAAATTTCGCCCGTTTTCTTCTACTTCACTATCAAACCCACCCGGGCGCGAAGCAATATCTTCATAAATGCATGCATCCATGGCGGCCTGATGGATCTGTTTTTCCGGTACTGAGGGATCCCACATGGTCAGATTTTCGCGAATAGTTCCACCGAACAAAAATATACTCTGATCAACGATGGAAACAGATTGATGCAACAACAATGGCGAAATTTCATCTGTCTTTCTCCCGTCAAAGCGTATCTCCCCTGACCAGGGTTGGTATAACCCGGATACAAGTGCTGCCACAGTGGACTTTCCGGAACCCGATTGCCCCACAATGGCAACACGGAATCCCGGATTAAGACGAAGTGAAAAATCCTTGATCAATGGCGATTCCAGCAGACTGTAACCAAAAACGATATTCTTCAATTCAACATATCCTTCAGTTTTGATTACTAGCTTTCCTGAATTTGAATTCTTTTCCTGTTCTGTTGCAGAGGAAGGATATTGATATACATCGGCAATACGCCGCATACTACCCTCAACTTCCTGAAGGGTACCTCCAAGATTAACCAGTGTAATGATGGGTTGTGTAAAACTAATAAGTAATGCCTGAAAAGCTACAAATGTGCCTACTGACATGGTCCCGTTGATGATATAGAAACTACCTGCTACCAGCACAAGGGCAGTGGTGAGTAATCCCAGAAATAACGGTGCAATCTGAAGAGTCTGCGATAACAGCCCTAACTTTTGCTGGAGGTTCAACAGTTTAGTCTGAAAGCCTGACCATCGGCTAAAAAATTCCTGCTCGGAGGCATTGGCTTTGATACTTTCAATCATCCTTAGTCCTGAGGCGGCCAAACCGAAAATTCTCCCATTCTCCTGTAGCATCTGCTGATTAATATCTTTTCGTTTTCGGGAAATGTGTTTTAATGCAGCAAAATTTAGCAATGAAAGCAATATCCCAATGATGGTGAGGGGGATACTGTAAAATGCCATCAAAATGGTATAGATCACAATAGTAAACAAGCTTATCAGGGTATTCCCCAGCTGACCAGAAAGCTGCATTGCTACATCGTTGTTGGAGCCAAGCCGCAAGGCCAGATCGCCGGGTGGCCTCTGAATATGAAAGTTAACCGGCAGGTGGAGCAGCCGCCAAAAAAACTTACTGCTAAAACCAATGGATAAACTTGCCTCAAACCTTACAAGGCTTCCTTGTTGTACCCAGGTAAAGAGTAACCGCAAAATGGCTGAAAAGGTCAAACCAATCACCAGGGGAACGAACCATGAAGACGAGTCACTCAGAAACACCTGGTCGACAAATATTTTTGAAAATATAGGGATTAATAAGCCGGGGATAACCATCCCGATGCTTGTCAGAAACAGAAATAAAAGATCTTTTCCGTATCCCTTGAACCAGGTTTTTAACAGTGGCATGAACATCTCCTTACTGCCCGACTTCCTAAATCCTGGCCCTGGTTGAATGATTAATACCACACCGGTAAAATTTTCATCAAAGGTTTTATCATCAACAACTCTCGGACCTGAGGCAGGATCGTTCAGGAAAACCTTATTTTTACCGAATCCTTCCAGTACAAGAAAATGGCCGAACCGCCAGAACAATATTGCAGGGAAGCCAATTTTTTTTAATTGTTCGGGCTCCTTCCTGAAGGCCTTGACTTCGAGTCCGTACATACGAGCTGCTTGGGCTAAATTTGCGGCATTGCTTCCATTGCGAGAGACCCCGCAATCGACCCGTAATTTCTCCAATGGAATATGGCAACCATAGTAAGATAAAATAATTCCGAGAGAAGCTGCACCACACTCCATCATCTCCATTTGCAGATAAGTCGGTGTTTTGACCCGGCGAATTCCACGGTAATGTTGGATGGTTTTTTCCAGAAAACTGTAGCGTTTGATCAGCATGGATCGGTTATTTTAATTTTTATGGAGCAAGTAGATTTGCAATCGGGCTGTCTTGTGAAATTATTGCTTCTCCATTGAGGACCTTACCATAAAAATCATTTACTGAGAAACCTTTATATGGATCAGTTTTACCCAATGCAGGAATATAGACAGTGCGAACCAGAAAATAATTTCCTTTTTTTAATTGTGACCTCACCTCTTTGTCGGGCATTGTATTATCGATTGAAGCATCAGAAAGGGGTATTTTACCGATGTAAATGATCCGGGTACTAATCCTGAGGGATTCAGATTCATGTAGCTTCATCAGGATGTTAACATTTTGTCCTATAGATAGATTACTCATTGATTTTTCAGATGCAAAAAACAGAAATTCCGGATATAACAGTTGTTCTCTGTGAAATCTTCCGATTTTTGCAATCGTGGTGCCGGGTAAAAGAAAGACTCCCTGGCGGATATCCAGTTCAACAAGTTCTCCGTTACATGGCGATAAAATGTATTTCGCAGTGTTCGCGTTTTCATGTATATATCTCACGATGGGTTGGCCTTTAAATACACTGTCACCCGTTTGGTGAAAGATTGAATCAACCTGCCCCGATTCGCTAACAATTAACAAATGGGGTGGATTGACAGGTTGAATGATTCCTATCATTACGACCTTGTTTACTATCTGTCCAAAGACGACCCAAACGACTCCGCCAAGGATCAGGCAAAGCAGCGATAAAAGCAGAATCCATGATAATCTTGAATTAACTTGCAATAGCTCATCAAGATCATCAGGTGTGGATAATTTTTCAAGAGCTTTTTTTCTGAATATTTCCCTGTTGAACATGATTAAATTTGTTAACTGTACAAATTTAATAAACTAAACTCTCCCCCGGGAAAATGTTACATATTATATCCATCCACGGAAAGCCCCAGTTTTTCTATCATTTTCTGAGTTTTCGAGGAGATCTCGTTACACTTCTAAATCTACAATTACTTGTAGTCGTAAATCCATAGGAAAATATGTGTCCTTTATTTTTCCTTCCCTCCATTGTATTCTTGCTCCCATGAATTCAACTTTTATACGGTTGTGAGATGTCCTGGAGATCATGGACTCTTTTGATGGTCATGGAAAGCCGGTCAGATTCCAGTTGAAATTTGTCACTGCAAACAGGTCGGAGAAAACCGGTGGAGAGGTCATAGAACTGAATGATGCCTGCAAATGCTCAGTAAGAACGAAAAAGGGAAAGGAAATCTTTGCAGCAAAAATGAACTTCCCTGTCGATGACAGGATTACAAAAGATCCCAACCACTGGGTCAATTCAACCAGGAACATCCTTTTACCCAACGGGCAGAAAAGAAAACTCCATATCCGGCTGATCGTCGAATTCAATAACAAGAAAGTTTGTTATGATGAAGCAAAAGATCGTTTACGAAAACGGAATCGCATTCTTACCGGGAGCCAAAGC
>CAIVAT010000115.1 GCA_903903985.1 uncultured Bacteroidales bacterium | reverse complement strand
ATTTACCAAGATGCTTATTTGTGCTTGATTGTAAGAGGATTTGAGATCGGTTCATTCGGTTTATTTTGCTTAGTGTACCATATGCCAGGTTGACACAAGGATTTATAGAGGAAAGATAATCTTTTATTTTACACCCTTGGAGGGTCCGGACCCTCCAAGGGTCTGGTTAGTCCGTCCGCTCGTCCACTTTTTAACCATCCCCTTCGCCCGTATCATCAAGGAAAACCGCGACATATCCAGCAATTTATGGCTCAGTAAGTAAGTGATGACGCGTCTTTCAATACTATGATGGAGCGGAAGCAGGATGGCAATGAGGAAGATCTTGATGAGCAGATCTTTCCAGGGTTCCCCATGGGTAATATCATGGATCTTATGATCAGCCAGCAGGATGATGAATTCAAAAAGAAAGATGAAGGAGAAAAAACCCAGCATGCGGATGATCCATTCAGGAACTTTCAGGCTCCCGAGCATGATCAGGATGACAAACACGGTAAGTATACCGATGGTCATCGCGGTGTACTGCAGGTAATGCCTGCGGTCGGTCAATTCCTTCTCCTGCCCGGCAGCAATTTCTCTTTGACGGGTTTCATGGTCGATCTCCATGATGAGCAGCTGATCTTTTTTCGACATGTTGTTCATGCTGTCATTCAGAACTTTATTCATCACTGCATAAGTGTATGCATTTTTATAATCTCCTTCGGCAGCATAAAGTGCCTCAAGTTGTTTTGCCGCCCCAAGCATGTACTCAAAATAGGAGGCCGTTTTGGCCAGTTCAAGTGATTTTGTGAACTTTTCAATGGCCTTTTCCTTGTCTCCATACCGCATCAGAAACTGCCCAAAACGATGATAAAAGTTCGATTGCAGGATGAAGTTGGGATCGGCCTTCAGCAGGGTTTCGGCTTTGTTGAAATAGTATAAGGCTGAATCAGCCTGGTGCTCTTCTTCACAAAAAAAGGCTTTTAGCCTGTAATACAGGGCGGGGTTCCCCGTGGCCAGCCGGCCCAGTTCCGCAGGGAACTTGTTGAAATAGAGGTCTCGAAGTTCCTTGATCCTGTTCGCCCCGATAAAATGTGTCCTGATCAGTGCAATTTCGTAGTTCAGCAGCCGGTTATTCTTGTTTCGTTGGGCAAAATCAAGGATATCCTGCATCTTGCTTTCGTACAACTGGTTGTTGTTCGAGTTAAGGTCAATCACCTGCAAATCATACTCTACCCACATCAAGGCGATGGAGTCGACAGGCGTTGTGTGGGTTATCAGCTCGCGCTGAAGCAATTTGTAATGGGTGGCCTTGTCGTATAACTTGCTGAAATTGTAAAAGTTTGATAACCGGGAATAACACTCTTTCTGCAAACCGGGGTTTTTGATTCTGTCGGCAAGGGTCATGGCATTGAGGTAGTTCCTGAAGGCTTCGATTTTCTGGTTTTTACCCTCCAGGCTTTGCCCGATATCCAGGTAACTTTCTGATTTTAATGCCATGTTGTCCGACGTTCCGGCAATGGACAATAATTTATAACTGTATTCCAGTGACTTGTCGAATTCATATCCTGCCAGGTAAACTGAAGCAAGGTTCCTGTAGTTATTGAATATAACCTCCGGATTTTTACCGGCAAATGAAATCTGTTCTGCTTTTAAAGCGTAGTCGAGTGCTTTTTGATAGTTTTCACGCAGGTCGCAGGATTCGGCATACCGGTTGTAAGCAAGGAAAAGCAATTCCGGCAAATGGCTTTTCTCTGCAATCCGGATGGCCAGTTCACTGATGCTGTCGGCAGATCTGTTATCCCCAAGATAATCAGAGTAAAAGGAAGCCAGACCCGAAAGTTTTTCGATTTTAATGCTGTCGTTGCCGGCTGATTTGAACTCACTCCATAATTTCCCTGTGATGACGGATGGGTCAACCTGGCAGAAAGCCCTTCCTCCAGGGAACAGCATAAGGATGAAAATCAACAACAGTGAGGTTCTCAACGAATTTACCATGTTAGCCCTTTTCATGTCTGACAAAATATTTGCAAGTAGTTCCTTTTTTTTTTATAAAAATTCTTTAGAATGATTATAAACGATTATCTTTGAACAAAATTAGTGTTTATTTAACATCATTCTAAATAAAAATCATATGAAAACAAAAAAATATTTCTTTACAGTCCTGGGATTTTTCGCAGGGATTGTGTTTGGAGTTTCAATCATCGGGTTGTATTCATTTTCAAACGGACCGGCATCAGAAGCTTCCGGATCGGGTGTTGTTGCGGTGTCAGCTGATATTGCAAAGA
This sequence comes from uncultured Bacteroidales bacterium, assembly GCA_903903985.1. Lineage (GTDB taxonomy): Bacteria > Bacteroidota > Bacteroidia > Bacteroidales > FEN-979 > CAIVAT01. Next base: position 71,774 of record CAIVAT010000115.1, on the reverse strand, counting down.
GTTACTGCAGGAATTATCTTGCTGATGCAACTCCGATGACGCAGGTGATCAAAGGATTCACCATTGACAAAGTACAGCTGGATGCGATGAACCTCATCGCCAAGGAAAATCCACAACTGGCGGGTTTCAGAATTTATATTGGCAAGGATAATACCACCAAAAAGATCGCAATTGTAGTCGGAGTCGATAATTTGGGCGTCGATGCGGTGAAGAATACGATTTACACTACCGATTCCCAGAAATTAAGCCCTTGCCCACCCATCTGCGACGTGAGCAGTCCGATCCTCCTTGATAAATAACTCCCTGATCATATCAGTCACTACCCTGTCTGCGTTAATAAACAAGTAAATCGTAAATCCTAAATCGTAATTTATAATAAGTTTATCTTTGCAAAAATATTCCTGTGGAATCCAGCATTCAAATGCACAATAGCCCCTTTGAGGCAAAGATAATCGCTGCACTCAGGTCGGTTTTCGACCCGGAAATACCGGTGAATATATACGACCTGGGCCTGATTTACAACCTTAAAGTCAATGATCAAACCAACGATGTTTACATCCTCATGACCTTGACCTCCCCCAACTGCCCGGTTGCTGAAGACATGCCCATGCAGGTTCAGGAAGCCGTGCAGATGGTAGAAGGTGTTGGAACGGTAAAGGTTGAACTCACTTTTGAACCGCCATGGGACAAGGATATGCTTTCAGAATCAGCACTTCTGGAGCTTGGCTTACTATAAATTCCCGAAGATGACCCCGCTTACAGGACCACTGTTAACAAATATCAATCTCCCGGCAGACCTTAAAAAACTTAAACTGGATGAGCTTCCGAAGTTGTGTGAAGAGATCCGGCAGTTTATCATTGATGTGATGTCGGTCAATCCCGGTCATCTGGGTGCAAGCCTCGGTGCAGTCGAACTTGCGGTCGCACTGCACTATGTGTATGATGCACCATCCGATAAAATCATCTGGGATGTGGGTCATCAGGCATATGCCCACAAAATTATCACCGGAAGAAAAGACCGTTTTGAAACCATCCGGACTTACCGTGGGATCAGCGGGTTTCCGAAGATGTCGGAAAGTGAATATGACGCTTTCGGTGTAGGCCATTCCTCCACCTCAATCTCTGCTGCCCTTGGAATGGCGGTTGCTGCAAAACTTAGCGGGCAAACCGACCGGCATCATGTGGCGGTTATCGGCGATGGTGCCATGACCGGGGGAATGGCCATGGAAGCGCTCAACAACGCAGGTGTTTCGAATGCCAACCTCCTGGTGATCCTGAACGACAACCAGATCGCGATCGACAAAAATGTGGGAGCCATCAAAGATTACCTGGCTGATATTGTCACTTCAAGGACTTACAATAAATTCCGCGACAAGATCTGGCTGTTGATGGGTGGCGGTACCAAATACGGGAAAAATTCCCGGGCCATTGTAAAGCAGCTTGGAAATGCTGTGAAGACCACTTTGCTGAAGAGCGGAAACCTGTTCGAAGCTTTTAACTTCAGGTATTTCGGCCCGGTGGATGGGAACGATGTGATCAGGATGGTGAAGTTGCTCAAAGACATGAACGACATCAAAGGTCCCAAACTGCTGCACGTTCATACGGTCAAAGGCAAGGGTTTTGAAAAAGCCGAGAAGGATCAGACCATCTATCATGCACCCGGTGTGTTCGACAAAAAGACGGGTACCATTAAAGAAGATAAGTGTCATGGGCTTGCGCCAAAATACCAGACTGTTTTCGGCCGGACGATCCTTGAACTGGCGGAATCAAACCCCAGGATTGTGGGGATCACTCCTGCCATGTCGACGGGTTGTTCGCTGAACCTGATGATGGCCAAAATGCCTGATCGTACCTTTGATGTAGGAATTGCCGAACAGCACGCCGTTACCTTCAGTGCAGGGATGGCTGCTTCGGGATACATCCCTTTCTGCAATATTTATTCTACATTCATGCAACGAGGTTATGACCAGGTCATCCACGATGTTGCGCTTCAAAAACTGAATGTCGTATTTTGTCTCGATCGCGGAGGACTGGTAGGTGAAGACGGTGCCACCCATCATGGGGCCTATGACCTTGCTTACCTTCGATGCATCCCGAATATGATTGTGGCTTCACCCATGAATGAAGAGGAGCTGCGCAATCTGATGTATACCGCACAGCAAAATGATGTGGGTCCCTTTGCCATCCGTTATCCGAAAGGCCGTGGTGTGATGCCTCAATGGAAAACAACAATGAAACCCCTGGAAATAGGCAAAGGGCGGAAGATCTGTGACGGGAAAGATGCAGTCATCATCACCCTTGGCCACGTTGGGAATTTTGCCGTTGAAGCATGTGCTGAACTTGAAAAATCGGGTTATTCGGTTGCTCATTTCGACCTTCGGTTCCTTAAACCGCTCGATACGGAAATGTTGAATGAAATTTTCAGCAGGTTCGCTAAGATCATCACTGTTGAGGATGGATCGGTGATGGGAGGGATGGGCTCGGCCGTCCTGGAATTTATGATCGATAACAGATATCATGCAACCGTGCACCGGCTGGGGATCCCCGATCAGTTTATCGAACAGGGATCCGTTGCTGAACTTCATCATGAATGCGGGATCGATGCCGAAGGAATCGTACACACTGTCACCGATGTCATTGCTTCCTGAAGATCATAAACACGCGATTGTTACCGGAGCCTACGGGGCGATCGGACAGGCCATTGCCGAGGGTATTGCTGCGAAAGGATACCTGGTTACCCTGGTTGGCCGCGATGCTGAACGGCTTGAAATGGCTAAGCAGATTCTGATTGGCCGGACCAATAACCCCGGAATTCATTCCGGGGTTGTCGACCTCTCTTTGCAGCAATCTGTTTCAGATTTCAGCAGGAGATGGAAAGGACCGTTGCACCTCCTGGTCAACAATGCTGCAACAGCGCCGCGAGAGCGAACCGAAACCGCTGAAGGAATTGAAGTTCAATGGGCAACGAATGTCCTTGGCTATTTTTGGATGATAAAATACCTGCAATCTTTCATGGATGGTCAGCCCGATGCACGGATAGTGAATGTTGCCAGTTACTGGGCTGGCGGGATGGACCTGAACGATCCCGAATTCAATTTGAGGCGATACAACAACGACAAAGCATACCGGCAAGCCAAACAGGCCAACCGGATGCTGTCGGTTGCTTATGCAGAACGATTGAAATCACAAGGAATTACGGTGAATGCCTGTCATCCGGGAGATGTCAATTCCAAACTAAGCAATGCCTTCGGTTTTGGAGGTTCTGAAACTCCACAGCAGGGTGCGGAAACGCCTTTATTTTTAGCACTCTCCAAAGAACTTCACGGCGTCACCGGGAAATATTATGAACATATGAAACCGGTTGCATGCCAGTTTTCATCCGATCATCGGGCTGTAGAACAATTGTTTGCAATATGTGGTAAACACTTTGTACAGCTTTAGTTGGCCCGCAAAATGTGTTGATTGCAACTTTTCCTAAGTGAACATCGTGCCTGCTGTGTGTCATTGTGGTTTAAGAATTTGAATTAACTACAACGATCACAATGTTTAGCACAAAGGCCATAAAAGTTTATCGGGCATCTCTTTCATGGATCACAGCCGGTTTTTAACCGTTTGCCAGGTTTTGGTGATGAGGAAACTCTCGTCCATGTTTTCCACCATGGTCTTGAATTTCTTAATTGGTACGGCAAAGGAAAGCGTGTCTTTCGGAACGTAAGGCCTGGCGGAGGCATCGAACATCCCAAGTATTGCTTTCGGTTTCTCCATTCCCTGCTGTAATAACGGCTGATGGACAATGCTGCCACATCCTGAACCGAAAGGTGCAATGACTGCATTGCCTTCGGGCTGATCGAAATTGGCAAGTGTAAACAATCCGGACAGAACATCGGGTTTGGCGAAAAAGACAACGGCCTCCGGCTCATCGTCCGGGGTGAGCTGATCAAATCTTTTAAAAACAACGTAGCGCCCTTTTGCCGGAATGCAGTGCATGTTCGACATCATCTCTTTCACCATCTCCGGTGTTTGGATATATCTTTCCCCTTCCAGTTGTCCAGGTATACCATGTGAAAGAAAGTACTCGAAATTTGGCCTGATTTCCTCGGAATATCCGAGGTACCGCCGGGCGCCGACACAACCCAGTGTTTGCAAATTCCAGGCAAGGGAGCGGCCTTTGCGCACCAATGCCAGTTCTCCGATAATGCAGCTGTGTCCGTCCGGAAGATTGGCGCGGGGCACATCTCCGGGGTCATCGAGATAAAAAAAAGTGATAGGCAATTCGCTGCCGGCAAAATATTTTTCCCATTTGTCGAGAAAAGAGTTTCTGAATGTTAGGTCCATGGTTTTTCCGTTTTTAACTGTTCCCAATCAATTTGTCTTGATAAAAGCTGTGTTCAATGGATGCATTGGCATGAAGGATAAAATTGAATCGTTAGCGGCTGGAAATCGCCGGCATTGTCTCGTCGTACTTTTTATCAGTTAAAAGTTTTAACATAAAATCAGCGACATCTGCCCGGGGGATGCTCTTTGAAGTCGGGGAGCCTGCATTTATTTTGTAGGTGTTTGTTTTCGGTGCATCCGTGAGGCCGGCAGGCCTGACAATAACCCATTCAACCTGGCTTTCCTGAACGACCCTTGCCTGTCGCTTTTTATCTTCAAAAACATGTTTCAGAAAGAGAGGCATGATGATTTTCCCAAACCAGAACCCTCCGTCATTTCCAAGGATACCGGCCGATGACATGCAGATAAACCGCTTGACTCCGGTGACTTCCATCGCTTTGAGAATGTTACGGGTTCCCTCTGAAAGAATTGTATTTGGTTTATTGTTATCCACGCCGAGTGCACAGACCACTGCATCCTGGCCTTCCACGGCCAGCTTGATTTTATCAAAATCCATGATATCCCCCTGGATAATGTTCAGGTTTTTATGTTGGATCGGGATTTTCGTCGGTTGGCGTGCAAACGCAGTGACCGCATGGCCCTGAATAAGCGCCTGGTAAACAAGCAGGATGCCAGTCTTGCCACTCGCTCCGAAAACAGCTATTTTCATGACCAATTTTTGCACGAAAGTAATAAAAAATCGACAATTCGAATGTCCGACTGTCTACATTCCCGCCCTTTTTCCGAATTCCAAAAAACCGCTATCTTTATCAAAATTTTTCCTGTGTCAAATCCTCACCTTTTCCGAAAAAAGTCTATCAGCCATATTCTGAAGGATGCTTACAACAGGGAAGGTGAACATTCAGGGTTAAAAAAAAGCCTGAATGTGGTTGACCTTACCGCCCTCGGAATTGCTGCAGTGATCGGAGCAGGTATTTTCAGCACCATCGGAAATGCAGCGGCCAGCGGAGGACCGGCGGTTTCGCTGCTATTCGTGTTTACCGCCATGGCGTGTGCTTTTTCGGCTTTGTGCTACGCACAGTTTGCTTCCCTCATTCCAATCAGCGGCAGTGCATACACCTACGCGTATGCCAGTTTCGGAGAGCTCATCGCATGGATCATCGGTTGGGACCTTATCATGGAATATGCCATTGGCAATATTGCTGTCGCGATATCCTGGTCAGATTATTTTACCGGCTTCCTCGGAGGCATTGGCCTTCATGTGCCTGCATACCTCGGGATCGACTATCTCTCGGCATTCAGAGGGTATCACCAGGCCACCCTCGGGATGATGCGCGGCGTGCCATTTTCAAACCTGCCCGATATGGTCAGGGAAGCTTATTCAGCCTGGCAATCGGCTCCCGTCATCGGAGGAATCCGCATCATTGCTGATATACCTGCATTTTCTATTGTGGTTTTCATTTCGGTGCTCGTCTATGTTGGGATTTATGAAACTAAAGTTGCTAGCAATACCATGGTGTTGCTCAAGGTCGGCATCCTCTTCCTGATCATTGGGGTCGGATCGTTTTACATTGATCCGGAAAATTGGCACCCTTTCGCCCCCAATGGTGTTTCAGGTGTATTGAAAGGGGTTTCAGGGGTATTTTTTGCCTACATCGGCTTCGATGCCATATCAACAACAGCCGAGGAATGCCGCAATCCCCGCCGTGACCTGCCCAGGGCCATCATTTTAGCGTTGATCATCACCACTGTGCTGTACATTTTGATCAGCCTGGTGCTGACAGGGATGGTGCATTACAGTGAACTTGGTGTAGGCGACCCGCTGGCCTATGCGTTTCAGAAACTTCACCTGACAAAGCTTTCCGGTATCATAGCCATCAGTGCAGTGATTGCAATGGCCAGCGTGCTGCTGGTATTCCAGGTAGGTCAACCCAGGATATGGATGAGCATGAGCCGCGACGGATTACTCCCTCCATCCTTTTCAAAAATACATAAAAAGTTCAAAACCCCTTATTTCTCAACTGTTGTTGCCGGGATCCTGGTTGCCATTCCTTCCCTTTTTCTAAACCTTACCGAAGTCACAGATCTTACAAGCATTGGAACCCTCTTTGCTTTTATCCTGGTTTCGGGCGGAGTTCTTGTACTGCAGAGCGGGTGGAAAAAAAATGACATTCCAAACGAAGACAAAGGGTTCCAGGTGCCATATTTCAACAGCCGGTATTTTTTGCCAGTCATCTGGATCGGAATATTCATCCTGTTGTATTACTGGAACCGGGCAGAAATCAACGACTTTCTTGCCAAATTTTTTTATGGATCCGAAAAAATAACCAACGGGTCAATGGTCGCGCATCACGCGTCACGCGTCACGTTTTACTTGTCTCAGGCCCGTCACCTCCTTCTCACCGAATTTCCATTTCTGATCTTCATCATTGCCGCGATGATCGTCACATGGTTTGGAATCCGAAAGAAACTTTCGCTGATCCCGGTGCTGGGCTTGCTGACCAATTTTTACCTGATGGCCCAACTCGGTGTAACCAACTGGCTGCGTTTCCTCGTGTGGCTCGCGATTGGCCTGGTCATCTATTTTAGTTATGGGAGAAGGCACAGCAGGTTGGAGAAATAGCGGGCGGACAGGTCACGCGTCACGCATCACGCGTCTCGAATTTTAACATAAACAGCAGTATGTCTGTAACCGGAATAATCGTAGTAATCATCGCCGGCATCTTCGTCGGTTTTATCAATACCCTGTCGGGCGGGGGATCGGTGATCAGTCTTTCCTTGTTGCTGCTCCTTGGATTGCCTGCTAACATTGCCAATGGCACCAACCGGATCAGCATATTTTTTCAGACCTTATCTTCTGTCGGCAGTTTCACACGGCAGAAGATGTTTACCGATCTCCGGCCGGTCTGGCTTGCCATCCCTGCAACCTTCGGCGCCATCATCGGTGCATATGTGGCCGTGGATGTTAACACACGGGTCATTGAGATAGCCATGGCAACAGCCATGGTCATTATGGTGTTTTTCCTGTTCTATAAACCAGATAAATGGTTAAAGGAAAATCCTGCCTTGCTTGCCGGACCTGTTAAATGGTGGCAGGCTGCAATTTTCATGGTTGTGGGCTTCTATGGCGGATTTATCCAGGTCGGCGTTGGATATTTTTTATTGATGGCATTGGTCGTCGGCGTTGGGTACGACCTGGTAAAAGCCAATGCCGTGAAAAACCTGATCGTTTTTTTTTATGCCATTTTTGCTTTGCTGATCTTCATCATTGACGGTAAAGTCAACTATTTGTATGGGGCCATTCTTTCAATTGGAAGCATGATCGGGGCTGTCATTGCTTCATACCTGGCGGTAAAAAAAGGGGCGGGTTTTATCCGCGCCGTGATATTGATTTCCGTATTGTTGACCATTTTGCAAATTTCAGGAATAATAAATTTTTCCACATTGTTTAAGCACATGGTCTCATCCCCCTGACCCCCTTCCCCAAAAGGAAGGGAAGGATTGAGGGTGGGGTCAATAATACAGATTCAAACAAATTAATATCTGCTGAAATGAAAAGTAAAGGTATCCATTGCTCATCGTTTCTTAAAATCAACCGGATGTTTTTTGCCAGCCTTCTATGGTTCTTCCTGGCTGGTTTTCCCCTGAGCGCTCAAGTCAAACAAGCTTTGGAAGAGCCGGCTAAAGGCAATTCGGGCAGATGGACCCTGGTGATCCACGGAGGAGCCGGCGGACCTGCAAGGGGAACCATGACGAATGAACGGGAAAAGGACTACCTTGACAAGTTAAATGAGGCCCTGCAATTGGGTTCTAAAATTCTTGCAAACGGAGGCAACAGTCTCGATGCAGTCGAAACCGTGGTGAATTTCCTGGAAGATTGCCCGCTATTCAATGCCGGCCGCGGGGCAGTGCTGAATGAAAACGGCAAGGCAGAGTTGGATGCTGCCATCATGGATGGCCGGACCGGGATGGCAGGTGCCGTTGCCGGGGTTACCACGATAAAGAACCCGGTGACAGCAGCCAGGGCTGTGATGGAAAAAACCAGCCATGTGATGCTGGTTGGCAAAGGCGCAGAAGAGTTTGCAGAAAACCAAGGCCTGCAACCTGTCGATCCATCATATTTCATTACGCCGGAAAGGCTGGACTCCTGGGAAAAATGGAAAGCCAAAGCAACTCCCGGAAAGAACAGCACGCCGGCAGAAAAAGAAAAGTCAGGTACTGTCGGGGCTGTAGCGCTTGATTTGAAAGGCAACCTTGCGGCTGCAACCTCAACCGGAGGAATGACGGGGAAAATGGTTGGTCGAGTTGGAGATTCGCCCATCATCGGTGCTGGAACCTATGCCAAAAATAATACATGTGCTGTTTCTGCCACCGGGCATGGGGAATATTTTATCCGCAATGTTGTTGCCTATGATCTCTCCGCTTTGATGGAATACCTTGGAATGCCAGTTGCAGAAGCGGGGAAAAGGATCATTATGGAAAAGCTGGGTCAACAAAAAGCGGCAGGTGGATTGATCGCTGTAGACAAAGATGGCAATATTGCCATGCCATTCAATACAAATGCCATGTTCAGGGGCTTTGCAAAGTCAACAGGTGAGCATGAGGCGGCAATTTACTAAGCAGGATCTTACCGGGGTAAACATTTATTGTTTTTCGTACTGCTGGATTTCGTCATGCACATACTCAAGAGCAAGGCCTGCCTGCCTGAACATTTCTTCCGATTCTTGCCCGTCATGGTATTTTCGTTCACATACCACGCGCTCGATTCCGCAGTTGATGATGAGCATGGCACAGGTCCGGCATGGAGTCATCCTGCAATACAAAGTCGCTTTATCCAATGAAATTCCCAGGCGGGCAGCCTGGCAAATGGCATTCTGCTCGGCATGGACTGTGCGCATACAATGTTGGGTAACCCGGTCATCTTCATGGATAACCTTTTTCATAAGATGTCCCACCTCATCGCAATGGGGTAAACCGCGCGGAGAACCAACATAACCGGTAACCAGTATTTGTTTTTCGCGTGCAATCACACAACCACTTCTGCCGCGGTCGCAGGTAGCCCGTTCTGAAACGGTATGTGCAATCTGCATGAAATACTCATCCCAGGAGGGACGTAAATAGGCGGATGGTTCCATAAACATTAAAATTATCGCGTAAAAGTACAAATCATTTCGTCTCTTCCTGCGAGGAAAAGAGTTGGAACGGTTTCCACCAGATATTTATAAAAAAATTACCTTTGTGATGAATTCAGGGATTGTAATTTTCCACTGTAATTTTTCAAGTGCAGGGGAGACGGTTACATGTTATGAATAGGTCAATAAAGTGTTCATTTTACAATTTATTTTATGAAAGGAAAGTCCATACTGTTGTTCATCGTGTTTATAATCAGCTCCTTGATTGTGCAGGCTGCCAATTTTCATTTTCTTCCTTACACGGTTAAACAGCCCAGCGGTTCGATCATCAACTGTTTCGTATCAGGAGATGAATATTTCAACTGGCTCCACGATCAGAATGGCTATACCATCATCCAGGCAGATGACGGATATTACTATTGGGGAAAAACAAGCGGGGATATAGTGGTTCCTACAACCCTGCTGGCTGATAAAACAGACCCGGCACTGGAGGGATTGGCAAAATGGGCAAAAATTTCATTGACGAAATATAACGAACGCAAAGCATTTTATGCACGGCATACCGATCGGTCTGTCAGAGCCCCGCACACAGGAACGTTAAACAGCCTTGTCGTCTATATTCGTTTCAATGACGATACGGAATTTACCACAACCCGTCAGCTTTATGAAAACAAATTTAATTCCCCTACCGGAGTTTCATTACAATCATATTATCACGAAGTATCCTATTCCAATTTAACGATCAGCAGCACGCATTACCCCGAATGTGCCATGACAACCAATTATTCATACCAGGATAGTCATGACCGCAATTATTTCGAGCCTTACAATGCAACAACCAACCCTAATGGATATAATGGGGACGGGGAGCGTACAGAAAGAGAACATTCTTTACTGAATGATGCAGTCAACTGGGTCAATGCCAATTCACCAGTACCTGCCGGGTTAAATATTGACGGGGATAACGATGGCAATATTGATAATGTCTGTTTTATCATCAAGGGAGGAAACGGGGCATGGGCGGAATTATTATGGGCCCACAGTTGGGTGCTTTATTATTATAATACCTATATAAACGGGAAACGAGTGTGGGAATATACTTTTCAACCCGAGTCGCAGGTTGATGTCACAACCCTATGCCATGAAATGTTTCATGCACTCGGAGCACCTGATCTGTATCATTATTCCTATGATAATTTTGTACCGGCAGGCGATTGGGATCTGATGGAAAGTGGCAGCGGGCACATGGGCGCATACATGAAATGGAAATATGCACAGCAAACATGGATCCCCTCAATTCCCGCCATAACCACTTCCGGAACGTATTCATTACATCCGTTGGGAACATCCGCCACCAATAACTGTTATTTGATTGCTTCCCCGCACTCTTCAAGTCAGTATTTTGTGGTGGAGTACCGGAAAAAGTCGGGCATTTATGAAGGAGCCGTCCCGGGTTCCGGTTTACTTGTTTACCGTATCGACGAGAACTACGAAGGAAATGCAAGTGGCCCGCCTGATGAGGTTTATATTTACAGGCCCGGGGGAACACCTTATGCCAACGGGACACCAAACAATGCCTATTTTTCTGCCGAATCAAGCAGGACTAAAATAAGCGACCTTACCAGCCCGAGCTCCTTTCTTCAGAATGGTTCACCCGGCGGATTGGATATTTCAAATGTAACGGAAGCGGATACGACAATTTCCTTCACGGTCAGGGTGATCAATCTCAACGATCCGACCGACTACAAAGCCATATCCGTCAGTACTTCTAAAATGAAATTAAAGTGGCAGAAAAATCCGACCAACAGCAATGTTATGATTGCATATAATACGGTGGATCAATTCGGAACACCCCTGAATGGCACAGCCTATGCCCAGGGCGGTTCAATACCGGGGGGAGGACAAGTCATCTACATTGGTTCCGATACTACTTTCCTTCAAACCGGGCTTTTACCCCAAACACATTATTATTATAAAGCTTGGTCGGTGTTACCGGGAAATAGCTATTCGCCGGGTGTGGTGTTCGATGCCATGACATTGTGCGGAACCATTGTCTCACTTCCATATACTGAAGGATTTGAAACCAGTTCCGACCGGCCAGATTGTTGGTTTGAAGACAATACAGAGCCGGCCTGGCATTTTCTTGCCGGCAACGGCCTGGGTGCACTTTATGCATATCCTGCCACCGCCCATTCCGGTGAACGCAATGCCTGCCTGCTTGATGTAACCAAAACATCAGACTACAATACGCTCATCTCGCCTCTCATTGATCTTTCGGGCTATACAGATGTTCAATTGAAATTCTGGATGTTCATGCAAAAATGGGGATCCCGCCAGGATGAACTTAAAGTTTATTACCGTACCAACCCCGGTTTCCCCTGGGTGTTGTTACAGGGTTATACCCATTCAATTTCAACCTGGACCCAGCAAACCATTGCCTTGCCATCTGATTCCAATGTAATACAACTTGGATTTTGCGGAAATGCCCGGTGGGCGCTGGGAGTTTGTATTGATGACATAGAAATCACAGGAACCCCAAGACCGACTTTGAGTGTCTTTCCCTCAAACCAGAATGTGACCATGGCTGCAGGGACAACCAGTTTCAATGTAAACTGTCCAATTGGATGGACGGCAACCAGCGATGCACCCGCCTGGTGCCCGGTTACGGCATCGGGTAACGGTAACGACACTCTAAGGATAACCTATGCCATGAACCCGACTTACAACAAAAGGATTGCAAACATCAGCATTGCTGCGGCAGGGATGCAAACCCAAACCGTGACCATTACCCAGAATGCTTCAAATATTTCAGTCGGAGAACTTTTACCGGAAGGGATCCGCATTTATCCAAACCCGGCAAAGGGGTTCTGTAAAATTGTCGATGAAAAGGGAAAAATACGGATCAGGGAAATAAACCTTGTTGATTATACCGGGAAGGTGGTTTTTGCGGTTAAAGGAAACGGGGAGACATCCTTTGACCTGGATCTCTTGAAGTTTGCCCCTGGTACCTATACAATTAAAATCACCGGTGAACATGCTTCGGTGATCAGGAAACTAATTGTTATCCGGTAATTTTTGACAGGACTTTTTCAACCTCACGGAATAGATCCTCTTTTGGCCCGTCGTTGTTAAATACAAAGTCGGCCCGACGGATACAATCCTTCAAATTTTGTTTGTTCGGGTCTGTAGCGGTCATTTCCCGGGTTTCGTTTTCAATAAAAGTGCTGAAGGTGATTTTGTCGGTTTCCGACGATCGTTCAACAATGCGGTTATAACGCAGTTTAGGATCAGCATCCACCGCAAAAAGGAAAAAACTTCCCTTTTTCTTCAGGGACAGGATCTCGCCAGGCGTTCGGATACTTTCGATAATGCAGTTTTTTCCGATGCGGGCAGCTTCGGCATACAATTGATCGGTAATATACGACGGCCCGTGCTGGCTTCTCAATTCATTGGCTACCAGTACCATGCTGTCGCGATTTTCCGGCAGCTCCCTGCGATTGATCTCCTTCAATAAAAAGGATCGAACCGAGTAGTGAGAAAACCCTTTTTGCCCGACAAGATACTCCACCACGGTGCCCTTACCTGCACCAAGCGTTCCTGTAATCCCGATGATCAGCATATTGAAAAATCAAAGTGCAAAATTCAACGTTAAAATTCAAAATTAATTCCAAGAATACATCTCCATGCATTGTTTGCAAGGCCTGCATTTCCTGCGTTAAATTTTCCCGGCCTTCAGCCGTTCAATCCACTTCTCCGCAATAACAGGCTTATAGCTTTCAAGGTCCTGAATCAATTGTTTAAAATCATCCCCGGACAGGAGCATGTTCCTGTGTTCGCGACGGAGGAATTTCTCATTGACAGCATGTTCCAGCATGAGGAGCATTGGATTAAAAAATCCATCCAGGTTCAACAACCCGATTGGCTTGTTGATGATCCCGAGCTGATTCCAGGTGAGCACTTCAAAAAGCTCATCCAATGTGCCATAAGCGCCGGGCATGGCAATGAAAGCATCGGAAAGATCGGCCATCAGTGCTTTGCGCTCCTGCATTCCATCAACAATATGCATTTCCGACAGGTTGGCATGGGCTACCTCACGTTCCACAAGCGATTTTGGCATGACTCCGATCACTTTTCCACCACCCGCAAGCATTGTGTCGGCAAGTACCCCCATCAAACCGACATTTGCACCTCCATATACCAGTGTTATTTTTTTTTCCACGAGGTGCCTGGCCAGTTCAGTGGCATGGTCAGAATATATCAACTGCCTTCCAATGCTGGAACCACAGAAAACACAAAGGGTTTTTATCATGAAAATATATACTTTTGTCATTAAATGAGAGTCAAAGGTAACCAGAATCGATTTACGAATTACGAATTACGATTCACGATTTCAGAGGAAACAGCAAATCCCGTTCGTAACCAGGAAAAATCATACAGGAACTTTCCTGAGTGCCTGTATCGAAATTCGTAAATAGCAAATCATTTCATAACCACTTCGCCCATGTTATATCCATTAAAATTCAAACCCGTTTTCAAAGACAAGATCTGGGGTGGCCAGAAGATCAAGACAAGCCTGGGGCTTGATTTTTCGCCCCTCCCCAATTGCGGGGAAGCCTGGGCATTATCGGGTGTTCCCGGTTGCCAGACCGTGGTCTCAAACGGATTCCTGGAAGGGAACGAACTGAATGATATTCTCGAAATATATATGGATGAACTGGTCGGTGGAAACGTTTACGAGAAGTACCCGGCTGAATTCCCTATCCTGGTAAAGTTTATCGATGCGAATGATTACCTTTCCATCCAGGTCCATCCGGATGATGCACTTGCTTCTCGTCGTAAAATCGGAAGCGGGAAAACGGAGATGTGGTATGTCATCGATGCTGACCCGGGCTCGGAACTGATCACCGGTTTCAACCGGAAAATGAACGCAGAAACATATGTGGATTTCCTGCAGCAAAAAAGGTTGAAGGAGGTGCTTAACTTTGAAAAGGTGAAGAAAGGCGATGCTTTTTTTATTCCGTCAGGCCGGGTACATGCACTTGGCCCGGGCATCCTCCTCGCGGAAATACAGCAAACTTCGGATACCACTTACCGTATTTATGACTGGGACAGGGTTGACAAAGATGGCAAATCGCGCGAATTGCATACCGGTCTGGCCCTCGAAGCCATCGATTTCAGCCCTGTCGGGTCTTACAGGACAAATTACCGGCAAGTTCCAAACAAACCCGCCACCCTGGTCGAATGCACTTATTTCACCACCAACTTGCTTGAAGCCAACCGCCTTACCGTAAAGGATTATGCCGCACTGGATTCATTTGTGATTTATATCTGTGTTGAAGGAAAGGCTGAAATAAGAGCAGCTGAGAAAACCCTTGCAATTACAGCCGGGGAGGTGGTGCTTTTTCCTGCTACCATCGAAGAAGTTTCCATGTTGCCAGATCCAGGCATCAAGATTTTAGAGGTCTATATTGCCTAATTTTCTACCTTTGTGAAAATATTAACCACAACATCGTGCAAAGTATCCGAATTCTTGTCCTTCTGTTTTTTATTTCTGTCGCCTCTTTTGCCCAGGTTGGTGTCTTCACCTATAAAAAAATCCCTACAGTCAAACTGAAAACCGTTAAAGGATGGCCATTCACTTCCGACAGCATTACGAACCAGGGAAAACCGATCATCATCAGTTTCTGGGCTACATGGTGTAAGCCCTGCGTGCGTGAATTGACCACCATCGCAGATGTTTACGATGACTGGGTTGATGAAACCGGTGTAAAAATGTATGCCATCTCCATTGACGATTCCCGCTCGATGACCCTTGTTGCACCCATGATAAGCGGAAAAGGGTGGGATTTCACCGTGTTGCTCGACCCCAACAGCGATTTTAAACGGGCCATGAATGTGGGCCCAATACCACATACCTTTCTGTTGAACGGGAAAGGCGAGGTTGTTTTTCAGCATACCTCATTTGCCGAAGGCGATGAACTGGGCCTGATTGATATGGTCCGTAAACTTAACCGGGGTGAAGAGGTTAAATAGGTATGAATTTTCTCACGTAACACCTTAACTGCCTTGAATATTCGAATCTGTTTACTTCTGGGAGCAATCAGTTCTTTGTTCTTTTTCCCTGTCGTTGTTTACCCGCAGGATCTACTGAAGGGAAGTGAAGTCCATGGCAGCATGCAGGCAGATGCCTCCTACTACCTCACTGATCCCAAGACCGGGATCACAGATTCAACCCTTGCCGGTCAACTGATCCGGATGAATGCCTTCACGGAGGTGAACTATTCCCTGGGAAATTTTACAGCCGGACTGCGATTTGAGGCATATCTTCCCCCGCTGACCGGTTACGATCCCCAGTACAACGGGGTTGGCGTACCTTACTGGTATGTGAACTATAAAAATGATTATATCGATGTAACGGCCGGGAATTTCTATGAACAGTTTGGGTACGGAATGATTTTAAGAACATACCAGGAATGGTCACTCGGATATGACAATTCACTCCGTGGCCTCCGGGTGAAGGTCATGCCATTCAAAGGAATGACTTTTAAAGGGGTCTATGGGGTGCAGCGCTATTACTGGGAGCCTTACAAAGATTTTAACAGGGGAATTGTGAAAGGGTTTGATGCCGATTTTTATCTGAATGATATTTTTACGAGCCTGAAGGATGCCGGCTTTAAATTATCATTGGGTGGTTCCTTTGTGAGTGATTATCAGCAGGGAAATACCAAGGACATTCCATCCAACGGTAAAATCCTTTCCCTGAAATTGCCGGAAAATGTTTCCACCTGTGGTGGCCGGTTCAATTTCAATCTGGGCGGCTTCAATTGGTTTACGGAATACGCCCACAAAATCAACGACCCTTCTGCTTTGAATAATTATATCTATAAAAACGGGGACGGATTGTTTACCAATCTTTCATTTTCCAAACCGGGAATAGGGATCTCTGTGATGTCAAAATGGATCGACAACATGGGTTATAAATCAGACCGCACGGTGACAAACAACATGCTTAATATCAATTATCTGCCATCTATTACCAAAGAACATTCCTACGCCCTGGCAAGCATGTACCCTTATTCCACCCAGCCCGACGGAGAAGTGGGTATCTCAGGCACTGTTACCATCCATTTCCCGAAGAAATCTGCCATCGGAGGGAAAAATGGATTGTCGGTCGCAGCTAACTTTTCACAGGTAAATGGAATTAAAAAGTCACAAGTCAATGATACCACCATCATCGGGCAAATCGGAACCCTTGGATACACCTCTTCCTTTTATGGGATTGGCAGTGAAGTGTATTACCAGGATGCAAATATTGAGGTGACAAAGAAATTCGGGAAAAAATGGAAAGGGATTTTCACCTACCTCTATCAGACCTATAACAAAGATGTTGTAGAATCGCATGCCCCCGGGGATTATGGAACGATCTATTCTCAAATCGGTATTGCCGACATCGCATGGAATATCACCAAAAAGCATACACTCCGGTGGGAAGTCCAGGGGTTGTGGACCAAACAGGATAAAGGAAACTGGGTTGCAGGGCTTGTTGAACTAACCATTTCACCAAAATGGTTCGTTTCTCTCATGGATCAGTACAATTATGGGAACACAGATGTTTCTCAACGACTTAATTATTATACCCTGAGTGCAGGGTATACCCACCAGTCTACCCGGATTTCAATTTCTTATGGCCGGCAACGGGAAGGGATCATCTGTGTGGGAGGTGTTTGCCGTTATGTTCCGGCAACAAATGGAATCACAATGACGATCACCAGCAGTTTCTGACCCATATTCCAGGAAAAATTGACATCGCGGATAAAAAATTGAAAGTGATATGAAAACGCTGTTTCAGATAACTCCTTTCCTGCTTATATGTGTTCTTGGACTTCAATCATGCACCAAGGTCAAAGAACCTTACTATTCTGTTAAATCGGTTTATGCCGATACGACTAAACGTTGGGTATTGCTTGAGGATTATACAGGCCACCGCTGCGTTAATTGCGCTCCCGCTGCAAAAAACGCAAATACAATTCAGGATCTTTACCAGGGACAGGTATTTGTGATAGCTGTTCATGCCGGCGATTTTGCCAAACCCGACCCGGTGCACTATCCGCCTTATCTTTCGGATGACTTCAGATGTGCTGCAGGGAATGACTGGAATGGATACAGTGGTTTTAATATCGATGGTTATCCAAAAGGAATGGTAAACAGGCGGCCTTATAACGGGAAGATATCTTTTGGCACTTCTGAGTGGAACCAGGCAATCCAGACGGCAGCTGGCTTACCCAAACTTGCAGTGATGACCATCCATAATACTTTCAACGAGCAAAGCAGGCTTTTACATTCAAGGATTGATGTTCATTTCCTCGCCAGTATCTCCGGCAAGATTACCCTGACGGTTTGTCTGCTCGAAGACAGTATTTACAGCGGACAATTAAACAATGTTGTGGGAGATTCGATGCCGATCATTAAAAACTTCAAGTTCATGCATATTTTAAGGGGTTCACTTAACGGGAGTTTTGGCGAAGAAATGATCAACGATCCAAAATCCGGTGATTTTTCCACAAAACTATATTCCTTTGATTTCACCGGGAAATCGTGGTTGACGGAAAATTGCAGTGTCATTGCCTTTATCTCGGATGCCGAAACCAAAGAGGTGTTACATGTTGTTAAATCGGGCGAGCTTTGATATAAGGGTTCACGCAGATTTTCATTTACCTTTTGATGATCAATTTT
This sequence comes from uncultured Bacteroidales bacterium, assembly GCA_903903985.1. Lineage (GTDB taxonomy): Bacteria > Bacteroidota > Bacteroidia > Bacteroidales > FEN-979 > CAIVAT01. The sequence continues at coordinate 53,574 of CAIVAT010000115.1, read as the reverse complement.
CGTGCGATCGTAACCTCTTCCCCTGTAACTTTGAGAAAGTAAATCCCATCCGGCAGTGTCGTGAGGTCGATGGTTTTGCTTACCAGCCCTTTGATGGGAATATTCTTCTCGTCATACACCCTGTTGCCGATCATATCGACCACTGTGAGCTTCGCCAGATCTTGCCGTGCGGATTCCAGGCTCAGTGTGAAGTTTCCCTTACAGGGATTGGGGCTGATCATGAAGCTGAACGACCCTGTCCGGTCTCCTGATGTTGTTGGGAAATCAACTACGATATAGCCAGTGCGCAATACACTGTCGGTTGAAAAACCATTGCCGGCAATAAGCTGAACATCATAGGTTCCGACTGTATTGTAGGTGACAATTGGATTTTTCTCATTTGACATGGCCGGGGTTCCACCGGGGAAGCGCCATTGCCAGCTTGTTGTAGTTCCGCTGGATGTATCGGCAAAAGCAACAGACTGGCCGGGGACCACGCTTGATGGCAGGCCCGTAAAGCCTGCTATGACAAGATCTGGGAAGGCATGGACGATCAGGTCATCCTGGAATGGAATCATGTTGTAAGCAGACACTACAAGGTGAATGGTATCGAAAGGAGTCGTAAGTGCCGGGAATGTGAGTATCACAGAATCATTTGCAACAAGGCCGGTGGCAAGAATGGTGCCGGAGAGGGTGGCAGTTACCCTGGCGCCATTGATGTTACAGTGAACAGCCAGCAAGGTATCGGTCACAAAAAGCATGGTATCATATGCGGTATTGAAGGGTTGTGGTACTGCAGTCCGGACCATAATGGTAGGGTCTCCGAATACGGTCCAGGTATCAGCCATATTGGCGCCATCGGTGCCATAGGAATCAATCATTTTCATGCATCCGTTGATCGATAATCCGGCGAAGGTCCGCTTGATGTTGTTTGAATCGGCTTCAGAAAGGATATTGGTCATCTCATCCTGCCCTTCCATGGGAGAATTCCAGCTTTGGTTGATGGTTGAACCAAGGAACGCAATCGCACCGGTAGGCTGGCCATTTTGCGATGCCCGCATCCATGCTTCAGCGAAGCAGGTGCCGGTTGTAAAGTTCCCGTTCACGCAGGCAACCGACCAGATAAAAGGAAGTTTTCCTGCATTGGTCAACTGGTTAACGTTGGAATTACTGAATCCCGATGTGCCCCATGAAGTATTGCTCCCGTGGCCTGTATAAAGAATCAGGCTTGCACCGTTGTTCACTTCCGTTGCAACCAGGGACGGAGTCGGGTTCCCGGAGGCATCATTGCCTCCCTGTGAACCATCAAAAAGTTCACGGTTCATGGTATAGTTGTAATCAAGCAACTGGCTCTGCTGATTTCTCACATGCTGATAATCCAATTCATTGTCGTCACCCGGACCCTGGTCAGAGCCAATGCCAATGACCGTTGTAAACCAGTCATCATCAAGAAACTGAGGGTTTTGTTCATATTCAAGAGTGCGCTGTACCTGGGTTTGAACCTGTGCTTCGGTCTGGGCAGAAAATCGTCCGATGAAAACATCAGCATAATGGTCAGAACCAACAATATAGCCATAGGCATTGTCGGATGGGCCTCCCAGTCCGCTTCCTGTATTGGTAGGGATCTGGGCGCCATCACCAACAAGCAGCACATGGGTCAGTCCGTGGTTATTGTAGTAATTGGCAATGAATGATCTGATTTGTGTAGCCGTAGATCCGATGGAGTCTTTATTGATCATCTCTGTTTGATAGCCTTCTGCAAGTTTCCAGTTTACATAGGGTTGCATGGCGCTCATGAACGGGCCGTAGCAAATAACAAGTAAATTGCCATATTCATCCAAAGGAGTATAGGTCAGGGCATCAAGATTCACGAACTGATGAAGATAAACGGATTGAAAATCCTGGGAGATTTTTTTCTTACCGGTTGGCTGGGCCAATGAATTGATACCAGTTTCACTCGTTTTATACAGTTCAATGGTCAGATCATCGTAAACACGCAGGATTTTTGAAACGGGGTTATACTGGAACGGATATGCGATCAGTGTTTGCCCGCGGATATCGCGGATGATATAAGGCTCGCGGGTGCCAGCAAGCGTTCCCGGGTAAAATTTATCGATGGAATAGGTTGGTCCAAAAGTATATGGCACTGATGAAGGATCTGTGTTTCTCATCAGAACGCCTTTGGAAGGGGCAATGACGACATTGGGATAGTCTTTGTAACTCGAAGAAACAACCCGGAAACTCATTCCGGCCTGGTCAGGAATAACCAGTGAAACTGTCAGCTTGGGCAATTCAGGGGCCCCCGCATCCAGGATCGGAGTAGAATTTTCAACTTCGACGGATAAGGCGGGGCCATCGGAGGTTTGTATCTCACGAAGCTGAAAACCTTCGATGTTGAACCGGATGGTCGACCTTTCAATGGAGGAGGTGATCAGTTTAACTTTTGCGGGTGCAGGCAAAGGATTGGTAATATCAACCCATTGACCTGTGAAGCCTGTTAATGAACCGGCGAATAGGAGAAAAAGTAAGAATGTACGATGCATAGGAAACAGATTAGAATTTAATTCTGAACAAAGCTACAATATTAACAAACACAAATTGATATTTCCAGGCTGCCCTTCCGGCAGAATTTTAGTGCTTAATCAAGCTTTATCTCACCGACATGAACTTTCTTGATATTGTAAACGGGGTACCATGCTGCAAGGAATCCAATGACCAGCACAGTCAGGAATACCACGATGAAATCTGTTAATTGCATACTTACGGGATACGCGCTCACAACAAAACTGCTGTCGGCTGAACCCAAACGGATCAGGCCGAAACGGATCTGCAACCAGCACACCAGTGCCCCGAGCGATAGTCCAAGCAATGCACCAATGAAGGAGATCAACACACCTTCGAGCAGGAAAATGCGCCGGATCAAACGCTGGCCAGCACCCATGCTTTGCAATACGGCAATATCTTTTTTCTTATCCAGGATGAGCATGGACAAAGTACCGATCACATTGAATGTAGCGATGATCAGGATAAGGGTCAAAATCATGTAAATGTAATTTTTTTCAGAAACCATGATCTTATAAAGTATTTCCTGTTGTTGATACCGGTTTTTAACGATGAATTTTTTACCGAGGAGCGATTCAATCTTTTTTTGCGCCGCCCGATGATCTGCGTCTTTTGCAAGGTCAATTTCAATGGCAGTCCTTTCATCGCCATAATCGAGCAGCTTTTTCACGAAACGCAACGGCAGGATGGCATATTTAACATCGTATTCCCATTGTATCTGAAAAAAGCCGGAAGGGAATATTATTTCGGAGTTGAAGGCATTTTCGAACCCGCCGGTAAAGTTTGCGTCACGACGGGGAACATAGACGGAAATAGGGTTCAGGTAATCCTGTATGTTCGCGTTGAGGGCGCCCGCAACACCATAACCCAGTACCGCATAATCTTTATCTTCATCCTGGAGCAGGAAATTTCCTTCAACCATCATGGTGTCAAGCCCGCTCATAGCCGGGTATGATTCGCTGACGCCTTTGATGGTGACAATGGTCTGGTTATCCTTATATTTCATCAGTGCATCCTCTTCAATTACCTCTGCGACATGGAGAACGCCGGGAATTATTCGCAGCCGATCAAGCGGAATGCTGTCCAGAACGAACGTTTTTCCGCGGCTTGGCGTGATTTGAATGCTGGGATTGAATGTACTGAACAATGACACCACAAGCCGGTCGAACCCATTGAACACTGAAAGAACAATGATAAGAGCCATGGCAGCGATGGCAACACCAACAACAGATATCCCGGAAATAATGTTGATGATGTTATGCGATTTCTTTGAAACCAGATACCGGCGGGCTATGTAAAATGGGAAATTCAAAAAATTTACGATTTACGATTTACGATTGACATTTCAGCAATTGCCATTTTGCCTTTTGCATTTTTCTTATTTCCATGCTTTTACAATCAGCCCGGTACCGGTTTGATGAGTCCTCTTCGTATCAAGCCAGTTGCAGATAAAAGCCACGGGGAAGGTGACCAGGTAATAAAATGGCAGGAGCAGGAACAGGAGTCTGGTCGTGTTGAGCATCAGGATCGGGTATTTCATTGAAAGCCGCCAGGCGATTTTTCCCGGGGTTCCGTAAGTAAACCGTGCTTCGGTTTTCGTAAACCCGGCACGGTTCAGTTTCTCCTGGATATCCCGGATGTTGTAACCATCGCGTACATGTTCGTCGATAAATGATTCACCCTCCCCGTGATCATGCACATCGGATCCGCCCTGGTCGGAAGGGGTTGATATCAGCAACATCCCATGCTGTGTCAAGGAATCAAAAAAATTACGGAAAACGGATTCATCATCGCTTATATGCTCCATCACATCAACCGAAAGGATGAGGTCGAACCGGTCAGGCTTTGAGAACTGCGTAAGATCTGCCTTTTCAAAAAGGACATTTTTACGGCCGATCCGGCCGAAAAAAGCATTGCAATCATCAATCTGTTCATCTTTTACATCAACCGCATCGACAAACCAGGAAGGGGAAAGGCCGGTGAGAAAATAGGTGTATTGCCCGAATCCCGAACCTGCATCCAGGATGAACCGTTTCGTTTTACGGTTTCCTGAAGGTGACTTGCCAGCCCAAATCCTGATCTCATTCCGCACATGCCATGCGCGCAGGAGCAGGAGATCCAGAAGCTTATAAAACAAAATCCGCAGAAAGGGTGTTTTGTTGAATACCTTTCCAAGCGTTTTTTTGATCGGATCGTACTGCATAGGACCAAATTAAATGTAAAATTCAAAGTGCAAAGTGCAAATGCAGGTAGGTCAAACAATGCACACAAAGCCTTTTTCACCCGCCCGCCTGTCCGCCTGTATGTCACTTCACTTCAGGAGCTTATCAATATTTTCAATATAATCCAGTGAATCATCAAGGTAAAACTGCAATTCAGGCATGATACGCAGTTGATTATGGACACGCTGTGCCAGGAAGTGACGGATCTCACGACCATGATGCCGGATTTTGTCGATCAGCACCTGTTTATCGGTAGTGATGAATAAACTCAGGTGGACTTTTGCAATCGCGAGGTCCTTGCTTACCTGGACTTTTGTCACAGTGATCAAGGCTCCTTCAAAAAGGTTCCTGCTCTCTTGCTGGAAAATGACACCCAGATCCTTCTGGATCAGGCGCGATATTTTTTGTTGACGGGTCGATTCCATGGGGCAAAGGTAATAAAATAATTCGTGGTCAAGGGAACAGACGGACATGCGGATGCATTGCCTGCATTGTATGCATTGTTTGAATTGTATTCAATATGCAGTTAATTTCCCCTTGCACAGTGAAAAAATTAACAATAATTTCGGGGTCTGAATTTATTTACTTACAAAAACCAGAAACGATGCGACCAAACAGGTACTTTAAAATGCTTGCCTTACTTGTATTTCTTACAGGAGTTCCTTTATTTTTATCTGCTGCGGAAGAGGCCGGCAGCGGCCTTGCTTCCGGGGTGATTGATGACCAGCAATATAACAGGGCCATTCATATCATGGCCATGCTGCTCATCGGATTTGGGTTTTTAATGGTCTTTGTGAGAAAATATGGTCGTTCAGCCCTGACGGCCACTTTCCTGCTTGTAAGTACATCACTCCCGCTCTATATGCTTATCAATAAAACAGGGTTGGGTGATACCGATGGCGAGATCAGACGGTTGATCCTGGCAGAATTTGGTGCTGCCAGTCTGCTCATTGCCGCCGGAGCGGTCCTTGGCCGCCTCAAGATGCAACAATATGTATTGCTGGGATTGCTGTTTGTCCCCTTTTATATGTTAAACGAATGGATTGTGCTGAATGGCGGATTGGGCCTCATCAAGGCAGGCGGCGTGGTCGACACAGGGGGATCCATTGTTATTCATGCGTTTGGCGCTATTTTCGGGTTGGGTGTTGCCATCACAATGACCACCAAACAGGAATTTGAAAAGACGATTGAAACGGATTCGACCAGCGACCGGTATTCCATGCTGGGAAGCATGATGCTTTGGATCTTCTGGCCAAGTTTCTGTGCGGCGCTTGTTCCTCCTGCCCAGATGCCCCATACGGTGGTCAATGTGATTCTTGCCCTCTGCGGATCCACCCTTACAACCTACCTGGTCTCTGTTTCCATCCGGAAAAAGATAAGCATCGCAGATATAGCGAATGCAGCCTTGGCTGGTGGCGTAGCCATTGGCTCTACCTGCGCCGATGCCAGCCATACGATGGCGGTCATCATCGGGATCATGGCCGGCGGCCTCTCGACATTCGGATTTGCAGTGATCCAATCGAAACAGCAAAAACTCATGAAAATCATCGACACCTGCGGGGTAACCAACCTGCATGGACTTCCGGGCCTGATGGGCGGCCTTGTTGCCCTGCCCGTCATCAAAGGGCTTCATATGGAAAGCCAGCTCATGGGCATCCTTATTACCATTGTGGTTGCTTTTCTTACTGGAATGATCACCGGGAAAATACTGCCATTGCTTGGCCGTAAGTTGGAGGTGTACGATGATTCCGATGAATTCATCGATGCTGAAGAGTAGCAGAAACCTGTTAAAGCGGAAAAGAAAACTCGCCGGCAATCCACAAAGAATTTTTATGTACCGATGAAATTTATCAAACATGCCTTGGTACATGTTTAAATTCTATCTTTGCGCATATGAAAAGCTTTTTTAAAATACTGCGTTACGCCGGGCCATACTGGGTTTATGCCATGCTTAACGTGATTTTCAACATTTTGGCGGTTCTCTTTTCGCTGGTTTCCTTAGGGTTGTTTATCCCGATTTTACAGATGCTTTTCAATGATATGCCAATTCCGCATTCGGCACCTCCTTTGCAGATGGAGATGGATTCACTCAAGGATAATTTCTATTATTACTGCGGGCAGCTGCTTGAAAAACATGGAAAGACCGAGATGCTTGTCTATATCGGGATCGCCATCATCGTTCTGTTTTTCCTTAAGAATTTGTTCCGGTACCTGGCAATGTATTTCCTGGCTGTGGTGCGCAATGGTGTTGTGAGAGACCTTCGGAATGACCTTTATCTGAAAATCCTGATCCTGCCGCTGTCGTACTTTAATGAAAAGCGCAAGGGTGATATAATCGCCCGCATGACCACGGATGTTCAGGAGGTGGAGTGGTCGATCATGAGTTCGCTTGAGATGGCCTTTCGCGATCCGATTACCATGATTACCTATGTGGTCTTCCTGTTTGTTATCAGCCCGTCACTGACAGTTTTTGTTCTGGTATTGCTACCGGTGAGCGGTTTCATCATCGGCAGGATCGGGAAAAGCCTTAAACGCACCTCCGACAAGGGCCAGTATAAAATGGGAGTGCTGCTTTCCATGATTGAAGAAACCATTTCGGGACTAAGGATTATCAAAGCTTTCAATGCCATCGATTTTGCGGATAAAAGGTTCCGTCTTACGAACAATGAGTATAACCGGCTGATGATCCGGCTTTACCGGAAGCGTGATCTCGCCTCGCCGTTGAGTGAATTCCTGAGCGCATGTGTGGTTACCATCGTGCTGTTGTACGGTGGAAAACTTGTCTTCACCCCCGGAAATTTCCTGGATGCAGCGACCTTCCTGGTTTACCTGGCAGCCTTCTCTCAACTGATGCCCCCCGCTAAAGCCATCACACAGGCCTTTTATAACATTCAGAAAGGAGCAGCATCCGTTGACCGGATTGAACAGGTACTGGGAGAACCTGAAGTGATTGAAGAAAAGGTTGACGCCATAAGTAAGAAAGAGTTTCATGGAGAGATTGAATACAGGAATGTTTGCTTTTCTTATGTGCAGGAGTCGGTGCTAAAAAATATTAGCCTGGTCATTCCAAAGGGGCGCACCATCGCAGTCGTAGGGCCCTCCGGTGGAGGAAAATCAACAATGGTGGATTTGCTTCCCCGTTTTTATGATTGTCTTGGAGGTGGAATTTTCATTGACGGGGCGGATATTCGTGACCTGATCATCCGTGACTTGCGTGGTTTAATGGGCATCGTATCACAGGAAACCATTCTTTTCAATGATACCGTATTCAACAACATCGCATTTGGCATGGAAAACGTTGGCGAGGCCGAAGTAATTTCAGCCGCGAAGGTTGCCAATGCCCATGAATTCATCGAAAAAATGCCTTTGGGATACGCCACCAATATCGGAGACCGGGGCACAAAACTATCGGGAGGGCAACGTCAACGGCTCAGCATTGCCCGTGCAGTATTGAAGAACCCGCCCATTCTCATTCTCGACGAAGCCACCTCTGCACTGGATACCGAATCGGAAAGGCTGGTGCAGCAAGCCCTTGAAAACCTGATGCGCAACCGTACTTCCATCGTCATCGCCCATCGTCTTTCCACCATCCAGTTTGCCGATGAGATTATTGTTTTGCAAAGTGGTTCCCTGGTTGAACGTGGCACCCATTTCGACCTGCTGGAAAAAAATGGTGTTTACAGGAAATTGTATGATTTACAGTCGTTTGTGTAAATGTACCCCACCCTGACCCACCCGACAAGGAAGGGACTTACGCTCCTTCCCTTTTTTGGCGAATGGGTCAGCAGGATGGGGTTTTTAAAATATTTTTCTTAGCCATATGAGTGAAAAGATAAAAGGAAGAATCATTTTATGTTGTGTTTACCTGGTCGCTATTATTGCCGCGGTTTGGGTTAGCGCGTTCATTGCATGCGATGACCCAATGACACAAGGGAAACTCATCCTGCTTAAATCTGCGTTGTCTGTATCGGTTGCAGTTGCCATCCTTTTTACCGGCAGTCTCGTTTTCAATAATTCGAGTGTTTTCGATCCTTATTGGAGTGTAGTGCCCCCATTGATGGTGATTTATTATTTGGTGTGGGTCATCCATGAACAGGCTTTTGCCGGAGCCGGGCATTTTTTCACCCTTCTCCTGGGGTCTCCCAGGACGATCATTCTGCTCATACTCACCCTCACGTATGGAATCCGTCTTACCTGGAATTTTCTGCGTGCATGGCCCGGCATGAAGCATGAAGACTGGCGATATGCTGATTTTCGCGCGAATACAGGAAAAGCCTATTGGATTGTCAGTTTTTCAGGAATCCATTTTTTTCCTGCCCTGATGGTCTTCGGGGGAACCCTTTCAATATGGGTGGCGGTTGTTGAGGGATCCGGGCAAATGAACCTGGTTGATATTCTTGCCATTCTTTTAACCGGAAATGCTATTTTCCTGGAGGCCATGGCCGACAAACAACTGCGAGGATTTTTATCAGGGAATAAAGAAACCGGGAAAACGATGGATCAGGGACTTTGGTCGCTATCGCGCCATCCGAACTATTTGGGTGAAATTCTATTCTGGTGGGGGCTCTACCTGTTTGCTCTTGCCGCCAATCCTTTATTCTGGTGGGTGATCATCGGCCCGATGGCCATCACCCTGATGTTCATCTTCGCCAGCATCCCGATGATTGAGAAACGAATGTTGAAAAGAAGGAAGGACTATCATGCCTACAGGCAAAAAGTGAGCAAGTTGATTCCCTGGAAAGTATTGGGGAAGCATGCAGGCAGGTAAACGGGCGGATAAGCGCACAGGCGGACAACCCAAACCTTCGCCTCACATCTCATGTCTCACGTTTTCAAATCTCCGCCATGGTTATCATCACCGCCTCCAGCTTCTTCTTCATCAATTTTACACGGCAGTCAAAGTTGTTAACGATCAGTGAAAAAATGAGTTTTCTCCCGGTAACTGTAACTACATACCCGGCAAAACTTTTAACCTTGCCGATGGTTCCGGTTTTGGCCCTGATCCGGCCTTCTGCAGCACTTCCTTTCATGGCTTTATGCAATGTGCCGCTGAGGCCAGCCAATGGAAGGGACTCATAGAATTCCTGGAAAAAGGGTGAGGTACGCATGAAATAAAGTGCATCCACCAGTTGCTTCGGGGAGATCGCATTGTTGCGCGACAAACCGTTCCCATCATAAAAGTTCATCCCTTCGGTATCAACACCCTTTGTGGTCCAGAAATCAAGGATGGCTTTTGCACCGGCTGCGGTAGTGGCAGAATTGTAAACTTTCCCGCCAATCTTCCGGAGCAGTTTTGAAGATCTCCAGTTTACGCTCATCTGGTTGGTTACGGTGACTTCCGGAACAACCGGTTTCCCGAAATACTCAAGAGCTGCGCCCGTCACGAAAATTTTAAGGGTTGAAGCAGGCATCATGAGTTGTTTTGCATGATAATCTGCAACGACCACAGGGTCTTTGGCCGTTACGTCAATAACCAGGTATCCCAGGGAAGCATTTGAAAGCAGCGGATCCTTCTGCAACAAGGTGAAGGCCCTGAGCAAGGTGTCATAACTTGGCTTGGACACTTTTTTGGAAACAACCGGAAGTCCTTTATGCGTCTCTTTTTTGGGATTGTCCCCCTGGCATGAAAACAACAATTGCATTAAAAGCAACAAGGAAATCAGGATCGGTCTCGTTGGCATGAACTGGTTTTGCGATTAATTTCCAAAGATCGGAAAAAATAGGAGACTACCCGTTTTCTGGTCCGGATATTTTGCAGGTATATGTTAAATATCCTTAAATATACATATATATTTACAATTGCAATATTAATTTTTAATAGTTTTGCCCGATTCCAGAATGAGAATAAATAGTTTTAATTGTCAATTTCATGATTAAAAAAGTATTGGTGGCAAACCGGGGAGAGATCGCTGTAAGGGTGATGCGGTCATGCAGGGAGCTCGGGCTGATAACAGTGGCGGTGTTTTCTGAAGCCGACCGGCAGGCCATGCATGTGCGTTATGCCGATGAAGCATATTGTATCGGACCGGCCCCGTCGCGGGAGAGTTATCTGAACATGGATGCCATTATTGGAGCTGCGAAGAAGTCGGGAGCAGATGCGATTCACCCGGGATATGGGTTCCTTTCAGAAAATGCCGCATTTTCAGAGCGTTGTAAAGCTGAAGGGATCAAGTTTATCGGACCCGATGCCTATGCGATACGCACGATGGGCGATAAGATCACGGCCCGACAGACCATGATCGCTTCCGGAGTACCTGTAGTTCCAGGCACCAAAGAGAAACTTTCTGACGAAACCAAGGCAGTGGAGGTAGTTCAGGAGATCGGCCTGCCAATCATGATCAAAGCATCGGCAGGCGGAGGCGGAAAGGGAATGAGGCTGGTGAAGAAGATGGAAGAACTGATACCATCGCTCCGTATGGCAAAATCGGAGGCCATGAACGCATTTGGCGATGATTCGGTGTATATCGAAAAATACATAGAATCGCCCCACCACATAGAATTTCAGATACTTGCCGACCAGCATGGCAATGTCGTCCACCTGTTTGAACGCGAATGTTCCATCCAACGGAGGCATCAAAAGGTCATTGAAGAAACCCCCTCACCGCTCATGACCCCGGAATTACGCACGGAGATGGGGGATAAGGCAGTGGCGGCGGCCAAAGCCGTCAATTATGAGGGAGCGGGGACCATCGAATTTATTGTCAATGATCAGCTTGATTATTATTTCCTGGAAATGAACACCCGGTTGCAGGTTGAACATCCGGTCACTGAAAGAGTTGTTGGCGTCGACCTGGTCAAAGAACAGATCAATATTGCCAACGGGCTGCCCCTTTCCTTCAAGCAGGAGGACCTCCGGCAGCATGGCCATGCCATTCAATGCCGTATTTATGCCGAGGATCCCGACAACAACTTCATGCCAAATCCGGGCGTGATCAAGCACATCACGGTTCCTTTGGGATTGGGTGTGCGTTATGACGGGTATGTGTATGAAGGCTATGAGATCCCCATGCACTATGACCCCATGATCTGCAAGCTCATTACCTGGGGTGAGACGCGGAAGGAATCGATAGCCCGCATGCGACGGGCATTATATGAATACAAGATCACCGGGGTGAAAACATCCATTAAATTCCTTGAACGCATCATGGATGCCCCTGATTTTATCGAAGGGAAATATAATACCCATTTCATCGAGAATAATCATCACCGGTTATTCACAACCAAACCATGCGGAACCGAATGCGAGGATATGGCCATCATCACTGCGTTCATCGATTATCTCGACAAACTGGCCGAAGTACAGCCACAGAAATTCACTGAAGAACTGGCTTCGAACTGGAAGGATTTTGGACGCAAACGAAATGTTTTACGTTTATAACTGATCATCATGGGATACGAAATAAGTATTGGACATCGCACGGCCAAGATTGAACTGCTCAACCGGGTAGGCCATAAGGCCCTGATCAAAGTGGATGATCATAAATATGATCTTGATATCGTGGAGGTTGAAAACGGGGTATATTCTATACTCTACAACGGCCATTCCTATAATGTTGAACTCATCCGGGGGGAATCCAGTAAAAAGTTCATTGTGAATACTTTCGCGAAAACATTTCATGCCGAGGTCATCGATGCGGAATCAAAATATATCAGTAACCGGAACCAGGGCATCGAGGTAGAAGGTTCCAACCAGATCGCTTCACCCATGCCCGGAAAAATTGTTAAGATCCCTGTAAAAGCAGGAGATATGGTAACTGCCGGGCAAACCCTGATCGTTGTTGAGGCAATGAAAATGCAGAGTGAGTTCAAAGCCACAGGAGATAAAATAGTTCATGCAATCCTTGTTAAGGAAGGAGATACAGTGGATTCACACCAGGTGATGATTAAGCTTGAAAATATAGATAGCGAAACAGCGAAGTAGCCAGGTGGCGAAAGGGGCCACGCGTCCGCTTGTCCGCCTGATCACCTATTAACCCAGTACCAAAAATAAAATTATGCAAACCATAGAAGAACGTTTTCAGTTTTTCGAAGATAAGAACCACAAGGCAGAACTTGGAGGAGGCGCAGAAAAAATAGCCAAGATCCATAAAAACGGAAGATTGACAGCCCGTGAACGGATACTCACCTTGCTTGATGTGAACACTTTTGTCGAAATGGACAAACTGGTCATGCACCGTTGCCACGATTTCGGAATGGGGCACAATAAGATCCCAGGCGATGGCATGGTGACAGGATATGGTAAGATTGACGGACGGTTGGCTTTTGTCTTTGCACAGGATTTTACCGTCTTTGGAGGGACCATGAGTCGGGCGAATGCAGATAAGGTTGTGAAAATCATGGATATGGCCATGAAAATGGGCGCTCCGCTCATCGGGCTCAACGACTCGGGAGGCGCCCGCATCCAGGAAGGGGTTGAAAGCCTGGCCGGTTATGCAGATATTTTCTATCGGAATGTGATGGCTTCGGGGGTGATCCCCCAAATTTCCGCTATCATGGGACCCTGCGCCGGCGGGGCGGTCTATTCTCCGGCCATGACCGATTTTATTTTCATGGTCAAGGAGTCAAGCTATATGTTTGTAACCGGGCCTGAAGTGATCAAAACGGTGACCCACGAAGAGGTGACCATGGAAGAATTGGGCGGTGCCATGTCGCACAATGTTAAAAGCGGCGTTGCCCATTTCGCTGGTGAAAATGATGAACAGGTTGTGCTGATGATCCGTGAACTGATGAGTTTCCTGCCGTCTAACAACATGGAAGACCCTCCCACACAGCCTTGTACCGATGATGTGATGCGGCAGGATGAAAAGCTTCAGACCGTTGTTCCTGCCGACCCGAATAAGCCTTACGATATGAAGGACATCATCACCACGGCGGTGGATAATCATAACTTCTTCGAGGTGATGCCGCATTACGCGCAGAATATTCTTACAGGGTTTGCCCGCCTGGGTGGAAAACCAGTCGGCATCGTCGCAAACCAGCCTGCTTTTCTTGCCGGAGTGCTCGACATCAATTCATCCATCAAGGCCGCACGGTTTGTCAGGTTCTGCGATTGCTTCAACATTCCGATCATCACCCTTGTGGATGTTCCCGGCTTCCTCCCAGGTACAAACCAGGAGTTCGGCGGCATCATCAAGCATGGGGCCAAATTGCTTTACGCCTTCTCTGAAGCTACCGTCCCGAAAATTACACTGATCACCCGGAAAGCCTATGGCGGTGCCTACGATGTGATGTCGAGCAAACACATCGGCGCTGATGTGAATTATGCTTACCCGACCGCCGAAATAGCAGTCATGGGCCCTGAAGGCGCTGTGAACATCATCCACAAAGGGAAACTCAGTGATGCCGACCGTACAGAAGCAGTCGACCATTACCGTCATACTTTTGCCAACCCTTACAAAGCGGCCGAACTTGGATACGTGGACGAGATTATTCTTCCGCGCCAGACACGAACGAAACTGATCCAGGCACTTGAACTTACACAAAACAAGAGCAAGACAAATCCGCCGAAGAAACATGGGAATATACCACTTTAAACGTGAGACGTCTAACGTCTTAGGTTATTCCGGTGACCCGTTTGCAACCCAGCAGGAAAGAACATGAATCTGTGAATCATTCAACCGGTCAGCATTCTTAGGCATTTTTTGATAAAATGGCATATGCTGGATAGACCCCATGAAACTTTTTTTTGAGCTTGCAGACGAAGCACCCGCATAGGTGGACAGATCGAATGCATCACCATTGCCCGAATGACAATGTGACAACGCGCAGGTCCCGTCTAAAATTGGTTTGACATTTTGAGAATAGGTGGGAGTAACCCCGGTGCAATCGTATGTTACAACATGTTTGCAACTGCAGATCACGGTAAAAATAGCAATTGATAAAAGTATACCGGCGATTTTCATGGAAAATACGATTATTGGTCCTTCAAATTAAAGTTGCTAAGGTAATTATTAATTACGGATAAAGGAACTCTGAATCTTCGTAACTTTGCTTTTGAAGAAAAACTTTTGTTTTCTCAGGAATATTATTTCCGGGTATCTGCAAATCACGGACCAGCCATGAACAATTTCAAATTTCTTATCCTGTCTGTCTTGCTGGCTTCATTGTTTCCGCAGGCACTGACCGGACAAGTCTCTTCTGCTCGGAGAATGACCCCTGTTTACACATCTGCTGCCAGGGAACATGACTCCATCCTGGCAACAAAGGTTCCAATTATCACGTTTTCTGGAACAGACCGGGCACGTCAATTACCGGCTGTTGTTGATAATTCAAGGAAAAAATATTGGCCCGGGATCCTGGATCAGTATATGTTTTACAGTTGCCAGCAATATGCCGGTGTAGCCTATGTGTTTGGCTATGAAATTAACCGGCTGAGAGATCAGACTGGCTGGTATTGGGAAAACAGCTATCCAACCCATTATACCTGGAATTTCATGAACCAGGGCGACCGCTTTGTCGGGGTCAACTTCCTCCAGAGTTTTGAGGTCATTAAACAGCAGGGACAAATGGCCTCCAACGACTATGGAATGGATACCGCGACTTCCGTGCTGGGATGGATCACCGGATATGACAAATATTACCGGGGAATGTTCAACCATCTGAAACAGGTTTCAGCGATAAAAATAAACAACGCTGCCGGAATCAACACGCTGAGAAACTATCTTTACGACCATCTGAATGGTTCCCCAACCGGGGGCATTGCCTGTTTTACCACCAGCAGCGGCACACTGTACAACATGCCTCTCCTGCCCACGGGGACAACAGAGGCAGGCAAATCTGTCATCCTTGCATGGCAAACGGATCCGGTGCATGGATTGACGGTTGTCGGCTACAACGATTTGATCAGGTACGACATCAATCACGATGGCAGGTATACCAACAATAAAGACATTACCGGTGACGGCATTATTGACGCCCGTGACTGGGAAATAGGCGGATTTAAAATTGCCAATTCCTATGGCAACTGGTGGGCGGATACGGGATATGTTTATGCCTTATACCGGTCATTTGCATTAAATTATGGTGAAGGAGGCGTTTGGAACGACCGGGTTTATGTTGTGGATGCCGATACTGCTTATCGGCCGCTCCTTACAATGAAAGTCAACCTGAACTACAGTGCACGCAACAGGATAAGGATTCTCGCCGGGGTAAGCCAGGATACTTTGAACCAGTTTCCCGATCATGTAATTGATTTCCCGGTATTTAATTTCCAGGGAGGAGAACATGCCATGCAGGGAAATGATACAATACCTGCAGAAAAATCCATAGAATTCGGACTGGATGTGACCCCGTTGCTCAATTTTGTCTCTTCGGGGCAACCTGCGCGATTTTTCATGATGGTTGAGGAAAGAGATCCTGAAAACCTTGGCCAGGGAAGAATAGAGCATGTGTCGTTCATCAGTTATTACAACGGCTCCCTGGAAATACCGGTGAAAAGTACGGATGTGCTTGTTAAAGATAACAGTACAACCTTCGTTTCTGTTGTTGGTTCGTTTGGAAAACCTGGTGTTTCTATCGTAACATCCAGTCTTCCTCCTTATACCGCATCGCAACAAATGCAGGTTCAACTGCAAGCCACGGGGGGAAGACCACCTTATGATTGGTCATTTGCAGAGGAATATCTTAAAAAACCTACCAGAACTCCGGAGCCCCTTATTACAGGTACTTCCATCATCGTCCCTTCCGATACCAGATCGTTTGCATCCATTGCCTTACCGTTCAAATTTCCTTTCTTTGGAAAGCGCTTTGATTCCATCTTTGTGAATTATTTCGGATTTATATCCTTTGAGCCGCAAAATCTGCCGGCGCCCTATACGACAGACGAAACGGGCATGCTCAGGATGTTTCCGCTGGTTGTGCCATCCTTCTCGCAACAATATGTCTATCAGTCCAGTAAAAATGATGGTATTTGGTTTCAGGCCGATACAACACACGCCATCATTCGATGGAAAGCATCTGTTGCCGGGCATGTTTTCACTTCGACCAATGATTTCAGCATCATCCTATACCCCGACGGGAGGTTTGAATTTTGCTACGGCACCATGGAAAATCTGGGGTTTGCGCATACTTTCTACAAAGGTGTTTCAAAAGGAGATGAGTTGAATTTTGATATTCAAACGCAATGGGATGCCAACGAACTTTCTGGCCAGAGTATTTTGTTTTATCCACCGGTATTGCCTGAAAATTTCAACCTGAGCAAGGCGGGATTGTTGTCTGTTGACAAGGCGGACTCAACGGTCATTTACAATTTGCATGTCCGTGCAACGGATGCCGGGAAAATTTCCGATTCAAAAGAACTGATGCTTTCAAGCGGACTACAGATTGTCGAGGAAATTATCTGCGGCGATGATAACCGCCTGAAATCAGGCAAACTGGCCTCCATGAAGTTGATCCTCAAAAACAATGGGCTGCAACCGATCCAGAACCTGGTTATCAAGCTGCATCCGGCAGATTCCCTCCTGAAGATCACAGATAGTTTGTATTCCGTTCCTTTGCTGGGTGCCGGTCAATCACTGACCATCCCTGCGGCATTCTCTTTCAGCTTGCGCCATCCCTTGCCAAACGGCTTCCCTGTGTTGATGACCATGCAGGCACAATCAACGGGCAGGTCATGGAACAAGGACCTGGTGTGTTATGTTGCAGCGGCGGAGCTTGCTGTCGAATCTCATTATGTCGTCGATGGATACAACAACCTGCTCGATCCAGGTGAGGTAGCCGATCTGTTCGTAACTGTGAAAAACTCCGGCGGGATCATGGCAAAAAATCTCCGGTTAAAACTTGTTTCTTCAGCCCCGGAGGTGACCATCCTTTCGGATCCGCAGATCACCATTGCAAACCTGGATGTCTTTTCTTCAGACGAGTTCCATTTTCAAATCTCTGCATCGCGCAATACCCTGCCAGGGAGCGACATCCCCATGCAGATATTACTGAGCGATTCAAGCGGAGCGCTTCAAACCGTTGAATTCAACCTCCGGATCGGAACCAGGTTGATTGCCCTTGTGAATCTGTCAAGTTCACCGGCCTCTGTCACAGCCATGGCAAACGCGCTGGATAGTCTGCATGTCGGGTATGATCAGCTCAGCAATTTGTTCTTTGATTGCAACCGCTATGCCAGTATATTTTTGATTCTCGGAACCTCCGGCTCAGGCTCGCATGTGCTTTCCGAATCCGAAGGCGCTTTGCTTGCGGGCTACTTGCAGCAGCGGGGAAACCTATACCTGGAGAGTTATTATACCTGGCATTATGCAAGCAAGACAATCCTTCACCCGATGCTCAAATACACCAGTAAAAAAATACCGGTTTACTATTATCAGAACCTGATCGGCATCCCGGCGACTTTCACCGATTCGATGTCGTTCACCTATTCGGCTCCCATGAATTACGCGGTCTTCAGTTTGGCGCCGACAGACCCGGCATATTCCACGTTGATCAATAACAATACGCCACCAAAAAATCTCGAGATCGTTTACCATGGCGATGATTATAAGACCATTGGCACCATGCTCGATTTTAGCGCCATGACAGGCGGTTCGCCTCCTTCTACCCAGACCACCCTGATGCAGCGTTACCTTGAATTTTTCGACCTCAACATTGCAGGCCCGTATCCGCTTTTTCACACAGGGATGACGGCGGTTTGTAAAAATCAGGCCATTACTTTCACTGATGATTCCTTTGACAACATTACCACAAGAAGCTGGGAATTTAAGGGAGGGACTCCTGCCACCAGCAATGAACCCAATCCTTCAGTCAGGTATGATTCCTCCGGGAAATTTGATGTAAAGCTCACTGTTTCCGACGGGACCCGCACAAAGACCATCCTGAAGGAAAAATATATCCAGGTTGATCAGTGCTACGGAACACATGACCTTTCGCCTGCAACACCTTTGGTAAGGCTTTTTCCGAACCCGGCATCAGAACAGGTCACCATCGAAATCAATCATGACATCAGCGGGAATTGCGAAATCATGCTGTTTGACCTGGCTGGATGCAAGCTGAAAGAAATTCAGCAGACGATACCGGCAGGAAACCGCCTTGTCATGAATCTTTCCGGTATCGGCAAAGGCATTTATTTCTTAAGGGTTCATACAGGGGAGTTGAAGTCGACAGTGAAGCTGGTTAAAAACTGACCATTATTTTTTCGAAGCCCTTTTTACTTTCTTTTCGATAGCAGAATAGAAGTTATAAACGGGTTCCTCAAGGGACAAAACGGATTCTGGAGAAATACCTAACTTTTTTTCAGATTGACTATGGTTTGCATAGGTGTCCCAATCAATATTGTACTCCTCGGCTTGGTCACCAAAAACATCCCATCCTTTTCTCTTCCCTCTCGCAAAAATCTCAAGAAAAGGAGAAGGGCTGCAGCGCTCGATTATTTCATATAATTCATCGGGCTTACGTGAATGTTCCTGTTTTTGAGTTCTAATTATATTAACCTGACTTCTTCCGGGATCAAGGGTTCGCATGCTTCCGCGGATACCAAATAAAACCAATTCAGTAGTATTCCTGAAGTAAAATCCTACTCCACGGCCATCAGGACCACCATCTTTTCTGACTTTATGCCAAATGATATTTGATTTGTAGATGAATCCCCATGCTTTCATTACTTCTAACCCATCAGGTAATAATGCATTGGGCACCCATAAATACAAATGACTTTTGTTAGCCGCCACAGACTGAACAGGAATTTGTTTAATTTCCTCTAACGATAATGTATCGTATCGTGATAATCGTTTATGTTCAGGAGCGACTTTTCCCGTTCGGTTAAGGAAACGCCAAGGCGGGTCTGCTAAAATCGTTGCATATCCTTTGTTTGGAACATGCTCAATAAAATTCACCGCAACAGGATTAATATGATTATTAACAACTTTCATCGATTAAATTCTTTTTTATGCCAAAAACTAAAACAGGACAACCACCGCCACTACCACCTTCAATCCGCGGCAATAATTTCGACATATGTGTTGTTGAATTACCAAACGAAGATCCTCTTCCAACATCATTAAAAACATGTTGAAGGCTATCACAGCGGGTAATGATAATTCCAACACTGATTGCTCTCAAGTCAAATAAGAGTCGAAAATTGTTTAAATCACGATCAAAAAATGGGTCTTTATTATTCCATTCAATTTCAAGTGCAACATGGTTTTTATAACAATCGACTTTATGCGTTGGAGATTCCATCAATTCTTCATCGACCATGACCGCTGTGTCAAACTCTTTTTCAACCCAATGTCTTGCATATAAAAAGGAATCAATCGAGGTTGAAACTTGTGATTTTCTTCCTCCAGGTTCCAAGATCCAACTTTTTTTCAATCGAAAATTCAAAAGTAATTCAAGAAGATCATTCCATTCATTTGGGAAATCACTCTTTAATATGGCACAGGCGTGTTTCCACTCATGAACTTCATAGTTGGTTAAAATGAATTCAGGCAAAAAATCCGTTCCCATAATAATTGATCAAATAAACCTTAAAACAGAGCAAAGATAAGGATTTAACCCAAGCATTATCCCATTTATTCATAACTGATTTAAACATTTCCTACCTTTGACTTTTATTTACTCCGGCATTATATGACACCATTAAAGGAACAAATCGAAGCGCTATCCCGGTTATTTTTTGAAGAGGTTGTCTCGATCAGGCGGCACTTTCACCGGCATCCTGAATTGTCATGCGAAGAATTTCAAACTGCCGGATTCATTTGCGAAAAACTCGATGAATATGGGATCCCTTATCAGAAAGGCGTTGCCGAAACCGGCATTGTCGGGCTCATTGAAGGTAAAAATCCGACTTCATCCTGCATCGCACTCCGGGCCGACATGGATGCCTTGCCGCTCAGGGAGGAAAACGATGTAGAATACAGGTCGGTCGTTCCCGGGAAAATGCATGCCTGCGGGCATGATGTGCACATGGCCTGCCTGCTGGGCGCT
The DNA here is from genome assembly GCA_903903985.1 of uncultured Bacteroidales bacterium. Taxonomy (GTDB): domain Bacteria; phylum Bacteroidota; class Bacteroidia; order Bacteroidales; family FEN-979; genus CAIVAT01. The sequence continues at coordinate 32,884 of CAIVAT010000115.1, read as the reverse complement.
GCGAAGATCCTGAATTCCCTCAAAGATCAGTTCGAGGGTACGGTGAAGTTGCTGTTTCAGCCCTCGGAAGAATCATACCCAGGCGGAGCGATCCGGATGATCCGCGAAGGCGTGCTTGAAAATCCAAAGCCATTTTATGTGATTGCCCAGCATGTAATCAATACCCTCGATGCCGGTGATGTCGGAATGAGACCAGCCGCCTACATGGCTTCCACCGATGAAGTTTTCATCACGGTCAGGGGAAAAGGGGGGCATGCTGCCACCCCAAGCCAGGTGATCGACCCGATCCTGGTTGCCTCCCATATCATCGTCGCTCTCCAGCAGATTGTCAGTCGGAATGCTGACCCGGTCATGCCTACGGTGCTTTCCTTCGGTAAGTTTGTGGGTAACGGACGAACAAACATCATTCCCGATGAAGTGATAATGGAAGGTACGGTACGAACCTACAGTGAATCGTGGCGAAAAGAGGTACACCGTCGCATCGAACACATTGCAGTGAACCTGGCAGCGGGAATGGGGGCGACCTGTGAGGTAAGGATATCACATGGATACCCTTTTCTTTACAATGACCCGGCGCTTACCGGTAAACTTTTTCAGCTTGCTTCAGAATATCTGGGTGCTGTTCACGTTAAAGAACTGGAACAGAGAATGACTGCCGAAGACTTTGCTTACTTTGCCCTGGAAAGACCATCCTGTTTGTTCAGGCTCGGTATTGCAAATGAAGCGAAGGGGATCAGGTCGAATCTGCACACTGCCACTTTTAATGTGGATGAACAAAGCCTTGAAACCGGAATGGGGCTGATGGCGTGGTTTGCTGTTGAAACCTTACGGGAAGCAAAAAAAATGAATATTGAATAACGAATATTGAATAACGAATAATGAGGAGGGAAAAGGATAAACGGTTTAAATTTCAGCTATTGAAAATCAGATGGCAGTTGTCAATTGTATTGTTTGCGATCTCGCTTCCGGCAATCATTTTTGCCCAGGACTTGAAGCCCGTTACGCCGCAACTGCTTCCATTTCAGCAGGATGCGCCCAAACCAGGGGATGAGGAGCAACTTGCTATACAATTTTACCAAACCCAGGATTTCCCGAAAGCTGCAGAATTATTTGAAAAACTTTATGAAAATAAACCTTCACTGTACTATTATCAGTACCTGGTTTTTTGCCTTGTCGAAATCAAGGAATACGGCAAAGCAGAAAAGCTGATCAAAAAATGCCAGAAGGCAGAACCCGATGCACTGCGGTATATGGTCGACATGGGTTACGTCAGTTACCGGTCAGGAAACCAGGAGAAGGCAAAAAAACTGTATGAAGATGCCCTGAAAAAACTTGGTCCAAGCCAGCAGCAGGTCTTTGAACTTGCCAACACTTTCATCACCCGTGGCGAGAATGATTATGCCATACGCACCTATTTAAAGGGTCGTCAGCTGCTGAACAACACTTATCCTTTCGGATTTGAACTTGCCAGCGTCTATGAACGAATGGGCGATTTTAGAAATGCCACGGAGGAATACCTGAATATGCTGGATGTGAATAAATCTTACATGGCGACAGTCCAGGACAGGATCCAGGCTATTTTGGCATTCGATGTGAACAACGAGAAAAACGAAATTTTACGAAAGATTCTACTTTCAAGGGCACAGAAAAACCCGGATAACACGAACTACGCTGAACTTTTATGGTGGTATTCAATACAGCAAAAAGATTTTGACCTTGCACTGCTTCAGGCAAAGGCACTTGACCGCCGGTTCAAGGAGAATGGCGATAAATTAGTTTCCCTCGCGGGCCTTGCCGTTTCAAATGAAAAATACGATGTGGCCATCGAATGTTACCAATACCTCATTTCAAAAGGCAAGGATTGTCCGTATTATAATCTGGGCAGGCGGGAGTCGGCCAATACCCGTTATCTTAAAACAATCTCGGAACCCTCGCCGCCGAAAAAGCAGCTGGAAATTCTTGAAAAGGAATTCACGGATGAATTAACCTATTACGGTGATGACCCTGAAAACATTTCCGTCATCAAAAACCTGGCACACATCAAAGCGTTTTACCTTGGGAAACAGCAGGAAGCAATTGAATTGCTGAACCATGCCATCGAGATGGCCGGAGTGAGCGCTGCCGAAAAAGCCAAATGTAAAATCGCACTTGCAGACATTCTTTTATTTACAGATGATGTTTGGGAGGCGACCCTGCTGTATCAGCAGGCTTACCAGGATTTCAAATACGATGTGCTTGGACAGGAAGCCAAATTCAAAAATGCAAAACTTTCCTTTTACATTGGGGAATTCAATTGGGCCAAAGCCCAGGCAGATATTCTGAAGGCTGCCACTTCCAAATTTATTTCCAACGATGCCATCGCTTTATCGCTGTTAATCAGTGAAAATTTTGATCCCGACAGCAATACAATTGCACTGGGAATATATGCCCGGGCCGATCTGCTTGACTATCGCAATGAGGATGAACTGGCGCTTCAAACGCTTGACTCCATCCCGCGACTTTTCGGCTATCATCCCATTTTACAGTATGTCCTTTACAAAAAAGCAGAAATTCTGCGTAAACAGGGCCGGTACCCTGAAGCCGACACACTTTTTCAGTTGCTTGTAAAAGACTATCCTGGCGAAATCCTTGCCGATGAAGCACTGATGCAAGCCGCTGCCCTTAATGAAAAACAGTTGAATAATCGCGAAAAGGCCATGTCGCTGTACCAGGAATTGCTGGATAAATATCCTGGTAGCATCTATGTTCCCGACGCCAGGAAAAAATTCAGGTTATTGCGGGGGGATATACAGTAACCATGATCCGACCCAAAAAACATCTTGGCCAGCATTTTCTTCGCGATGAAAACATCGCACAAAAAATCGTTGGTTACCTGAATCCGGAATATCCCCTGGTATTGGAAATTGGCCCGGGAATGGGCGTTTTAACGAAATACATCATTGAAAATCCGCTGATCGATCCCTGGTTCATGGAAGTGGATCGCGAAGCGGTTGCTTACCTGAATGTAACCTACCCTCGCATCGCCAACCGGCTGATCCTGGGAGATTTCCTGAATTATGACCTGTCCGGTTTTCCGCCGCAACCGGTAGAGACACATCTCCTTGTGCCTCTGCCTGAAAGGCCTAAATTCACCGTCATCGGGAATTTCCCTTATAATATTTCCTCCCAGATCCTTTTTACCGTGCTTTCAAACCGCGACAGGATCCCTGAGGTTGTCGGGATGTTTCAGAAAGAGGTAGCCGAGCGCATCGCTTCTCCTCCGGGCAATAAAACCTATGGCATCATCAGCGTTTTGCTCCAGGCATTTTACGATATCGACTATTTGTTTACAGTAAATGAAAATGTTTTTTATCCTCCGCCCAAGGTCAAATCGGCAGTGATCAGGCTGCGCCGGAATAAAACGGAAAAACTGTATTGTGATGAAACGTTTTTCACAAAGCTGGTCAAAACAGCATTCAACCAACGCAGGAAAACCCTTAGGAACGCCATCCGTTCGTTGCTGCCTGAAGGAGCCACCCCGTCAGGGTCAGTGACCCTGTCAGGGTATCTCGATCTGCGCGCTGAACGACTATCAGTTGATGATTTCGTCAGGCTTGCAACAGAAATAGCTACCTTTGCATAAATTTTTATTCTCCGGATGAAAAAAGATCTGCTTTCGAAAACACAAGCACCTCCGGGTAAAAAGGTTCCCGCCAAAAAATCAGGAATTTCGAAAAGCCCTCCACCCATTCCCGGTTTATCAAACAAGGCAAATCGTTATTTTATCCTTTGCTTTTTCCTTTTTGCTTTTATCCTGTACGGCAATACCATTCTCAATAAATATGCTGTTGATGACAACCTTGTAACCAACAACGCTGTTGTACAGCAAGGATTCAAAGCAATTCCCCAGATTTTTTCAACAAGGTATTTTTCGCAGCAGGGAAATGTAGGCTCAACAGCTGCCGATTACCGGCCCGTCGTGAAAGCCACCTATGCCATTGAATACCAGTTGTGGGGTGATAAACCCGGAAGGAGCCATGCAATCAATATATTGCTTTACTGGGTCTTGTCTGTGCTGCTTTTTTTCATCCTGAAAAGGATGTTATCCAGCTATAACATCCTTTTCCCTTTCCTCATCACCATCCTGTTCATGGCCCATCCGGTGCATACGGAAGTGGTTGCCAGCCTGAAAAACAGGGATGAAATACTTGCTTTTATCTGTGGTTTGGGAAGCCTTTGGGTTCTCCTTGAATATTCACGGAATTTCAAAGTGCGTTACTTGTTCCTGGCAGGGTTGATCTTTTTCTTCGGCTACCTGTGCAAATCTTCAATTCTTCCGTTTATTTTTCTCATTCCGCTGGTGTTGTATTTTTTTACCGGGATAAAAATGACAAAGGTTATCCCTGTGTTTTTAGCCTTGACGGCGGTTGTATTCATTGCACAATTGGGGCCACGCCTTTTTCTTCCGCCGTTCCCACGTATCAATTTCTTTATCGAAAATCCGCTCTATTTTCAAAAGGATATCTGGACACGGCTGGGAACCGGATTTGTTTCCCTGCTATTCTACCTAAGGATCCTGGTTTATCCACACCCATTGCTCTACTATTATGGCTTTGACATGGTGCCCATCACAAACCTTGCAAATATATGGGCGGTGCTTTCCCTGTTGATATACGCAGGACTGTTTTTTTATGCGCTCAGGAAATTCAGGAAGAAACGTTTTATATCCTTCGCAGTGCTTTGGTATCTCATAGCCATCGCCATGTATTCCAATGTGTTTATACCGGTGGTAGGTATTGTAGGTGAACGATTTGTTTTCAATGCCTCCCTTGGATTTTGTCTTGCTCTTGTCTTTTTTATCTTTAAAATATTCAAGACCGATCCGCAAAGCCTGACCATTGAGATGGATTCACGGCTTAAAATCGTAGCAGTAATGATCCTGTTGCTGATTCCCTATACAATACTCACCGTTTCAAGGAACCGCGACTGGCGAAATCTTTTTGATCTATATCGCAACGATGTAGAGTCACTGAATAATTCCGCCAAGGCAAATATCGATTATGCCGGATATCTGATGGGTACGGTTTATCAGGATCAGAATTTTTTAAGAACCGGTCATGTGAATGAATACAAATACCAGGTCATCGTTACACATTTTCGCCGTGCCCTTGATATTTATCCAAATAATTATCTGACGACCAATGACCTGGGGACAGTATACCTCTTTATGGGCAAAAACTACGATTCAGCGACCTACTTTCTCCGGAAGGCGATCGCCATCGATTCAACCCTGCAGCCTGCCTGGGTGAATCTTGGCATGGCCTATCGGGAACAAAAACGTTACCAGGAAGCCATTGAATGCTATAACCATATACTGAAAGTCAATCCGAACCAGATCAAGGCAATTTTTGCGCTTGCAAATGTTTACAACGACATGGGCCAATTCGACCGGGCTGTCAGGATGAATGAGGATGTGATGAAGTCTTACCCCAAACAGGAGATGCCATACGTCAATATTGGCAATTATTACATGCTCAGAAAAGATACGGTAACTGCGGTAAACTACTGGGAAAAAGCGGCAGCCATCAACCCGAGTTTTGAGCTGTGTGTCCAGTTGAATTCCCTTTACCTGATCAAAGGCGATCGTGCGAAAGCTGATTATTATTACCGGCTTGGCGAGCAGATTGCAAAGCAAAGCCGGTAAAGTGTGATGTTTGACGAATGACAAGTGACAAGTGACAAGTGAAAAATGATAAAGCATTCCCTGCTCCTGATAACTTGCCTCAGTTATTGACGGCAGCTTCAACAATGTTCCCAAAAAAAAGGATTGGCTTTGTAAGGTCGAATAACGCTATTAAATTTATTACTTTTCCTGAGCTGGAAGTTGCAGCACTTTCAATGTTGGCTGCCATGCAGGAGCGAGGATGGAAGAAGGGTGACCTGGTAATCCTTGCCCTGGAGAAAAGCGAGGAGATCATCCCGGCATTATGGGCTTGCCTCATCGGAGGGATCATCCCTGCCTTACTGCAGCCCCCTTTATCGTTTACAGAATACAATCCTGCTGCAGAAAAAACGGAGAAAGTTTTTCACCTTCTGCGACGCCCCCATGTCATCCTTTCCCATGAACATGCCGGAAACTGGAATTCAAGTCACATTCCCGCAGAACTGCTGGTCGATATAACGGGTTTACAGGGCGATGAAAAACTGGCTTCCAGGGCAGAGCTGAGCAATGCTGATCTGGCCCTGATCCAGTTCTCATCCGGGAGCACTGGCGATCCGAAAGGGGTAATGCTTACGCATCAAAACATTCTCATCAATGTTATGGATATCATCAGCGGCATTGCACTTGAACCCACTGATGTTGCAGTCAACTGGATGCCATTGTACCATGACATGGGACTGATCGGTTTCCATATTACTCCTGTTCTTGCCGGGGTAACTCAGTATTTCATTGACCCGGTGGATTTTATAAAGAGCCCCTCCCTGTGGCTTGATGTGATGAGCAACAGGAAATGCACCATTACAGCCTGCCCCAATTTTGGCCAGATGCTGGTTACCCGTTATCTTGGCCGCAAGCCTGCTCAGGCATGGGATTTGTCAACTGTCCGGATCCTGTTCAATGGTGCTGAGCCCATTTCCGTGTCAACCATGCGTGCATTCCTGAACCACCTGGAAAAATACCGGTTGAACCCGGTTGCCATGTTTCCTGCTTATGGACTGGCTGAAGCCACTTTGGCAGTCACTTTCCCCGACAGGCTCCAAAGGGCTGAGGTCAAGGCGTTCAGGCGGGAAGAGCTTGCCGGACCTGGCATGGCGATCGAAGCCGCGGAAGGGGAATCCAACATTGTTGAACTGGTAAATCTCGGGCAGTGCCTTGACCATTGCGCCATGCTGGTGGCTGATGATCAGTATGAACCGCTGAGCAACGGGACAGTCGGAAATATACTGGTCAAGGGCGACAGCATTACCCGTGGATATTACGGCAATACCGATGCCTCCTGTTCAGCCTTTTCACAGGAATGGCTGCTTACAGGAGACCTGGGATTCATTTACGATGGAGATCTTTATATTACAGGACGATCAAAAGACATCATCTTTATCAATGGTATGAATTATTACGCCAACGATCTTGAAACGATCGCTTTAAAAATGGATCAGCTGGCAAGCGGGAAAATCGTTATTTCCGGGTATTTTAACGAGCCGGAAGGTCGCGACACGTTACTGGTTTTCCTGGTAGCAGCTGATAATACGCCCACCCGTGTATTGTGTCAACAGATCAGGAACCATTTTTCCACGGCGATCGGTCTTAATCCTGAAACATTTATCCTGGTAAGGTCAGGTGATATTCCACGCACCAGCAGCGGGAAAATACAGCGCTATAAAATGACCGAACGCTTCAAGAAAGGAGATTTTCCCAATATGATACACCTGTAATGTGCCAATTCGCTATTTCGCTAATTAAAATTGGACAGTTAATTTCAGGTTGACTGTTCGTGGGGTCAGGTAATTTGGCACAGCGTATTCTTTTCCATTGATGTCGGTGATCCACAAATAGGAGATGGTATTGCTGATTTGCAGCAGGTTGAATATATCCAGTGAGATCCACATCGATTTGATGACCCTGAAGGGATTTTTTTCTGAAAATTTTGTCTGGGCCTCGAGCAATTGCTTTGAAAGCCCGATATCAACCCTCCGGTAGGGCGGAATGCGCAATGTTTGTTCACTTCGGGGTGAATCAGGCGGCCCAAATGGCAATCCGGTGCCATACACCAGGGTGAGGTTCATCTTCCAGGTTGGAAAGCCGGGAATGAAATCCTGGAAGAAAATAGCCAGGTTCATCCGTTGGTCAGTTGGCCGGGGAATCCATGATCCCTGGAAATATTCTTCCGTTTTAAGAAATGACAGGCTGGCCCACGATTCGGCACCTTTAACAAATTCACCATGAACACGAAAATCGATTCCGGCTGCATAACCATGCGCATCGTTGGTTCCGTAATACCTGATTTTCATGTTGTCGATCTCATAAGGGATCAGGTCCTTAATGTATTTATAATAAGCCTCGGAGACAAATTTGAAGGGTCGCCCCCATGCCTTGAAATAGATATCACTGCCTGCTACAACCTGTATGGATGTCTGGGCCTTGAGACCCGGTACGATATTCCCTTGCAGGTCGGACATTTCCCTGAACGTTGGAGGTTGTGAATAATACCCCGAAGAAAGCCTGAAAACCGTTTCGTTTTTCCAGTGTGGTTTAAAGGAAATATTCACGCGCGGATTGAAGAGGAACTGCCCGTTGAAATCGTAATAGATCGTCCTTAATCCTGCTGTCAGCGAGATGTCATTCGATTGGTTTTTAAAGGTCCAGGTGTCCTGGATGAATGCAGATACACGGTTGGTATTGACCGTGTTGTTATTCTTAATGACATTATAAAGCGAAAAGTCTCCCTTTGGCGGAAACAGCGAGCCCAGTGAATCTACTGGACGGGGGATAGAATATCCTGCAGAATCCTGCATTTCCCATTCGTTGATCCTGTAATTAAAAGACTCATGCTGGTATTTTATCCCCCACGACAGGTTGCTGCTGGATTTGTCCCAATATCCTCGGTGTTCGATATTATATACGGTTCCATTGAGGTAATTCCGTGCATGTTGAAGGTATGCTCCCACTCCCATGATCTCAGTGACCTGGCCTTGCCCGCTCCCCTGGAAGACTTCGAGTTTTCCAAGCCAGTATTCTCCTGAAATATCATAGGTTTCTGCCTCATAAGTTCTGAAAGTTGAAGAAATTAACTTTAACCTGATATCCGGCGTCGGTTTGAAAGAAAGTGTAACGGCAGTCAGCCAGTTTTGGTAACTGTCAGATTCGCGTCCATCGAAATAGATTTTTATCTTGTATGCTTCGTCAAGGGTTCCAAAACTGGTTTCGCGGGTTTCAGGAATGAGGTTGTAAGCGTTGTCGGTGAATGTTCCCAGGACAGATATTTCCCATTTTTTATTGATCTCATAATTCAGCATTCCCTGGATATCGAAGAACCTGGGTTTGTAATTCCCCTTTGTATCAAGGCCTTTGAGCAGGTACGAATTGGTTTTATACCGAGTTCCAAGCAGGAAGGATAAGCGTTTTGTAAACGTCCCTTCCACATGGGCGGATGCTCCCAGCAGGCTGACATCGAATGAGGCGGCAAATTCGGTTGGTTTTTTGTATTTAATGTCGAGTACCGACGACATTTTATCTCCGTACTTGGCGTCAAAACCGCCCGAAGAAAAAGCAATTCCGGATACAAGGTCAGGATTGAGAAAACTCTGGCCCTCTTGTTGTCCTGATCGCACGAGAAATGGCCTGTAAATTTCGATGTCGTTGACAAAAACAAGGTTTTCATCATAGTTCCCGCCACGGACCGAATATTGGGAACTCAGTTCATTGCGTGAAGATACCCCAGGCATGGTTTTTATCAGGTCTTCAACACTGGCATTGATGGTTGGTATGAAGTTGAGAACCTTTGGATCAAGCCGGCTGAAGGTATTGGTTCTCAACTGCTGGTCTTTGATTTCAATGGATCCAAGTTGCGTGGATATGGTTTGAAGTGTTCGGTTCAACACTTTTTGTTCTCCGGGTTTCAGTTTAATTACTGCCGAATCAGTTTCATAGCCGACGAACGACCAAAGGATGACCAATTCTTTATTGGCAGGGACAGATAAAACAAATCGGCCATCTTTGCCGGTGGTTGTACCGCTGGTGGTCCCTTTGATGGCAACATTTACGAATTGCTGCGATGCCATTGACCCTGACAGGGTCACCATGCCAGAAAGCGTGGCTGTTTCCTGCTGGGCAAAGATTTCAGGGTTTAACAAACCAAACAGCAAAGCGAGTATAGGAATGGATTTTCTCAAAGTCACCTTTTATTTCAGTCGTTCCTTCTGCGACTTGAATTTCCCGTCTTTCCAGGCTTTTATAAACTTTGCCCAGGCAAAAGGGTTGAAAATATTATAAGGCTGCACCTGCCCGAAGTAATATAATTTGCTCGTTTGATTGTCGATGTAGTTCCTGTAGTTCATCGAGGCATCCATCGGATAGTTTTCTGCCATCATACGGATATCTGCAGCCAGCAGGTTTTTACGGGCAATTTCCAGATCATCATCCGGAATTTTTAATTCCACAAACGCACGTTTAAAATCTTCCAGGGTGGGCCATGGGAAAATAAATGCTGCTGCCAGGGTGAGCGTGTCGGCTGTCATGAGCTGGATCAAAGAATATTTTTGTTTTGTAATGGTATCAGGAATAATGAAAGAAGCAGGTTTATAACCAACAGCAGTAAAAACAACGGTGTCTTTCCTGTGAGCGACAAAGGAGAAGTAACCATTGATATCACTGCTTGTCCCGCGATGGCTGCAAATATCTAAAATTTTTGTATAAGAAACCGGATTAAGCGAATCAGCCGTGATCGTTATTCCCGAAAATTGGACCAGGCTGCTGTTGTCGTCCTGTATCTGGGCCTGTACCGTGGTGTGACTTAACGTGAAAAGGAGGAGCGTAATAATTAAGTACAGGCACTGTTTCATTCGTTGGTAATTGTTCTGTAATACTGATAACGGAAAATCCCCGGGTTTATTTCTTAGGTGAAAAGACAAAAAAAATGCTGTTACGGGGTAACAGCATTTTTAACCATGAAAAAAAACCTATTTAGTAAGATATCCTTTTTCCCGGGCTTCTTTAATGCATACATAAACCCCTTTTTTATTCATATGGCGCAAGCCTTCAGCCGAAACTTTCAACTTGATGTCGCGGTTTTCTTCTGCTACAAAAAAAGTTTTGGTTTGAATGTTTGGACTAAACCAACGCTTTGATTTTTTATTGGAATGAGAGACCTTATGTCCTTTAATTGCAATCTTTCCGGTAATTTCACAAATCCTTGCCATGACAATTCAGATTAGAATGGTATTTCAAAATGGAGTGCAAAGATAGACTTTTTATTTTAAAATACCATGGAAAGATTAAAAAATTGCGAAATAGTTCAATTGTGAAACAGCGAAAACGGATTTGTAGGGGAAACACTTACTGAAAAATCAGCCTGTCTCCTACAAAGAATTTCGCAATGCCTTATATTGTTTTTCACCAGGATGGTTTAGATTCGTTTCGTTGTCCAAAAAATGTTTTCGGGCCCTTTTTGTTACACGCATGTGCATGATGGAGTGAAGGCAGGCATTGAATAAATATCAATCATCCGGGAAGATCATTTTTAGAATTCAAATGAATACAGTCAATCTGATATAATCCGGCAAATCCAGACACTCACGACATATTTTATAACCAACCAGACCAGGTTGACTTAAAAAAGCCGAATATGAAAAATATGATCCGAATTTCAGGATGCTTTGTTGCAATAATCTATTCATTGCTGGCAGGTTCCTTAGACGCACAAGTGGCAGTTGCTCCCGGTGGGGCTGGAGCTCCTGCGGGAACAGGAGTAAACGGAGCAAACAATGCAGGTGGTGATGCGATTGGTTTAGGTTGCGGCGGGGGTGGTGGTAGTTGGTGGGGAGGAACCGGCGGAGCCGGAAAATATGGCGGCGGCGGTGGCGGTGCAGGAGGCTATTTCAGCCTTGGTGCGATCAACTGGGCTGGTGGCGACGGAGGCCAGGGAGTTGTCGTAATAGCTTATTACAACGGAGCTTCTTTTGTGAGTTCAGTTGTATTGATATCTGGCACTGCTGTTACTGTTGGAAGCGGGATTACATCAGCCAAAGTATGGGCCATCGGTGGGGGTGGCGGAGCAGGAGGTTCAACTGAGAACGATGGAACCGCTGGCGGGGGAGGTGGTGCAGGAGGGGTTGCCTATGTTTCCAGGGCGGTTTCTCCGGGAAATGCCATCAGTTATTCTTTAGGCAGCGGGGGCAGGGCAGGACATGGATCAAGTAATAGCGCAACCTCAGGAGGAAGTACCTCTGCGACCATTGCCGGAACAACAATTTATGCCTACGGCGGTTCTCCGGGGCAAATAAATAGTCTTGCAACTGCTGCAGGAGGAACCTTTTCCGGAGGAGATGGAGGAGCAAACGGAGGAACGGGATGTGGAAGTACGGGTGACGATGGGGGAGGTGGCGGAGGCGCCATTGGGGGTGCCAATGGAACTCATAATGGAAATGATGGCGGCACCGGTGCGAACTCGATTGATGTTTCCGGCCTTTTTACAGTCTGCAGTTCGGCCAGCAATCCTGCCGCACCTGGCTTTACTTCATTTACACCTACAGCCGGTTTGACGGGAACAACGGTTACCATCACCGGCTCAAATTTTTCAGGGCTCTCAAACGTCCTTTTTGGCGGATTTTCTGCCACATCAATGTCCCTGGTCTCATCTACAGAAATTTCCGCAGTTGTTAGTTCTGCAGCAGTTACCGGAAGTGTGAGCCTTGTATTATCCCATGTCACCCTTTCAAAGCCGATTTATTTTTTCACGGCCCCGGTTGCTCCAGCCATTGATTCCTTTTCACCAACTTCTGCTTCCGAAGGAGATTTGGTGACCATCTCGGGAAATAAATTTCTTGGAGTCACCTCGGTGAGTTTTGGCGGTACCGCAGCTTTATCCTTTAGCGTTCACTCTGATTTCCAGATTGTAGCGACCGTCGGTGCCGGCACATCAGGAAGCGTCAGTGTTACTTCATCAAGCGGGACAGGTACAAAGGCTGGATTCACCTGGGTTCCTTCCATCCCGGCTGATCCCGCTTCTGTAACCGCTTCTTCAAATCCGATCTGCAATGGTTTCAGCACAGTGCTTACTGCCAACGGATCGGATGGAACCGTTTATTGGTACACAGGAAACTGTGGTGGAACCCAGGTATCGACCGGGATCACATTTACCATCAGCCCGGCTACCACGACGACCTATTACGCCCGCAATTATAACAATTCGCAATTCAGCACGGGGTGTGCTTCGCTGGAAATAACGGTCGGGCAGCCATCTTATTTCGCTATGGCGCCAACAGTGTCGGAGTTACAGGCAACAGGTTCAGGGATCAAATGGTATGCTGCTGCTTCGCAAGGAGCCCCACTGTCCACGTCGGTTCAACTCGTTGGGGGCAATCATTATTATGCCACCCAAACGATAAACGGTTGCGAAAGCGCCACAAGGATTGATGTAACTGCATCAGTGGATCCAACTCCTTGTAAACCGACAGGTTCCCCGGCACAGTCTTTCAGCGCTGGCGCATCAGTCGCAAACCTGTCGGCGTCTGGGTCTAATATCAGGTGGTACCTTGCTTCATCTGGCGGACCAGCATTGCCTTCATCTACGTTGTTAGTTAATGGAACTCATTACTGGGCAAGCCAAACGATCGATTGTACAGAAAGTGCAACCAGGTGGGAAGTAACGGTAACGCTCAATTAATATTAATAACTGTTTGATATTCAGAACAATGTTGCCTGTTGCCCCTTAAACATAAATGATGAAAACAAATTCAAAAATCGACCGTATTTTCTTTCCGGACCAAAATATAATCCCCAAAGAAATGCTTTTTATCCTACTCTGCATTTTTTTGTTAATCAACCGGTTGGTGGCTCAGACACCTACGGTGGTAAATTTGTCAGCAACAGGCAATAATATCAAATGGTACACTTCATCTTCCGGTGGTGTTGCATTGGATCCGGGAACTCCATTGGTAAACGGACAACATTATTGGGCCAGCCAGACCATCAACGGTTGTGAGAGCACTACGAGATTTGAGGCAACAGCGAGTGTGATCACCCAGGTGGCCCCAGTGGCCGCAACCCATATACCGTCGCAAACCCAGGTTGTTTGGAACTGGAATACGGCCCCGGGCGCCAGTGGCTATAAATGGAACACAGTGAATGTTTATTCATCGGCAACCGATATGGCTGCAGCAATTACCAAAACCGAAACGGGGTTGACCTGCAACACAACCTATGACCGGTATATATGGGCCTACAATGCATCAGGCTGTGTTTCAAGTGCAACAACCCTGTCTCAAACGGCTTCGTCATGTGCATCGCCTCCTTCAGTCACAACAAACAATGTCAGTAACATAGGGAGCAACTCAGCAACACTGAGTGGCAGCATCACTGCGACCAATGGCGCCAATGCCACGGTTCGTGGTTTTAAATACAGCACAAGTTCCGGGTTTGACCCGGTTACCGCCGGTATCAACGTGCCAGAATCCGGGTCTTTTAGCACTGGCGTATTTACAGCGGGCATTACAGGGCTGCTATCCACAACCAACTATTACATACATGCTTATGCCACCAATAGTGCCGGAACCACTTATGGAGACCAGGTAATTTTTACAACCGTGATATATACTTCCTGGACATTCTCCAATGCAGGTGCCACAGGTAGAACCGGACCAACCCAGGAACAGGTAAATAGCGCCTACACAGGTACTTCTCTGCAGGGCGGTGTTACCGTAAATACGGAGGGAATACAGGAGTGGACCGTACCATCAACCAGCCAGTATACCATCAGGGCGTATGGCGCTCAGGGCGCCAGAAGCGGTGGATTGGGGGCAGATATGACAGGAACTTTCAACCTGACGCAGGGTGAAGTTATTAAAATTGTTGTGGGGCAAACTGGTGTTGACGGTTCAAATGGTTCTTACCTCGGCGGTGGCGGCGGCGGAGGATCTTTTGCGATCAGAAGTCCGTACAACGATGGTACTGCAATCCTGGTGATTGGCGGTGGTGGCGGTGGTTATACGAACTTTGGTACCACAGCGGAGATGAATGCCTTCGCAACTTCATCCGGAGGCAGTACATATTCAGGTGGAGGAGGTTCCTCCGGAAATGGAGGAAACTGCGGTTCTAACGGAGCTGCTGCCGGTGGTGGAGGCTTTTTAACAAATGGAGTCAACGGAACTGATCCTACAAATGCTGGCGGTGGACTTTCGTTCATCAATGGTGCAACCGGAGGAACCGAAGGCAATACATCCAGTTTCAATGGTGGTGACGGAGGGTTTGGTGGCGGTGGCGGCGGCTGGCATAATATTTTAAACCGTTCTGGCGGTGGTGGTGGCTACAGTGGTGGTCAGGGCGGGGGATGGAATGGTCAGCCATCCGGTGGCGGCGGCGGTTCATATAACAATGGCACCAGTCAATCAAATATTGCAGCATCACACAGTGGTCAAGGACAGGTTGTCATCACTCGGGTACAGGTACAGACCGACTTTAGTTATACAGGGAGTATGCAAACCTTTACGGTTCCTGCCGGAGTGACCAGTGTGACAATAGAAGCATGGGGAGCACAGGGTTGGTCAGGCACTTATTCCGGCGGACTTGGTGGTTATGCCACTGGAACCCTTGCGGTAACTCCCGGGCAGGATCTCTACATAAATGTTGGGGGACAAGGGGCTGTTGCTGTCGGAACCGGGGTCCCTTCCGGTGGAGGATGGAACGGTGGAGGAAATGGTCAGACAAACGGTTCTCCCAACAGCGCGGGTGGTGGCGGCGGTGCTTCCGACATCAGGTCAGGTGGAACTACCCTGGCAAATCGGGTAATAGTAGCAGCGGGAGGAGGTGGTTCGACAAATAACGGCTCCTGTGATGGAGGAAATGGCGGTGGACTTGCAGGCTCTAAAGGCGGAGGAGCCTATGGGGGAGGATATGGCGGAACACAATTGGCTGGTGGAAGTTTCGGGGGTGATTTAGGCCAGGGCGGTAATGCACTGGTTTCTTATACTCCATGGAATGGCGGAGGAGGTGGTGGTTATTATGGCGGTGGAACCAGTGATGCTCACGGTTCTGGTGGCGGAGGCTCTTCCTATACCGGCGGCATGACGGGAGCCTCAACTACAACAGGGCAGAGGTCTGGGAATGGCCGGGTAAAAATTTCATACTAATTGAACTTATTTGAAAAATTCGATTAAAATATGTTGATATGATGATACGTCCAACCACCACTGTTCAGAGATTTGTGCATGATTCCGGGTTGATCATCCCGTTTATTATGCTCATCCTGCTGTTTCCGGGTGCCGGGAAAACATTGGCACAAACATTTACCTACTCTGAGACCTTTACCTCAGGTGTTGCCTACTCTTCATCTGACATTCAATGGACACATTGGAGTAGCTTCATTGCCCAGCTGACCCCTCGTATTTATACCTCCGTTACCATCAAAGGAAGTAATGATGCGGTTGGTGTTTCGGTATCAGATCAAACTGTTGCAACCGCTATAGCTAATGCATTGTATTCTGGTTCCCCTGGTAGTTGGATTACAGGAGGCAGGACATGGGCGGTTGGGAACTGCGGATCGGGCCTGGAATTAAGCGCTACCGGATCTGTTTGTGCATGTCCAAACCCCGGATACATTGTGCGCCCGCATATAGCAAATACCAACTGGGGTGGCGTAAACAGCGCCACCTGTAGTGCTGGAACGCAAACAATGACCGTGATAATTACATCAAATATTTATACTTTCACGAATGCAGGAGCTACGGGGAGAACTGGGCCTACCCAGGCCCAGGTTAACGCTGCATATTCCGGAACAACGCTTGCAGGGAACGTTACCATTAACACTCAGGGAATTCAGGAGTGGACGGTACCGGCAACGAACATATACAGGATCAGGGCACAGGGAGCAGGCGGCGGTGCAAACTATTATACCCAGCGTGTTCGTGGCGGGTATGGTACAGAAATGGCTGGGGATTTTACGCTTACAGCAGGACAAGTATTGAAGATTGTAATTGGGCAACGCGGACTGGATGGTACCATTGATGATTATGCCGGATCGCCTTCTCCGCAGGAAGCAGGAGGATCAGGCGGTGGAACTTCCTTTGTGACACTTTCGGACAATACAGCACTGATTGTTGCGGGTGGTGGCGGAGGTGCAACAACACGACTGAGTTATGCAGGAGCACCCGGCGGAGATGCATTGACAGGCACCGGTGGCGGAAGTGGATCGGTTGCAAGTCCTGGCGTCGGTGGAACTGGTGGAAGCGGTGGTGGCGGATGTTCCAATCCGGGTTTTCAGGGCGGTTCGGGAGGTGGAGGCTTGACCGGTAATGGAGGAAATTCTGAAGGAGCCCCAGGTTATGGCAGCATCAATTATGGGGGATATTCATTTGTCAGCAATGCAACCGGCGGAGTGGCAGGAACCGGAGGCAGCGTTGGTGTTTTGCGTAATGGTGGTTTTGGAGGGGGTGGTTGTGGCGGTTATACCGGTGGCGGAGGCGGTGGTTATTCAGGCGGTGGAGCTGGTGGCGATGGTGGTTCTGGAGGTGGTGGTTCATATAACGGTGGTACCAGTCAGTCAAACACCGCTGTGGTTCAACCAGGAAACGGTATAGTGATCATAAGCTCTTCGATAACATCTGCTCCGGCCAATCCTACTTCGGTCACAGCGTCCGTTAATCCAATTTGCAGTGGTTTCAGTACCCTCCTTACTGCCAATGGTGCCGATGGAACTGTTTATTGGTATACCGGAAGCTGCGGAGGAACACAGGTATCAACCGGCAATACTTACACTGTCAATCCAACCGCCACCACGGCCTATTACGCCCGGAATTACAACAATTCGCAATTCAGCACCGGCTGTGCATCGCTTGAAGTAACGGTCAACCAGCCATCTTATGTTGCCACACCGCCAACGGTTGCAAGTTTACAGGCAACCGGTTCGGGCATTAAATGGTACGCGGCTCCTAACGGTGGAACTGCGCTGACCGCTTCGACTCAACTGACCGGGGGTGACCATTATTATGCCAGCCAAACCGTAAATGGTTGTGAAAGCCATTCAAGGTTCGAAATAACTGCCACGGTGGATGCAACACCCTGTAAACCTGCAGGCTCCCAGACCCAATCATTCAGCGCAGGCGCGACCGTTGCAAACCTGTCGGCATCTGGATCATCCATCAGGTGGTACTATGCTTCATCCGGCGGATCTGCATTGCCTTCAACCACGGTGTTAATTAATGCAATGCACTATTGGGCAAGCCAAACGATCGACTACACGGAAAGCGCTACTAGGCTTGAGGTAACTGTAACCATAAATTAGTTTGGAGAAACGCTTGAACAAATATTTCAGGCATTGGATGCATTATTTACAAAGCATTTAACCCTGATTAACTAATTTCTTCCTCAAGAGATTCAGCGCCTGCAACGCAGTCCTCCGGATATTCCGCTCACGGCTGTCACCAAAAAGGTAATGCATGGCGACCACTTCACCAGGCGAGGCAATGGCAATCCAAACGGTCCCAACGGGCTTTTCAGGAGTTCCTCCATCGGGACCGGAAACTCCTGAGGTTGCAATGGCATAATCAACATTGAATCTCGACTGCATTGAAATGGCCATTTCCTTTACAACCTCTTTACTTACAGCGCCATATTTTTCAAGGCTTTCAGCGCTCACTCCCAGGATTTGCTCCTTGATCTCATTGGAGTAGGCAACTACTGAACCTTTAAAATAGGCAGAACTTCCAGGGACACTTGTAATCAATTGGGCAATGGTGCCTCCTGTGCAACTCTCCGCAGTGGCCAGGGTCGCTTTCTTCTCTTTGAGATGATGCCCGACAATCATTTCAAGGGTTTCATCATCATACCCGAAAATAAGGTCGGGGATCAGTTCCTGCAGTTTTAAAACTGCTGAGCTTATCTGTAAATGCAGTGCTGCTTTATTCAAACCCTCGCCTGAAAGCCTCAACCTGACAACACCGGGCTGGGGCAGGTAGGCCAGTTTGATGTTGGATGGGAGGGCATTTTCCCAGGCTTCAATTTGAGCAGCAAGGAATGATTCACCGACCCCCTGGGTCAATATTGTTTTATGAAAAATAAACGGGGTTTTGTAGATCTGTTTAAGCTTTGGAATTACATAACCGGTCAGCATGGCTTTCATTTCAAACGGAACACCTGGCATGGAGACAAAAATTGTCTTCCCGCCTGCAGGGCGATCCTGTTCAAACCACATTCCCCTGGCCGTTCCCAGTTTGTTTGGGATGCCGGTACAATTTTCAGGCAATTCAGCCTGTTGCCGGTTGAGTTCAGTCACCGGATAGCCCCGGCGGGCAAACAATGCCTCCACGTCCCTGTATGCATCTTCATTAAATACGAGCCGGGAATTGAAATATTCGCAAAGCGTGTGTTTTGTAATGTCATCCTTGGTGGGGCCTATTCCTCCGGAAATCAATACGATCTCCGCCCGCTGCACGGCTTCGGCAAGAGCATGAAGGATGTGTTGCCGTGAATCGCTGATCACGGTGACCTGGTACACCCTGAATCCCGCCAGGTTTAATTGTTCCGCCATCCAGGCAGCGTTGGTATTGATGACCTGCCCGATAAGCAGTTCATCACCGATGTTGATGATCTCTACGTTCATCCTGCAAATTTAAAGAAATCGGCGGGATATGGGTTACGATAACAGCTGTGGGAACATTCCCGATTGATTGGCATATTTATTACCTTTGCAAAAAAAAAGACCTATGCCATTGCTCGCAGAACCAGACCTGATTGTAAATGCTGACGGAAGTGTTTACCATATTTGCATGAGGCCGGAAGACCTTGCCGATACTGTAATTGTTGTTGGCGACCCGCAACGGGTTCATGAAATTTCCGAACACTTCACCGGAATTGACCACCGTGCATCCAACCGGGAATTTATTTCTCAAACAGGATATTATCGCGGGAAACGCATCACCGCATTATCGACCGGTATCGGAACAGACAATTGTGATATCGTGATGCACGAACTTGATGCCCTTGCAAATTTCAATATAAAAACCCGGGTTCAGAATCGGGAACTCCGGTCGTTGAACATCATTCGCATCGGAACATCCGGATCCATCCAGGCCGATGTGCCTGTCAACAGTTTTGGATTATCAACGCATGCGGTTGGTCTCGATAACCTGCTCCATTTTTATAAAGGCACTCCTGGTATCATCGATCGTGAAATGACTGAGGCTTTTGCCGCCCATGCTGCATGGCCCAGGGACCTTTCAAAACCCTATTTTGTGAAGGGTTCCGATCGGTTAGTCAACCTGTTCAGGCCTTATGCTGTTGCAGGTATTACCGTTACTGCCCCCGGATTTTACGGTCCGCAGGGACGATTTCTAAGGTTGCCGCTTACCGATCCGGATATGATTAAAAAACTGCAGAGTTTCAGATTTCAAGGGCACCGCATCGTTAACTTTGAAATGGAAACCTCTGCATTGTATGGCCTTGGTGCCTTGATGGGACATGAAATGGTAACCATTTGTACCCTCATTGCAAACAGGGCGACCGGCGACTATAACCCGGATCATAAAAAGGTCGTCAATAACCTGATCGCGTTGGTTCTGGACCTGATCACCCGATAGGGTAATGAACCCTGACGGGGTGTCGCTAACATCTAACCCATGACCCAGCTAACTGATAACCCCACCCTGGTTGCCTTGATCAAACTTCTGGACGAACCTGATGAAAAGGCTTTCTCATTAATCCGGGATCAGATCCTCCTGCAGGGGATGGCTGCCATGAGTATCCTGGAAGCAACTTTCGAAAACTCCTTCAATCCTGTTGTTCAGGAACGGATTCAGTCAATTATAAGAAAAATAAATCAGGATGATCTCTATTCTGAGTTTTTAAACTGGCTGCATACCGGTTCATCAGACCTGCTGAAAGGGTTCATTCTTGTGACCAAAATACAGTTTCCGTCACTGGAAGAGGAAGAGATCGTTATCAGGATTGAACAACTTAAAATGGATATCTGGATTGAATTGCATGAAAATCTGACGGCCCTTGAAAACGTTAAAGTGCTGAACCATATAATTTTCGATATTCATCATTTTAACGGGAATAAAGATAGCTTAAACGAACCTCAAAATAATTTTATCAATTCCTTGCTTGAAAATAAGCTTGGAAGTCCTCTGTCATTGGGGATGATCTTCATTATCCTGGCACAAAGACTTGGACTGCCTGTATATGGCGTGAACCTTCCCCAGCATTTTATCCTGGCTTACCTGACCGATACCGGCATTGATGACCCGGGCGAAAATGATGTGCTTTTTTATATCAACCCCTTTAACCAGGGTGCCGTCTTTTCACGTCGTGAAATAGATTTGTTTGTCAAACAAATGAAAATCATGCCGGAAAAGTCGTTCTTTGCACCTTGTAGCAACCCCGACATCATCCGCAGGCTGATCGACACCCTGCTTTTTTCTTACAAACAAACGGGGAATATTGAAGAAACTGAAGAGTTGGAGAACCTTTTAACTGCATTCGAATGAAAAAAATCCTTTTCCCTGTCATACTTTCTTTGCTTTGCCTGATGCTCTCAAGTTGGGGATCGAAAGGGCATAAGAAGATCAGTCAGAATTTCAGCGCATGTTTGCCTGCCCAGATGTCATTTCTGAAGCCAGTCTGGACAAATTTTGTCATGAATCATGCCTCCGACGCCGATTATCGTAAAGACCAGGATCCCGATGAGGCACCCCGCCATTACATCGACATCGATAACTATCCTGAATTTAATCTGACGGGCATGATCTCCCAGAAATACGATTCTGTGGTTGTACAGCATGGCCTTGCTTTTGTGATCGACCAGGGAACCCTTCCATGGGCGACAAAGATCACCTTCGATTCGTTGAAAAGTTGCTTCCAGCGAAGCGACTGGAACAGATCGGCATTATTTGCAGCCGACCTGGGCCACTATGTCGGCGATGGACATATGCCGCTCCACATCACTAAAAATTACAACGGCCAGATGTCAGGGCAGACCGGGGTCCATTCAAGGTATGAAACAACCCTGGTGAGCCGGTATGAAACACAAATCGTTTACCCTGCCGATTCTGCAAAATACATTGAGAATGTTGATGCCTACATTTTTAATTATATGTACAATGATTATAAATATGTTGACAGTGTTTTGCTCGCTGATACCTATGCAACGACCACGGCCGGTGGAACAGGCACCGATGCTTATTATCAGGCTTTATGGGCGAAATCGAGAGGTTTTACAATTCTGATGATGCAAACAGGCTCCGCCTCACTTGCTGACCTGGTTTATACCGCCTGGGTGCAGGCAGGCAAACCGAGGATGTATCCCAACGCGATTGAGGAACCCGAAAACCCGGACCAACCCCGGTTGCTCCAGCCTTTTCCAAATCCGGCCTCACAAACAATCTGCTTCCCGGTCATCGTGAAGACCAATGCTGAACTCATTACGATGCTAATCTATGATAACAATGGGAAGTTAACAGATACTGTAGCAAATCAGGTAATGACCGAGGGATATCATAAAATCAGCTGGGATGTGAAAGGCCTTGCTCCCGGCATTTACTTTTGTAAGTTGCAATCAGGGAATTTATCAGCTACGCAAAGATTTGTGGTAATACCTTAGTCTGAGACCCACCACCGGAGCAGAAAAAAGAAAATATTTCATGTAGATTTTCGCAGATTTCTTCGCAGAAAATCGATTTTCACGTTGTAGACAGAAAATTCAGCACATTCGATTCAATCCGCTGCAGGATATCCGAATTCTCCACCCTGACAAATTTCTCACCTGTGATTCCTTCATAGAGCTCAATATACCTGTCGGAAATTTCTTTGATCCATTCATCGCTCATCTTCGGGACCTGTTGCCCATCCTTCCCCATAAAGCCATTGGCCATCAGCCATTCACGTACAAATTCCTTTGAAAGCTGTCTTTGCTGCTCACCCTTTGACTGGCGTTCCTCATACCCTTCAAGGTAAAAATAGCGCGATGAGTCGGGAGTGTGGATCTCGTCGCAGAGGTAAATTTTCCCATCGGCACCCTTCCCGAATTCATATTTTGTATCTACCAGGATCAACCCTTTCCGGGCAGCCATTTCGGTGCCGCGTTTAAATAATGCGTGGGTATACTTCTTGATCAAGGCATATTCCTCAGCCGGTATCAATCCCTGGGCTACAATTCCGGCCTCTGTAATATCTTCATCATGCCCCTCTGAAGCTTTGGTAGTAGGCGTAATGATGGGCTCCGCAAACCGCTGATGTTCCTTCATGCCATCGGGAACCGTTACACCGCAAATTTCCCTGGCGCCTTTCTGATAGGTACGCCACGCGCTTCCTGTAAGGTATCCACGGATGATCATCTCCACAGGGTACACCTTGCAGAATCTTCCGATGGTCACATTGGGATCGGGAGAGGAGATTTTCCAGTTCGGGCAAATATCTGCCGTGGCATCGAGAAATTTGGATGCAATCTGGTTTAAAACCTGGCCTTTAAAGGGTATCCCCCTGGGAAGAACAACATCAAACGCCGAGATCCGGTCGCTTGCAACCATGACCAGGAATTGATCATCAATGTTGTATACATCTCGGACTTTTCCTGTGTAAAGGCTTTTCTGTCCGGGAAAAAAGAAACTGGTCTTGAGAAGTACGTTGGTCATTTCTGAAATTTTAATGAACAAATATAGTGCTTATTGCGATAATTTACCATTTTTTATGCCCGAATTACAATAAAAAAACATTGGCGTTATATAAATATAAATTATATTTGTATTATTAAAATAAAATGATGAAAAAGAAAATCACCTATACCAGTACATTGCCGGAGGATGTGCTGGATTCTGTTAACGATTATTCAGAGAAAAACAACATTTCAAAGAACAAGGTGGTGGAAAAAGCGCTTCGGCAATTTTTTTTCGGATTAAAGAAAAGCGATTTTCGGGAAGGGTTTAAGAGAGCAGCACTGGATCCCGGGATGAACAGCTTGGCTGAAGCGGGTATGGAAGACTATCTGGATATCATTAATAAGAACGAAAAGGAGGGGAAGTGATGCAACGCGATATTTTCATAGCCTGCCTTGATCCTACGTTTGGCGCCGAACAGCAGGGCGTAAGGCCGGTGCTGATCATCAGTGGCGATGCGTTAAACGAGATGACCGACCTGTGCATCATTTGCCCACTCACAACCAAAATTAAAAACTACCCTGGCTCAGTTGCCCTGGCTAAGAACCAGCAAAACGGACTTGCTGATGATTCAGAAGTCCTCACTTTTCAGGTGCGGGTTATTTCAAAAAACCGGCTGATCCGGAAAATCGGAACCATCACGGAAGCTGAGTTGGCTGAGGTTAAACGTGGTTTGATGGATGTGCTGACGTTTTGATCGCTTTAAACAGAAATTCAATTGACTGGAACTATTGAGTTTGTTTAGGAATGCATAGAAAAAAAACTAAGCAATCGGAGGAATTCCAAGTTGTTTGCAAAAGCCATTGTCAATTTAATCTTAGCCGAAAGAAGATCAGGATTGTATCATAATTTGGTATACAAACTGTGATGATTATTAAACAGTCACGTGTCAAGTTTCACTGCTATACGCATCAATAATCCTCCCCACCAGCTTATGCCTGATGATATCCGATTTATCAAGGTAAACAAAGTCGATACCCGGGATATTGTTCAGGATATTCCGGGAATGCAACAGTCCGCTGACCTGGTTTTTCGGAAGATCAATCTGGGTGATGTCGCCGGTAACAATGAACTTGGCCGAGGCTCCCATTCGCGTGAGAAACATTTTGAGCTGGCTGGGGGTGGTGTTCTGCGCTTCATCGAGAATGGCAAAGGCATTGTTGAGCGTTCTGCCGCGCATAAAAGCCAGCGGTGCTATTTCGATCACGCGCTCTTCGATGTACTGAAGCAGTTTTTGTGTCGGAAGCATGTCCCCGAGCGCATCATACAAAGGTTGCATATAGGGGTCCAGTTTTTCCTTTAAATCCCCCGGAAGAAATCCAAGGTTCTCACCCGCCTCTACTGCAGGACGGGTCAGGATGATCCGCTGGATCTCTTTGTTTTTCAGCGCACGCACAGCCATGGCAACTGCCGTGTAGGTTTTACCCGTTCCTGCAGGGCCAATGGCAAAAACAAGGTCGTTTTTCAGGCTGCTTTCAACAAGTTTGCGCTGGTTGATTGTTCGTGCCCTGATCAAAAGGCCGTTTTTCCCATGAACCAGCACATCGTTTTGCCCTTCAGCAGCTATAGGAATGCCATTTGATTCGGAATTCAATAATAAACCGATGTCGGGTTTCGTCAACCGGCCGAATTTTTCAAAATGGAGCAGGAGCGTTTTAAACTTTTCTTCGAAATCGACCAGGTCGGTTTCTTCACCAAAAGCCTTGATATAGTTGTCGCGGGAGACGATTTTTAATTTCGGGAAAAAATTGCGGATTATTTCCAGGTTCTGGTCATTGGCGCCAAAAATATCAAGTGGATGGCAGGATTCAATGATAATTAGCTTCTCACTCATGAAATATTTATACCTTTGAATACGCAAATGTACGAATAATTCCATGGCAATTATTACGCTTACCAGTGACTGGGGACTTAAGGATCACTATACGGGAGCCGTTAAAGGAGCGATCCTGCGATTGTTGCCCGATGCACAGATTGTTGATATTTCACATAATATCCCCGCTTTCGATCTGAACCAGGCGGCCTTCATTGTCCGTAATTTTTACCAGGATTTCCCGGAGGGGACCATTCACATTCTTGCCATCAACACGGAAGCGGCCGTTGAAACACCTCATACACTGGTATTTCACCGGGGCCATTATTTTATTGGTGCCGACAATGGGATTTTTTCTTTGTTGTTCGATGACAGGCCACAGAAGATCATTGAATTGGACGTCATGCAGGATTCTGATTATTTTACTTTTTCCACCCGTGACGTATTTGTGAAAGTCGCATGCCACATTGCAAGTGGCAAACCGGTTGAAGAATTGGGTTATCCCAAAGACAACCTTCTCCAGAAAATGGCTTTCCAGCCTGTGATCCAGGGGGATGTGATCAAAGGGAAAGTCATTTACATTGACAATTATGAGAATGTTTTTATCAATATTTCGGAATCTCTGTTCAAATCGGCCGTGAAGAACCGTAAATTTGCAATAACGTTCCGTTCCTTGAACTACAGGATCACAGAGATCTCCAAATCATACAAGGATGTAGCCCCGGGCGATATGTTGGCGCTTTTTTCAACCAGCGGGTATATTGAAATCGCCATCCGGGAAGGCAAGGCAAGCAGCCTGCTGGGGTTGAGAATGGATCAGCTGGTGACGGTTGAAATCTTGTGACGTTTAAAACGTGACGCGTGATGCACGACAAATGATAAGTGATACATGGAAAAATCGAAAAATATTGCGCTTGTTGGCCACGATAACCGTAAAAAAGATCTCGTGGAATGGGTTGAATTTAATTACAAAACGTTGCTTGGGCATCACCTGATTTGTACCGGTACCACCGGGAAACTGGTGGAAGAGACCATCCTGAATAAACTGGAAGAGGAGGAGAAAATAACTTTCGATATCCTGAAATTGAAATCAGGGCCGCTTGGAGGCGATCAGCAGCTGGGTGCTATGATATCTGAAGGAAAGATTGACCTTCTCATATTTTTCTGGGACCCCATGCAGCCTCAGCCTCATGATGTGGATGTAAAAGCGCTTTTACGGATTACGGTGGTTTACAATATTCCCACGGCCTGCAACCGGTCGACTGCCGATTTCATGATTTCTTCCCACCTGTTAAAAGAAGCCTACGAACCCCGCCTGATCGATTACTCCGGCTATGTTTCGCGATCGATACCGGGAAATGTTCCCGATTGATGCAATCAGGTGCGTGAAAAATGCTAATTTTGCACGCCCTTAACCAACACACATGCTGACGCTTTTTATAAAAGAGATCAATGGGTTCCTGAATTCACTCATCGGTTACATCGTCATGGTTGTATTCCTTTTGATGACAGGGCTTTTTCTATGGGTATTTCCCCTGGAATTCAATGTGCTTGACTTTGGCTTTGCAGGGCTGGATGGATTGTTTGTCATCGCTCCTTTTGTGTTCCTTTTCCTTATCCCGGCGATTACCATGCGATCATTTGCTGATGAGAAAAAAAGCGGGACCCTGGAACTGCTGATGACACAGCCGCTCACCGATCTTCAGGTAATCCTTGCGAAATATGCAGCCGGGGTCGTCCTGGTGATCATCTCGCTGTTACCGACACTGGTTTACTATTTTTCGGTCTACCGCCTTGGGCTGCCACCGGGGAATCTTGACTCAGGCGGCATTCTCGGATCTTATATCGGGTTGTTTTTTCTCGGGGCAAGTTTTGTAGCTATCGGGATTTTTGCATCTTCCCTCACCGATAATCAAATCATTTCTTTTATCCTGGCCGTATTTATCAGTTTCATTCTGTACATGGGCTTCGAATTTGTCTATTCAACACTGCTGTCGGGGAAAACGGGATTGATCGTCCAGTCATTGGGGCTCACTGCGCATTATTCCTCCATGAGCCGCGGCGTAATTGATACCCGCGACCTGATATATTTTATTAGTGTAACAGTTATCTTTATCCTGATGACAAAATTATCGCTCGAAAGCAGGAAATGGTGAGACAGCGAAATAACGAAATAACGAAATGGTGAAAATACGCTGTAATTCTGTGACTATTTGACTAAAATGATCAACAAAAAAACCAACATAAAAAAGGCCAACATTACCGGTCTCCTCCTGGGGATAGCCATCGTTGTTTTGGTTAATGTCATAGCCACTTTTATCAACACACGGTTTGACCTCACAGCCGAAAAACGGTACTCGCTTGCACCCGCCACCAGGAAATTGCTGAAAAAACTCGATGATGTGGTTTTTTTCAAGGTGTACCTTTCAGGCGACCTGCCCCCGGGGTTTCAGCGCCTTTCGAATGAAACAAAAGAGATGCTCGATGAATTCAGGGCATACAGCGACAATATTCAATACGAATTTGTAAACCCTTCAGAAAATACAAACGACAAGGACCGGAACGATGCATACCGCCTGCTGGTGGAACGCGGTTTGCAACCTACCGACCTCCGGGTCAATAAAAAAGGAGCTTCCTCTCAACTCATTATTTTTCCGGGTGCCATGGCCTCCTATCACGGGAAAGAAATTCCGGTTCAACTGCTCATGGCACAATTGCAGGAGGATCCGAACAAAGTGCTGAACAACAGTATCCAATCGCTTGAATACAACCTGGCAAGCGCCATTAAAAATCTGACCACTGCCATTAAGCCACGGATTGCAATCATCGAAGGGCAGGGGGAACTTGATCAGATGGAGACCTACGACCTGCAAATTTCGCTTTCGGAGTTCTATAACGTCGATCGCGTGACACTGAAAAATAAAATTACAAGCCTTGCGATCCGTTTAAAAACCGACTCTGTAAACGATGTTTTGATCAATAAATACCGTGCGATCATCATTGCGAAGCCAACCAAACCATTTGACGAACGTGATAAATTTCTCATCGACCAGTTTATCATGCGCGGGGGCAAAGTATTATGGCTGATCGATCCCGTTTTTGCCAGCATGGACAGTCTCCAAAAATACAACTCCACCATGGGCATTCCGAATGATATCAATCTTGAAGATATGCTTTTCAATTATGGGGTTCGGGCAAATGTCAATCTGGTCCAGGACTTGAATGCATTGCCTATTCCCGTCAAAACCGGACTCCTCGGGAATCAGCCCCAGTTTGATTATTTCAAATGGTATTTTTTCCCCGTACTGATGCCCACCATAAACCACCCGGTCGTAAACGGGCTGAATGCAATCAAAACTGAATTTTTAAGCACCCTTGATACCGTTGCTGCTGCGGGAGTGAAAAAGACTATTTTGCTCGAAACTTCGCCCTATTCCCGAACAATCAATGCGCCGGCCCTGATTGATCTTGAAATACTGAAGCAACAACCGAATGAACGGATGTTCAACAAAGGCCCGTTTCCTGTCGCTGTATTGCTGGAAGGTGAATTTGCCTCTGCATTCCTGTTTCGAATCCCCCCCGAACTGGCTGACAATCCCTCATTAGGTTATAAGTCAAAGAGCAAGAAGACCAAAATGATCATCATCGCTGACGGGGATGTTGTTAAAAACCAGTTCCACTATTCTCAGGGATACCCTTTGCCACTCGGATTTGATCAATACACCAAACAAACATTCGGGAACAAAGATCTGGCTTTGAATGCGATCAATTTTTTGTGTGATGATTCAGGTCTTATCTCGGTTCGTTCCCGCGAGTTGAAACTCAGGATGCTTGATACCTCCAAGGTGGCAAAACAAAGATTTTTCTGGCAATTGCTCAACATTCTTTTACCCATCCTTTTGATCTCCGGTTTTGGCATTGCAAAATACCGGTTGCGAAAACGAGCCTATGCTGCACCGCTTCGAAAAAGTCAGTTATGAAAAAAAATAAATCCGTTTTTATTGTCTTTATTGTACTGATGCTGGCCGCTGTTTTTTTATGGCTGACCCGGTCAACTACAACTTTCAAAAGATCGTCGAGTGATTTCAAACTGAATGACTCGTCGATCGTCACAAAGATTTTCATGACCGATAAAAATAATAACAGTGTCACCCTTTCGAAAAGCGGAACCGGCAAATGGATCGTCAATGACAAATACCCCGGGCAGCCCGCGAGCATCAACCTTTTGTTAAAAACAATGGTTGACCTGGAGGTGCAGCAACCTGTTGCCAGGGCCGCGCATGATAATATCGTGAAAGAACTTGCGGTAAATGCGGTAAAGGTTGAAATTTACCAGCAGGTTTATCGCATCGACCTGTTTGAAATTATTCGCTGGTTCCCGCATGAAAAACTGACTAAAGTATATTATGTGGGTGGTGCCACCCCGAGCAATCAGGGCTGTTTTATGCTGATGGAGGGTTCCTCGGAGCCTTTTATTGTATTTCTTCCTGGATTCAGAGGGTTTGTCTCACCGAGATATAGCCCTATTGAAAAATACTGGCGCGATTACAATGTATTCAGGAAAACCATCCCTGAAATTGCAACCGTAAGGGTGGAGATTCCCTCATCACCTGATTATTCCTACGAAGTTAAAAATAACGGGAACAACAAGTTTACCCTGATCTCATTGAAAGACAAAAAGGAGGTGCGGAATTACGATACACTGAAACTTCTTAATTTTCTTTCAGGATTCCGGAACCTGAATTATGAAGCGTTGCTGAATGACATGGATAAAGTTCGCAAGGATTCAATTCTCAGGTCACAACCATTTATCATCATTACCCTCACTGATACAGCAGGTGAGCATAAAACCATTACAACATACCACAAACAAGGCCCTGAGGGGCAAACTGATCCAAAGGGAGTCCCCCTTCCGTATGATCTCGACAGGTTGTATGCCTCTGTGAATGACGGGAAGGATTTCACAATCATTCAATATTTTACTTTTGACAAAGTGTTACGGCCAAAGCCATTTTTCATGAAAGATGTCGCTCCAACCAAGTAACCCGTATACGATGATTGACCTGTTGGTGTCATGAACAGAGAAGTTGTCAAATATCTTACCGGCCGTTTGGTCCCTGCTCTTGTAAGCATGGCAGTGATCATTCTTGCCATTCGCTTT
Organism: uncultured Bacteroidales bacterium; assembly: GCA_903903985.1. Classification (GTDB taxonomy): domain Bacteria; phylum Bacteroidota; class Bacteroidia; order Bacteroidales; family FEN-979; genus CAIVAT01. The sequence continues at coordinate 2,573 of CAIVAT010000115.1, read as the reverse complement.
TTAGGCCCTGTTGAATATGGCCGGTTTTCATTGCTCATCTATACTGTTTTACTGGTCATTACATTGAGTTTTCATTGGGTACAAGTGAGCATTCTTAGGTTCCTTGGAGGAATGCCGCGGGAGACCAATGTGGTGATGAGCCGGTTTTTTGACCTGACCATGCTCAGTGCGTTATTTTCAACCCTCATCGTGGTGATGCTGGGGGTCTGGTATTTCCATTTGTCATGGATGGAGTTGATGCTGGTGGCACTGTTTGCTTTTTTAAACCATTTCTATCTCTTCCACCAGGCGATCCTCCAGGCGTATCATAAATCTGTGCGTACAGCGATCCTTGAGGGATCAGACCAGTTGCTCATGATGATCGCCCTGCTTATCGGACTGTTCCTTTTCCACTGGAAATCATCCATGGTTTTGTTCAGTTCAATGGTCATCGGGTTGGCAGGAGTATTGTTACTGCGTTCGCTGATACGTGTTAAAGGGCTGCTTACGGTCGACCTGAAACATCTCTATTGGGATTCACGCTTTTCAGCCAAAGTGGTCGAATGCGGTTACGGTATTGCACTATGGCTTTTTCTGTCTCATCTGCTCATGGCTGTGGACCGCTTTATCCTGATGGAATATTTGGGATATCACGATGCAGGAATGTATTCTGCCGTCAAAGACCTGTTATTCAAGGGGATTACGTTTGCAAGTTTCCCGATCTTTATTTCCTACCAGGCTAAAATTCTCGATCAATGGAATGGTCATCACCGCATGGATGCCCTGGTATCAATTAAGGAAGCACTCAGCTTTGAGATCCTGATCATGATCATTTTCTTCATTGTTTTTATGGTAGGTAAACAGTGGTTATTTCAGGATGTGCTGAAAATTCCTGAAGTCAATGTCTGGCTGATCTATCTTCCGATCATCCTTGCGGCATTTATCTGGCAGGTATCCTTGCTTCTTCAACGATTCCTGGAGCTTATTTTCAGACAGGCCTACATGCTTATCACCATTGGCCTGATTGTTTTGTTTAACCTGGTGATGAACCTGGTTTTTGTTCCGTTGTATGGATTGGTTGCTTCTTCCCTGGTCCTTTTATTGACTTCGGTCCTTTATGCAGGTTTTATCCTGGTGCTTTATGTAATTGCAGGACGGAGACTCTCCAAAGAATAAACGGGGACCCAGTTTCCTGAGCCCCCGCTTACGATATAATAAACTGGTCGGATTTTTAAACAAGACCCTGAGCCATCATGGCATCAGCAACTTTTACAAAGCCACCGATATTGGCGCCTTTTACATAGTTGATGAACCCATCGGACTCGGTGCCGTATTTCACACAGTTCTTGTGAATGGCGATCATGATGTTGTGTAAGCGCATGTCAACCTCTTCACGTGTCCATGATAAACGCATGGAGTTTTGTGACATTTCGAGGCCTGATGTGGCAACACCACCTGCGTTGGCAGCTTTTCCCGGGCCATAAAGGATTTTCTTTTCGAGATAGATCTCAATGGCGTCTGGTGTTGAAGGCATGTTGGCGCCTTCTGAAACGCAGAAACAACCATTGGCCATCAGGGCCTTGGCATCGTTTCCATCAATTTCGTTCTGGGTGGCGCTCGGAAGAGCGATGTCGCATTTAACTTCCCATGGGCGTTTGCCGGCAACAAAGGAGGCTTCAGGGTATTTATCGCAATATTCCTTGATACGTCCGCGCTTCACATTCTTCAGGTGCATGACGAAAGCCAGTTTACCGGCGTCGATGCCCTTTGGATCGTAGATGTATCCTTCTGAATCGGATAATGTCACTACTTTCCCGCCAAGCAATGTAACTTTTTCCGTTGCATATTGGGCTACATTGCCCGATCCGGAAACCGTTACGATCTTGCCTTTAAAATCAAGTCCACGGGTTTTCAGCATCTCTTCGGCAAAATAGACCTGTCCGTAACCGGTAGCTTCCGGACGGATCAGTGAACCACCCCATTCGAGGCCTTTCCCGGTAAGCACACCGGTGAATTCATTCCTCAGGCGCTTGTACTGGCCGAACATGAAGCCGATTTCGCGGCCGCCAACACCAATATCTCCGGCAGGTACATCCGTATCCGGTCCGATATGACGTTGCAATTCGGTCATGAGGCTCTGACAGAAACGCATCACTTCATTGTCGCTCTTTCCCTTTGGGTCGAAATCACTACCGCCTTTGCCACCACCCATGGGCAGTGTGGTCAAACTGTTTTTAAGTACTTGCTCAAAGGCAAGGAACTTCAGGATGCCAAGGTTAACGGTCGGGTGAAAACGCATGCCGCCTTTGTAAGGGCCGATTGCGCTGTTCATTTCGATACGGAATCCACGGTTGATCTGGATTTCGCCCTTGTCGTCCAACCAGGGTACACGGAAAATGATGGTCCGTTCGGCTTCCGCCATCCGTTCCAGGATTTTGGCCTGTTTGTACTTTGGATTTTCTTCAATGAAAGGAATCAATGATTCGGCAACTTCCATTACAGCCTGATGAAATTCTTTTTCACCCGGATTCTTGGCAATAATCTTGGCCATGAATTCGTCGAGCAGTTTTTTTAACATGTCGTTGTTCATAGTT
>CAIVAT010000114.1 GCA_903903985.1 uncultured Bacteroidales bacterium | reverse complement strand
GAATTAACCAATAAAATTAGCAATTCAACTTAAAAGATATTTCGATCCCAGGTCGTTCAGGTTGAAAAATCATTGAAAAAATTAGGTTTTTCATATGAAATAGTTTATATTTATAGGCCATAATGTTGCTAATTTCAATTAAATACGCTATTGGTTCATTTCCGTTTGAGACAGAATATTCCGGCCTGTTTCAATGGTATTTCATCTTTAGAAACTAAAGGTAATATAAAGAAAATTGAAATATGAGAAAATTAGCCATCGTGATCGTTCTGCTTCAGTTTTTTAGCAGCTCATTGAGTGCCCAGGTGGGTATCAGCACCGATAACAGCGCCCCCGACAGTTCTGCCATGCTCGAAGTGAAATCAACTACATCGGGAATCCTGATCCCCCGCATGACCCTTGACCAGCGAAATGCAATTGCCCGGCCTGCCCCGGGATTAATGATTTTTTGCCTGGATTGTGGTTCCAATGGTGCACTGAGTATTTATTCCAATGGAGCATGGAGGACGTATACCCCTTGCAACACCCCGTCTTCCACTTCCGGGGCGAATACCTTATCGCCGGGTCAGATCATCTGGAACTGGACGACCGTGGCCGGCGCCCTTGGTTATAAATGGAATACATCTACGAGTTACGGAACGGCCCTGGATTTGGGAATAACCACATCACGCACCGAAACAGGCATTTCCTGCGGAATAACCTATACAAGATATGTTTGGGCATATAACGAGTGCGGGAGTTCTGTACCTGTCAGTTTAATACAAACTGTCCCTGCCAGTGCACCTGCATCCCCGGCTTCCGGAATTCATGGTTTTACCCAAACCTCCGTAACCTGGAACTGGAACACTGTGCCGGATGCCATCGGGTATAAATGGAACACCGCCGATAATGTGACAACGGCGGCTGATATGGGAACCACAACAACGAAAACCGAAACCGGACTGTCATGCGGCATGGAATACACACGCTTTGTATGGGCATACAATGGCTGTGGTTTTTCTGTTCCGGTGGCCTTAACTCAGGCAACTTTGCCGGCCCTCCCGGTGAGCGTTGAGATTTTCGCCTCGGATAATCATTGTTGCGGAGGACATTCGATAGAATTCACCGCTTCCCCTACCAACGGAGGTTCATCTCCTTTATACCAATGGAAAGTAAACTCCACTGTTTTTGGTATATCCGAATTCAACACATTCCAATACTTCCCTGAAAACAATGATACCGTCACCTGTTCGCTGATATCAAATGCAACCTGTATAACAGGCAATCCGGCAATTTCAAATGCAATTGTAATGACTATTTACCCATCTCCTCCTCCTCCTCCCGGCAGCGCCACCCATGTTCCTTCATTAAACCAGATTGTGTGGAACTGGCATAGAGTATCCGGTGTATGGATGTACAAATGGAACACAACCCCAAACTTCATGACTGCTATGTATGCCGACACTACACATACAGAAACAGGGTTGTCCTGTGGAACCTCCTATACAAGGTACGTTTGGGCCATCGGACCGTGCGGGGATTCTCCATCAGCCGTATTGACACAATCGACTTTAGATATAACCCCGCCCCCGGTTTCAGGCGTTCATGTTGCCTCGGGAAACCAGATTGTATGGAACTGGAATACAGTTACCGGTGCGACAGGATATAAATGGAACACGATCAATGTTTATGCTTCTGCCATGGAGATGGGCACCAGCACAACCAAAACTGAAACAGGGTTATCCTGTGAAACCTCCTACACAAGATTCGTATGGGCCTATGGTAATTGCGGAGTTTCGCAGCAAACCACCTTGACTCAATCAACTTTCGGTACCCCTGCATCACCGGTCTCAGACACTCATTTTCCTTCAGGAAACCAGATTATGTGGAACTGGTATACAGTACCTGGCGCAACAGGGTATAAATGGAATACAACCAATGATTCCATCTCGGCAATCGATATGGGGTTGAACACCAGATTTACCGAGGCAGGCCTGACGTGCGGGACTTCCTATACACGATACGTTTGGGCCTATAATATTTGCGGAATATCGCCGGCAACCGCCTTAACGGAATCGACCTCGGAAACTGAAGCCTCCCCGGACCCGGGCCTGTGTGTTCCCTTATCCACCCGGATTGAGTGGAACTGGGCTGCAGTATCCGACGCGATAGGTTATAAATGGAACACAACCGATGATCTGGGTTCTGCTGTGAACATGGGCTCCAACACAACAAAAACAGAAACCGGACTGTCATGTGAAACTTTCTATCTCAGATACGTTTGGGCGTATAATACTTGCGGAATATCAGCGCCAACACAGTTATGGCAATCAACGTCAGGCTCCCCGCCTGCTCCGGAAGAAGGTACGCACATCCCCTCGGTAAACCAAATTGTGTGGAATTGGAATACGGTTTCTGACGCAACGGGGTATAAATGGAACACCACCGATGATTCTCAAACGGCAATTGATCTGGGCCTGGCCGTCACAAAAACCGAGACCGGCTTGTCCTGCGGGACGTCCTATACAAGATATATTTGGGCAAATAATACGTGTGGCATGTCAATGCCAACTTCCATAACACAATCTACCCTGGGAACTGTTGCCTCACCGGAGGCGGGCACAAATGTCTCCTCATATACCCAGATCGAATGGAACTGGAGTACGGTGCCCGGCGCAACAGGCTATAAATGGAACACCACCGATGATTATGGCTCTGCGACAGACATGGGCACCAGTACGACAAAAACAGAAACCAGCCTTTCCTGTGGAATTTCATATACAAGATACGTTTGGGCATACAATACTTGCGGAGAATCGATTTCAGCTTCCTTAACACAATCAACTTCGGGAATAGCCCCACCGGTTTCAGGTACTCACGTTCCTTCGGGAACGCAGATCGTGTGGCACTGGAATGCGGTATCCGGCGCCACCGGTTATAAATGGAACACCATTGATGATTATGGTTCTGCTACGGACATGGGCACGGCCACCTCAAAAACAGAAACTGGACTTACCGTGGGTGCTAATTATGCACGATATGTATGGTCGTACAATGCAACTTGCTTGGATCCTGCATCGACCACATTAAATCAACTTTTAGTCTATCTTGGAGCTAATTACGGAGGTGGAATCGTCTTTTTCATTGACCCTACAAACCAGCACGGATTAATTTCTGCAACAACCGACCAAAGTGCTGCAGCACAATGGGGCTGTTACGGTACTCTTGTTGGGGCGTCTTTCACAGACATCGGCATGGGAAGGCCCAATACTTCCATTATACTACGAGGCTGCAGCACGGCAGGCATAGCAGCCCGCATTTGTGACGATCTTGTTTTGAACACATACGATGACTGGTTCTTACCAACGAAAGACGAACTGAACCGGATGTACCTTAATAAAACTGCCATTGGCGGTTTTGTCGGGAGCACTTATTGGAGTTCTTCAGAGAACGATGCCAACACTGCGTGGCTCCAGAATTTTTCCAATGGTGCCCAGACGAGCAGCAGCAAAAGCACCACGAACAGGGTTCGTGCCGTGCGTTCTTTTTAACAATTCAGAAATGACCTGATTACACGCGTATCCGCTTGTTTTTTAAAAGATCATTTGCCAAACTTAATGAATTTATCACTCTTTGTGCTGCAGAATGAGCATGAAGCCTCCGGTTTTGCTAGATCGTAGGTGTTCCCGCATTTCGGGCATACCCAGTAAACTTTTGGCAGGCTGTCGGTTTTTTTTGCATTCAGTGCATTCAGTGCATTCTGGTACATTACCTGGTGCTTTTTTTCGGTCTCCATGGCCCAGCGAAATGATTTTATGGCACCCGCAACGTCTTCATCCTTTGCTGTGGCAATGAATCCCGGATACATCGTGGTCATTTCATATGATTCTCCTTTGATGGCATCTTCCAGGTTCTCTTTCGTGGTTTTAGTCTGGAATTCCGGCTTGACTGGATCAACCTTTTGTCCCATTTTTTCGATCACCGCCTTATGGTTGGCCGCGTGAATTTGCTCCGCTTTCGATGTTGCTTCAAACATGGTAGCCAGTTGGGTCAACCCTTCTTGTTTCGCCTGCAGGGCAAATGCTGCATATTTGGCGCTGGCTGTTGACTCCCCCTTGAAAGCAGCCTTTAGGTTTTCAATGGTTTTATCGGTTCCTGCGGCCATCAACAGGTGCACGGCGCTGAATATGAACACCAGGCATAATAACATTATTTTTTTCATAAAACAGAATTTTTAGGTTGGTTAATAATCTCTGAAAAAACAATAAAAAGGGACAATGAACACTTCGGAACCAATCGTGCCCGGGACACATGCCATGTGCCAGGCAACACGCGTTAAGTCCTAAAGCCCGATCATATATTCAATCACCAGCGTCCCACCGAGGTAACCGGTTATGGATACGAAGATAAACGACAGAAAAAACAACCCGAGTGACAGATATTTCAACCGGGTGGATTCCTTCCCCAGGTAGTTGATAACGATCCTGAAAATGGTGGCAATGATGATCGAAATCAGGGTAACGGTGGCATAGAATTCATGACTGTCCCGCATGATTCCTGCTTCACCCTCCATTGGACTTGTGAAGAAATAACCGGATCCAAAGGCAAAGATGGCGCCTGCCATGCCGATGATTTCCAGCCAGTAGCCTGCCCTCGATAAACAGGGTTCCTTTTTTACAAAAACCGCGGCGAGATCGAACAAAAACCCGACAGTGATGATGGCGATCGGAAAATGCACCAGCATTGGATGAAAATGACTTGAATCGAGCATGATTGTGTATTTTTTAACAAAAGTACATTAAAAGTTATTTATCAACAACCTTATTTCGGTCGTGATTTTAAAATAATTTTACAACCCCGTTCATCCAGATTTATTTTCCGGTTCCCATGGTAGATTTTATTCATTTACACTTACATACACAATATTCTATCCTTGATGGGGCCTGTCGCATCAAAGAGATGGTTGACAAAGCCGCTTCACTCGGGATGAGGGGAGTGGCTGTGACTGACCATGGCAATTTATTCGGCATGATGGAATTTGCTGCAGCGGCAGCGAAACAGAAAGATTTCAAACCGATTTTCGGGTGCGAAACCTATGTGGCCCGCCGAAGCCGGTTTGAAAAAACGGAAATGATCGACCGCAAAGGAGATCACCTTATTTTACTGGCAAAAAATGAAACCGGCTATAAGAATTTGCTCAAATTGATCTCTTTTGCTTGGACACAAGGCCATTATTACAAGCCACGGATTGACAAAGAACTGCTAAAACAATATCATGAGGGGTTGATCGCCTCATCCGCTTGTCTTGCAGGAGAGATCCCCAGGGCGATCGAGGCGGGCAATGTGGCAAAGGCCGAACAGGCTATTTTGGAATACAAGGAGTTGTTTGGCGATGATTTCTATCTTGAACTGATGCGCCATCCTGCAACGGATCCAACCCGTGACGGTGAAGTTTATAAAAGGCAAATGATTGTGGGAGAGGAACTTGTCAGGCTGGCCCGTAAACACCGGGTCAAACTGTTGGCGACCAATGATGTACATTTCCTGAATGAAATCGATGCGGAGGCACACGACCGCCTGCTCTGCGTAAATACAGGCAAGTTCATGGATGACCCCGACAGGATGCGTTATACCGGCCAGGAATGGTTCAAATCGAAAGAGGAGATGAACAAACTCTTCGAGGATATCCCTGAAGCACTGGAGAATACGCTTGAGGTCCTTGGCAAAATTGAATCATACAGCCTCTACAAGGACCCGATCATGCCCGATTTTCCATTGCCTGAAGAATTTTCAGACCCGGATGAATATCTCAGGCACATCACCTATGAAGGTGCAAAGAAACGTTATCCTGAAATCACCCCGGAGATTACCGAACGAATCGATTTCGAACTTGCCACCATTAAGCATATGGGATATCCCGGCTATTTCCTCATCGTTCAGGATTTTTTAAATGCTGCCCGGGAGATGGGCGTTTCTGTCGGGCCGGGGCGTGGTTCTGCCGCCGGATCCGTGGTGGCTTTTTGCATACGCATCACGGATGTAGACCCGCTGAAGTTCGATTTACTGTTTGAACGGTTCCTCAATCCCGACCGTGTTTCAATGCCTGATATCGACATCGATTTTGATGAAGATGGCCGCGACCGTGTACTGATGTGGGTCAGAAATAAATATGGCCAGGATAAAGTCGCCCAGGTAATCACCTTTGGCACCATGGCTGCAAAAGGGGCTATCCGCGATGTGGGACGGGTTCAGCGGCTACCGCTTGATGAGGTAAGCCGGCTTACAAAGCTGATCCCGCCACGTACCGGAGTCACACTCAAAGCGGCCTATGAGGAAGTGCCGGAATTAAAGGCAGCCCGTTCGTCATCCAACAAACTCATCGCTGAAACGATGCGGTTCGCTGAAAGCCTTGAAGGATCGGTTCGCCAGACAGGCGTGCATGCCTGCGGGATCATCATCTGCCGCGATAACCTCACCGAACATATCCCGGTTACCAACTCAAAGGAATCTGAGTTGCTGGTTACCCAGTTTGATGGCGATTATATTGAAAAGGTGGGAATGCTGAAGATGGATTTCCTGGGGCTGAAAACCCTTTCCATTATCAAGGATGCAGTGAACAATATCCGCGATTCACGCGGTATTGAAGTTGATCCGGAAAACCTTCCGTTCGACGATGCCAAAACCTATGAACTGTTCAGCCTTGGGAAAACGACCGGCATCTTCCAGTTCGAGTCGGATGGGATGAAAAAATACCTGCGCGACCTGAAGCCGAATAAAATCGAAGACCTGATCGCCATGAATGCGCTCTACCGGCCGGGACCCATGGATTATATCCCCAGTTTTATTGCGCGGAAGCATGGCAGGGAGAAAATAGCCTACGACATCCCTGTGATGGACAAGTACCTGAAGGATACCTATGGCATTACCGTATACCAGGAACAGGTGATGTTGCTGTCGGTTGAACTGGCCGGGTTCACAAGGGCCCAGGCTGATTCTTTGCGCAAAGCCATGGGCAAGAAGATCGAGTCGATGATGAATGACCTGCGGCCAAAATTTTTCGACGGATGCAAACAAAACGGGCACGACCTGGCGGTGGTCACGAAGATATGGAAGGATTGGGAAGCTTTTGCCAATTATGCTTTCAATAAATCACATTCAGCATGTTATGCATACCTGGCGTATCGAATGGCCTATCTGAAAGCACATTATCCGGCCGAATTCATGGCGGCAGTGCTCAGCCGGAACCTGAATGAACTGAAGGAAATCACCCTCTTCCTGGATGAGTGCAAACGGTTGCATATCCCTGTTCTGGGCCCCGATGTAAACGAGAGTTCCAGTGCTTTTGTTGCAAATAAAAAGGGGGAGATCAGGTTTGGGATGGCCGGGATTAAAAATGTCGGAGAAGCCGCTGTTAAAAGTATTGTTGAAGAACGCATTGCGAATGGCCCGTATTCCAGTATTTTTGACATGACCCGCCGGATCAACTCCCACATGGTCAATAAAAGATGCATGGAGTCGCTTGCCAAGGCAGGTGCCTTCGATTGTTTTGAAAACACCCACCGTGCCCAGTATTTTTTCCAGGAAAACAGTGATGACCTTGTCTTTCTTGAAAAGATCATCCGGCATGCAACCGATTATCATGCCCGGAAGGACTCGATACAACAGTCGTTGTTTGGAGAATCGGAAGAGGTGCATTTTAAGGAAATCACCCTCCCGGAGTGCCGCCCCTGGTCAAAACTTGAACAATTGAAATTTGAAAAGGATGTTACCGGGTTCTATATGAGCGGGCATCCGCTGGATGATTACCAGTTTGAGCTGGCACAGTTTTGCAATAAAACCATCGAAGACCTGAAGCAGGACCTGAAACCACTGAAGGGCAAAGAGGTTACCTTTGCCGGGATTGTGATCGAAGCGCACCACAAAGTGGGGAAAACCGGCAAACCTTATGGTTCCTTTGTTGTCGAAGACTATTTCAACTTCATCTCCCTCACCATGTTCTCTGAGGAATACCTGAAATGGAAACACATGCTGGAGGAGGGCCAGTATGTGTTCCTGAAAACCAGGATTGAATCAAGATTCGACAGCCCTGACCAGATGACCATCCGGATCAACCAGGTGATTCTCCTTTCGGATGTGATGGAGAAATTCTCGAAGGTGCTTTCCCTTACACTGATTCTGAATGAACTTACCGTGGATACGATCCATAAATTGCATGAAGCCGCCAAACATTCAAAGGGGAAATGTCATTTACGCATCAGGATCCACGATCCTGAAGAAAATATCACCATCGATCTGCCATCACGGAAGTACCGGGTCAACCCCAAAGAGATGATTCATGTCATCGCCGAACTTCCTGAAATTCATGTCAGGGTTTTTGGTGACTCCGGAACTTAATCTTTCTTTTCTGTTGCTTTTTTCTTCAGGGGAAGTCGAAAATCAACTTTAACACCTGTACGCCAGCCATTCCATTCGACCCGGACGATTTCATCCGTGGGTAATTTCAGGCGAGCCTGGCGGTTTTTTTGAAGATGAAGCCCTTCTGAAAAACTGAACAGGTACCCTCCGTATAGGCCTATCCGGAAAAACAAAAAGTTGAACCCGGCAATGATGCCTGGTTCCAGCCCTGCACCACTTGAAGTGAACCGGTTTTCTTCTGATACCACATGGTCATTGATGCGCAGGTAATCGAGGGTTTTTACTTCAGAAAACAGATAACTGAATTTTCCGGAAACTGACAGGGAAAAGAAATGATATCGCAGCACATCCTGTTCCATCCCGACTCCAAATTGCATGCAATTGGTAATAAGGTCCAGTTTCAGTTCACCTGAATAATCGACCGAACTGATCCTTGCCCCGGTGGAGGAAAATTGGAAAAACCATGTCAGGCGCGATGGAAACTTCGGAAAACACAGCCCCAGTTCGGCGCCGCTGGTCCAGTTTACGGGAAAATTGTCTGTCACCTTTGCTGGCAATCCAATATATTGGATTCGGACATCCTGTAATTCCTTGAGCATCGTCATTGAATAACTCCCGATGCCGATGTTTAATCCGGCGGTAAGTGATTGAGCTTCCACTGTGGAAAAGAAACCCCGCAACAGAAAGATTGCCAGTATAAAAGCAAGACGCTTTTCCATGCTCATTGTATGTTGATTTCCAAACCGGCTCCTGAAAATATGGTTGAATCCTGAATGGCAAATGCAGCCCATCCGGTATTCATGGAGGTTATTTCGAACACCTTTTTTCCTGTCATGTAATTGTAAACCTTCAGTTTGCATTGGTCAATACTTCCTGAATAGGTGGTGAACAACATCAGCGGGTGAAAAGGGTCGGTATCCCGGTATTGATCATCCTGACCAATGCTGAACGAATGTATCACCTGAGAAGTTCCGAGATCTCTCAATTCAACTAAATGGCTCTGATTGTTAATCAAAACCGCCATGTTTGAATTTAAAACGAAATCACAGGGTGTTGAGGGGTTAATCCAGATGCTTTCAAAATCATTGTTTGTGATTTTATAACAATTTGCCTGTGATCCCGGTGAGAATCCTGTCAAAATATAATTGCCATCAGGAGAAATCTTTCCACAGGTCAATTCATTGGTCGTCTTGCTAAATAGATTCGTTCTATTCTGGAAATCATATATTGAGTACCCGGTTTGCGGCATCTCAACATGGGCCATCCCTGTTCCGGACGCAGAAAGGGTGGTCTCAGGACATGGTCCTCTCGAGCCTGGCATGGTCACGGTTTCAGGATTAAAGAAATTTGAAGGGTCAATGCGGATGTACCCTGAAAAAGAGGTTGATGCCGGTGCGATAATGAGATCATCCAGCGGTGAAACCGAACACCATCCGGTTCCATATGCTAGTGAAACGGTTCCGTATCCTTGCCCGGTAGAGGCGTTAATTTTAGTCAGCTTAAAGTCATTATTCAACAGGTAAACCGTATTGTTAACCTGGTTGTTATTAAATGATTTAAAAACCGGGAAAGAAAGTCCGACATTCACGGAGGCAGTGGAATTATTGTTGTCGTTATAAATATAGGAAGAGGTTTTTGCCTCAATGCTCATGTCGAATTTATTGGTGCCGCCAAATACACCCCGGTCATAGATAAATGATGATATACCAATGGTATCCGTTGAATAAACCACATTACCGCCGAAGGTTTCATCGGTAATCATGTAGTTTTTGAAATTCCGGTAGAAAATACAGGGATTCCATGTCAGTTTTACTTTATTTCCACCGATCCAGGTGGCTTGGAGGGCGCTTTTATTCGTTTCATGCACGTATAAATAACTGGTTGCATATCCTCCTGCATTCCTGATCCGGAGTTTGTAATATGCAATACCGCCAACATGTGTAGAATCAAATACCGACGTTATGTTTTGGTCGGTAATTGTCTGGATTAGCCTTTCATCCCATACATTTCCGTTTAAATCGGATGATTTAAAAAGTTCATATTCTTTAAAGGCAACGCCATTGTATTTTTCCCATCTGATTTCAACGCTTCCGGCGGTATCCTTTATCCTGGTAATCTCGCAAGGCTGCGGAGGTTCTGCATTGATGAATACGATCTTCCAGTTCTTTGAAAAAACATATCCTTCTGCATGAAGCAGGTCGGCAAGGCTGCCCGAATTGGATCCGGTGGTAACGACCATGGTTAGTTTATATTCCCCCGGTGGATGCGACTCGAAGGAGAAATAAAGGGTTCCGGTAGTATCCTGGCTTTCCCTGATTTTTTCATCACCAAGGAAGAAAACGGATGAATAAACCGGCAGGCCAAAGGTAGTGAGGTCATAAGCCAGATATCCGGATTCATAAAAGGTGTATACTGAATCTGAAGGGGTAAGTGTCATTCCGATGATTGCACTGTCGGGCTTTTTGATGTTCCTGTCAAACTCCATGTCCGGCTTGTATTCGCAGCGCGAAAATAGCAGTAAAATCAAGCTTAACAATAACAAACCCTTACCAATTGATCCCCGCATGAAACAACTGTTTTATCGATGACAAGTAAAAGTATAAAATTCTTTAAAATTTTGATTTAATTAATTCGTTAAACTGATAAAAATACAAGTATTGCAGACAATGCCTCCTGTTACCCTGTTACCCTTTTACCTTGTTACCCTGTTACCCTGTTACCCTGTTACCTTGTTACCCTGTTACCTTGTTACCTTGTTACTTTGTCCCCCTGATACATTGAAACTCATTCCCCGATCGAATCTCAAAGCTTTTTCGTAATTTAGCACCCTCAAAAGCAACTCACATTTAAAGCATTTTCATATGTTCGAAACATTAACAGATTCAAATTTCGAGGAAAAAATTGTAAAGAGCGAAAAGCTCGCAGTTGTTGATTTATCGGCTGAATGGTGTGGCCCATGCCGCATGGTTTCACCCATCATCCATGAACTGGCAGCAGAATATGAAGGCCGTATCGTGGCGGGGGAGCTTAACGTGGATGACAATCCGGCCACCACTGCATTGTATAAGGTCAGGAATATTCCAACGGTGTTGTTCATCAAAGGCGGAGTAGTTGTGGACAAGCAGGTGGGTGCGGTGCCAAAGGCGTCGTATAAAGCAATGATCGAGAAGTATATTTAATTTTTTTTTGTGTCCAATACCATTGATCAGAGCCGCCTGGAGCAGTTTTCCTCCCTTGAATTCCTTGCCCGCCAGGTGGTCGAGGGGTTCATCACCGGTTTGCATAAAAGTCCTTTCCATGGCTTCAGCGTTGAATTTGCTGAGCACCGGCTTTACAATGCCGGGGAATCGATTCGTACGATCGACTGGAAACTTTATGGACGCACCGATCGGCTTTACACCAAGCGTTATGAGGAGGAGACCAACCTGCGTTGCCAGGTTTTTATCGATAACTCTTCTTCTATGTATTACCCGGTGCTGTCGAAACCGGACATCGACCATCCCAATAAGATCACTTTTTCAGTTTATGTAGCTGCAGCCCTCATCTACCTTTTCAGAAAGCAACGGGATGCAGCCGGGATCAGCGTTTTTTCAGATAGGGTCGATCTGCATACCCAGACAAAATCCAACCCGGTTCATCACCGGTACCTTTACGCCGAATTGGAAAAGCTCCTGATTCCCAGACCGACAGAGGAGCACAAGGGGACCAATGTTGCCCGGACGATCCATGAACTTGCAGAACGGATCCACAAACGTTCACTGGTGATCATTTTCAGCGACATGTTCGACAGAAACGCACTACCTGAGGAGATGTTTTCTGCCTTGCAGCACCTGAAGCACAACAAGCATGAAGTCATCCTTTTTCATGTGGTGGATAAAAGCAAGGAGCTGGAGTTTGAATTTGAGGACCGGCCCTATAAGTTCATCGACCTAGAGACCGGGGAACAATTAAGGGTGCATCCTTCAAAACTCAGGGAAAAATATGTGGAAACGCTGGCCAAATTCAGAAATGACCTGAAACTCCGATGCGGACAGTACCACATCGACCTTCTTGAAGCGGATATCAATGCGGGTTTTGAACAGGTGCTGCTTCCCTACCTTGTCAAGCGGAGCAAGCTTTTTTAACCTTCCCCTATTTTTACTAATTTTGCCGACCCAATGAAAATAGTGAAAAAGAGAATAAACCTGCAGAAATGATGGAAATTGCCTCCAAATACAGCCCTTCCGGGGTTGAAGACAAATGGTATGATTACTGGATGAAACAGGGTTTTTTCACTCAGTTCCCGATGAGCGCGAGCCCTATTGCATTGTGATCCCTCCGCCGAATGTCACAGGCGTTTTGCATATGGGACACATGTTGAACAACACCATCCAGGATATCCTGGTACGCCGTGCCAGGATGCTTGGAAAGAATGCCTGCTGGGTTCCCGGAACCGACCATGCATCCATTGCCACCGAAGCCAAAGTCGTCGCAAAACTCAGGGAAGATGGAATAGATAAAGCCAGCCTCACGCGGGAACAGTTTCTCGAACATGCATGGGAATGGAAAACAAAGCATGGGGGTATCATCCTCGATCAGTTGAAAAAACTTGGCGCTTCCTGCGACTGGGAGCGTACCTGCTTTACCATGGATGAAGCCCTGTACGATTCCGTGATCGAAGTGTTCATCGATCTATATAACAAAGGCCTGATCTATCGCGGTATCCGCATGGTCAACTGGGATCCCAAGGCGCTCACCGCTGTTTCTGATGAAGAGGTGAATTACAAGGAGGTCAACTCGAAATTATATTTCGTGCGTTACAGGGTAGAAGGGACCGAAAACGACTGGATAACCATTGCAACCACCCGACCGGAAACCATCCTCGGGGATACCGCTATCTGTGTGCATCCCGAGGATGAACGTTACCGGCACCTTCGGGGAAAAAGGATTCTTGTTCCGCTGATCAACCGCTCGGTACCGATGATTTTTGACGAGTACGTCGATAAAGAATTTGGTACCGGCGCGCTAAAGGTCACTCCTGCCCATGATATCAACGATTATAACCTCGGGCTTAAGTACAAACTCGAGGTCATCGATACATTTAACCCGAATGGCACCATGAGCGATGCCGCCCTGTTGTTTGTTGGAGAAGACCGGTTTGCCGTCAGGAGGAAAATCACGGAGGAGCTCAGGAATCAGGGGCACCTTGTGAAGATTGAAGAGTACACGAACAAAGTTGGTTATTCTGAACGCACCGACGAAGTCATTGAACCCCGGATCTCTGTGCAATGGTTCATGAAAATGAAAGAGATGGCCAAACCGGCGCTCGATATGGTGGAAGACGATACGATCCTTTTTCACCCGTCAAAATACAAGAACATGTACCGCCACTGGATGGCCAATGTCACCGACTGGTGCATCTCCCGTCAACTATGGTGGGGACAGCGCATTCCGGCGTATTACCTGCCTGACGGAACTTTTATTGTGGCCAGATCAAAAGAAGAAGCCCTGGCCATCGCAAATTCTAAAATCGAAAATCCAGAATCGAAAATCACCAAGGGTGATCTCATGCAGGATGAAGATGTTTTGGATACATGGTTTTCAAGCTGGCTCTGGCCGATTTCTGTTTTTGATGGAATCAGGAAACCGGATAATCCTGATATTCAATATTATTACCCGACAAATGATCTGATTACCGCTCCTGAAATCATCTTTTTCTGGGTTGCCAGGATGATCATGGCCGGTTGGGAATACCGCAGGGCCATCCCATTTAAAAATGTTTATTTCACGGGAATCGTGCGCGACAAACAGGGGCGCAAAATGTCGAAATCACTTGGCAATTCACCCGAACCGCTCGACCTGATCAGCCAGAACGGGGCGGATGCCGTGCGGGTGGGCATGTTGCTATGTTCCCCTGCCGGGAATGACCTTCTTTATGATGACGCCCTGATTGAACAAGGCCGGAATTTCTGCAATAAATTATGGAATGCCACACGCCTTGTGAAAGGTTGGCCGGTGGATGATGCCATTGCTCAGCCGGATGTGAACAAAGTCTCGGTGGATTGGTTCAACTCGGCATTCAACGCTGCCTTGCAGAATATCAACGCCCTGTACGATGACTACCGGCTGTCGGAGGCCCTGATGGCTACCTATAAGCTGGTTTGGGATGATTTCTGTTCCTGGTTCCTGGAGATGATCAAACCGGCGTACCAACAACCCATCGACCGGCCGACATATGAGGCCGTTACCGGAATCTTTGAAAAGCTGCTGAAGGTGTTGCACCCGTTTATGCCTTTTATTACCGAAGAAATATGGCAGATACTGGAAGACCGTGCAGCAGGAGAATCCATCATGCTGACTCGCCTGCCAATGCCTGAAAGTTATAATCAGTCGCTGGTTGATAAATTTGTTTTTGCAGAAGAGGTGATCATGGCCATCAGGAATGCGCGAAAAGAAAAAAATATCCCTCAGAAAGAGGGCATCCGGCTGTTCATCCGTAAAAACAACAATGAGGCTGCTGATACGACATTCGACGGCCTGGTGATGAAACTCTGCAACATCAGCGAGTTTGGCTATGTTGAAGAAAAAGTGGAGGGTTGCATCTCTTTCGTGGTTGGTTCTACCGAATTTTTTATCCCGTTGACAGGGAAAATCGATGTTGCGGAAGCGTTGAAAAAACTTGAAGAAGAACTGGCCTATACGACCGGGTTCCTGGGCAAGGTCATGCAAAAGCTCAGCAATGACAGTTTTGTGAACCATGCACCCGCAGCGGTGGTTGACTCCGAACGCAAGAAACAGGATGATGCCGCTGCCCGGATCAAGGTGCTTGAAGAGCAGATCAGGGGGCTTAAATAAAGAAAAACCACTGAGGCACTTAGAGCACTTTAGAACCACGAAGTGTCAGGATAAATCAATTTGAATATTTCCTTTGTGTTGCTCAGTGGCCTTCGTGCCTTAGTGGTTCATATAGGGTAAATAAATATCTTTTTCGTATGAGAAACATCGATAAAACCAAACCCGTCATGGTTACCGGTGCCACCGGTTACGTGGCCGGCTGGATCATCAAAAAACTGCTGGCTGAGGGCATCACGGTGCATGCCACGGTACGCAATCCGGGTAATAAAATCTCGCTTCAGTACCTGGATGACCTTGCTGAAAAAGCAAAAGGGAACATCCGGTATTATAAAGCCGATCTGCTGGACAATGGAGCTTTCGATGAGGCGATGAAGGGGTGTGAACTGGTATTTCATACTGCTTCACCTTTTACAAGCAAGATCAGGGATGCACAAAAAGACCTGGTTGATCCGGCATTGATAGGAACCAAGAATGTACTGAATACGGCAAACAGAATTGAATCAGTGAAACGGGTGGTGCTGACCAGCAGTTGTGCAGCCATCATTGGCGATGCAAAAGACTGTCTTGGGTATCCGAACGGCATTGCCACTGAAGCCGAATGGAATATGACTTCCTCAGTTGAACATCAGCCATACTCGTACTCTAAAACCGTCGCCGAACAAGCCGCGTGGGAACTAAGCAAGGCGCAATCCCGCTGGGATCTGGTGGTGATCAACCCTTCCCTGGTAATCGGCCCGGGAATCAACCCCAATGCAACTTCTGAAAGTTTTAGCCTGGTCCGGCAACTGGGCGATGGCAGTATGAAATCGGGCGTGCCATCCTTTTACATTGGCGTTGTCGATGTGCGTGACGTGGCAGAGGCACAGGTCGCTGCCGGATTTACTCCAGGGGCAGAAGGCCGGCATATCATCTCGGCCGGAAACACGGATTTTATGGCATTGGCATCGCTCCTGCGAAAGAAATTTGGCAATGCCTATCCTTTTCCAAAAAAGCTGGTCCCGAAATTACTCGTATGGCTCATCGCACCTGCAGCCGGGTTCACACGCAAAATGATCCGGCTGAATGTGGGCTATCACTGGAGGGTCGATAATACCAAGAGCACCAGGATGCTGGGAATGAAATACAGGCCGGTCGAAGAGTCGATTGTCGACATGTTTCAGCAGATGATTGACAACAATTTCTTCCACACCGCTAAAAAGTAGCATGGTTCAGTTTCCGGATTTTATAACCATTGATCGGTATTGACTGTGAAACAACCGCTCCGCAACGTTGCAATCATGGCCCATGCCGATGCAGGCAAGACCACCATCACGGAGCAATTCCTGTTCCTGTGTGGCCGGACAAAGCAACCCGGCAATGTTGATCATGGCACATCACAAACAGATTTTTTACCCGTGGAGCAGGAACGGGGTATTTCAGTGCGTTCGGCTCACACCTCTTTTCAATGGAAAAACACCCGCATCAATCTTATCGATACCCCCGGCCATGTCGATTTTTCTGCCGATGTGGAGCGTGTCATGCGGATCCCTGACGGTGTAATCCTTGTAATTTCGGCGGTGGAAGGGGTGCAGGCGCACACCGGGACGCTATGGGCAGCCTTGAAAGAATTGGGTGTGCCCGTGATCTTTTTTATCAATAAGATCGACCGCATGGGCGCCGACTGTGAATCGGTTCTGAAGTCAATCGAAAAAGAGTTGAATATCAGGCCAATGTGTCTGCAGGAAATGTCGGGAGAAGGAGATAACGAAGTTACCATCAACGGATTATGGAATTCTGAGACAAGGACTGACCGGTTGGTTGAACAGGTTGTTGCGACCAATGAAGAGATGCTGAATGGCTACCTTGAAGGGAACGAACCTGGCTTCACCGAACTCGACCGGCAGCTGGCAAAACTGATCCGATCCTGTGAGGTTTTTCCGCTCCTGTTCGGCTCGGCTAAAATGGGGCTGGGCGTGACAGCTTTGCTGGACGCCATAGTGGATTACTTTCCCGCCCCGGGTGGTGATCCCGGAAATCCTTTGTCGGCATTGGTATTTGGTATCAGTCACGACAGGATCATGGGAAAAATAGCCCATGTACGCCTCTACAACGGCAAGATTACGAACAGGCAGGTCATTCTCAACGTCACGCAGCAGGTGGAGGAAAAGGCAACGCAGGTGCGCAGGATCTTTCCGGGGTGGTATGACGATATCGGCGCTGCTGAAGCCGGCGATATTGCCGGGATCAGCGGTTTTGGAAGTGTACAGGTTGGCGATTTGCTTGGAACTGTTTATAACAACATGCCCGCCCTCGTAAAACTGCGTACTCCTTTACTTACCATCCAGGTAAAGGCGCTCAATTCCAGGGATTATCCTGCCTTGGCCGAAGCCATGCTGGAATTATCATCCGAAGATCCAGCCCTGGAACTCGAATGGTTGCACGAAGAAGGCGAACTGCATATAAAAGTCATGGGCTGGATCCAGGTTGAGGTGATGGAACGCATCCTGGCCGACCGGTTTGGCATTGCCGCCCGATTTGAAAACCCGACTGTAATTTACAAAGAAACGCCAACCACCGCGGGGGAAGGGTTTGTGCAATACTGGATGCCCAAACCATGCTGGGCCATCATGAAGTTCCGTATTGAGCCGGGCGAGCGGGGCAGCGGAGTCGTGTATCAAAGCATCGTTCCTGTAAATGACGTTCAGCAGAAGTACCAGAACGAGGTGGAGCGAAGCATTTCCGGCGCACTCAAGCAAGGGATCAAAGGCTGGGAAGTGACAGATCTGCGCGTCACCCTGATCGAAGGGGAAGACCACACGGTACATTCCCGATCGGGTGATTTCGCCATCGCCACACCCATGGGGATTATAAACGGGCTGGTTCAAACCGGCACAACCTTGCTGGAACCGATGATCCGCTTTCAGATCGATGCTCCGGATGACCTGCTTGGAGTCATCACAAGCGACATTACGCGCATGCGTGGCAGTTTTGAAAGCCCGGAGATGGGAAATGGCCGTTTTATCTTAAAAGGAATAATGCCGTTTGCCACCTCGATCGATTTCCCGGTGAAGCTGAGTTCTCGCTCCGGCGGAAATGCAAGGATTTCCATACAATTTTGCGGCTACCGCGCATGTAGCGACGAACAGGGTGCAATTCGCCCCTATAAAGGGATCAGCCCGCTCGATACGGCTAAATATATCCTGAAAGCACGGAAAGCGATACAATGAACCTCAGGGGGATGGGGTCCAAAAGAAGTGGGTCAGGGGAGATGGGGTTTAATCCTGAAAGGAACTTTTTCACGATGGCAAATCATCTGTGCAACATCCCTGGCCGATTTAATGGCTACGGGCAATCCTCCTCCGGGAATTGCCCAGTGCCCGCAAAAGTAAAAATTCTTCAATCCCGGCAATTTACTTTGTACAGGCGATTGTGCGATGATGTTTTTCCCCGGAAGCCATCCCTGAACACTCCCTTTCCAGTTGTTGGTATACCGTTGAAAAGTTGCCGGGGTTGCAACATCAACGACCTCTGCTTTTTCTTTAAGTCCGCCAAACCTGGCATCTGCATGGCCAATGATCAACCGGGCAAATTTTTCTTTTTCAGCCTCATAAGTGGTTCTGTCTGATTGCCGGAGATTGATCCAAAAGTCGGCGTTCCGGGTATAAAAACTGATGGATATCACCGTTTTCCCTTGAGGAGCCGAGGTTGGATCATAATTGTTGATATGCACCTCCATGCGTTCGTATTTGGTTCCGTCGGGCGATACCAATGGCTCTGAAAGCGGGAAACGGAGGAAATGAGGTTGATCAGCAAAGGTGGCAGCAACGCCTAATGAGACCATGAACACCGAATAAAAGACTTTCAAATTTTCCTGGTTGTGAAGTTTCAGGATGGTTCTGTCAACGTATTTACGTTCCAGTGCCTTGAATACGGTGAAATTCCAGTCGGAGGCAGAGATCGTGATGCCGGACGGAACGGACTCCCCGCTGCGGAGAACCACACCGGTGGCTTGGTTATTCTCCACGGTGATCCTGTCAACTCCAGAACCGTATCTTATCCTGCCGCCCGATTCAAGATACCTTTGCTCAAGTTTTCCGACAAAATCAACTGATCCGCCGATGGGGTAGCCGGTTCCTTTCAGGTCATTGAAAGCCAGGGGCAGGGTGATGATCAGCAGGGGCATTTCATCGCCATCGAACAGCAGTCGGAAAGCCTCTTTGAGAAATGGGTTCTTCAATTTATCCGCAAAGGTGAAATTGGTTTCACGCTTGATCCTGTTGAGGAAAAGAAGTAGCGGCAAAAATCTGATATACCGTATTTTACGGTACCATGGCAGCAATTGCGGCACGGACCTGATCATGGGCGGAATTTCGTAGCCCTGCATTTTGCGCATGGAGCGGATCAGCTTTCTGATCATGGGTTCATCTTCGGGAGCGATGGAAAGCATGTATTTTTCCAGGCGGTCTAAGTTGGTATACAGGTGAAATACCTTATCCCCTGAGATATCCCGGTGATCCTTCACTTCGATCTCCACACGCACCTCATGATGGACAAACCGGATGGTTTCCATGTCGATCAGTTCAGACCAGAGCAGGTAAAAAGGATTACTTCTTCCTGATCCTAGCAACCACTGCAACCCGCTTTCAAAGGTGAACCCGTTTCGCTTCCATCCGGTGCAAAGCCCTCCGAATGTTGAATGCTGCTCGAAAATCGTCGTTTCGAACCCATTCATCTGGAGGTAGCACCCGGCCGATAAACCGGCAACACCGGCACCGATGATGTTTATTTTCATGGTGTAAAGATAATCTATACAATTTACGATTGACGAATGGAATGTTTTTTTGAGATTTTTCATGGGAAATCTGTCATTTCACAATGATGAAGTTTTTTTCATCAGAAATCGTAAATCGTCAATCGTCAACCGTAAATGTTTAATGCATTGATATTTGCCGTACCTTTGCAAACCATTTCAAATACCCCAATTAATTTTTTAACATGCAGGATATCAGAAATATCGCCATCATTGCCCACGTCGACCACGGCAAAACAACGCTGGTCGACCGGATTTTACACCAGGTCCGGCTATTCCGCGACAACCAGGAAATGGGGGATCTCATCCTCGACTCGAACGACCTGGAGCGCGAACGCGGGATCACCATTTTGTCAAAGAATGTCTCGGTAAGATATAAAGGAATTAAAATCAACATCATCGACACACCCGGCCACAGTGATTTTGGTGGTGAGGTTGAACGTGTACTGAACATGGCCGACGGGGTGTTGATCCTTGTTGATGCATTTGAGGGACCCATGCCTCAAACCCGCTTTGTTTTACAGAAAGCGCTGGAACTGGGAAAAAAACCCATCGTGGTGATCAACAAGGTCGACAAACCAAATTGTTCACCTGATGAAGTTCATGAGGCAATGTTCGATCTGATGTTCAGCCTCGATGCCAGTGAAGACCAGCTAAATTTCCCGACCGTTTACGGCTCTTCGAAACATGGCTGGATGTCGGATGACTGGCGCAACGAGACCACTGATGTCAGCTACCTGCTCGATCAGATCATTGAACATATTCCTGCTCCGACGCAATTGCCCGGAACCCTGCAGATGCAGATCAGTTCACTCGATTACTCCTCTTATGTCGGCAGGATTGCCGTCGGGCGCATCACCCGGGGTTCCGTAAAAGCCGGGATGCCGATTTCGCTGGTTAAAAATGACCGGACAGTCATAAAATCAGTCATCAAAGAACTCTACCTTTTCGAAGGGCTGAGCAAGGAGAAAGTGAAGTTTGAGGTATTTGCAGGTGAAATTTGCGCCATTCTCGGCCCGGAAAATTTTGACATTGGTGATACCATTTCCGATTTTGAAAACCCCGAGGGCATGTCGCCCATCAGCGTGGATGAACCAACAATGAGCATGTTGTTCACCATCAACAACTCACCGTTTGCAGGCAAGGAAGGCACCTTCGTCACTTCACGCCACATCCGCGAACGGCTTTTCAAAGAGACTGAAAAAAACCTGGCGTTACGCGTGGAGGAGATGGATTCGCCCGATCGTTTCCAGGTATTTGGCCGCGGGATCCTTCACCTGGCAATCCTGGTAGAGACCATGCGCCGCGAAGGCTACGAGTTCCAACTGGGGCAGCCGCAGATTTTAACCAAGGAGATGAACGGACAGAAATGTGAACCGGTGGAATTATTAAAGGTGCAGGTGCCCGAAGCTTTTGCTGGCAAGGTGATTGAGCTGGTCAGCCGCCGTAAAGGCGACATGACCCACATGGAACACAAACGCGACCGCGTGATCCTCGAGTTTGACATCCCTGCCCGGGGCTTGATTGGCCTGCGCAATCCCGTTCTCACTGCAACAGAAGGGGAGGCCGTGATGGCACATCGATTCAAGTCATACCAGCCATGGAAAGGAGACATGCAGGGACGCAACAACGGCTCCCTCATTTCGATGTACACCGGGTTGGCCATTACCTATGCCATTGACAAACTCCAGGACCGCGGCAAGTTTTTCATCGAACCTTTTGAAGATGTTTATAATGGACAGGTAATCGGGGAGAGCACCCGAAGCGATGATATCGTGATCAATGTGAATAAGACCAAAAAGCTCTCCAACGTGCGTGCATCGGGTTCCGACGACAAGGCAGTCATCTATCCTGCAACAAAGTTTTCGCTCGAAGAAGCCATGGAATATATCAAAGGGGATGAATACGTGGAGGTGACGCCGAAATCAATACGTCTGCGCAAAATCCTGCTGGATGAGATCGAGCGGAAGCGCAGCAGTAAACAAGGTTAAGCCGCGGGCAGGCTAATTTGATACGGTTACGGCAAATCTTGATGCACTCTCGGTGCAATCGATCGTCTGGCTTGCCCAATACGTCCCGTTTCCCAAAACAGTTGAAGGTGCCAGCGCCTTTCCACCCGATGAAGCATTGTACCATCTGATGTTTTGTCCTGTTGCCACCAGGTCGGCAACGGTCACACCTGTTTGCGGTGAGGTGGCCGTCGGGGCGCAGGGAGTGGGATCCACCGAGACAGTCACCCTGACTTCTGACGTTTTGCGATTTTGGTGCGTTGGTAGTTTTCAAGTAACTGAAGGTGAATGAAATAAAAACAACAGTTTTGACTTTTACCGCACTAACACCTATTTTTACTATACGTTTAGGGCCCCTTTAATCAAAAATTGGAATCTGTTATCGCACTAAACGTCAGAAGTCAGGAGATGATCCGGCACCCCATGCGGATAGATGTGGTTCATGATCCGGTGAGGCATCCAGACCCCATGCTGAAGCATGGGGTTAGGCTGGCGGGGGACAGGCTTGCAGTGGGACGCGGACTGAAGTCCGCGGAGGAGGAACATCCACCCAACGCGTCAATTTGACTGTGGACTTTAGTCCACGAGATGCATGATCGGAACGGCAGACATCGCTAACCCCATGCTTCAGCATGGGGTCTGGGAGCAGCAACCGAATCAGAACCATCTATGCTTCAGCATGGGGTCTGGGAGCAGCAACCGAATCAGAACCATCCATGCTTCAGCATGGGGTCTGGGAGCAGTAGCAGAAACCTATTTTTACTATACGTTTAGGGCCCCTTTAATCAAAAAATGGAATCTGTTACCGCACTAAACGTCAGAAGTCAGGGAGTATATCAAAGGTGATGAATACGTGGAAGTGACACCGAAATCAATCCGTCTGCGTAAGATACTGCTGGATGAGAACGAACGGAAGCGGTTTAGCAAACAAGGATAAATCGCCTGCCGGTTAATTTGATACGGTTACTGCGACCCTTGTTGCACTCTCGGTGCAATCGATTGTCTGGCTCGCCCAATAGGTCCCGTTTTCCAGAGCGGTTGAAGGCGCAAGCGCCGTTCCGCCGGATGAAGCAGTATACCATCTGATGTTTTGACCTGTTGCCGCCAGGTCGGCAACGGTCACACCCGATTGCGGTGAAGTGGCCGTTGGGGCGCAGGGAGTGGGATCCACCGAGGCAGTTACCTCAAATCTTGAAATACTCTCGGACCCATTTACGGTTTGAGTGGCATAATAGTGATGGCCATTTTCCAATATCGTTGAAGGCGACAATTCAGTACCCCCGGTCTCGGCTGCATACCATTTAATATCTGTCCCGGTTGCCTGCAACTCAGCCACTGTATGTGGAACAGGCACAAATGATGGTGTGTTGACGGTGAGACCGCCATTGATATAGAAGTTTCCTGTCGGACGGTCACAGTAAGGAGTGTAGTTGGGAGCATCATCCAGGGTGTACTCGCAGGAACTTCCCTGGATGTTTTCAAAGAACGATAAGGAACCGGAACGCAGGCCGGTACCATTCGTGAAACGCAAGGTAAACAGGATACTCCCATCGGCCAGGCTGATTCCTGTGCCAAATCCCGAAACCAGGATGGTACCGGGAGTGGCAACATTTACAAGAAATGATGACCATAAATCCGGGTGACTTGAAAGCAGCACCGGCGTTCCCAGTTGAGTGGGCTCAAAGGTGATTTTTAACGATATACTGCCAATACTGGCAAAGGAGGTCACCGTGACCGGGATATCAACCTCTGTGGTTCCCGTACAGACGCTAACGGCTGCAATTGTTGTGACAGGACCACCCGGCAAACAGGCAGGACCCGGCGACAGTGTATTGGCATTGGTATCCCTTACCCACATTACCACTGCGATCAGGACTGCGATTTTGAAGAATTTTATAAGCTTTTTCATGCCTGGTGATTTTTGGAATGTTTTTAATGGATCAACGATTTTCATAAGAATTTAACCACATCAGGCACAATAGTACACATTAGTTTCCTGATCTACAATTTTGCTTTGCGCTTTGCACTTTAAATTTTGCACTTTCATTTTATCTGTTATTAACAATTTTGATTGATCGCAGCATTTCTTTACTGTTGCAGCTAAGCCTGATGATTGCAGTATAAATGCCAGGTGCCAGGCTGGCTGCGTCAAATTTTAACAGATGGCTCCCTTTTTCCTGGATTTCATTTTCCAGGGTTTTCACTGTATTGCCTAACATGTTGCGAATTTCAAAGATGACCATGCCTTCTACCGGGAGCGAATAGGCAAAAGTGGTTTGGCCGGCAAAAGGATTTGGAAAATTTCTGATCAGAATCTGATCCCTATCAGGATTGCCAGCAAGGCCGGTGGATGTTGATTCCACGACATTGACACTTAAAACAGCGTTGCCAATAACTTCGTAATGATCGTCTGCCAGTTCATTGAGCGGGTTTGAGGCCAGTGAGAGCCGGATAGATGCCCCATTGAGGAATGCAGCTGTCGTCTTAAGATGCAACGTAATCAGGTTGTCAAATGCAGCCAGACTGACAGGATCCATCGAATAAGATCCGATACGCAGTTCGTTGCCCTGAACGTTCCAATCGGGCTGCCCAAATCCGTTGATTATATCAACATCCTTTATCTCAACAAGATCTGCAGGAAAATTCAGGATCAGTGATATGGCCCCAATATTTGAAGCATTTACCACGCGAACCGGCAATTCGAATTCCTCGCTGATGCCTGCCTGAACGGTACCGCCATAGACAAGGTTCAGGGTTGAACTTATCGATTTAGTCAATGTAGGATTAAAACTGCAGTTAAAGTCACCGGTGCATAAACCAACTATATCAGCGGTTTTATTGCTGCCAACAGCCAGGTTTATAACCGGATACGATGCATCAGGAGGCGTGGTTTGAGAACTGATGGTTTCTCCTGCGTTCCAGAATGTCCAGCTGCCTCCCTTGGCGAAGGGAGTGTCATTGACAAAGTAATGTTGAATGAGTTGTGCATCACTTCCATTGATGGAAAACGCATCACCCGTCACATCACCGGCATAAAACCTGACTTTATTAATAAGGTAAGGGTATACGCCCCAATAATTGGCCTGAGCTGCATCGGTGGTATTCACGCTTCCTTCGGTAGATTTGACAGAGGTGGCCCGGATTTCGTAGTTACCGGGGCAAAGGTTTGTAAATTCATAGATGCCGTTCGTAACAACAAAACTTGAGCCTACCTGGGTGTTGTTCTGGTAAAGTTTTACCGTAATTCCGTCTGTCAGGGCGGAATTTGCAGTATTGGCATAGCTAAATGATCCGCTGATGCTTCGGAGGTGGTTGATCGTCAAATCATCCCCGTTGATTTCTCCATTCCCGGCAGGATCGGCGCTTACGACTCTTACACGGTATCCTGTCCCATCGTCCGTATTTGCAGGAATGGTAGCATTGATGGTGCCTGATTCCTGGGAAAATGCGGATCCGATCGCTACTGGTGATGTAAAACTTCCTGCTGCATCTGAAATCTCTGCTGTGAAATTGTTCCCGGAATTCCAGGTACCACCGGTGGCGGTATAATCAACAGATATGGAAGAACCTGCGCAAAATGTTGTACCCATGAAAGAACTTAGGATATGTTGGCCGAAAACCCCGAAAGGATGAAAGGATGTAATGCCGCTGATGGTTTGCGTGTATGGATTGGAACCAGAGGCTATCGCACCTTCTGCATAACTCCATGCCCCACCTGTGTAATGAGCCACATCACACCATTTTCGGTTGAAGGTTGAAGCTTCATCCGTGGCATTCCATTGGAACGTTACCGTTGCATTGCTCCCACCGGAGGCACTTTCATTTAAATACCAGGTGATTGGAACCACGCGGTTTGTGATCGGAGTGCCCGTAGGAAAATCAGAGGCATCGTAAGAAGTAAACAGGCCATTTGCAACCCTGGCTTTGATATTATCGGCAGTTGAAAGAGCAGTGAGTCTGATGGTCAAAGGCAAATAAGAGGTTTCAAAACCAATGGGATAGATGACATCCGTGGAGGTATTGACACGCTGATTTAATACTCCGGTTCCATCAGTCACCACATATTTTGTATTGGTGTTGCCGGTGATGGTGGCCGCATTGCCCATCAACAAATCGTGGTCGCCGAGGTAAATTTTTCCGCTGGTGAAAGCAAGAATTCCGTTGATTGTTTCGTTGTTGCCAAGAGACACGTCATCCTTGTTGTTCAAAGTCAGATTGTTGAAAACAGCCGGTACAATGCCTCCTATAACCTGAGCAGCAGAGCCGTTAAACTCAATCGTGCTGCCGGTAGCCGAAAAAACGCCGTCGTTCGAGAAGTTTCCTCCGATGGAATGACTCAATGCTCCTGTTCTGAATGTTGCGTCTGAGCCAATGATGAAATTGCCGTTCGTATTCACCGAAGCAATCGCTGTTGCAGTTGCTGTTCCCAATATTGAGAAATCGCCATATATGGCCAATGCAGTCGACGGCATGGTTTTCGTACCGCTGCCACTGAGGATCAACGTACTATAACGGTTTGTGGTTGGATTAGGAACCACCACGGTCTGGTTTCCTCCGCTATATTCTACCGTGGTCGGCCCTCCGATCACGGTGCGCCAGGTTCCGTTATTGATCATTGTTCCGGATATTCTCATGGTACTGCCACTTTGCATCCATAAAACCTTCTCACCAGGTATCGTTACATTGTTGAAATTCGTCGACCCCGAAATGGTCGCGTTGGCATTTGTAAAGGTAACAATGCTTGTATTTGGATTATATGTGCCTCCGGCATTACTCCACGCTCCATTGCTGCCATTGATGGTTACTTCAATACCCTCATTGGCATTTAAAATACCCGCTGCTTCAATGGTCAGTGTCTTGAGTTCGACAGAGGTTGGTATCGTTGGGGAGAAGTTTGTGGTAGAGGCATCAGGAACAACTACATTTGAGGTAGAGGACGGAGTTCCCGTGGGTGTCCAGTTCTCAATGGTGGCCCATGCTGTACTTTGCGATCCATTCCATATATAAGAAACAATTTCCGACTTAGCAAGGGTATTTTCCAGTTGACCGAAACTGGTTGGGTAATAGCCAATATTTACATTGGCAATTGCAACCCAATTATTAGCGGAGTTGCAATTTGAACGCCCCCATTCAGTTAATACATCAGGAGTCCCAGGAGATCTTGTCCACTGAACCAGCTCATTCTCAATATTACCATTGAGCTCTGTATCAAGGTAATGGGTGGTAATGGTTGAAATGCAGTTAACCCCGTCAGTCTGCACAAAGTCATACATTCGCTGGATGGCTGTCGTTTTCCACGAAGGTGAAGCACCAATGGAGATCTTTGCTTTTATTTCTGAAGGATATGTCCCACCATCCGAAAAGACAATCGTGGTAAATTGGTTTCCGAATGAATAAGGGGTATTTGCAAGAAAGGATGTACGCTTAACAATGCCCGTCACATCGCCTGTTCCAATGGTGGTGGCGGAAGGTCCCATGGTCAAAGTTTTCAATGCGGTACCGTTCCACATATCCAGGCTGCCTTTGATGGCCGATGGGTTATCGCTTTGCAAATTGAGGATGCCATTTATGGTAAAATCGCTGCTGGCCGTAATGCCTCCTGAACTATTGATGATTAGATTGTTAACATCATCTGTAAATATAAAGGACGGCAAAGTGATCGGGGAAATATTGCTAAAAACAAGGGTCCCAGATGGATTGCCTGCATCAATATTCCCGGTTGTTCTTGTAGGAGAACTTCCGTTAATAGTCAGTGTATTGGCGCCAATTTCAACCGTTCCCGCCTCTAAATTCAACAGTCCGTTTATGATCATGTTTTGATTGCCCATGGCAACCCCTCCGGATCTGTTGATGGTGAGGTTGTTGATGGAAGGTGTAGCAGTGAATATATTGTCAGGAAGCGTTAGGCTGCTTGTCCCGCCAAAACTCAAGGAGGAATTGGAGTTCACATCTATATTCCCGTACGTTTTACTGATTGCCCCGTTGATTCCAAGCGTGGTGGCTTCAACACTAAGGGTACCGTTGGCAAGTGTCAGTACATTATCTACATTAACATTGGAAAAGAGGGTAACTCCCATGCTATTGTTTATCGTCAAATTATCAAATATTGTTGTGGATGACCCATAGATTGATTGTGTGGCAATACCGTTTAAAGTAATTGTATATCCTGATGAAGCATTGAAAATCCCGCTGTTATCGAAATACCCACCTATGAAATGATTGTAGTTGCCTGTTGCAAATGTACAACCAACTCCAATGGTGAGTTCTCCGGTTAAATTGATCATGGAAGCCGCTGTCGCGGAAACTGATCCTGAAATTGTAAAGTCATTGGCGATCGACAAATCGGTTCCGGGAAGCGTTTTCGTCCCCGTTCCGCTTAGAATAAGGTTATAATAACCCGGGGTTACGCCATTTGGATTGATAACTGTTTGAATATCCCCGTTATATTCTACCGTATTGTGATTGTATGCGGCATTTAAAATGCCGGTAGTGGAGAGTGATAACGTTCCCGCAATTCTCAGGATATTATCAGTCCCAAGGGTGAGTTTTGCTCCATCAGCAACGGTGACATTATAGAAGTTAGTGGGGTCAGACATGGTTGCTGCGGCATTGGTAAACACGACTGTGCTGTTCCCGGCATTGAACGTTCCCATGTTGTCCCATGCACCGGCAGCTCCATCAATGGTCAGGATGTTATCCGTGCCACCATTAAGGATGCCTCCGGCCTGAATGGTAAGGGAACCAATGGTTGCAGTTGCCGGCAAATCGGGATCAAAAGGAGTTGTGCCAGCATCCGGAATGGTAACATGATTGCCAGATGATGGAACGACCCCGCCCAGCCAATTGTAACTCGAAGCCCAATCGGATGTGACACCAAGCCATGTATAATTGGCAGCAGTGGATGTACCAAGCATCCAATATTTATCGTTGAAGGCAGTCCTGGCGACATAAGTCAGGCTGAGATTGGCCAACCCAACCCAGTTGTCAGCCGTATTGTCGTTCGAATGACCGTGGTCATCGATATGCGGAGTACCGCCGAGGTGATAATCAAATAAATCAAGGTTGCCTTCACTCGCACCGTTGAGTTCACTGTCTAAATAATGAAGATTGAGGGTGACTTTGGTTGCACTGGTTCCACCTGTGCGGATAATATCATAATAACGGCGAATGGCATCTGGTTTCCAGCTCAGATCCGATGAGCTCAGAATTATTTTAAAACTGAGGGAGGATGGCAATGTTCCGCCTGCAGCCATATTCAGTGTGGTAAACTTGTTTCCGAAGGAATATGGTGTATTTACGACGAAGGAAGAACGTGAAACTATCCCTGTTACATCACCAGTTCCGGTGGTTGTGGCATTGGGTCCCATGAGGAGGGTTTTTATGATTGATCCGTCAACCATATCAAGACAGCCTTTCACACCGGATGGATTGGCCGCCTCTAAATCAAGAACTCCATTGACTGTTAAATCGCTGGAGGAAGTGATCCCTCCAGCACCACCGATGGTTAAATCATTAACAGTACTGGTGAAAAGGGAAGGTGGAAAAATAATCGCAGTGGTATTCAAAAAAATTATAGCAGCGCCTGCATTGCTCGCATCAATATTTCCGGTTGATTTTGTGAGTGAGTTGCCCGCCATGGTCAACATATTGGCACCTATGATCAACGTACCATCCGTTAATGCAAGTGTGCCACCAACGGTTACTGATCCGCCTAAGACCAGGCCATTTGGACGGTTTATGGTGAAATTGTTCAGTGACACAGCAGGCAGGGTTGCAGATGATCCGCTTCCACCAATGATGAGGTTGGTTGCACTGCCACCGGTCAGAGATCCGGTTGATGTGACAATGGCTCCGTCCAATGTCAGCGTATTCATTCCCAGTGAAAAAGAACCATTGGAAAGGATCAATGTTCCTGATATGGTTAAATTTCCGTTTAATGTAACACCGCTGATGTTGTTAATTCCGATGGTTTCCACGGTATTGCCCGTGAAGATTCCTGCCGGGATATTCTGTGCAGACATTCCGGTAAATAAAATGCAGGATGATGCAGTGGTAGCATCTATCTGCGCGCCATTGGTGAAATTCAGATTTTTGGTTATCGTAAGCTGTTTACCATTTACAACCAGTTTTCTTGTGGATTGTGCATTGGTTATATCTCCAATTGTTCTGTTTTGATCCAAATAGCAGTCCCGGTCAGGTGCGGTAGCAAAGGAAATGTCGGCTCCATCCGGGGGCACAGTCCCTCCTGTCCAGTTGCTTACAGCCGCAAAGTCAGTACTTGTGCTGCCCTGCCAAATATAACTGTTGATTTCCAGTGCACCCATTTTTGGAGTGATGCCTCTTGTGTTTCCTGCATAATCAGTGGTGATGCCGGTTCCTGATCCCCCGGGCAACGATGTAGTAGTATAATAATTTGAGGCAGTAGTCCAGTTTGTGCCGGCAAAGACCGGATTAGTGCTTAAGCTATAAACATCCTGCCCTGTAGCAGCTTTCCAGGCGGATAAGGTTGGTTTGTCGAGTGTGCCGATAACACCAAGCATTCCGCCGGTTCCCAATGCGAAATAGTCATTGTAATCAATGGTCAAGTTTGCTATGCCTGAAAGAATAATCGAATAATGTTTTCCGCTGGAGCCACCGGAACGGGCATTGAACAGGATATTATTCCTGTAATTTCTTGTCGAAGAATTGGCTGAATTTTTTAAGGCCGCAGTTGATGATGTTGTCCCGGATGTCACGCTTCCGCCAATATAAACCGTATTGAAGTAGATATTGTTGTTATTGGTGGCACCACTCTCATCCCATATGCCACTGATGAAATACCCGGAGGTAAGGCCATTCCCCAGGCTGACGATATTATTGGCACAGGTTGCTCCCCCGTAATTAAGTTCGATTCCTTTGATATTTGATGTTACATCGGAGGATGCAATGGAAAGGCTGTGGATGAAATTTCCTGAAACAGAACAGGAGCCGGTTGTTGGCCCCGAATAATATATTCCTGTTACATATATCTGTGCTGTTGCGCTTGTGCTGAATAAATTACAGATGGTATTTCCTGTAACTGTCTGAACGGTCGAGGAAGTGGATGAAGTTTGTGAAATGCCTACAATCGAAGCAGAAGTCGAAGGGGTGGATTGCTTGCTGAAAGAAGTTAAATCGCTTACCGTATTGTTTTGAATGGTATTATAGCCTGCAATCGTTTGAATGCCTCTTACCCGCGATAATGAATTGGTGCCTGCATAGGCATTGGTTAGATTGGCTATCGTGTTTCCCGAAATGGTTGTTGTACCGATACCGGCACTGTATATTCCATAAACATCCTGCTTGGTGACTGATGAAACTGCTGAAGAACTCGTTAATATGCTGTTGGCTGTTGTAAGGCTTCCTATCAGGTTATTGCTGATGGCCAATGTCGAGGCTACACTCCTCACGTATATTGATTCGAAACTATGTGAATAATAGGCTGTGCCAGCCGTGGTAATTGAACCAATATTATTGTTTGTTATATTTACTGCTCCCGAGCTGTTTTGAATCATACCGTGTGATGTGGAATATCCATACGATTGCCCGTCAAACACCACGTTGGGTGTACCTGTATATCCGCTTCCCCCTGAATTCAGCGTCAGCGTTGTAACGACTCCCCCGGCTATGGTGGCAGTAGCTGTGGCAGGTATTGTACTGCCTGATGTTGAAAATGTAACCGGAGGTGCTGTCGTGTAACCGGTTCCTCCGCCCAGCAGTGTGATCGCGGTAACCACGCCTCCGTTCATCGTTGCACTTGCTGCAACAGAAGGAGTTGTAATAACAATGGAGCCGGTTCCGGTCGCTGCACCTATTGTGTTGCCTGTGACTGTGGCATTACCTGAATTGATGAAAATACCATCCCATGGATTTGACTGGATGCTGGTATAATTGATGTTACGTATGATGTTATTCTGAACCATGCACGCGACTCCGCCATTAAAATAGATACCGCAAAAATAATGACCCAGACTTGCATTTACTGTAAATGCAGAACCGCCGCACAATGGCTCACTGCCGCCTATATAATTATTACTGATGATATTGTTGTTGCCGGTATTCACAAAAATGGGATAATACTTGTTGGCACCGTAAGGGGCAAAGGTCGTTGTTTCATAAAAACTATTGTCAGAGATGGTCCAATCAGTAGAATTAGATGAAATATTAATGCCATATGAATTGGAATTCGGATTGAAAAAATTATAAATATTGTTGTATCTGATGATGTTTCCACTATTTTCACGGCCGGAGGTTCCTGAGGAAAATATGATATTGACAGGCCTGTTTCCACCTGTGTTGGAGATATTACAAAATTCAATAATGTTGTTGTCGTTTCCGTTCCCGGTGGTGGAGGAGGTGAAATTGATTGCACCTACACCTGCACTATTGCAGGAGGAAGTTATATTACAATATTTAACAGTATTGCTTTCAGCTGATATGATGAACCGGATGGCTGAAGCAAAAGTTCCCGTGCTGGCGTTGGCTATGGTCAGGTCTGTTGCCCCTGATTGGTTCACCCGCCCATCAATGGTCACATTGTCTGCACCATTCAAATCAATCAGGGGTGAATCGAAATTGCCGGTCACGGTTATGCCGGCCACGGTAGGGTAAATAGTTAAAGAACTGTAATTTGATATGCCTGCACTGCTCGAATATCCGCTTTGATAAAGCACTGCGGAAACTGTTTCCACCATGTTGGCCTTGATCCTGATCTCAAGCACACCCGTATGGGTTCCATTGTTTATTTTATCAAAAGCATCTTTTAACCGAAAATAACTGGATTGAAAAACTCCGGATTTGTACACATCGGCATTGAGACTCAGGGTGACTTCATAAGCGCCCATGGAGGGTGTTGCTGCCCGGTTCACCGATGCGTAATCTGTTGACAATGTGCTGATTGTTGTTCCTTCAAGTTTATCTGACAAAGGGGTGTAATTCAATGCTTCAGTTCCTCCCGGGCTTGAAAATGTTGGGTTGATGGCTAAACTTTTACCATCAAGTCCTGAAATGAGTGGAACTGCATTCACGTCGGCACCATTGTAAAAACCCAGGACTCCGCCAGTACCCGGTGTATAGTAATCATTAAAATCCAGTGACAGGGAAGTGCTCACACCATAGTTGAAAAATGCAGCATAATGCAAACTTGTACCACCTGTGGTTGACCGGGCATTTTCAAAAATATTATTTTTAAAGATTCGTGTATTTGCATACCCAGCGCTGTATAAGCAGTATGATTTATCAGTAACGCCCGAACTCAAATTTCCGGCAATAAAAACCGAGTTAAAATAGATGTTGTTGTTGTTGCTGGCTGTTCCAGTTTCGTATATTCCATAAATTGTGGTTGCCGTGTTTCCCCCCAAACTGATGATGTTGTTGGCATAAGTGGTTTGACCCGTGCTGATCTTAATTCCATATACCGAGGCCCCTGTGGAAGAAACATTTACGGAAATATCATGGATGAAATTACCGGTAACGGTATGAGAGTTTGTGGTGTACATCCCGGTAGCACCAAAATACAGCCCAATCGCACTCCCGGTAAATGAAGCGCAGTTGTTGGATAAGTAACAAATAGTATTTCCGGTGATGGTTTTAAGTTGATTCGTTCCCGTCAGTGCGATTCCGCAAATCGATGCGGTATTGTTAGCCGCGCTGTTGGCATTGGCAATGGTCAAATAACTGATTGTATTGTTTAAGATAATATTAACGGCGGATGAGGATGAAATACCAACTATTAATCCGGCGGCCCCGGTATTTGCATTGGTAGTGCCGTTGGTGAGGTTGGAGATGGTGTTGTTGCTGATTGTAAAACCATTTGAACCATTTGTATTGCTGATCCCGGAAACAATTTGATCATTGGCCGTGCTTGCAGAACTTGCAAGGATACTGTTTGTTGTTATTGTACTTCCGATGATATTGTCGATGATGGAGCCTGTTCCCGTGTTTGCTTTATTGATGCCATAAAAATTGCTTGCATACGATATATTGGAATTGGCTGCAGTGATTGCGCCAATTTTGTTATTTCGGATAGTTATTGTTCCCGATCCGGCAATATTTATCCCATAGACATTCAACCCTGATGCTCCTCCGGTCACCGTGATTGATCCGGTTCCTGATGTTGCCCCGATGATATTCCCGGCAGTTGTACCGACATTCACTGAGCCTACCGTACACTGAATACCGGTCCAGGCCTGGGATCCGGAATTGCTCCAGGAAAAGTTCTGGATTGTATTTCCCTGGATATTGCTTACTGGAGAAGTCCCGGCATTCAGATTGATGGCATAGAAGATGTTGTTTTTGGAGTTGGTTTTTGTCCAAGCCTGGCCGCCGCATGAGGCTGAACTTCCTCCAATATAGTTTCCGGTGATTGTAAAACCGGTGCCCGATGAATTATCAATAACCATTGCATTGAATGCCACATCTGCTGTTGGAATAAAGGATGTCGTTTCAAAGAGGCTGTTTCCCGAAATGGTCCATGAAGTTGAATTGGAAGAGATATGAACCCCGCAGGATGCCAGACCATTGTTGAGAAAATCGTAAATATTGTTGTTGCTGATTATGTCTTCGCTGTTAGAATGGTCGGATGAGCCCAGGGAATAAATGGCATGTGTGGCCCTGCCGGCTGCATCACTGGTGATGTTGTTATGATCGATGGTATTTCCATCGTTTCCATTTCCGGATGAGGAGGTTGAGAAAAAGATGATCCCGGTGGTATTACTTGTCGCCGCGCTCGTTTCAGAACCTTTGATGGTCAGGTACTTAACGGTATTATTTTCGGCAGAGTTGACAAAGCGTACAGTCGAAGCGGTAATACCGGTGCTGGAATTGGTAATGGTGAGATCGGTCACTGAACCTGAACCATTCACCCTTCCATCAATGGTTACATGATCGGCCCCGTTCAAGTCGATCAGCGGTAAATTCAAGTTGCCGGCAATGATAAGTCCGGAACTGGTTGGATAAATTGATACCGTGGTATAGTTCGCACTCCCGTTGCCGCTGGCATTCAATACTGCAGATGATGTTTCGGTTGTGTTTCCGGTTATTTGAAGGGTGATACTACCGGTGATGGTGCCGGCATTTATTGCATCAAATGCCAGTTTAAGGGTTGTATAGTTACCGGAGACTCCAACGGTCCTGGTCGTTTGCCCCGACCCATTTGTAACAAAAAAAAGAAGCCCAATAAGCACACTAATAAGCATTAACATGTGATTCTTCATAAATTCAGATTTAAGGAATTTTTAAATCACCAGTAATAGTCATCCTGCTTGTAGAGCCACTCAGTGTGAGCCTGCTGCAGTTGATCCCAAGGATCAGGTCGCCGTTGTATACCGGCCAGTTTGGCGCTGCAGGAGGAATAAGGACCGGGGTGTTGCTATCGGGTACCAGCCAATTATCCCAATTCGACCAAACATTCCAATCCGAAGAGGTGTTTCCGGTCCAGGTCCCTGGAGTCCCTGCCCGGATGAAAGCTATTTTCGCTTCAGAATCAGTAAGATACGAATTTGTGACCAGCAGGGTCACGGAATAAGTTCCACCATCGGTAAATTTCACCTGCGGGTTTTGTGATGATGCGTTTGTACCGTTCAGGAAGACTACAGCAGGCCTGTCGAAACTCCAGTTCCATGAAGTGGCACCCCCTGCGCTTTGATCAGTCAACTGAACGGTATCCGTTTTATGCGGCGTAAAGTTGTCTGCCGTAAAATTTGCGATTAGCGGAGGAGAGACCACTCCATCATGGTAATAATAATTTTTTGGCAGGTCAATCAGTACATCCCCCGAACCATCTGCATATTCGCATGAGGGGCCATTGTCGTTCCAGCTCAGGGGGCAAGTGGCGCCTGCTCCAGCATAACTGAAGTTCATCGTGCAAAGTGCAGCGCCGTTTCCCAGCGTAACAGCGCCGCCATACCACTGTATGATCATCAGCATTTTGCCATCGGTTCCGGCAATATTTCCCACCAGGAAAGTTGATCCGAAGGCAGGGTTCTTGGTAAAAGTGTTCTGGTAAGTAATAAAGGCAGGGTCGTACTCAAGATATAAGGTTAGCGCACCGATGCCGTTAAAACCGTTTACTGTTACAGGAATCTGAAATGATCCCGGGGCCGTCATGATAATTACCGGCACAAAAGTAACGGGTGCACCGCGGTTTGAAATGCCGCCATTCAGATAAAAAAGATATTTGGGTGTATCGCTCAGGGTGGTAAGTACTGCTCCTACGTAGCGCTTAAACTGGCATACGGCTCCATAGGTGTAAGCCCAGCTGAGCAATCCTGTCCCCGTTACATACGAAAATGTCAGGCCGGCAAGCGATGACCCGTCGGCCAGGCTGACATTTGAGCTGCCCGTCCAGGAGAAAACAAGAGACGCCTTGGTGTTCCCGGAAGGCTTGGTATAGGTTACACTCATTCCCGGCAGGGCAGGATTGGCAGTTGCGGATACAAAGCGCACCCTGGTAGTGTCGAACTTCATGGTTAGGGTAAACTGGCCGATGTCATTGAACCCTGTAACCGTAACCGGAACTGCAACCGAGGAAACCCCCGGTATGGCAGCTGTAACATTTGCGGCCATGGTCACGGGGGCGTTCTCAGCATGCATCCCTAAAGATAAAAACCAAACAAGACAAACCAAAAGAAGCGTAATCTTTTTCACTATCTGATTGATTTTTAATTGAGAACCCACTCCAAACCCCTCCATGATACAGGGAGGGGCAGGGGATGGGTAGCCTCCTATCTGTTATTAACAAGCTTAATAGTCCGGATCAGTTCATCATTTGTGCCGCTGAGCCGGATGGTGGCGGTATAAATTCCCGATGCCAGGCCGGTTGCATCAAATTTCAGCAGATGATCCCCTCTCTGCTGCGTTTCAATCATCAGGATTTCAACTGTCTTCCCCAGCGTGTTGTGGATTTCAAGGATGACCTTTCCGTTGAACGGAAGGGTATAGGCAATCGTGGTATGACCTGCGAACGGGTTTGGATAATTTTGTAAGGTGATCCCTTGCGAGGCAGGCTTGAGAGCGATGCCGTTGGGCGATGCTTCAACAACATCGACACTCAACAGGGCATTGCCGATAACATCATAATAATCGTCGGCCAGTTCATTCAGCGGGTTGGCGGCCAGCACTAATCTGATGGAAGCCCCATTGGTGAATGCTGCCGTCGTTTTAAGTTTCAGGGTGACGAGGTTGGCCAATGCAGCCAGGTCGGCAGGCGCCAGCGAATTCCATCCAATCCTGAGTTCATTGCCCTTGACAGCCCAGTCGAGTTGTCCGTCAGCGCTGTTCATCACCACATCCTTCACTTCGACCAGATCAGCCGGGAAATTCAGGATGAGCGATACAGCTCCGACTTTTGCGGCATTCACCATGTGAACCGGCAAATCGAATTCCTGGCCGGTCTCTGCCTGAACAGTTCCACCGTGGATCAGGCTCAGGCTTGAACTCGAAGATTTGGTCAACAGAGGATCAAAGCTCCGGTTGAAGTCGCCGGTGCAGAGGCCATACATGTTGGCGGTTATATTTCCTGATCCAACGAGGATCACAGTGGGATAATCAGGGGCAGTTCCTGGGTCGGCAGGGTTGGCGCTAATGGTTGTTTCCGTATTCCAGAAGGTCCAGTCGGGGCGGTCGAAGGCGGTTCCATTGACAAAATATCCCTGGATCCGCTGGGCGGAGGTGGCCGTTATCTGTTTGGCAAGTGTCACATCACCGGCATA
This sequence comes from uncultured Bacteroidales bacterium, assembly GCA_903903985.1. Taxonomy (GTDB): domain Bacteria; phylum Bacteroidota; class Bacteroidia; order Bacteroidales; family FEN-979; genus CAIVAT01. Next base: position 862 of record CAIVAT010000114.1, on the reverse strand, counting down.
AAACCTTACTTTTTCTATGGAATAAGGATGTGCGCCCCAGTAGTTTGCTTGTGCGGCATCAGTGGTGTTCACGCTGCCATCTGTAGGCATGTCTGAAGTGATTCTGAATTCATATGTTCCCGGACAAAGATTGTTGAAAACATAAGAACCGGCAGTGGCGCTATAATTGGACCCAACATGCGTGTTGTCCTTGTACAATCCCACTGTGATCACTTTTGGGCTGATTGGTACAAGAGCCGGATTCTCAGCGTTATAATAGGTAAAACTGCCACTGATGGAGCGAAGCGGATAGAAAGTAAAGACCCATTCTGTTCCGTCGATCAGGTTGCAACCCGATGCACTGGGGTTATAATGCGGACGATAATACCATGTGCCCACACCCGGACTGTCTGTGCTGGTAACCAGTGTTCCACTGCCACCAGATGAAGTTGCACGCAACCATGTCACGCTACCTCCTGTACCACCCGAAACAGTAGCGCTAAATGTAACGGCATTATCCGTAACGCAGGTTGATGATTGGGAAGCGGTGTTGGTGGCCCAGGTGGGGTCGGTGACGACCGTAACTGCGGCAACATCAGAAGTTTTGTCATTACAGCCGCTTCCTGAGGCCTTGATAATGACGAAATAATACATTGTTCCTGCTGATATTGCTGGTGGGGTGTATGTTGCGTTTGTTTCATCAGTAAGCAAAACAACATCGTCACCCGTAGTGCTGTTCACAATATTTGAGTACCACTGATAGGTGAGGGAAGGTGTACCGTTTCCTGCAGTAACGCTCAGTTGAACGTTTCCGCCGATACATTCTGAGGTGGTAGCTGCTGGTTGTACCGAGATACTTGGGTCGGCAACTACCGTAACTGCG
>CAIVAT010000113.1 GCA_903903985.1 uncultured Bacteroidales bacterium | reverse complement strand
GGTATACTGTATCCACATCTTCCATGATAACCCTGAAATCCCGCTTTTTGTGGTCTTGGTTTGAGGTCAGTTTATCCTCATTGGCTTCATTCATTAAACGTTTTAATATTTTGATGTAAGAGCCAATTGAGTTTGGTTTTAATCCGATTTCCTTTAGATAGTCAGTAAACTGGATATAAAAGTCTTTTCCGATTGTTTCAAAATCAACCCGGAATTCTTTTTTTGTTTGGAATGCTTCAAGTTGCTTCTTTAGACTGGTATATTGCATTAAATGACCAGGGCTTATCTTGTTTTTATATCTTTGCTGAAAAATTACAAAAAAGGATAAAAGAGAAATTCTGGTAGCGTCTAGAGCTTTTTTTCTGCCGGTAAATACTTTAAATGCATTAACCATTTCTGCCGATTTCTCTTCGACTTCCTCCTTTGTTAATTTTTTACCTTTTGGGAAAAGTTCATCATATTTATCAAGAAAAAAGTTGGCAGTTTCCCTCAACCGCGTATTGACCTCGCTATAGTCCTTTGCCGGTTTTGCCTTCTGCGCTTCCTGGTCCCAATCATTTTTTGGCACATGCAATCCGGTTGAAAGTCGTAAACGCGCATGATTAAAAGTAAATGAAAGAAGTAAAAGAGATTTTTCATTCTTTTCCTTGTCGGGATAGAAGATTATTGAAGCCATATTTGAGGGGGAATAATTTGTCAGTGCAAAGATACTGAACTGTCAATATAACTGACAAATTTGTCAGTAAAAGTTATAAACATGCTGTAACGTCATGTAACAATTATGAAATACTATTCACTGTTAACGGACGTTTCAGAGATATGTATCTGATAATCAAAAGCACCTCCCTATTCCCTTGAGGAGAAGGGGTGGGGGATGAGGCAAACAAGTCCTGTTAAATCCAAATCATTCTCTAATTAAACACATTTATGAAAACAAAAATCATCGCATTGTTCATCCTCCTGCAGTTTACATTTGCCGCAGCATGGTCACAAACCTATACGGTTGATGCCTCAAAATCAACTTTGAACTGGAAGGCTGAGAAAATCACCGGCTTCCATGAAGGGACCATCGACCTTAAATCAGGATCCTTTAAAGTTGAAAAGGATAAAATAACCTCCGGGTCGTTTGCTGTCAACATGTCGACCATTGTCGATACCGATCTGACCGATGCAGAATATAATAAGAAGCTGATCGGCCATCTCAAGTCCCCGGATTTTTTTGACGTTGCCAAGTTCGCTGAGGCCGTTTTTACCATCACAAAGCCGGTTGATGTCAGCAAGGCAGTTACGGAAGTCCATGGGAATCTGACCATCAAAGGTATTTCCAAGCCACTTACTTTTAAGATCGTTGTAAAAAAGGATGGAAATTCATATGTGTTCAACGCCAACAGTATTGTTGTTGACCGCACCATCTATAATATTAAATATGGTTCTGGAACATTTTTCAGTGACCTTGGCGACAAAGTGATCTACGATGAATTCACCCTGAAGTTGAAACTTGTCGCAGTTCAATAACCAGGTATGGATCGCAGGCAATTTCTTGCAACACTGGCCATCCTGCCATTTACACTTGAAGCAATGAAACTGAATGAATTGAAAACCTTGGCCCAATCGATGGAGCGTACCGGCAACATGCCGGTGCTCTTTGTCGGTCATGGCAGCCCAATGAATGCCATTGAAAACAATGAATTTACCGAAGGCTGGCGGGCAACGGCAGAATCAATGCCAAAACCGAATGCAATCCTTTGCATTTCCGCACATTGGGAGACCGGTGGGACATTTGTAACATCGATGATGAAACCCAAAACAATTCATGATTTCGGTGGCTTTCCGCAAAAATTGTATGATGTGCAGTACCCCGCCCCCGGAAGCCCCGAACTGGCAAAAGAGGCGCAAAACGCCATCACCAAAACGCATGTGGGGCTTGATGACACCTGGGGACTCGATCACGGGGCATGGAGCGTGATCAGCCGGATGTACCCGGATGCTTCTGTCCCGGTAATCCAGATGAGCATCGATTATAACCGGGATGCTCAGCACCAGTATGATCTGGCAGCACAACTTGCCCCGCTTCGCAATAGGGGGGTGCTGATCATTGGCAGCGGGAATATGGTCCATAATCTGCGTAAAATCGACTGGGCTAAACAAAACCAGGGGTTTGACTGGGCACTTGAAGCAAATTCCTTATTTAAAAAACTGATTGCGGGAAACGAGCATCAGCAACTGATCAATTACAAGAAGCTGGGAGCCGCGATCGATCTGGCGATCCCTACACCGGAGCATTACCTTCCACTGCTGTATGCACTTGCCGTGAAAGAGAAGGATGAAAATGTGACATTCTTTAACGACAAGGCTATGATGGGGTCGCTCACGATGACTTCGGTGAAAATCGGGGGATGATTGCCTCACCCTCAACCCTTCGCCTAGCGGAGCTGCCTCACCTGCAAACTCCTCTCCTTGCGAAACTGCCATATCCCCAACCTCTCTCCTTGTGAAACTGCCTCACCCCCAACCCCTCTCCCCCGGGAGAGGGGAGCTGCGTTTCACGGAATCAGGCGTTTCAGTGCGGATTCTGGGAGATTTAAAGCGAGGTTCGCTCCAGTTCTTTCAGGTTCTCGAGTTTTTTCTTTTGCAAAAAACTGTGAATATCCCCAAGATGTTCCTTCACCCGTTTATTGCCAAATTCAAATACTTTATTGACAAGCCCATCAAGGAAATCGCGATCGTGCGATACCAGGATCATGGTACCGTCGTAATCCTGCAGCGCACTCTTCAGGATATCCTTGGTTTTCAGATCGAGGTGGTTGGTGGGTTCATCGAGGATCAGCAGGTTCACAGGTTCAAGAAGCAGTTTGATCATGGCGAGGCGGGTCCGTTCGCCTCCCGAAAGCACTTTCACCTTGTTTGATGAAAGGTCGCCTCCAAACATGAACGCACCCAGGATGTCCCTGATCTTTGTCCGGATATCGCCCTTCGCGGCATCATCAATGGTTTGAAACACCGTTATCTCTTCGTCCAGCAGGGATGCCTGGTTTTGTGCAAAGTACCCGATCAAGATGTTGTGGCCGATTGTCAGCGTGCCGCTATAACCCTTTTCGCCCATGATGGCCCTCACCAGGGTTGATTTTCCCTCTCCATTCTTTCCGACAAAAGCAACCCGTTCACCCCGTTCGATGCTAATTGAAACATCGGAAAATACGTTGTGGTCCCCGTAATTTTTAGACAGGTCGGTAAGGATCACAGGGTAGCTTCCCGATCGCGGGGAAGGCGGAAATTTCAGGCGAAGGGCTGAAGTATCCTCCTCGTCGATCTCCACAAGATCAAGTTTTTCCAGCATTTTAACCCGCGATTGCACCTGAAGTGTTTTGCTGTAGGTACCTTTGAACCGTTCGATGAACTCTTGTGTTTCAGCGATCATTTTTTGCTGCTCATCAAACTTTTTCTGCTGCTGCTGACGCCGCTCAAGCCGGAGTTGCTGGTAAGTTGTGTAGTTTACCTTGTAATCGTAAATGCGCCCCATGGTGACTTCGATGGTACGGTTGGTGATGTTGTCAACAAATGCCCGGTCGTGTGAGATCACAATCACCGCTTTGGCGCTGCTGATGAGAAATTCTTCCAGCCACTGCACCGATTCGATGTCCATGTGGTTGGTTGGTTCATCAAGCAGGATCAGGTCGGGTTTTTGAAGCAGGATCTTGGCCAGTTCGATGCGCATGCGCCAGCCACCACTGAATTCACCGGTCGGGCGGCCGAAATCGGTGCGCAGGAAACCCAAACCAAGCAATATCTTTTCGATCTCGGCATCGTAATTGATATCCGCGATGGAATAAAATTTTTCGCTCAGCAGCGAAACCTCTTCGATGATCTGATAATATTCCTCCGATTCATAATCCGTGCGCGTGGAGAGCAGGTTGTTCAGCTCTTCAATCCGGTTTTTCATGCCGAAAATGGATGCAAAGGCCTGCAATGCCTCCTCGAATACCGTGCGGCTGTCGTTGGTCACCAGGTGTTGGGGCAGGTATGCGATAACGGTCCCTTTGGGTGATGATACCCGTCCGCCGGTGGGTTGCCTTTCACCCGCCAGGATTTTGAGCAAAGTCGATTTTCCCGCTCCATTCTTCCCCATCAGGGCGATCCGGTCCTTTTCGTTGATGACGAAAGAAACATTTTTAAAAAGGGTGGTTCCACCAAATTCAACGGTAAGGCCATCGGCTGCGATCATATTATACTGTTGGAATTGTTTAAAACATGAAAGAGGTAACAGGGTGACAGGGTAACAGGGTAACAGGGTGAAAAAAAAAATTGAATTAATGCAATGAATTGATTATTATGCCCCCGATTTACTGTTTACCCTGTTACCCTGTCACCCTGTTACCCTGTCACCCTGTTACCCTGTCACTTAATACAGCCTGTTCCGCTGTTCCCTGATCTTCTCATCCGTTACATAGTCGTCATATTCCATCCGTTTATCGATCATTCCTTTGGGGGAGATCTCGATGATGCGATTGCACACGGTTTGAATAAAAGCATGGTCATGAGACGACATGAGGATGTTGCCCTTGAATTTCATCAGCGTATTGTTAAACGCCTGGATGGACTCCAGGTCGAGGTGATTGGTTGGGGTGTCGAGGATCATCACATTGGCATTCCGGGTCATCATCCGGGCAATCATACAACGTACTTTTTCGCCCCCTGAAAGCACATTGGCCTTTTTAAAAATTTCCTCGCCCGAGAAAAGCATCTTACCCAGGAATCCCCGGAGGTAATTTTCGGTGGTATCGGTCGAAAACTGGGCGAGCCAATCCATCAGGTTAAGATTTGTCTGAAAAAGTTTTTCGTATTCCAGTGGCAGGTACACCTTGGTGATTGTCTGACCCCATTCAAACGTGCCGGTATCGGGTTGTTCATGCCCCTTGATGATCTCGAAGAAGGCGGTCATGGCGCGTGTATCCCTCGAAAGGAAAATGATCTTATCCTCCTTCTGCATGGTGAAACTGAGGTTCTTAAACAACAGGGCTCCATCCATGGTTTTACTTAGATCCTTCACTTCCAGGATGGTATTTCCCGGTTCGCGATCGGGAGTGAAGATGATGCCGGGGTATTTACGGGTGGAAGCCCTGATCTCTTCGATGTTGAGCTTCTCGATCATTTTTTTCCGGCTGGTCGTCTGTTTCGACTTTGATGCGTTGGCGCTGAAGCGGGCAATGAATTCCTGGAGTTCCTTTTTACGTTCCTCAGCTTTTTTATTCTGCGCAAGCTGCTGACGCAGGGCAAGCTGACTCGATTCGTACCAGAAAGTATAATTTCCCGGGAATTGCTGCACCCGGCCAAAATCGATATCGACGATGTGGGTACAGATGGAGTCGAGGAAATGGCGGTCGTGGGAGACCACCAGCACGGTGTTGTCAAAGTTGGCAAGATAACCTTCCAGCCAGTTTACTGTTTCAAGGTCGAGGTCGTTGGTGGGTTCATCCAGTAAAAGGTTATCCGGTTTCCCGAACAATGCCTGTGCCAGGAGCACTTTCACCTTATCCCTTCCGTTCAGTTCACGCATCAGCTTGCCATGCAGATCCTCTTTGATCCCCAACCCACTTAAAAGGCTGGCAGCATTGCTTTCTGCATTCCAGCCATCCATGGTGGCAAATTTTTCTTCGAGTTCCGATGCCCGGTTGCCGTCTGCTTCAGAAAAGTCGGCTTTCGCATACAGCAGGTCCTTTTCGTTCATGATCTCCCACAATTGGGAATGTCCCATCAAAACGGTAGTGAGCACCGGCAATTCATCAAATTCGGCATGGTTCTGCTTCAGGACCGATAACCGTTCCCCCGGCCCGAAAGTAACCGAACCTTTTGTGTTGTCCATCTCCCCGTAGAGCATCTTCAGGAAAGTGGATTTTCCCGCTCCATTGGCGCCGATGATCCCATAGCAGTTGCCGGGCGTGAAAACCATGTTTACATCCTGGAACAGGATGCGCTTGCCAAACTGGATGCCCAGGTTTGAGACTGTAATCATATTAAAATTGAATATCAGTTGATTAAAAGAGAAAGGTACAAATAGGGTTGTAAACGGTAAATAACAATGCGAGATTTCGGCAAATAAGAATGCAAGAAATCGGTAAATAAGGATGCAGAAATTCGGTAAATAAGAATGCAGGATTTCGGTAAATAAGCATGCAAGTAT
>CAIVAT010000112.1 GCA_903903985.1 uncultured Bacteroidales bacterium | reverse complement strand
GGCTTCCGGCAACGGTTCAGGTATTGTCGTGACCTGGGGAAACACGAATCCGGTCTCGGTGGATGTCGTGGAAAGCATCACCTATGCTCCCGGAGTGGTTTGTTCGGCTCATGCCCCTGCCTTCCCCGTTACACTGAATCTTATCCCCGATGCAGCCGGAACGATTTCAGGCCCGTCCACAGTTTGCCAGGGCCTTACAAAGACATTTTCGGTGAACACCATAAACAATGCCGACAGTTATACCTGGTGGTATACTCCTTCAACCGATGTAACGTATGTCAACAATGGGAATAATGCTGATTTCACCTTTGGGCTTTCATCTGCAAGCGGAAACCTCTTTGTCCAGGGGAACAAGTCCGGTTGTGCTTCAGGGTCAGCTTCACCGGCTTATGCCATCACAATTCATAATCCTCCGACTGTAACATTAACAGGCTGTAATGACCCGGCCACTACAACCACTTCAAGATCCTTTGCCTTACAGGGAGGTCTGCCACCGGGTACAGGAGGGCAGTACTTCATCGATGGAGTAGCGACTGCCAGTGGCATATTCGACCCTTCGGCTCTTTCTCCGATGCCTCATCAGATCACCTATAAGTTTACCGATTTTAACAGCTGTTCGAACACATCATCTCAATTTACGATAAATGTGATCACAGGCAGCTCCGCTGGAAGCTGCCCTCTGTCCTTTACTGACCCCAGGGATTCCCGCAGCTATAGTGCATTCATTTTAGGCAGTCGTTGCTGGATGCTCTCCAATCTCAATTACGGCGCAAAAATGGCTTCAGATCTTCAGTCTCAAAGCGATAACTGTATCTCTGAGAAATACTGCCCCGCTGCCGATGCAAGCTGTTCAAACTACGGAGGACTTTACCAATGGGACGAACTGATACAGTACCAGGTTCCTTCTTCTGTTTCTGTGCAGGGGCTTTGTCCGCCCGAATGGCATATTCCCACCCAACTGGAATGGCAGGGTCTGATTGATGCTATTGCAGGCATGGCATACGGGGATGGAATTGCAGGCAGTTATCTAAAAGACCCTAATCAGAGCAATGGATTCCATGCGTTGCTCGATGGCATTTATTATCTTAACAACACCTGGGCATTTACTTCGGGCAATCAACTTAATTCAACAATATTCTGGACATCAACAACGAGTGGAACCTCACGTGCAATAGCCAGAGGAATGAATAATTACAACTACAGCGTGTCATTTTATCCTTCCTCCAGGGCAAATGCATTTCCTGTCAGATGCGTAAAAGACTGAACGGATCCCGGTTTCATAAAAGGTTGGTTCTGAAAAGACTTTGGGTTTGATGAAAAAAGAGCAGTGCAATTTTGCATTTCTTTCGTTTACATTTTTTCTCTTTATTTTTTTGTTTTCCATTAATCCGGAAGCTTTCAGCCGGACTATTGCTTACGATGTTCAGGCCTGGAATTCAAAAGTCCCCGTTAATGCCGGTACTGTTCTGTGTGCAGATGAGTCAATTGACACTCTTCAGACAATAGTCAGGTTTGATCACGAAGAGAACGGGGTTTATTATTACCTCGTGAAATTATCCCAATTTCATTCTGAATTTGAAAGGCTTCAATTTTACACACTGGCAGGTGAGCGGGGAATTTTTATTGCTGATAAGAATGAGTACCATGATGATGATGCTCTTTTTATAACAAAATTTGATGATGAACAGGCCCGGCTTGCATTCCGGGATATTTTACAACGTGAAAAAGAGGTTGATTTATCCACGAGCGATTCAGCCAAAATGAATTTTGTGAGATCATCTCCGTTTCATTACCCTGCAG
>CAIVAT010000111.1 GCA_903903985.1 uncultured Bacteroidales bacterium | reverse complement strand
GTACACTCTTTCCCTACACGACGCTCTTCCGATCTCCCCTCCCCAACCCTCCCCCAAGGGGGAGGGAAGTAGGTTTGGGTGCGGATTGAAGGTATATGGCACACTAAGATTCCAGTGATGCTGAACGATTGAGTTTGCTAACGCAAACAGTCGCGGGATAAATTTAACAGAGAAGATTTTTTGGTTGTTGTTTTTAATGATATAGGACTTAAGACCAGTGGATTGTGTGAGCTCCGGAGGAGTTGAATACGGGTAGCCCGGGGAAATTTTTGTTGATTTTTCGCGCCGTAGCCGCTGAATGGCATCGAATCGGAGCCATATTTTTTCGCAACGGTTTTCCTGAGCATTGCATTCGGCGTTTACGCCGATAAAAACCGGGTAAAAAGCAGAGGACCCAAAGTGCACTATCTACATTCAATCAGCACCCTAACCTAACTCCCTCCCCTGTGGGGGAGGGTGGGGGAGGGGGCGTTATGCGTCATGTTTTACCCCCCACCATCCCCCTAGTTTAAACTCATTTTAAATTACTTTCCCATATCAAGAACATCAATTTTTTTTTTACATTTACTCCCCCCTTATTATCGCACGGAACATTACATTCTGTTCGTTCTTGAGCCGACCAACATCAAGCAACATGAGCCTGTCATTGCTATCGCATTTCATTCCAAATCGTTAAGAAATCAAACTATATATATAACCCCTTGGGACATTTACTTTTTTGTATTTGAAAAACTAAAAACCAGATTATGAAAAACAATTACGCTTTTACCCGGTCGCTTCCAGTTACTATAACAGTGTTTAATCATAACTTTTTACGCCTTCCGGCGCTCATGGTATTGATACTTTTACTGCTTGCAGGGAAGGGTTGGGGACAAACTCCTTTGCTTGTTGAAGATTTTAACTATACAGCAGGTACCATATGTAATACATTAGCGGGATTCAACGTTCGCTCAGGTGCAGGAGTTAATGTACTCACTGTTGCTACTCCTGGACTTACATATCCGGGTTACACTGGCTCCGGTATTGGAAACTGTCTTCCTATGCTCAATAACGGGGAGGACCTTAGCAGGGATTGGGTTGTTTACCCTAACGCGGGAGTTAATTCAGGAAGCGTTTATTTTTCAACACTTGTTAATGTAAGTGCAGCACAAGCAACAGGAGATTTTTTTCTTTCATTCCAGTATAACAACATCTTTAATGGAAAAATATTCGTAAAATCAAATGGAACTGGCTTTAGTTTTGCTACGGGCAAGAATAATGCCGGTACATATGAGGCTACGGTGAGGACTTACAACATGACCTATCTTGTTGCTCTTAAATACACCTTCAATTCAAGTGCTTCTGATGACAGGATCGACATGTGGGTCAACCCTCCAATCGGCGGAACAGAGCCAACTCCAGTCGCTCCATTTGCCAATATTACAGACGGCGCCAGGGCTGATTTTACAAACATCGGAGGTGTTGTAATACGCCAAGGTGGTTCAACAATCGCCCCTACGGTTAAAGTCGATGGTTTCCGGGTTGCGACAGATTGGGCAACTGCTGTTGCTGCTATTCCACCTTCGTGGACTTCAGGATGGCCTAAAGCAGAGACTCCCTCATCCTCCGGTTTTATAGCCAAGGTAAATATTGATGTAGTAGGAACATCTTATTTTGTTGTATTGGCAAATGGAGCATCGGCGCCATCATCTGCCCAGGTAAAAGCAGGACAGGATGCAAGTGGCGGGTCATTGGCTTCCAATCTGAAAGGCACCATTGTCTGTGCTTCAGGAACTACTGAATACACCGCTGCGGTTTCGGGTCTATCAAGTTCTACTACTTACGATGTTTATTTCGTGGCAGAAGGCTCTTCATCCAATCTTCAGGCATCCCCGGTCAAAGTTTCTGTTACAACCGGCCCACCCACCTGGATCTCCGGGTGGCCGAAAGCAGAGAATCCTACAGCTGCCGGTTTTACGACCAAAGTAAAGATCAATGTTCCCGGCACATCCTATTTCGTCGTTCTGGCAAACGGTGCATCGGCGCCATCATCGGCTCAGGTGAAAGCAGGACAGGATGCCAGTGGCGGATCGCTGGCTTCCAACCTGAAAGGTTCGATCGCATGCTCAGCAGCAAGTACCGAATACACTTCGGTTGTTTCAGGCTTATCAGGATCAACAACCTATAATGTTTATTTTGTGGCGGAAGACGGGTCATCAAACCTGCAGGCTTCCCCGTCCATGGTTTCAGTTACAACCTCAGCCAGCGCTTCAGCACCATCAATTTCATCTCCCACGGCTACAAACTTTACCAACAACTCTGCACTGTTGGGTGGAGATATCACTTCAGATGGCGGAAGCGCAATTACAGCCAGGGGTACCGTTTGGAAAGCTTCATCAGGCGTTAGCATTTCCGATCATCCGCAGGCAGAAGGCAACACAACCACAGGTATTTTTACCCATACCCGCTCATCCCTGCCGGCAAAATCACAGATTTTTTATAAAGCCTATGCAACCAATTCTGTAAACACAACACTTACTTCGGAGTCCAGTTTCTTTACATTTGCAAATGAGCCAACTTCGCATGTTGGGAGTTTTACTGCAACAACATTCAGCGCGTCGCAAATAGATCTTACTTGGAGTGCTGCCACCGGGGCAGACGGGTACCTCATCATTCAAAAACAAGGAGCTTCGGCACCGACGGGCACTCCTTCGGATGCAACAGGTTATTCAATTGGCAATACCATCGGGGACGGTACCGTAGCCGCTGTTGTTCTTTCAGGATCAACTGTATTCCAATCCATTACCGGGCTGACAGGATCGACTCAATATTATTTCATCATCGTCCCCTACGCCTGGGACGGATCGAATTATCAGACGTACAATTATTATACTGCTGCCACCATCCCATCTGCATCAGCAACCACCCTGACACCCACTTATGCCTGGACCGGTTCAACAAGTGCCGACTGGACCGTGGCAACCAATTGGAATCCTTCCCGTACTTCGCCCGCAAGCAATGACGTTCTCCAGTTCAATAACGGATCGACAGTGACCATTACATCTGTACCCATTCAGACGATTGGCCGATTAGTCGTCACAGGGAGTACAAAGATCACTCTTCAGGCAGGAGGTACAAATACACTGACCATAGCGGGAGGCGCAGGTACAGACCTGGATGTTTCTGCTGGTTGCGAACTGAATGTGAGCGGCTCAAGTGGTTTAACTATCACGCTTTCAACTGGGGCAACAGGAAATATAAGCGGGAATATGACCTTCAGCGGAGGGGTTCATATGATAAAATCTGCGGATTTAAGCGGTCTTGTATTTGCCTCAGGAAGTGTTTTTACTGCAACTACAGGATTTACTGGAAATGCATTTGGAACAAGCGGTACCACAAATTCAGTTAAATTCCAGTTGGGATCAACTTATGTCCAGGATGCCGGCAGCAATCCGTTTGCACTTACACAGCCTGCTTCACTTGTGGCTTTTGAGACAGGAAGTTTGTTCAAATTCACAGCTCCCAGCGGAGGCCCTTCCTATAGCGGAAGAACCTACGCTAATTTTGAAAACGATTCACCCCTCGGAGGAACTCAGAATAACCAGGGTAGCAACCCGGTTACATTTGACAATTATACAATAACAAATGGCACTATCAACTGGGATTTTTCAGGTGGTGTTGTGATCAAGGGAAATATTTCTGTTTCTTCTGTAGGTATTCTGACCTTCGGGAATGCGACAAAAGTTACCAACCTGACTTTAAGCGGATCTTCTTCCCAGAGTATAAGCGGAACCGGGACCATCACCTTTGGATTAAATAGTACACTCACGGTCAACAACTCAACTGGTGTTACCTTGTCACGGGACCTTTTACTGAACAACCTTGCTTTTACAAACGGCATCATCACCACCGGATCCAATACCCTGACCGTTGCCGGTACCATCACCGGTGCCAGCGCTTCCGGTTTTGTTCAAGGAAAACTGGCACGGGTCTTTTCCGTTGCCGGATCAAATGATTTCTGCATCGGGAAAGGTGGCAATTACAGGCCTTTAACGTTGAACTATGCAACCCTGGATGCACCCAGCACGGTGACAGCGGAGCAATTTGAAGCCTTATTGCCCGGGACTGGTCCGTCAGGCATTGCTTTATTCTCATCCCGCTACTGGACGGTTTCACAAACAGGTGGAACCACATACACTTACAATATCACGCTCGATGGAACCGGATTTTCCCCGACAAATACCGTGAAAATTATAAAAGGGGATGGAAGCACGAACACCGATTATGCAGTGACAACACCAAACTACACGAATGCAACCCCGTTCAGTTCATTCAGCAACTTCGGGCTGGGGGAAGTATCCTGTACACCGCCGACGGCACCAACCGGCGCGTCCTCCGACCGCAATAATTTCTGTGCAGACGATGCCGGCAATATTGTTTTATCCTACACCGGCGGATCAGGCACCACCCTGGCATGGTATGAAGGCGGATGCGGCAGCGGAACATCTATCGGTTCCGGCAACAACCTTAGCATTGCTTCACCGACAACAACCACGATTTATTATGCACGTTGGGAAAGCGATCCTTGCACTCCATCTTCATGTGCAAGTGTGACGGTGACAGTTATCCAGCCGCCAACCGCACCAACCGGTGCGTCCTCCGACCGTGATAATTTCTGCGCCGATGATGCCGGCAATATTGTTTTGTCCTACACCGGCGGATCAGGCACAACACTGTCATGGTATGCAGGCGGATGCAGCAGCGGAACATCCATCGGTTCCGGCAACAACCTCAGTATTGCTTCTCCGGCAACCACAACGACCTATTATGCCCGTTGGGAAAGCGACCCATGCACCCCATCTTCCTGTGCAAGTGTGACGGTGACGGTTATCCAGCCACCAACGGCACCAACCGGCGCCTCCTCCGACCGTGATAATTTCTGTGCAGATGATGCCGGCAATATTGTTTTATCCTACACCGGCGGATCTGGAACAACACTGTCATGGTATGCAGACGGATGCGGCAGCGGAACATCCATCGGTTCAGGCAACAACCTCAGTATTGCTTCACCGGCAACCACAACGACCTATTATGCCCGTTGGGAAAGCGATCCATGCACTGCTTCGGCGTGTGCAAGTGTCGTGGTGACTGTGAAGACAGTCCCTGCAGCCCCATCAGTCACCTCACCCCAAAAATTCTGTGCTGCCGCCAGTCCGACGGTAGCGAGCCTGGTTGCAACAGGCGCAGGAACTATCAAATGGTATGATGCTTCCAACAATCTTTTGCTGTCTACCGACCCTTTGGTGCATCTTAAATTCTATTATGCCACCCAAACCATCAATGGCTGTGAAAGTGCAAAGAGTACAGCGGTGATAGCAGTACTGATCTCCACCAGCCCCTACGACCATTACAGGTCAAAAACCAGCGGCAACTGGAGCAGCGCCTCCACCTGGCAGAATTCGGATGACGGAACTACATGGTGCGATGCTGAATATGGTCCGTCCAGCTTTGCAGCGGATATTCTCATACAGAGCGGCCATACGGTTACGGTCGATATCGGTGAAACCTCCAACAACCTTACCGTCGACGGCACACTGGCAGCTGCTGCAACGCTGACAACCAGTGGAACTACGAATATCAATGGCACATTCCGGTTAAACCCGGGAGGCTGGGCCACCGGGAGTAATTTTACTTACGGAGCCGCCGGAACGCTTGTTTTCAATAATTCTTCCGGTTCTTATGGCGTAAATACGGATGTTTTCTGGCCAGCTTCCAACGGACCGGTGAATGTGAATGTTCAAGGCGCAGGCGGAATTACCATGAATGTGGCCAGATCGGTTTCCGGAATTTTTCAAACTGCCGCAGGAGTTATCAATGCCTATAATTTAACATTGAATGGCACTGCCCAGATCAACGCGGGCGGCTGGTTCAATTCTTCACCAACTTACGGAAGCTCCTCCACCCTGGTGTACAACACCGGAGGCAATTATGGGAGAGGAAATGAATGGAATGCCACCAGTGGTGCAGGTTATCCTGCCAACGTGACCATCAGCAGCGGTTCCTCCGTTGACCTTGGGAACGGCGGCACCGGCACTGCGCGCCAGATTTCGGGCAACCTTACGCTTGATGGCGCATTGTACATGGATTATGGATCCAACGACATGACCCAGCCGCTTACGGTATTGGGCAATATAACCATCAACACAACGGGAGCGTTGTCGCTCTCCGATGCCTTTGGCGGCGACCTGAAGATTCAGGGCAACTGGACCAGGAACGGCTCAGGAGTTTTATCGCCCAAAAGCAGGGCGGTCTTTTTCCAGGGCGGCAATGCACAGACTTTGACCGGTGTCACCACTTTCGATTACCTGAACCTGGGTAAATCGGCGAACGACCTTACCCTGAACGACAACATTACTGTTCTTCAGAACCTGAATTTCAGCGATGGAACCAACGGCGGCAACGCCAATGGCGGCCGCATCATTACCGGTGCAAGCACCGTAACGGCATCTGTTTCCATCACCGGCGCAAGCACTACCAGTTATGTTGAAGGAAAACTGGCGCGGATCTATACCGCCGCCGGATCAAAACCATTCCCCATCGGGAAAGGGAGCTATTACAGGCCACTGACATTGGCATATGCAACCCTGGATGCTACCAGTACAGTGACAGCGGAACAATTTGAAACTTCACTGCCCGGGACAAATCCGTCGGGACTTACTTTATTCTCATCCCGTTACTGGACTGTTTCACAAACAGGTGCAACGATATTCACCTATAATATAACACTGGATGGAAACGGGTTCATCCCGGTAAATACAGTGAAAATGCTGAAGGGGGATGGAAGCACCAACACGGATTACGCCGTCACCACTCCCAATTACACGAATGCAGCCGCATTCAGTTCATTCAGCAATTTCGGATTGGCAGAAGTATCCTGTACCCCTCCGACTGATCCGACAAGTGCATCGGTCGATCGTAATAATTTCTGTGCAGATGATGCAGGAAATATCGTATTATCTTATGCAGGAGGATCCGGAACCATACTGAACTGGTATGCGGGCGGATGCGGCAGCGGCTCTTCCGTTGGTTCAGGAAATGACCTGAGCATTGCTTCGCCAACGGCAACAACGACCTATTATGCACGATGGGAAAGTGACCCGTGCACTGCGTCAGCATGTGTGAGTGTAACCGTGACGGTTATCCAGCCGCCAACGGCACCCACAAACGCTTCCTCCGACCGTGATAATTTCTGCGCAGATGATGCAGGGAACATTACCTTATCATATACCGGCGGATCAGGCACCACGCTGGCATGGTATGCAGGCGGATGCGGCAGCGGAACATCCATCGGTTCCGGCAACAACCTCGCCATTGCCTCCCCGGCAACCACAACGACCTATTATGCCCGTTGGGAAAGCGACCCGTGCACTGCTTCCGCGTGTACAAGCGTGGTGGTGACGGTGAATGATCTTCCATCAGTGACCTGGCCAACAGCTTTGACCAACCAGTGTGTCAGTTCTTCAACGTATGTGCTGGCCGGCGGATTACCTGCAGGCGGAACTTACAGTGGAGCAGGCGTTACGGGGACCAACTTTGATGCTTCAGCAGCGGGAGTCGGAATAAAAACCCTGACCTACACTTATACCGATGTCAATGGCTGCACAAACACGAAAACCAACACGATCGAAGTATATGATCTTCCATCAGTGACCTGGCCAACAGCTTTGACCAACCAGTGCATCAGTTCTACAACTTATGGTTTGACCGGTGGTTTACCTGCAGGCGGAACATACAGCGGAGCAGGCGTTACGGGGACCAACTTTGATGCTTCAGTTGCAGGAGTCGGAATAAAAACCCTGACCTATTCTTATACCGATGGCAATGGTTGTACAAACACGAAAACCAACACGATCGAAGT
>CAIVAT010000110.1 GCA_903903985.1 uncultured Bacteroidales bacterium | reverse complement strand
TACATTGCCCAAAACACCGGTATATTTGTCGCTGCTCCAGAATATAGCGTGACTAAGGTCTTGTTCATCTGTATATTTAATGTCAAAATAGTTTGTATTAATATAAGGCCAGCCTGCACTTCCATTCCATAAAGAGTATAACTCCTTTATTGTCGGTACACGCCAATCGTTGTAGCCGCCGTAGCTTTGGTTGTTCAGATTGTCAACCACCGTTTGAGTTTCTGCCCAGTAATACATACCACCGAAAGTTGGTTTTTCATAGGTTTTCTGCCAGGTTAAGCCAGTAGCTTCGTCTTTAATTGTAAGCCCACCACTGCTTTTGGTGTAAGCAGGAGCTTTATGTTCAAACTGGGAATCCTGTCCGTAAAATGCTGCACCGAAACCAGGGGTGATAATGTTTCCTGCGCTGTCCCAGCATTTGGCCTGATTTGTACCGACAACCGGGTAACAGCCTGCATAGGCCGGTTCCCGAGGGACTGCCTGCAAATCGCCGCTGATGCTTGTTTTGTCTTTTTTACACCCGCACGATGTGAAAAGAATGCCAGTGATCATAAGGAGCGCGGTAAAACCGGGAAACGAAATTGCTTTTTTCATGTCTGAATTTTTACTTATTGTGAAAACAAAAGTACCGCGCAGGAAAACTTTTAAAAATTACAATCACCAGGGAGGATGGTTGTGTCACCCAATAATGGATAATTGTCACTCAATGGTTTTGAGAAATTGGGGTCTTTGGATGACACCATGAAAAGCAGAAGAATTGAGTATGGATTTTCTTATCAATCCAGGTGCCTGGTGCTCCCTGCTTCAATATTAAACGCTTTGCCTTTCATTTTGACAAACACACTGATCGAACTCAGATTTGTAACCATGCTTTTATCAACGCTGAATTTCAGGTTTTTAAAAGCATTGATATAGTCGACCAGGCCTATTTGCGTGGTGTAATATATGTCAGGATTCCCGGAAACCATTTTAAAGAAATTCTCCATTTCAGTCCACCTGTTTCCTGCACCGTCGTTCTCCCAGCTGTGTCCCCATACATCCATCAGCGCTAAACTATCTGTTTTAAGAAAACGATTTACGACCTGGTAGAAACCCGCCAATTCTTTTTTGTCATTTTCCGGGTTATCGGGGGTGAAATAAGCCTTGCCAAATTGATGAATGGTAGGGTTCCATTTAAGAAACTCACCGGGTATTCCAAAAGCATAAGTGTCCTCAACGGTCCTTGCGTACTCGATGCCAAGTCCCCTGATTATTTCGATAACTGAATCATTGCAATTCCCAAAAGGGTATGCCATCCCCCGGACAAGATTTTCCGACAACCGTTCCAGTTCTCTTCGGTCTTCACCTACCTCAAACAGAACCGCTGCCTTGGATATATTAGTAAGATTGGGGTGATTAGCCGTGTGTGCGGATACTTCGTGACCTTTATAAACAACCTTGATTTCTTCCTTTGTGAGATAATCCTTGGTGCCGAGTTTATTTGAATTGAGATGAAAAGTTCCGATCAGGCCGTATTCGTTCATCAGTCTTACAAGCCTTCTGTCAGCGACCATCCCATCGTCGAAGCTCAGAATCAGTGCCTTTGTTTTGCCTCCGGGGAAAAGCATTTCTGCTTTTTCCCTGCTGCCTGTTACACCATTCCTGCCGGCTGTGGCGGCATTGGTTTGTGCATTGCCGTAATTGATCGCAGTAATCAATGCGAGGATAACAATAATGAATCTTGTTTCGCTGCTCATCTGACAATAATTTGATTTCAGTGGTCGCATGGGATATCCCTTTTAACATGATCGTTTTTCACCTGCCAGTTCCATCTGATGGCTATTCTTTTATTAACTTTTTAACTTCAAATGCATTACCATTTTGAAGTTTTAGCAAATAAACCCCGGTTGCAAGATTGTTGGTTTGTACAACAATTTTCTCAATAAAGCTGCCGGTTTGCACGATATGACCGATGGAATTTAACAACTCAAAGCTTACGTTTCCCTTATCACCTATCATTTCGATCGTAAGTTCGTCAGAAACGGGGTTTGGATAAACATTAAACAGATGATTGTCTTTGTTTTCATTTATTCCCGTTGAAGTTGTATTTCTCACCAATCGCACATAATTGTTTATTCTGACGACATCGCCCTGGGGACCGAAACCGTGAGGATAATTAGCCGCATCGCCTGTTTTAAAGTCACAGCGCTGAGATCCTGCTCCGTGTACATCTAAAAGATAATAATTTCCGGAATTCGGAGGAAATTCCATCCATCCGAGCGCTGTGCCAAAGCAGATATAAACGGCTTGATTCCCGGGAGGCGGATTCCCGTTTGCATGCGTTGTGGAAGCCCAGTAAAAAGGATAGTTCAAGTTGTTGCCTTCATCTGTGATTTGTGTGCAATTAAAAAGCGGATCAATTGCTGCTGAACTGGTGGCAGCCAGCGACCGCGTATAGTCTACAATGCTTTGCAATTCTTTGGCATCGGGCAGGCGCCAGTCACTATGACCTGCAAATGAAAAATTTTCGGCAAAATTCAGTGCATTTTTCCAGGAAATTGCCTGGCCATTGTCATTTTGCATCCACATCAATCCTGTTGCCCTGTCTGTGATGGTTCCATCACCGTTGTTTTGAAAATTATTTTTCCCGTAATCTGAATTACCGCGCACATACTTCACATAAAAATGCTTTTCTCCGCCTTGAGGAAAAGTCAATGCATATCCCTTTATTCGTCCGTCTGCAAAATTCACCCCGAACATGGCTTGTATACCATTCATTACAGAAGAAACATATAATGTTGATGATGCGTATTGGGCATCAATTAGTCTGTCGCCGGCCCCCAGGTCTCCATATCCGAAAGCAAAGTAATGGGTATCAATAAAGGGTGTTTGCCCCGCAGCAGTTCCTGCTAAGCCACAATCAATTCCGCTATAGAGAATCAGCGAATAGGATTCTTTAATTGAAGGAAGCCTCCAGTCGGAATATCCGGCAAGTCTGAACGTATCGGCGCCAGCCAACGCTTCGCCATAGGTGAATTCATCACTCATGTTTATGAGTCCGTCGCCGTTCTGGTCTGCGGTTTTTTGCCACATTAAACCGGTAACATTATCCGTGATGGTTCCATTGCCATTATCCGTGTATGAGGGTGCTGTTCCCGGGTAAAGTGCATCTTGCCCGAAGAAGGGCTGACCTGGTGCCGGTGCCATTATTTCAAGGGAATCATTATAAAATTTACTTTGGTTTGTGCCCGCGACTGGATATGAAAGGGTTTGGCTGTATCCAATAATGTTTGTCATGGTCACCATGCAAATGGTCGCGATTACCATAACCGGGAATTGTTGGTTTGATGATTTTTTCATTTCTGAATTTTTCTTGTTGTGAGAGCAAAAGTACTGCGCCGGAAATCATTAAAAAAAAGCAATCACCGGATAGCATGAATCTGTCACCCGGTCACGGGTTTTTATCACCGGAGGGTTTAGGGAAACCTATGTCGGTCATATCAGCTACTCCATAGCTAGCACATAGATACTCCATCGCTACAGGTTAACGATTGTTTACTAGGGAGACAAAGGGTTTAAAGAGACAGGAAGAAGGAACGGACAATGACGGCAACTTGAAAAAAGCATGGTAAGCATCTATATATCTTGATATTACATCCATAATTCAAAACTCATCGGCTGTGTTATTTTCACCTTTATCTTTTGCAGGCATCATTTTATCTCCTTCCTGCCGTTTCAGTATCCGGTGCCCTCCCGGGAAATGAACGGTTTTGTGATTTTAAAACTTACCTATCCTCCATAATGATAATTACTGCTGATTCTCTGGACCGAAGCAATTATTCAATAATGAACTATATTTGTTTTCCTTTAACAAAAGCCCATGTCATTTTTAACCCATTCCGCACGCATCCCTGCCATCAAACAGGGAGATCCCAAGGTGATCAGGGGATGGATCATGTACGACTGGGCAAATTCGGTATACCAGCTTACCATTGCCTCTGCAATATTCCAGGTGTATTACAACGCGGTAACCTGTAACGGTAACGATTGCCTGGTTTCGTTTTTTGGCCTGAAGATCGTCAACAGCGTCCTCTATTCCTATACCGTTGCGGCTGCATATTTCATTGTTGGGGTGTTTTCGCCTCTTTTCAGCGGGCTGGCCGACTACACCGGCCGCCGGAAAACCTTCATGAAGATCTTCACCCTGATCGGGTCGGTATCCTGCATGGTCCTGTACTTTTTTGACCGCGACCACATTCCCCTCGGAGTGATCGCATTCGGCCTGGGAACGCTGGGATATGCGGGCAGCATCGTATTCTATAACTCATTTCTGCCTGTAATTGCAGCCCCTGAGGACCAGGACCGGATTTCCGCCAGGGGATATTCCATGGGCTACATCGGCGGGGTGGTACTCCTGCTTTTCAACATCTGGATGATCCGGTTCCCCGGTTTTTTCGGAATTCCCGAGGGCTCTCCGCTCCCTGCCCGCATCTCCTTTCTTTCAGTGGGTGTATGGTGGCTGGGATTTGCGCAGATCACCTTCCTGAGGCTTCCGAAGTATACGTTCCGCCAGCGAACCGGCAGGGAAAATTTGCTCACAAGCGGATACAAGGAACTCAGGATTGTGTTCTGGCAGGTACGAAAGTCATTCAATCTGAGCTGTTATCTTGCGGGGTTCCTCTTTATGATGATGGGCGTGCTCACCGTCATGTTCATGGCAGCATCCTTCGGCGCCAAGGAACTTAAGCTTTCCGACGAGGTTCTTTTACCTACAATTCTCCTGATCCAGTTTGTCGGAGTAATCGGCGCCTGGTCATTTTCAAGGCTGTCGAAACGGATCGGGAATTTCCGTGCGCTCATCCTCTCCGTGGTGATCTGGATTTTCATCTGCTTTGGAGCCTACACGGTGGAATCTGCACGGGGCTTCATCATTGCAGCCGTTTTCATCGGGTTCGTCATGGGCGGTTCCCAGTCGCTTGCGAGGTCGACCTATTCTAAAATGCTCCCCGAAACCACCGATCACACCTCCTATTTCAGCTTTTACGATGTGATGGAAAAATTGGCCACCGTCTGTGGATTGGTCATGTTCGGCCTGATGAACAGCATCACAAACGGGATGCGCACCGGTGTGCTGATGATTGCATTTTTTTTCGTGATCAGCCTTGGGTTCTTTTTACTCCTTTCGGGAAAAGTGCTGGCAAAGGAATGATCCTGTCTCCTCTGCCGCCTGACATCTGCTGAAATTCAGCAGATTCACATGGAATGCGAAGAGTCTCCATGGTGCTTTCCTGTCATTTTATTATTTTTGCGGCTCACGCACCCGGATCCAGGGTGATTAAACAGAATCATTATGACAACATTCAACAGGTTTTCTATTTTCTTGGTGATCGGATTTGTATTTCTTTTTTCCGCACCGGTACATTCACAGTTTGTTACCCTCGCGAGAAAAATCAAATCCATGAAAACCAGCAAAGCGGATATTGCCACCGTGATCCTTGAAGCCCGGACATTTCAGGTTTACCGGGCCATCATTGATACACTGACCGCCAATAAAAAGTTTGAAATCAGCAGCAGGGACAACGCCAGGCGATTTGTTGAATTCTCCAATAGCACCTATAAAGTTTCCATGCAGGTTGATTCGCTTGAAAATCGCCTGACGCAAATAACCGTTTCGTCGATGCATTCAGACAACTCCCAGAAACCGGCGACGGATGTCGCGGTTCAGGCCATTATCAGAGTGTGCCAGATGGCCGGCATCAAATGCACTGCAGAGAAACCCTGAATTTAAAGCAGCTTCGTCAGATCGTTTTAAGTCCTGCCCTTAACGCGTTCCCGCATGGTTCGCGTGAATGTGTTATTTGAATCCTCGTGGCTTGCGCGAGGTTATTCAATTTACACGCTCAAACATAACTGAACTTTCATTCAATGCAGTCATGCCATCGTGCCCATAAACACGTTTGGTTGAAAATATTTTGATTTGCCGGGTGCTATCCTGTTTTCACCGGAAGTTCCCCCTGTTCAACCGAAGAAACCTTTACGGCCCGCCCCTCCGGATATATCTTTGCTTCATCATATACAAACAAAACATAAAAATGAAAACAACATCAACCATCATAGCTGCAGTTCTCTCTCTCTCCATGAATGTTCTTTTTGCCAGTAATGACAGGATCTCTGTGAATAGTGAACCCAATTCGTTTCAGGCATCACTGGCCCCCGCTGCTCCGGTTGAAGCAACCTTTGAAGAGATGAACGAAGCGCCTGCCTCAATTGTCATTCCCTCTCCGGTTACTCCGACAGAGGCAGTTTTTTCGGATGCTGTGCCCAATGCAATGATCGATATTTCAACACTGGCTCCGGCGACACCGGATGAAGCCGACTTTGATTCAGAAGAAATTCAGATTGTCAACGCCATCGCCTTTGCTCCTGTTACGCCCGCTGCTGCTGATTTTTCAGACGGGATTTAACTAAAAAATATTACTTGTCTAGCTCGTTGAAGCCACTCCGAAAGGGTGGCTTCTTTCTTCTAAAAAGACCTATACAATTATTAACTTTGATGCCCCTAATGCATTTAAAAATGAAAAAAATACTTTGCGGCAATGAGATGGACCGAATGCCCGGCTGGGCGTTCAAAATGATGGCATTCCTCTTCAACATCACTGATTTATTGAAATCTCCGGAGGGTAAACTGGATGCCCTTGATATCCGGAAAGGACAAACCGTTGTTGATTGGGGATGTGGAACAGGCCGGTATCTTAAACAAGCCGCCGGATCAGTTGGTGAAAATGGAATTGTTTATGCTGTCGACATCCATCCGCTTGCACTTGAGGCGGCCACCGGTGTTGCACGGAAGTACAACCTCAGGAATGTTCATCCGGTCATTACGGATGGAAAATCGGTCGCCATTGCATCACGGTCGGCTGATATTGTTTATGCCCTGGATATGTTCCATATGGTCAGGGAACCAAATAGTTTTTTAAAAGAACTATGCAGAATTACCAAGCCCGATGGCGTATTGTATCTCGAAGACGGGCATCAGCCGAGAGCCGTGGCAAAAGAGAAAATCAATCATTCTGGTTGCTGGGAAATTATATCAGAGACCAGGGCTTATATGAAGTGCACACCGAAAAATCAAAGTATATGAAAATCTTAATCCTGGGTGCAACCGGCAGAACCGGCAAATTATTCACTCAACTTGCCATTGAAAATGGCCACCAGGTCACGGCAATTATTCGCAATAAGACAAAAGCAATTTTTCCGGCGGTCAACTACATTGAAGGCCGGCCCACAGACGAACAATTATTAACCAGGGCTCTTCAGGGCATTGATGCCGTTGTTGTTTCATTGAATATAAACCGGACTTCCGATAATCCGTTTGCCAGGGTAATTTCGCCCCTAACGCTCATTTCTGATTCGATGAAGGCACTTATCCCGGCCATGGAAAAGAACCATGTAAAAAGGATCATTACCGTGAGTGCCTCAGGTGTTGGCGATTCTTGGAACGACATGTTCCCGGTAGCACGGTTGCTGATCCGTTACAGCAATATCTGGAAGGCATATGAAGATCACGACCGCCAGGAGCAATTTGTAAGGCAATCTGCACTGGACTGGACAATTGTGAGGCCAGTTATGCTCAACAATAACGACGTGTATGATTACACTGCCACAATTGGTAAACCCGCAGGCGGCAATATCAGCAGAAAGGCTGTGGCAAAGTTTATTCTTGATGCACTGAAATCAGGGAAGTATGTAAAGGATTGCGTGACTCTTTCCCGATAGTATTACCTTTTCTTAATTTTCCGATAAAGCGAATAAGTTCTCCGCGGTTCATTGCCTTTGAGGTAAAAAGAAAACCACTTAGACACTGAGAACACTCAGTGGCACTGAGGGAAAAAGGTTAGATAATTTACCGGCAAAAAGATGAGAAGCAACCTTAATTATACCAATTCAAACTTACATAAAAACTGCGGTTCATACACACACCGCATAAAAATCAGCGTTCCGGCTTTTGCCGGAACGCCCCCACAGCCTTACCTTTATATTTGATAACGAGCTCGAAGCTCAATGTGAAACATAAGTTATAAAGTC
>CAIVAT010000109.1 GCA_903903985.1 uncultured Bacteroidales bacterium | reverse complement strand
GATCCGGTACCCCATCTGGCTGCATGAGGTGCCGGATCATCTCATGCACCTCGCCAAGCAGCATGGGGTTGGCTGCGTTCCGGCAGCTACTCCCAGGCCCCATGCTGAAGCATGGGGTTGGACACCTGGTACCATTGCGCTCAATCAATTAAATAATAAAGCTCCCCGGAAAAAATATAAAAAGGATCGTAAGAAAAACGGTTGAATGTGTGAATAATGTAAATTATTCCCAGCATTGTATAACAGTTGCCCGGATAGGGCAGCATACCTTTGATCTGAACTCCTAAATTATTTATTATGCCACTCTTTACCATATTGATCGTTCTGGTTGCGGCAGGTGTAATCCTATGGCTTGTCAACACCTACATCCCCATGGATGGAAAAATTAAAACAATCTTCAATGTTGTGGTCGTGATTGTTGTTGTCATCTGGCTTCTCAAGGTATTTGGTATTTTCAGTTACCTGATGGGGATCCATGTTTAAAATGATAGCATGACTGTTCGAAATGAACTCAAATTCTAATATCCGTAATTATGAATGTCAAAAGAATTTTTGGTGCATTGCTTACGATCCTGGGAATCGGTGGCCTTATATATGCAGCAATCGTATTTATCAATGTGTCAGGGGGTGCCCGCGATATAAAAACGCTGGTAATTTTCAGCATCCTCGGTCTGATATTCTTTATTGCAGGCATTGGCCTCATACGGACAACAAAAGACGAGTAATCCAGAACCAGAATTGCTGCATAACTGCGGGTCACCCTGCTCCGGGAATTACGCCATCTATCAACCAGATATGTTAAGAAAAATATGGATCACCTGGGCGCTATTGGTGGTGTTGGTGGTTACTGTAAAAACGTCCTGTGGCCAATCGGAAACTTATGAACTGGACCCTGCTTGGACATCCTTTGATAGCACGTATCTCAGTGATTATACTGATTTGCTGACAACCAGGTTGTTCCTGCTGTTTCAAAATGCCTCGCTGCTCATCAATACCCCCGACAATAACATTCCTAAAATCGTTTATCGTCCTAACGTCAATGTCCGGATTGGGATTGCAGGGTTCTGGAAGTGGTTTGGCCTGGGATTATCAGTTGATAATCCTTTTTATAAAATAGACAGGAATGCTTATGGAAAAACGACAACACTCGACCTCCGGGTCAATGCCTATGGACGCAAAATTGCAGGTGAACTGTTTGTTCAACAATACAAAGGGTTCTATGTAAGTTCTCCGGAACGGCCAGACGGAACACATTATATAATTCCCGACATGCGGACCTTTTCAATTGGCATTGCCGGGTACTGGATTTACAATTCAAAAAGGTTTTCAATCCGTGCTGCATTCATCCAGAATGAAGGTCAGAAAAAGAGTGCCGGCAGCCTGGTGGTGAGACCATCTTTCCTCTATTACCGTATTTCCTCCGTTGAGGGGATCATTCCCCCGGAAATCATCGACATATACCATATTCCTGCAAGCAATCTTGTCACAGGCGGTAAGTTTTACTCGCTGGGACTTTCTCCCGGATATGTTTATACACTGGTATTCCTCAGGAATTTTTATCTTACTGCAGCTGTTTTCCCGGGAATCGCTGCACAGTTTGCATCATACAGCAATGAGCGCAGCGTTTATTCCAACTTTGAATTTGCCTTTCAGCTCAGTGGCCGTTTTGCGCTGGGATATAATTCGGATAAATGGTTTCTGGGAGGTTCCGTTCAGGCAGGTTTCAATGAAGTACCGGACAAGCTCAACAATGCCTTGTTCAGCTATGATGTGGCGCAGTTCCGGTTATGGGGTGGAACACGGTTTGATGTCTTTAAAAAGAAGAAGAAAAACCAGGTGTTCCGTTGATTTTATCCCCGTTAATTATATTGTCCCCTTCGCTGCTTATCCTCCAGGTAAAACAACAGAAATACTTTCTGTTCTGTTTGTATCCCGTGGCTTGCCGGCATGCTACTGACGTAACTGGCGTTGTAATATAACTGTGTTTCTGCCCCTATGCTCAGGTATTTATATAACCGTACGGTTATCCTTGGTTTTAAAATATGGATGTTATTATTTCCGTTCACACCAACGTATGTGCGCATCCAGTAAAAATAGTACCTTAACGAAGCAGTCGCATATTTACCGAGATTAAAAGTTGTTTCAAACTTCGTTTCCAATCCGCCGACAAAATTATAATCCCTTACCTGCGTGGTATCAATAACAAACTTGGTGCTGCTTCCCCCGAAAGGTACGATTGCCAGATGGATACTGGTGTAAAGATTGCTGGTTTTGCTCACCGGAAGTTTGGAAATGACACCTCCGCCAAATCCGATGGTTCCCAGCTCAAATTTCTTATTATCCCAATAGTCATAATATTGAAATCCTCCAATGAGGAGAGCCAGTTTTCCCAGTTGCTTGTTTTTTCCGAATAAAATACCATAACCCAGTATGTTATCAAGATATTTTCTGCCTACCCCGAAATTCAAATCCATACGAAACTTGAAAAAATCAAATGGCTTTCTCTTCCTGAGTTCAAATGGATTGCCATAATCAAACTGGGCATTGATCATACCGCTGTAAGTTCCTGTTCCGAACATACCATAAGGTATATCATCTATCTTGCGCAATCCGGCATATAATGAAATATTCATGGGTTCTTTCTCATACACCTCTTTGTTGGTCCTCCTGAATGATTTTCCCTGGATCAACCTGTTAAATCCCCTCATGGGATCAATCAGGCCGGCAGCGATTTCGCGGAACACCCTCTCTGCACCTCTGGTGCGGTCGTCGAGGATATTCGAACTGAAACGGTAAAATATCTCCCCGAGAAAGGTTCCGTTAACCGGTGTATAAATAATGTCATTAAAAGATGGACGTGTATTTTCACCAAAATATTCCCACATCAGGCTACCTCCAACGGCAAAGCAAAATGATTGATAATAGTTATAACCGTTTGAACGGCCGGCATTATATGAAAGCGTACCTGAATAAGGATGACCGATAAAATTTATGCCAAACCGGTCTGTATCCCATTCCCATCCCTGGGACAGGTTAACGTTCCATGATTTAAAACCAACGCGCGCATAATCAGCATTTAGCACATACCTGTCCAGCGCCCATGTGAAAGTGACTGCGCCCAGCACTTCGGCAGCCGGAACCCATAAGGGGTATCTTTTATTATACTCCAGGTCGTCGTCAAGCAAATCCCCGTATTTATTTTGTTTTGTGGTGTCAACGAGTGCGCTTTTCCGGGGTTCGTTCCCGGTTGAATCTGAGAGTAATTTTACTTTTACTGAATCGATCTTCTCAATTTGTTTCTCCCTGCCACCTTTCCCTGGTACGATGGTATCATTGGGGGCTACTTTTTTTGGATTCTGTGGAACGACCTCCTGCCCATAGATGAACGAAGTAATGAAAAGGAATATAGCAAGAATGGAGGTAAATCTCATGGTTTCTCAGCTGTTAGAATGAAGGGCCAATCGTGCAATGAATGCAACTGTCTTTCGCGCTTTATGCGGTTGGTGTAAAATATTCATTGATAAAAACATGCTGCTGATGCTCCGTCATTTTATCGGTCTGCCTGATTTCGATTTTTATTTTTGCAAAATGCTGATCCTCCTTTAAAACATTCATGAGCTCAACTTTTGCATTGGTTGGACCAAAAAGAATTACATCTTCGTAATTTTTAATGATGTTTCCCAGTAATTTGTAATATTCTGCCTGCTCATGTTGCTCTTTGTGGTGCATCAGGCTTTCACCCTTGCTGAGACTCTGCACTTTGTCCTGATGGGTGAATTTTGATAAAATGGTTTGAGTTTCCTGCTGACCGGTTGAAAATTCAGTCATATGAGCGCTGGAATGGTCCATCCAGATGCCTATTTTTTTTTCTGTTGTCATCTTGTTTGAAATTAGTTTGTTACTGGATTATTATCATTCAAAGGTGAGTGGATTTATTTGGATTCATGTTACATAACTATGTGGATTCGTTGCATGATTCACACATGCCTCCCTGGCCCTGGTAAAAAAACAGACCCCGACTACCAATCGGAATCCTATACCAGAATTGTCAAAATCGTATTAGCTTTCTGTTAATCCCGGTATGGGCAAGGGTAAAATAAAATCCACCAATACGCTGTGATGTGCTTTGGATATATGTTCGTTAAATGATTTCATACTTCGGCGCATCGAGGTGGCGTAAGCTTTCCCAAGCTTTATTATGATCTTTTCAAGCCGGATTAATTCCTCTTTGATGAAGGCCTTCCTGCTCTCTTTTTCTTGTGGCAGTTCAGCGTCGAGATTTTCCAATATGTTTTCAAAAACTTCATCGGCAACCCGGTAGAATTCAATAAGTCGCTGATCACAGCAAAATGTTTTTGTATGGACCAGTTTTATTGCTGCTTTTTTTTCGGCTTCATCCAGTCTGCCATCACTATTGGCAGCAAGCAGGGTGATATACACAGGGAATGTAAGAAGGGCTTCATTTTCCTGTGAAGAGAGTTTTTTAAAAATGTTCGTTTTTTCTTTTGAAGATTTCATGGTTCGTTTCTTTTTACAATTATTACCGGGTACCCTGCGGTGCAATTTCCAGGGACGATAAAAGGAACCGGTGCCGGGAATGGTTTTTTGCTTAACTGTTCATTTCATAAAGCCGAAGCTTGTTTTTAAGCGATATCATTTCACGTTGCATGGAGGTTATTCGTTCCAGTAAATAGGTAATGGTTTCAATACCTTCCAGGTTAATTTCCAGGTCGTAATAAAACCGAAGGAACATTTCTAACTGCCGGAGCTGATCTGCATCAATGAATCCTGTTTCTTCGATTTTGGTAATTTCTATCAACCCGGTTTGTTGCAGGGAACTGACAAAGGAAATCTCAATGTTGTGGCTGGCACAGAATTCATCTAAGGCGATTAATTTTTTTGTTGGCATGATTCACAAATTAGCAATTAGAATTGAGACAGCTCGGTAAATAAAGCTCTTTGCTTATCGGTTAAACTTGTCGGTATTTTGATGGCATAGGTCACATAAAAATCGCCAAACCTGCCTTCATCCTTATAAACAGGAAATCCCTTGCCTTTTAATTTTACGGTACTTCCATTTTGTGTTTCAGGCTTAACTTTTAATTTAACTCTTCCATCCAGGGTATCAATGGTTAGTTCGCCACCCAGTATCGCTGTGTATAAATCCAAATCTGCCGTCGTGTACAAATTGTCTCCCAAACGTTTTATACTGGCGTGATTGGCGATTGAAAACGAAATAAACAGATCCCCGTTCGGCCCGCCATTTGTGCCCGGACCCCCATGTCCTGCTATCTTTATTGTTTGTCCGTTCTCAACGCCTGCAGGGATCGTAATTCGTATTTTTTTATTGTTAACCGTTAATGTTTGCTTATGCGTTTTATACGCATCGATGAGATCGAGATGCAGCTCTGCAGTATAGTCCTCGCCCCTGTATTTCACCCCCCGGCCTCTTCCCGCGCCGGTTGAACCACCAAACATGGATTCAAAGAAATCGGAAAAATCTCCGCCGGGGGATGGTTCCGAATACCTGGCACCGCGTGAATTTTGCGACTGTTGCTGGTATTGTCGTTCCTTTTCAAATTCCTCCGCATGTTGCCAATCCGCTCCGTGCTGATCATATTTTCTCCTTTTTTCCGGATCGCTTAGCACCTCATTGGCTTCATTGATCTCCTGGAAATTCTTTTTGGCATCCTTGTCATTCGGATTTAAATCGGGATGAAGCTTCCTGGCAAGTTTCCGGTAGGCACTTTTGATTTCCTTCGGAGTTGCCGATTTATTGATCCCCAATATTTTATAATAGTCTACGAAATTCATCTGTTCATTGAATTGAGGTTATCAGGATCAGCCATTCCTGGCATGAATAAGGAACAGGCCATCTATTAGTTACGCTTTTTTGTCGGAATGATGAAAAGTGGTATGGTGGTATGATGTAAAACATTTTCCGTTACACTCCCCATGACAATATTTTCGAGCCATTTATGGCCGTGCGACCCCATTACAATGATATCGGCATGCAGCTCTTTGGCAGTGCTTAAAATGGCCTCAGCAAATTCACCTTCTTTTACCTGGGTTTGAATGGCATCATCACCCAGGTGCAGTTTTGTCTTATCCAGAAAATGCTGTGATGCTTTTTTTAGCAGATCAACCTCTCCCGTTTGAGAAGGATTTAAATCAATAAACCCTGTATACCCCATGATCGGGGAATATTCCGTTGAAGAATAATATACAGGATCAGCGATTACATGCAGCAATATCACTTCCGCATTCATTGCCTGAGCCAATGAAAAACCCACCTCTGCCACTTTTTGGGCCGTTGGATTATAATCCAGTGCGATCATTACCTTTTTCAACTTAGTTGCTTTCATTTTCATTGTTTGTTTTACCTGATTAGCTTATATATCTCGACGACTCCCATCTCCTGATTGCCTCACCCATGTCGCTTTGCTTACCGCACCCCAAAAGATGGATGCTGTTTTCATTATTTTTATTCCCGTCATATTCCTGATCAAAACCTGATTCCGTCCGGGAAACAGGGACGGTACTGCCAGCAGGTTGGCCTGCCTCGTTGCCTTGTTTTTTCATATGCTTGCATGTTTGTTTAGGAGCACTAAATTAGATACTGGTTGCCGGAAAAGTGTTACATGACTTTTAGAAAAAGTTACATCATTCCCACATTTTTTGATTGCCTCATCCCCTGCACCCCTTCTCCTTCAGGAGAGGGGGACGGGGGTTGAGGTGGTTGGGTTAATTCCCAGTCGCTTGTGGCGAGGATGTTCATTAGATTGTACTTTTTATTGCGGAAAGGGGGATGACCATGCGCTTTAGAGCGGTACCTGTTTTCTAAGTTTGACCAGTTTGTAAATTTCAAACCAAACAATGGTGGTTAAGCCTGTCAGAGCGCAGATCAGTATATTGACCAGGCCCGGGCTTTGAAACTGGAATAAATCCAGGAAAAATGGAATATTTAAAATCAACCCCAGAAAGAAAATGGCTCCGCCGGTAACCCATAATACTGCCTTATTTGGCGTGGCAATAATTTTAAATATATTGTCTGTCCATGACCGGTTCGTTAATATGACCGCAATGTTGGAAACGATCAGTGTGATAAATGTCATGGCACGGACCTCTTTGGCTTCATATCCGAAATGGAGGCCCAGCAGGTACACGGCAAGCGTTATGATCAGGATTCCCAGCCCCTGCAAACAACTGAATAAGATTTTTTTCATGCCAAAAAAAGGTTCATCGATTTGCTTTGGAGGTCGGCTCATGACGTTTTTTTCAGCTTTTTCAGCCTCAAAAATGATGGAACATGCCGGGTCGATGATCAATTCCAGGAAAACAATATGCACGGGCCATAATATAATTGGGAAATTACCCAAAAGTATAGGGATCAACGATAATCCTGCGATTGGTACATGAATGGCAAAAGTGTATCCAAATGCCTTCTGCAGGTTGTCAAATATGCGTCTTCCCATTTTAACAGCACCCACTATGGACGAAAAATTATCATCCATGAGTACCAGCGAAGATGCTTCCCTGGCAACATCAGTTCCCTTTTTCCCCATCGCAATACCAATATGGGCCGATTTGAGTGCCGGGGCATCATTAACACCGTCTCCTGTCATGGCAACAATTTCACCATTGTGCTTTAGTGCATTTACGATTTTAAGTTTCTGTTCTGGAACCACCCTGGCAAATATATTCACTGTCTTTATCTTCTCACATAATTCTTCTGAGGTCATTGCCTGTAATTCCGGGCCGGTAATGCAGTGTTCAGGGTTGATAAGACCAATTTCCCGGGCGATATGGGTGGCAGTTACCGGATAGTCTCCCGTGATCATGATGACCCTGATCCCGGCTTTATAGCATTCACTCACCGCTTGTTTGACATTGTTGCGGATTGGATCAGACAACCCAATCAAACCAACAAATTCAAAAGTAAAGTCGTGTTGAATTTCAGGCAACCCTTTTTTATCAATTTTTGCTTTTGCCACCCCCAGCACCCTTAATCCGCCTGCCGCCAATTCTTCAACAGCCAATAAAAGACGTTGTTTACTTTCAACATCCAGATGACACAGATCAAAAATGGCTTCAGGAGCTCCTTTTGTTGCAATAATATTTTCGCGGGTTCCTTTGAAAGAATAAACCCGCGACATGGCCAGCAATTGTTTTGAAAGAGGATATTCTTTGATCATCTCCCAATTCTTGTGGATGTGTTCTGTTCCCTTCAGAAATAAATCGCCCATGCTGGTGATTGCCCTTTCCATTGGATCAAAAGGATTAATTTGACTGGAAAGAATTCCGTACTCGAGTATTTCATGGAATTCCGGATCAAACTCATGGCCTTTGCCGACAGTCAGAAACTCTCTTCCATTATATAATCTAGTGACGGTCATTTTATTTTGTGTAAGTGTGCCTGTTTTGTCGGTACACAATACTGTTGCAGAACCCAAGGTTTCTATCGCGGATGGATTTCGTGTTAAAACCTTATTTTTCGACATGCGCCATGCACCTAGGGCCATGAAGACAGTAAGAATTACCGGAAATTCCTCGGGCAGCACGGCCATGGCCAGGGTTATTCCGGCCAGGAAACCATTGAGGAGGCTTCCACGGGTAACCGTATAGCCGACGATTACCAATAAACACAGTACCGCTGCGATAATCGTAAGCTTTTTCACCAGCGATCCCATTTCCTGCTTGAGCCGGGTAGGTTCTTCTGTTACACCCTCGAGTGCTTTGCCGATTTTTCCGATTTCAGTATTTATTCCGGTAAAACTTACCCGGGCAATCCCGTTGCCCTGAACAATCATGGATCCGGAGTAAACAAAAGGCAAATCATCACCTCCGGGCTGAATATTTTTTTCAAACCCGTCCCAATCGCATTTTCTTACAGATACTGGTTCACCGGTAAGCAGTGATTCATCGGCCATCAGGTTGACTGACTCCAACACAGTGGCATCTGCAGGAACCCGGTCGCCTTCCTGAAGTACAATGATATCTTCTGTGACTACTTCGAATCCCGCAATTCTTGTCTCTATGCCATCCCTGATGACCAGGGCCCTGGGGCTCGACATCTCTTTCAATGCATCCAGGGCTTTTTCAGTCTTTTTTTTCTGGAAGAATTCAATGCCCATGATAACGAAGACAAATCCCAGGAGCATTGATCCTTCCTGGATGTCGCCCATGATCATGTAGAGTGTGCCACATGCGACCAACAATAAAAACATGGGTTCTTTTACAACTCCCAGGGCGATGGAAAAAAAGTTTCCGGGTTTTGAAGATGGAAGAGTGTTATATCCTTCGGTACGTAACTTATCCGCTGCCTGAATGGCGGTTAATCCATTGATCATTGATATCACATCCTCTCCATATACCAGCTCAACTCCTTCTCCATCTTTTTATATCGGAAAATGGTAGTGATGATTTTTTGTAGTCGTATGAAGGCGGTTTCGCTTTTCACGACATAATCGAAAGCCCGGTGATGCATGCAGTTTATGGCCACATCGATTTTATCCTGGGATGATAACATGACTACGGGTATATCAGGGTTGTATGCTTTAATTTTATCCAGCGTTTCAATGCCGTTCATCGCATTTTTTTCAATGCCGTCAAGCAGGTAATC
Organism: uncultured Bacteroidales bacterium; assembly: GCA_903903985.1. GTDB lineage: Bacteria > Bacteroidota > Bacteroidia > Bacteroidales > FEN-979 > CAIVAT01. Next base: position 12,204 of record CAIVAT010000109.1, on the reverse strand, counting down.
CAAAATAATAACATCAGGAGTGTGTGATATTTTATCCATGCAAAGTTCGCCTGTAGCATAGGTTTCAATGGCAAAATCGGCATGTTCAAGGAATTCAATTTCCAACGATTTTAAAAAAACAGCATCGTCATCTACAAGGAAAAGCTTTATTTTACTATCTGTTTTCATTAATTTTCGTTTTTTAGCCTGGTGTACTCTACTTCTAATTCTTTACATGCCTGGGTGCAAACGGTTCCAAGCTTTAAAATAAGGTCATCTATGGCATCGGTTTGTTGTTGATTTCTTGCATATTCCTGTATTTTCTTTGCCATATTTTCAAAATCTATACTGATTCCCATGATCGCAAAGGAAGGTATCATTTTGTGGACGGCCGAATGCAATGAATTCCAGTTTTTATCCTGAAAGCTTTGTTTCATGGAGGTGATCAGCGGCGGGGTTTGTGCCAGATAAAGCGAAATCATCTCCATCATTAATTTTGGGTTTGATTTTGTCCTCTGGGAGAGATAATCCAGATCAATGCATTTCGTTTGCTTGCATTCTGCTTTCCCGATCCCTTCATGTAAAATATTTTTTGAAATTGAAGGTTTCCTGACCAGCCCGATGATCTTGTTGTACAATATTTTTTCATCAACCGGCTTCGCAATATAATCATTCATCCCCACGGCTTTGCATTTAGCCAAATCAACAGTGGTAACATCGGCTGTTAACGCGATGATGGGAATTTTAGAGTTCATTTTATTGCGAATGTAATCCGTCGCCTCAAACCCGTTCATTTCCGGCATCTGCAGGTCCATGAGAATAATATCGTAGGAGTTGGCCTTTAGTTTTTCAATAGCGATCCTTCCGTTTGATGCGATATCCCGTTCGAATTCGAACTCATCCAGAAGGGTTTTCATTAACAATTGATTGAGTTCAATGTCTTCAACCACCAGCACTTTGATGTTTTTAACATCCACATCCAATTCCACATTCTCTTCTTCTGTATAAGCTTCTTCATCCGTTTTCTGAAAACTCAGAATGAAACTAAATGTAGAACCCTCGTTGAGGATGCTCTTCACCTGAATAGTTCCACCCTGCGGTTCAACCAGTTGTTTAACAATGGCAAGGCCTAACCCGGTACCCCCATACAACCGTGAGGTGCCACTGGATGCCTGCTGGAAATTTTCAAATATCTTTTCGATTTTATTTTCCGGTATGCCAATTCCAGTGTCGGTGATTGCAAATTCGATGGATGCTTTATCATTATCCTCTGATATCAAATGGACACTGACGGTAATTTTTCCTTTTGTTGTAAACTTTACCGCATTGCTCACCAGGTTCAGAATGATCTGGTGCAACCGAACGGGGTCGCCGATCAACACTTCCGGGATCCTGGCATCGTATTCCTTTACCAACTCCAGGTTTTTCTCCTGTATTTTTGTTTCAAACAGGTGCAACATGGCGGATATCGACAAGGCGAGCTTGAAAGGTATTTGTTCGAATATCATTTTCCCCGCATCAACCTTTGCCAGGTCGAGAATGTCGTTGATGAGCACGATGAGTGCATCGCCACTCATTTTTATTGCCAGTAAATATTCTTTTTGTTTTGCGGATAACTCCGTTTTTAACAGCACTTTTGTAAACCCGATGATCGCGTTCATGGGCGTTCGGATCTCATGGCTCATATTCGACAAAAACTGTTGTTTTGCCTTTACTGCGTTTTCTGCGATCCGGGTTGCTTCTTCCGCCTTACTTTTTGCTTCTTCAGCAATACCGGTGGCCAGTTCAGCAAAGACAATCGCTTCTGTCAGTTCCGTTTCAAATCGCTTCTGGTCGGTAATATCTCTTGCCACCACCACTACACCCAGCACATTCCCCTGTACATCCTTGTACACCGAGCCATTTAATAAAATATCGGTCTGCTTATGGTCTTTGATCGTCAGCGGATAATCAACAACATAGCCTTTCGCAAATACTTCCTGGTATACATCGCGTGCTTTTTGCGGATCGGTGAAATAATCGAAAAAGTCGGTTCCTGTGAGTTTCTCGCGCGAAATTCCAGTAATTTTGACCGATGCATCGTTCATATCGGTGATTTTCCCTGCAGGGTCAATCGTAAACAGCGGATCGCGGCTTGCTTCAATAAGTCTGCGTGCATAACCGGCAATGATCAGCTCTTCTGCCCGTTTTTCTTTTTCGGTGTTTTGAAAAGCGAGTTCTTTATTGGCAATGATGAGTTCTTCTGCCCGTTTGCCTTTCTCTGCATTCTGAAAGGCAAGCTCCTTGTTGGCAATGATCAACTCATCTGCCCGGTTCTCTTTCTCATTATTCTGAAAGGCAAGTTCCTTGTTGGCAATGATCAGCTCATCTGCACGTTTCCCTTTCTCATCATTCTGAAAAGCAAGCTCCTTGTTGGCAATGATCAGTTCATTCGCCCGTTTTTCCTTCTCGTTATTCTGAAAAGCAAGCTCTTTGTTGGCTGTCTGTAATTCTGTTGCCCATTTTTGCCTGGCAATGTCTCTTGCCACCACCACTGCGCCAAGCACCTTCCCATGTCTGTCTTTGTAAACCGATCCGTTGAACAACACATCGGTAAGCTGGCCATCTTTATGGCGGAACGTAAGGGGAGAATCGGTGATGAATCCTTTGGAGAAGACTTCCTGGTAAACATCCCTTGCTTTTTGTGGTTCGGTGAAATAGTCGAAGAAATTGGACCCAATCAGTTTTTCACGCTCCACACCTGTGATGGTGACTTTTGCCTGGTTCATGTCAGTGATCTTGCCATCGGGACTGATGGTAATCAATGGATCCAGGCTTGCTTCTATCAAACTGCTGGCGTACTGTGATTCATGTGTCTTCGTGCGTTCCATTTTTTATTTTATTTCGCCCCTGGATATTTGGTGAACATCAATTTTCCTCATTAGAATTGCCAATTTCTTCAATCGGGCTTCGTCTTTTATCCTTCAATTGTTTAAAATGCGAAGGGGAAAGGCCAGTGACTTTTTTAAATTGGTTGGATAAATGCGCCACACTGCTGTAATTCATCTTCCATGCAATTTCAGTAATGTTCAGTTCATCATAAATGATCAGTTCTTTGATGCGTTCCACTTTGTGTAAAATAATGAATTGTTCGATGGTAGTCCCCTGAACTTCTGAAAACAGATTGGCAAGGTAAGTATAATCATGCTCTAATTTTTTACTTATAAAATCCGAGAAATTTATTTTAATAATTTCATCGTTATGATGGACCAATTCAATGATTGCATTTTTTATCCGTTCAATTAAAACTGCGCGCTTGTCATCCATCAATTCCAGACCCGAGTTCAGCAAGGCACTTGCAAGTTGCCCTCGCTGTTCGGCTGAAATGTTTTCCATGATCTCAACCTCGCCCAGATCAACCACGATAAAATGCAGCCCAAGTCCTTTCAGCGCTTCCTTTACCGCCATTTTGCAGCGGGCGCTTACCATGTATTTGATATATATCTTCAAAACCGCCTAACGTTGTTTATATGAATACCATAAAACCGCTCCTCCTGCCCCCATGATGGCAATGCCAATCAATGGCGACCAGTTGAGGTGGTGAGGCTTATCCCGGGTGATTTCCAATTTTCCGATATCGACTATTTTCTCCCTCGTGAAAATAGTAAACGCCGTAAAAATGGTTAATCCAAAACCAATCAGCAATATGAAGAAACCAATGTTTTTCATTTTCATTTTTCAGGAGATATTCAGTCTACGAAGTTCAGCAGCATTTTAACAATAAGTGTTACACAACTTTCGGAATAATTTGTATAATTCACACATTCATCCTGTTCTTATAGGATGAATATGCGAGTTCTCTTTGTTTTGTATGTGTCATCACGTGGTTTCGTGTATGAATATGGACCGGGTTATCTGCATGGATGTACTTTTCCATGGTTAACCTTGCCATCAGGTAACTTACCGTTGACTCCGCACCCTGGTTAAGGTTTACATGAGTCTCCTCCAGCCCGTCGTAGCAGCCACCGGTACAGGGATTATAAATGATCTGGTGCAGGCGGTTGTTCCCTAGAAACCAATTGAAGGCGGTTTTCATTTTCACGAGGTAGTTTTCATTCATCGTTACATCGTAAAATTTGCTGAGTGTAAGGATGGTATATGCGACATCAATGGGTTGCTCTCCAAAATGACCCGCCGGCTGCCCTTTCTGCAACCAGTTCTTGTTGGAGATGACTTCAATCCCGTTTTCATTAAAAATTTGTGACAAAAGAAATTCAAACGATGCGATGGCGATCTCTTTATAACTTGGCTCACGCGTCAGCAACCAAGCAGATAGCAAGGCTTCTGGCAAAATGCTGTTGGCATAGGTCAGATAACCCTCAAACCAGTCCCATGATGGAGTCGATTCATGCCTGTACATTTGAACCAAACGGTCAGCGAAAGTTTTTAAAAGCAGGAGATGCCCGGATGACCTGCTTGCATCATGGAAACTGCATAAACCCTTCATGGCAAAAGCCATTGCCCGGGTTGAATGCACTTCACCAATCCGCAGCAATGATTTTTCAAGAATTGTTTGTGCCTCTGATATGATTTCTCCGGGTATTAAGCCCTTTAAAGAAACCAAATGGCCCAATGCCCATACAGCCCTTCCATTGGCATCATCCAGGTTGGTTTCGTTATTTTGATCTGTGAAGTTCTCATCTTTATCCATATAATTTAAAAAGTCACCTCCCGGTTGCAGGCAATTTTTGATAAAATGGAGATATTTTTGAATTACGCTTATTTGTTTCTGATCACCGGTCAATTTGAAATACATACATGAAACAACCAGCGCCCGGGCATTATCGTCAAGTGTATACCCAGTGGCAATATCGGGCTGATTGATTTTCGAGAACTGGATGATCCCGGTATCGGTGGTCATGTGTTTCATATGGATCAGGCTGATGGCCGGCAGGTTATAGTCCAGCGTGATGTTATCACCTGACACTTTTTCGAGTAGCATGGCATGTGCAACGGCGGAATTTTCCCATGCTGTTGAGACAATTTTCTCCAACGTATTTGAACTGATATTCTTTCGCAAAGGCTCGTCGTTGAGTAACCGCATCACTCCCTCCGCCAATTGCTGAGAGTTGCGAAAGTCAAAAATTATCCCGGTATCCCTGGTCAGCAATTCCCTGGCATGAGGAATAGGGGTGGAAATGATGGGGCAGGCGCAGCTCATGGCATAAACAAAGGTGCCGCTGACAGCCTGGTTGGGATCATTGGTTGTAAATAGATAAATATCAGTTAGTTGCAAATATTCGAGTAAATCTGAAAGAGGTAAATAGCAATTGATAAATCTCACATGCTCCTGGAGTTTATAGTCTTTTACTAACTGTTCGAGCATTTCCCTGTATTTCTCTCCTTCTGTTTTCACTACTTCAGGATGGGTCTTGCCGATGATCAGAAATACGACTTCAGGGTTTTGTTTTACGATTGCAGGCAATGCTTCTAAAGTTGTTTCAATACTCTTCCCGGAACTGAGCAGGCCAAATGTTGTAAGAACCCGGCGGTCTTTCAGGCCATATTTGATCTTTAAAGATTTTTGATTTAAGTGGGGTACCAGGTGGGTACCATGCGCTATCACCGATATTTTTTCCTCCGGAAGACCATAATCCTGAGTTAAAATTTCAGATGAATGGTGGGTCATGACGATGATTGATTCGCAGGCTGCTGCAATATTTCTGATTTTTAATTTTAACTTTTCATCGGGATGAGGCAACACGGTGTGGAAAACTATAATCACCGGCTTTGAAAGGTTATATAAAAATTCAAGAAAGGCCCGTTCCTGCTTATGGTAAAACCCGAACTCATGCTGGATCAGCACGATTTTAACATGATTGTCCTTGTTTATCTTTGAAGTCAGGTTTTCATATTCTTTTGCCACAGATGTTTTTAAAATGTATTTAACCTCCTCCGGGTAAGGATATGTTGTTCCGTTTGATTCGAGGGCACAAACTTTTATCGACAGCGAATTGCTGAATTTATTATTGAGCGCTTTTATCAGGTCCTGGGAATAGGTGGCAATTCCACATTCCCTTGGCGGATAAGAAGTAATAAACAAGATTTCGGCAGGCTCATTGGCCATGCTTTTATTTTTCATTTTTCTTTGTATATGTTATCAATTCAGCAACCAGCTCAGGCAAATTAACTGATGCACAGGCAACAAGGCTATCTGCTGCACCGTAATAAATGTATAGGGTGCTTCCAAATACAGAAGTCCCGGTGGGGAAGACGACATTATTTACTTCTCCGACCAATTCCCAGTCGTATTCGGGTGAGAACAAAGGGTACGGCAACCTGGCGATTTCTTTGGAGGGATCATTTAGGTCCAGCAAAGCGGCGCATGCAGAGTATACCCGGCCAATGTTGGTTTCTTGTACTCCATGGTAGATCAGCAGCCATCCATGTTCCGTCTCAATAGGAGGGCATCCACCGCCAATATAGCTTGATTCGTGTGGATAAACAGGATCCATTACGATATCCTCCTGCATACTGAGAAAATAATTTTCCCAAAATTCTTTATCGATATCTTTCAGGCTATTTACAGCGACAATCTGAATTCCAGGCCTGATCCTGTGAAGGAAAACCAGTTTATCGTTGATCCTCCGTGGGAAAAAAATAACATTTTTATCCCACAGCATCATTTTTTTTTCAGGATCGGCTTCCTGGTAGTAAAATTTATGATTTCGGTAGTAGTTCTCATTTACTTTACCGGCCGATTCGGCAAGGGACACAAATTTTGCATAGGTGATCGGTGGAACAATGATCCCATGTTTTTTAAAATGGAGCATATCTTTTGAGGTCGCCACAGCTCCACGGGCATTTATTCCATCGTACGCGGTATAGGTCATATAATACAGGTCGTCAATTTTAACGATGCGTGCATCCTCAACTCCATGCGATTCGTAATCAAATTCGGGAGCCATGAAAGGCTTATTCCACCGCTCGGAAACGGTTAGCGGGCCATCCAGTTTGCAATAGCCGATGCATGAATAATTTCCTGACCTGACGGCCCGATAGAAAAGATGAACAAAGTCACCCTGCCGGATTACGGCGGGATTCAGAACACCTTCGTTTTCAAATTCCAACCCGCTTGGTGCCAGCAATACGCCTGTTTTTTTAACTTCAATCATTTGGTTTTTTTAATAATTTTTTTAAGTATTGGTGCGATTTTCAGCATTGTTGGCATGGTATCTCCCAATAAAAATCCCCATGGTTTTAAGGGATCAATATGGTCGAAAATGAGTTTTACAATGGCAAGGAGCGGAATGGAAAGAAACATGCCGGGGATGCCCCATAAGGCATTCCCGGCGATTACCACGATGATGGAAAATAGCGCATTGATTTTTACTTTGGAGGCGACTATTATCGGTACGATGTAGTTGTTGTCGATCAGTTGGATGAAATAATAGGCACCCAGAACGTATAAGGCATACCATGCAGTCGATTTGGTGGCTATCGCAATCATCATGGGCAATGCCACTGCAACAATTCCTCCGATGTATGGAATGACGTTGAGCAACGCACCAAGAATACCGAGCAGGATTGCATAATCAATTCCCAGGATTAACAGTGCGGTGGCGTCGAGTGTTGCGACAATAACGGCTTCGATAACCAACCCAACCAGATAGCGTTGAATTACCGATTTGGATTGAGTCACAATTTCGCTCACCTCGCTTTGATGGTTTTCGGCTGAGAGCTTGCGTATAAAATCGAGCAGGAGTGGCTGATAGTAAAGGATCATAAAGATATACACGGGAACCAAAAACAAGATCACCAGGCTGCTTCCCACATTGACAATTGTTTGCCCGATTGCCGCACCACTCGTGTTTATCAGTTCATTTTTAGTTTTCAGGAGCCAGGCATCTATTTTATGCGGATTAATGTCAAAATAACCTGAAGCCCAATGAGTGGCTTGGTCGAGCATAAGCGTGAATTTATCCACCAGGATTGGCCAGGATTCGCTGAAGTGACTTGCCTGAGAGAATAAAAATCCACCGAAAGCCACAAGGATACAAACCATCAAAGCCAGGGTAATTGAAATGGATACCACTCTGTTTATTTTTAACCGGACGAAAAAATCCACGACCGGTTGGAGCAGGATGGCAATAATGATGGCAAAAACGATTGGAACAACAATTCCTTGAGCGATATACAACATCGCCAGCAAGGCAAACGACCCGACTAAAAAAATAGTTACCTTGACATAAAATGGCAGGTTAATTCCTTTGTCTTTCACAACTGCTTTATAATGGTTTTAATTTTCTGTGTGCCCCTTGTGCCCTTAGTGGCTGCTGGCAATGGTCAGCAGGAGGACTGTTTCTTCCTCGGTGGTCAGGCTGTACTTGATGTTTTCATGAAGAGCAACCAATTGTCCTTTTACCAGTTTTACAGATTCTTTCTGGGTTTGGAGCTTTAACTTCCCTTCAATGATCTGGAAGGTAATGGATTCATCTGACTGGAAAGATTTGATTTTGGTTCTTTCACGCAATGCTGTCAGTACAATTTGCTTGCCAGGACTTTTCACAAGAATCATGGCATTATAATCTCCGTTTGTCCAATGATGACTTTGTTTCAACTTTTGAACCAAAGATGGCAAATCGAATGTATACAGTGAAGAATTGAAAGCCATGTCAGACGACTCTTCTTCCCTGAATGACCCTGAAGATAACAGCTATAAGAGCTATTACAAGAAGAATGTGAATAATACCTCCGGCGCTGTAGGCAAAGAAACCGATTGCCCATGCTATGACCAGGATTACCGCGATGATGTAAAGTAAGCTTCCCATGATTTTTTGTTTTTAAATGTTTCCCGCTTCCTGCGGGACAGGTTTGTAAAGAATTACATGAACAAAGGTAAATCCCGGGATTGCCCGTGGCATTATATAATTATGGGAATAAGTTGCATCATTCACACATTCCGGATCGGTTGAGACAAGGATTTCACGCGGATTTTCGTAAAATAAACAATCCGGCGGGAATCGCTATTTTGTTAGCCTGAAGTTTAATCCGATGGAAACGTAGGTGAAATTATATCCGATTTCACTATTCAACCCGATCATATCGTTGAAGAAATAGGATGCACCAAAAAAAGCGGTTGGCAAAAATCCCACATGTGTTGGTTTTTTACCGGAGTTGTATCCGTCATCATTATACATGCTGATCAATGTCCCTGCTCCGAAACCCGCATAAGTATCAAGGCCGGGTACTTTCCAGCCATAATGATAAGCTCCCCTGAACACAAAGCCCAGGTTTGTCCAGTGGTATCTGTAGCCGATACCTTCATGCGAATAATTATGCCAGAAAAAGGATGTACCGATCTGTCCGCCCAGGCTGACCGTTCCCGGTCCGGCCTGCCAGATGCTTTGATCATAATGAACAAACATGGCTGGCCCGAAGCCACTGCCTCCGTAAAAGGGAATTCCCGGGCCAAATCCGAATCCCAGGATACCGCTGCCTTTGCCTGCAGGGTCTGTAGGGCCATTGGCACTATAAGACTGAAGGGTTGATCCGGTTATAAAAAGAAGAACGAGGATGATTTTTATGATAATTTTCATTGTGTTTGTTTTAAAGGGTTCATGAAGAGTATTTCACGTAGATTTCCGCTGATTTTTCAATAGATTCATGCAGATTGAGTAAGGAATGTTTTATCTGCGAAAATCTCTGCTATTATCTGCGAAAATCCGCGTGAAAATCTACGAAAATCTGCGTGAAATCTGTTATTGATATAACAACTTATAGAGTTCATTGAGATCCGGTGACAGGATGACTTCCGTTCTGCGGTTGCCGGCACGTCCTTCAGCTGTTTCATTCGGTTTCACGGGGTGAAACTGACTTCTTCCGGATGCCGTAATACGATTCGGATCACAGCCGTTGTCAATTGTCAGAATACGTACGATGGATGTTGCCCTTGCGGTGCTCAGATCCCAATTGTCTTCAAATAATTTTGTTTTAATGGGTACATTATCAGTATGGCCTTCGATGTTGACCGTTATGTCTTTTGTGCCATTCAGTACCCGGGCAAGTGCTTTTATCGCTTCTTTCCCTTTTGGATCAACCACATCGCTTCCTGATTTGAAAAGCAATTTTTCTTCAAGCGAAACGTAAACGTTACCATCTTTAATGTAAACAGTCAATTCATCTGCTTTAAAATTCAACAATGCCTCGGCGATCGAATTCTTCAGGTTTGTCATCACATCCCTTTGAGCCTGGATCATATTCTGAAGGCTCTTCAGCCGTTTCGCCTGATCCGCGATGGTCATTTTTGATTCGGTCGACAGAATTTTCAAATCATTTTCAACCGATGCATTTTGATTTTGCAGGGAAGATTGTTGTTCTTTCAGATTTTTCACAAGTGCATTGCAGTCCATGAGTTGATTCAATGAATTTGCATTGTCTTTTTTCAGTTTATCAACATTGGCTTCGGAAGCTGCAAATTTTTTATTTGACACGCAGGAGGTAAACAACATGCCGACAATGAAGGATAAGCATGCAATGGAATAGATTGTTTTTTTCATTTTAGTTTATATTTAAGTGAATAATAATTATTTCTTTTCATCTTTTGCTTTTTGTTTTGCCGCCTGTTTATCCTCTTTGGCTTTTTTCTTCAGTTCGGCAGCTTTTATTTTCTCAGCCTCATGTTTTTTTTCTTCAGCAGCTTCTGCCTGCCTTCTGAAATATCCTCTCAGAAGAAAATTTTCCTTGGCGGCATTCATGTTTTCATCCAAACCTTTGCTGCTTCTTTTTATATTTACCATGGTCTGGCTCAGGTTGTTTGCGATGGAAGTATCCTGGATCAACCTGCCCAGCGTGCCTCGTCCGCTATTTACTTTATACATGATCTCTGCCACTTCCTGTGAGATAATTTCGGCATTGCCGGCTGTAACCTTCAAACTGGCCATGATGTCATTCATTTCAACCGGTTCGGCTGAAGCAAGGTGCTGCCCTTCTTTTGCCATCGGGGAATCCGTGCTTCCCTGTGAAATGACCAGAAGCCGGTCGCCAATAAGCCCTTCGGAACCGATTGCCACCTCACAATCCGATTTGATGAACTTCTTTACATCCTTTCTGATCAACATATCCACCTTTACGGTTGAATCGTTGACAATTCTGATATTATCAACGGTGCCCACGGTAATTCCGGAGAACCGGATGTTATTTCCAACCTGTAAACCACTTACATTGTAGAACGTAGTGGTAAGACCGAAAACAGGGCTGAACAGATTTTTCTGTTTCCCGATAATAAATATAGCCAGGACGAAGAGCGCCAATCCTCCGGCAACAAAGAGACCTAGGCGTATTTTGAATTTTTGGGAATGAGTGTCCATGATTTATGATTTATGATTTTCGATTTACGAATTAAGATTTAGTGAAAGAAAGATTGAATAAAGGCATCGGTTGAGTTTTCAAAGTCTTCTGTTTTACCTTCTAGGTAAACTTCCCCGTCTCTTAGCATGATGATCCGGTTTGCTGTGTTCAGGGCACATTTAATATCATGGGTGATGATAATTGAAGAGGTCTTGTATTTTTTCTGAACATCGTTGATGAGTGAACTTATTTCATCGGAGGTGATGGGGTCGAGTCCGGTAGTGGGTTCATCATACAACATGATCATCGGATCCACAACGATGGTGCGCGCCAGGCTGATCCTTTTCCGCATGCCTCCCGAAAGCTGGGATGGCATTTTATTCATTGCATCGGCCAATCCGACATTTTCTAAAACTTCATTTATTTTTTCTTCAATTTCGTCTTGTGTAATCCCCTTTTTAATTCTGCGCAAAGGAAACTCCAGGTTCTGCTTTACCGTCATGGAATCATACAATGCGCCGCTTTGAAAAAGAAAACCGATTTTTGTTCGTAATTCGTTCAATTCCAGTTCGTTCAATTTGTTAACGTTTTTTTCGAACACATTGATCGTTCCGCCATCAGCAAATAATAAACCAACAATACATTTAATTAAAACAGATTTCCCGGAACCGGACTTTCCAAGTATTACCAAGTTTTCTCCATTCATTAGTGTTAAAGAAACATCTGATAATACCTCTTGTAAACCAAATGATTTCTTTAGATTATTAATTTCAATCACCGGCTCTCCTGGATTCGTTATAAAAGGAGCAATCGTTGGCGTTTCTGAAATCCTGGTTTTCATGATCTTTCTTACCCTGTTATTTTGTTACCCTGTCACCCTGTTACCCTGTCACCCTG